>CALWID010000007.1 GCA_944380635.1 uncultured Eubacterium sp. | reverse complement strand
CGAGAAATCGAGTTGGATTTCGCATTTGACGGATTGTAGGCGTACAGAGGTACGGTCTGGAGTTGCCAAAAGCCGAAAACAATATGGTTTTAAACGGTTGCTTTGCGCGAGTGCCGCGTTAAAAATTTCGGCATACACAAGTATACCTGCAATTTTATGCCTTGCCCACACACAAATCAACTCGTTTAAAACTGCACTGCACTGAAAATGCGTCCGGCGTGGATGAGTTTTTGCTTTTGAGACGGCAGATGTGCTAACGCCCATCAACGGTGAAAAAGTGAAAAATCGCCGCGCCGGCGTATTTTCAGCATATTGGTTTCGGCTTTTGTCAACTCTTAAAGGCGGAAAGCGCAAATGCCGCACAGTTGTGCGGCATTTCTGTTTTAAGTTCTGACTTAATGAATTTATGATTTCATTATTACGCTTTATTTATTTTTTATGATAGTCTGCTGTATTTTTAGTTACGCGCGGTGCAACCGACTTTATCGACAGCCTGTAGAACCGATGTTATCATCGGTTCTTTTTTGTCGCCCGGCAGGCGACCTTTTTTTGTTTGGAAAAGTTATACTGTAAATGTAATAAATTATGAAAGGTTTGGTGATTTTTATGAAAAAAATCAACACAAAAGTAACAAGCAAACAAAATAACGATACCCTTACGGAACTTGTCTTTATTTTGGACAGAAGCGGTTCAATGTCCGGCCTTGAGGCGGATACAATAGGCGGTTTCAATTCTATGATTGAAAAGCAAAAGAAAGAAAGCGGCAGAGCGCTGGTTTCAACAGTCCTTTTTGATAACGAAAGGCAGGTCCTGCATGACAGAATAAGCATTGATTCCGTTAAGCCTATGACTGATAAAGATTATTATGTCAGGGGCTGCACCGCTCTTTTGGACGCGGTCGGCTTTGCCGTTCACCATATCGGAAATGTGCATAAATACGCAAGAAAAGAAGATGTGCCGTCAAAAACTCTGTTTGTTATAATTACTGACGGATTAGAAAATGCAAGCCGTTATTATTCCGCAAATAAGGTAAAAGATATGATAAACCGCCAAAAGGAAAAATACGGCTGGGAGTTTATGTTTATAGGCGCTAATATAGACGCCGTTGAATCCGCCGCGGATATAGGTATTTGTGAGGAGTGCGCGGCGAATTATCAGGCAGATTCGCAGGGTACGCATGAACTTTATGATAATATATGCGCCGCTGTTTCAAACCTTAGAGTAGGCCGGCCTTTAGGCACTGAGTGGCGGGATAATTTGAATAAAGACGCCAAAAGAAAATAAATTATAATGCAAATACCGAATTTTAATAGTTAAATTCAGCCAAATACTTGCGCCTTTAGTGATATTGATGTAAAATATTATCGGAGAGGTAATTTATATTTGATATGAAGGTGTAATAATGGCTGGTAAAAGTACTCTTACCAAAAAGAAAAAAACAGGATACGCATTCGGTATATTTACCGAATCGCTTATCTATAATATGTTTTATACATATTATTTAACATTTCTTATTGAAATAGTCGGCATAAAACCGGCGTTCAGTTCAATTATTATTTTCATTTCAATCGCCTGGGACGCCGTTACGGATCCTATGATAGGTAATTATACCGACCGCCCAGGCGTTGATAAACGCAAGGTTATGAAAATGGCGCTCGTTCCGCTCGGCCTCGTCTTTATTGTCGCGTGGACGAGTATAGGCGCGGGTCTTTCATCTCAACTTGCAAAAATTTTACTTTATACTTTCATAACGATGTGCCTGTGGGTATTTTATACAATGTATACTATTCCGTATTATGCCATCGTTGCTGAAATTACGGAGGATTATGATGAGCGTACTGAAATCCGTTCGTTTTCTTCGCTCCTCAATGCCGTTGCTGTCGGTCTCGGCAACATTTTGCCGGCGCTCGTTCCCACGGTTGCAATTATCCTTACTCCTCGGTTTGAAAGTAATGCTTATGCCGTTGTTGCCGCTATAATCAGCATAATGGCTGTTGCCCTCGGCTTTATCTGCTGTAATTCGTTAAAGGGCGTTTATGAGCCTAAAAAGGCAGTTCCCGGTCAGTCAGTCGGCTCAATTAAGGATACTTTCAAATCTTTCGGCAGTATCCTGCGTATGAAACCCGCAAAATATTTCCTCGTTTTCGTATTCTTTTTCCTTGCAACTTCATCAATGATTCAGTCAAATCTCAGTTATATGGTTATAGATTGTATAGGTATGGATTATGATACCGGTATCGTTGCCGTTATAATTTCGCTCGTTATTTCAATGGCGGTCGTTGTGCCGATTGTTGAAAAAGTTGCTCATAAGAAGGACAGACGATTTGCCGCTATTGTATTTCTGTCAATTGCCTGCGTAGGCGAGGTGCTTATTAAAATAATCGGTCTTGACGCCGAAATCGGCGGATTCAGAATTATGTGCGTTGTTGCTCCCGCAGTGCTCGGAATTGGCACAGGCACTTTCTGGACTCTGTTTTATTCAATGGGCTACGATTTGGTTGAGCTTGATGAGTTTAAGACGGGCACAAGAAAGGAATCCACTATTACCGCGCTGCCGCAGTTGGTTCAGAAATTCGGCTCCGCTTTCGGTATTCTTATGGCGGGCGTACTTCTCGGCGCTTACGGTTATGATTCCTCAGGCGATGTAGCAGGCTCTGAATCGCTCATTCAGCGTGTAACAGACCCTGATATTGTAAACGGTATGGAAAATATTTCAACTATTATCCCCGCCGCAATGCTGCTTGTTTCAATCATTTTCGTTATCCTTTATCCTATGACAAGGGAACGCTTTGAAGCGCTTATGGTTCAACTTAAGAAAAAGAGAAACGGTGAGGAATACACAACCGAAGGGTTTGAAAAACTCTTATAATCAAAATAAATAATGTAAATTAAGATAATCCTTAAAATTAAAATGCCGCACGGTTGTGCGGCATTTCTTTTTGTCTTATGGAGTTTTCAATATGCAAAAGCGTTTGTTTATTATTTATCGGCGCTTGTTAACGGTATCTTATGTAAACCGCCATTTCGTTTTCACCGCGGTTTGCCCATTTATAGTACGGTATAAATTTTAAATGCACAAGTTTTTCTTTTACCGGGCGGTATTCGCTGTAAAGCGCAGTGCTGCTAAAATATTCTCTGTATCCGTTTGCAAAAATATTTTCGCCGTCAAATGAAAACTTAGGGTGCTCCGCAAGCCTCAGCATATGCAGATTTGATAAATTGTCCTTTTCCTCAAGGCAGTAAACAAACGGGCCTCGCGTTACAGCAACTTTGCCTATGTTTTCGCGCACTTTCGGATTGCAGCGCATTATTTTTATCCTCGGGCTGAAATCAGCCTCAATAGTTTGTTCTTCATTTATTTCAAAATATGCGTATCCTTTTTTTACAAACGGATTTTTCACGCTGAATATATAATTATCACTCCAGTCCGGAATTCTAAAGGCTATTTTTACCGGCTCGGCAGGTTTTATTTTAACCGATATTTTTCCGCTGCCGGTGTAGTCGCCGTTAATCTCAATTTCGGCGTTATCAAATTTTGCCTTGCAGTTTTCATACAGATTTATGAATATCGTATCGTCATTTTCCATAAAGCAGTATTCGCCCAGGTCTGAAATAAGGCGCGCAATGTTCGGCGGGCAGCAGGCGCAGTCAAACCATTTTTGCCTAACAGCCTT
Organism: uncultured Eubacterium sp.; assembly: GCA_944380635.1. Classification (GTDB taxonomy): domain Bacteria; phylum Bacillota; class Clostridia; order Oscillospirales; family Acutalibacteraceae; genus Eubacterium_R. The sequence continues at coordinate 77,207 of CALWID010000007.1, read as the reverse complement.
TATGTGGCTTTTCCGTTCGTCAGCCGCAAGCGTTTTCGGGTCAATTTCAAGCGGGTTTGTGTAAAAAAATGATTTCCCGTCTTCCGCCATTCCGGCAAGTACGCAGTTATACAGGCATTTTTCAGCAGTATTAAAATATTTTGAGTCAAAATCAGCCTGCGCCATTCTGCGCGCAAAAAAAATCATTCCGACTGAGGCACATGTTTCAGCATATGCGGTGCCGTTCGGCAGGTCGTACGCATATGTAAACGCCTCGCCCTCTTTTGTTGAGCCTATCCCGCCCGTTATATACATTTTTTTGTCAGTTATATCGTCAAAAAGCGCTTTGCAGGTATTTAAAAGTTCACTGTCATCATCAATCCTTGCAAGGTGCGCCATAGCAGTGTAAAGATAAACTGCGCGCACCGCGTGCCCAGCCGCCTCTTTCTGCTCTCTTACGGGCAGATGAGCCTGATTATATGTGTATTTTATTTCGCCTTTCGGGGTGGTTTCGCCGCGTTCCAGGTCAAAATAATACGGGCGTGTGCCGCGCCGGTTAATAAACAGACGCGCCGTATCAAGATAATCCCGCTTGCCTGTTTTGCCGTATAGTTTTAAAAGTCCCTCTTCCGCTATGGGGTGGCCTCCGTACCCCTGGATACCGCCTTCGCCGAATTCTTTGCAGATAAGGTCTGCAAACCGCGCCGCGGCGCTGAGCAGCGTTTTTTTGCCCGTTGCCGAATAATGAGCGCATGCCGCCTCGGCAAGGTGGCCGAAACAGTATAGTTCGTGAAAATCCCGCAGGTTTTCAAACCTTGCCGCGGGATTGTTTATAGTGTAAAGAGTGTCAATATAACCATCGTCCTCGGCGGCGGAACAAATCAGTTCTATTGCGCCGTCAACCGCTTTTTCAAGTTTTAAATCGCGGTGATTTATAAGTGAATATGACGCCGCCTCTATCCATTTATATAAATCTGAATCCTGAAATACCCAGCCCTTAAATGCGCCGGCTTCTTCTGTATAATGCCATTTGTCCGTGGGGTAAACAGGAGTTTTTACGCCGCTTTTTCTCAGTCTAAGCGCTTTTGCCGCTTTTCTGAAATTTTCCTTGCAGCGGCTCGGCTCTGCGCCGTCAATTCCGTCGTCCAGCGCTTTTGACTGATAGGGGATAACTTCATTCCTTACAAGTTCCTGCATTTCTTTCCAAAAACCGTTTTCAAACTTAATGTCTTTTAGATTAATGACCTTGGCGTTTTCCATATTTTCCTCCGTATGAATTAATTAAACACGGCAGATTATTGCAGTTTTTAAGCAAAAAAGCCGCCGCTTATGTGGCGGCAGCCTCCGTTAATCTTTGTATTCGCTGTTTTTCACAAGTTCGCAAAATGCCTCAAACCCGTCAGAAGCGCGCTTATCAGCGTCTTTAAACAGGTTGAAGTAACAACTCGGCATTTCCTTCGTTTTTAAATTCTTTTCAATGCAGGGCGCGCAGCCTTTGTCATGATTTCTCGGGTGCAGTTTGCATTTGTAATTTGTGCATGTGCAAAATTCGCTTAAATTAGGCATATGATTTCTCCTTTTTCTTATGCGGCAAAATCAAAATCTTCATTGCGGGAGCCGGTATCGCTGATCTGCCTGAGCATTTCTTTCCAGCGTATATTTTTTTCTGCCGCTTTTCTTTTTTTCTTTTGTTCGCGTGCCTCTTTGCTTAAAAATACAGCGCTGAATATAATTGCCAGCGCCGCAACTTCCGCCGCAAGCACAAGGCGCATTTCGCTTTGGCTCAGTTCCTCAAAAAGCCTGAACGGGAGGGACATTACCGCAAATCCCGCGGCAGCCGTTACAACAAAAAGTAAAATGTTCTTAATAGCGTTTTTCATATTGCAAGTCTCCTTTTTTCGTGTTTTTTCCTTACATTTTTCATTTTACACGATATAAAAACAATTGCAATATGTAATACTGCCATAGTCCGTAAATAAGGACTGTTAGAACAAAAATTCTAATTTTCTATTGACTTTTTCAGGGCGTTTGCCGCACTTTCAAGTTTGTTTTGCTCAATTCCTCCGGGGCTAAGCACAAGCGTTATAACCCCGTTTTCATATTTTTCCACATAAAGTTTTATTCCGCTTTTGCCGAAGTCGGAAATTTCACCGTGAAACGGTGTTTGCAAAATTACCTGCAGCAGGTTTTCACTGATTTCTATTTTACAACCCGGGAATGTTTTTTTCAATATATTATAAAATAATTTTGTTTTGGCGGTGTAAAATCTTCTGGTTTTTCTTATCTGCGCCATAAGTCTTCCGTCCCGTATAAAACTGCTCAGCGCAATTTGCTCCGTCTTGCTTGCAGTTTGGCTGAATTTATAAATGTTTTGCCTGTATTTTTCGGCAAGTTCGCTTGTAAGTATCATAAAACTTATTCTTATTGACGGCAGCAGCAGCCTTGAAAATGAGCCTATATAGACAACATTGCTTCCGCCGGAAAGCGCATACAGAGAAGGCGTCGGCATGCTGTTGTACTGAAAGTCGCTTTCGTAATCATCTTCAATAACAAGGCTTCCGCACTGTGCCGAGTATCTAGTCAGTTCAATTCTGCGCCTGTTCGGCATAACATCGCCCCAGCGCGTCATGTGAGAGGGGGAAACATAAATTATATCGGCGTCTTTGTATCTGTAGTGCACTTCAAAGCCATGGTCCTCAAAAAGCGCCGTTCCCTGAACAAAACTTCTGTCCGGGAAAGAAACAGTCTGCCCCTTGTCAATAAGCGCGCACAGCACATGCAGAAGACTCTGAACGCCTGCCCCTATAACAATTCTGTCTGCGGACGCCGCAACATTGCGCTTTTCAAGTATGTATTCGGAAACGGCATTCCGCAGTTCTTCCTCACCCTGCGGCTCGCTGTATGAAAGCAGTCTTTCGTTTTGTCTCAGCGCCGCTTTCATGTGCCTGCGCCATATGTCAAAGTCAAAACTTTCCCTGTCCGCCGCCGTCCCGCTGAAATTGTAGATTATGCGGTTTTTTTCTTTTCTCGGCGTCTCGTTCTGCTTTTTTGGACTTCTGTATGAAACATAGTATCCGCTCTGCGGCTCGCTTATAATGTAACCGTCTTCCGCAAGGGCAAAGTAAGCGTTTTGTATCGTGGTTCTGCTTACGGAAAAAAGTTCGCTTGCTTTGCGAACGGACGGCAGTTTCCCACCGTATGATATTTGATTTGTTATTATTTCATTTTTAATGTAATCGTATATTTCGGAATATTTGCTCATAACTGTACCCTAAAAAAATGTTAAAATTGAGCATATAAATAATGCCGATTTCATTATATAATTATATCAAACGAAAATCAATACCGCTAAAATAAACGGCAGGTGAAAGTGATGAAAAAATGCGCTGTTATAAATGATATTTCAGGTTTCGGCAAATGCTCGCTCGTAGCACAGCTGCCTGTACTTTCCGCCTTGGGTACTCAGGCGCACCCCGCGCCGACTGCCGTGCTGTCAAATCAAACGGCATACGGAAGTTATTACAGTTGCGATATGACCTCGTTTTTGAAACCCTGTTTTGAGCAGTGGAAAAAACTCGGCGCTGAGTTTGACGGCATATTGACCGGATATTTCGCGTCGGCCCAGGAGGTTAGGACGGTTCTTGATTTTTTCTCCGATACAAAGGCGCTTTTTGTTGTTGACCCGGTTATGGGCGATAACGGTGAACTCTATGACGGCTTTACCGGCAGTCTTTGTGAAGAAATAAAGAAACTTGCCTGCCGCGCAGATATAATTACGCCTAATTTTACAGAACTGCGCTGTTTAACCGGCGAAAGCAATGTAAATAAAGCCGCTCAAATTATGCTTGAAAGCGGAAATAAAGCCGTTGTTTTAACAGGAGTTGAGGAAAACGGTCTGATAGGCAGCCGCGTGTTTACGCGCGGTGAATGTAAAACTTTTCTTTCCCCAAAGCGCGGCGGTTATTTTTCCGGTACGGGGGACATTTTTTCGGCAGTCCTTACGGGTATGATGCTGAGAGGCGAGTCTGTTTTTGACGCGGCTCGCACTGCCGGGGAATTTATTTCAAATGTTATTTCGGTAACAGAGGCAGAAAATTCCCAGGACGGAGTTGATTTTGAAAAAAGGCTTGGTGATTTGATATGAATAAAACTATGAGCATAAATAAAACTACAAAAAATATCTGCTTTTCGGCAATGTTTGCCGCAATGATATTCGGGCTTACAATGCTGCATGTGCCTATAGGCGCGGGCGGGTACATACATGTGGGCGACGCGGTTATTTATGTTACGGCGCTGCTGATGGGCGGCCCGTGGGCGTTCGTTTCCGCGGCAATAGGCGCCGCCTGCGCTGATATTGTTTCAGGTTTTGCTGTTTACGCAATACCTTCCGCCGTAATAAAAGTGCTCATTGCCGTGCCGTTTGTCCTTATTTCAAAAAAGGAATCAAAACTGCTGAGCGTGCGTTCCGCAGCCTTTACGGTTATTTCGGGAATTATAACAATTCTCGGCTACTTCCTCACAGACCTTATTGTTTACAGGGAGGGCGCAATAGCGGATCTGCCCGCAAATGTTATTCAGGCTGTCGGCAGTGCCGTTGTGTTTGTAGTTCTCGCTTTTGCGCTTGACAGAGCGGGAATAAAACTTCGTTTTAAAAAGGAGATTGATAAATAATGGCTGATATAATTTATACCTGGGACGGAAATACATACTTTAATATTACTAATAAATGCCCGTGCAACTGCGCTTTCTGTATACGCAAAAAAGCGGACGCAGTCGGCGACGCTAAACGCCTTTGGCACGATACCGAGCCTACTTTTGATGATATTAAGGCCGCTGTTGACGCTTATGATTTCACCGGCGTTACAGAGGCGGTTTTCTGCGGTTACGGCGAGCCTACCAACGCTTATGAAAATCTTATTAAAACGGCGAAATATATGAAGAAACTTTATCCCGATATTAAACTTCGCATTAATACAAACGGACTTTCAGACCTTATAAACGGCAGACGCACCGCGGAGGAAATTTGCTCCGTTATAGATATTGTTTCGGTTTCGCTGAATGACCCCACTTCGGAAAAGTATGATAAAATAACAAGAAATATCTATCCCGGCAAAGCGTTTCCCGCAATGCTTGAATTTACAAAGGAATGTGTTGCTTTCGGCGCCGAGGTGTGGATGACCGTGGTTGATGTTATTTCGCCCGAAGATATTGAAAAATCCCGCAAAATATGTGAGGATTGCGGAGCGCATTTCCGCCTTCGCTCATATGACCGCGGCAGATAAAGAATATAAGAATATAAAAAGAGGCTGAGAATTTTTCTCAACCTCTTTTTAATTTCATTAAAAATTTACTTTTTTAAGTCAGCATTTCGGCGTGTTCACGCACTGTATTTTTCCCGCCTTGATGGATTTCAATATAGTTCGGCTCGTTTTGCTCATAGCATCTGCTGACAGCCTGAGTAAGCCCTATAAACATCATAAACAGAATTATCTGTTTAGGCGAGTTAAATATGTAGTCGCTGAGTCCGAATCCGAGGAACATCAGCAAACTTGTGAATATATAAAAGATTAGGTCATATCTTTTGCCGCTCGGCGCTTTTGTTTTAAACAGCATAACCGCCGTTATCACAATTACAGCAAAAATCGCAATTATTCCGATTATTCCGAGTTCCGCCCATATCTCAAGCACAAAGTTGTGAGCATGGGGCTTATCAAGTCCGTAATTTTCAAGCAGAAAGTTTCCGGTGCTTTCGCAGCCGAATCCCAGCCCCGCGAAAAAGACCTGAATGTTTTCCGTGATGTAGTCTATCACGCTTTCCCATATCACAAAATGGTTTGCCGAGGACTGCTTTGCCGCCTGAGCGGCAGCGGTTGCCGCCTCGTGCGGAAGTTCTCCTGTTCCGGCGGGGTTGTTCGGCGGAATAGAAATAACGCCGTATCTTGCAAGCATGGACGGAATTATTATTATAAGCGTCGGCAGCAGAATCTTAAGCAGCGCCTTGCCGTGCCGCTTAATGAGCACTATAAACATAAATGCCCAGCCCACAAGCACTATAACGCACCCTGCGCGCGTCATAGTGGAACTTATGCCTGCGCTTATAAATAAATTCGCGGCAAAATAAAGAATTTTTTGCTTTTTTGTTTTTGCGTTTAAAAAAAGGTATACGGAAAGCGGGTAAACAAATATCAGATATGTTGCCAGCAGATTCGGGTTGGAAAAGAACCCGCTTGCCCTGTCATCAAAAGTATTTGTCATTATATCAAACGGCAGCCATGAGTAAACAGCCTTGTCAATATCTTTGTAAATAGGCGTCGGCAGCACAAGTTTACTGCTTATGTATCCGGCTTTGCACAGAGCGTATGAACACACCTGAACAGTTCCCACAATTCCGTTTACAACTCCGCTTAAAACAGCCGATTTCAGTAATTCGTCTATTTTCTGCTTTGTGTCCGCAAGGTTGTAAATCATTACAAGTATCAGAAAAACAGCCCACCAAAGCCCTGCGGTGCCAAGCGTATCAAGTTTTGTGTTGCTCCACAGCACGCTTATAAGCGCCAGGCTCATAAAAGCTATAACGGCTTTTCCTATGGTGCCGACTTTGGCTTTTTTGCCTTCACGGGACCATTGCACTTTAAATACTATAAAAGCCGCAAACAGTAAAAACGGGCTGATGTATTCCGGCAGTATGGGAAAAAGGAATACCGTGGCAAGCAGCCACCGCCACGCGGGGCTTTCCTGCCGATGGTTTATCTCTTGCATATTCAGCATCAATCTCCGATAAATTACACGGCTTGCCGAGCCGCGCAATCGTATATGGAATTAGAATAATAACGCTCTGCTTCAGAGCGGTTAAGATTCTAATTCACATAATACTACATTTTTATCCTGTTTTCAACAAAAATATTTTTATGAATATTTTCCTTAATAAATATTAATATTTAAGTAACCTTTTGTTATTGAAATAAATTTTGGCTTAGTGTATAATAAGTTATATTTTGATTTTTGCAGGGAGAGTCCTTATGAGCGAAAAAGATTTGAATAATGAGTTAGAAAAAGATTCGGCAGAAAATATACCTGATGAGCAGGAAACAGAGCCCCTTGAGCAGGGAACCGAACCTCTTGAGCAGGAAACAGAACCTCTTGACGCCAGCGCGGAAAATGCGTTTGGAGTTTCAGATAATTCGGATTCCGGCGCTGAAGACCCTAAATCACGCCGCGTTAATTATGAGGAAAATGATAACTGGCAGTTTGACGCAAGCGCCCCCGCCGCTGAAAGCAATGTTTTTGACAGCGTAAACGGAGTTGAGTTTGAACTTGAAAGCGCAAAAAAGGCAGATGAGTCTGCGCCTGCGGATGAAGTTGTAACAGAGGTAAAGTCGCAGAATATAGTTCTAAAAAAAGAGCGGGTTTCCGTTGTGCTTTCAGTGCTTCTTGCGCTTGTAATAATAGCAATTATTGTAATTCTCGGTATACGCTATTATACCGTCCCCAACAGCAATGAAAAGATGAATCCGGGCAATGTTGCAATGACTGTCGGCGATGTTGATGTTTCCGTGGGACTTTATAACTATTACTATGACAGTGTTGTGTACGAATATACATATTATGCGAATTACGGTTATTATGACCTGGATTCAACTCAGGATTTTTCAACTCAGTACACTACCGATTCAGACGGCAATGAAATATCCTGGCTTGATTTGTTTGAGCAGACTACCACGGACCGCATTAAAACAAATCTAATGTATTACGAAAAAGGCGTTGACGCCGGCATTACTTTAACCGATGAGCAAAAGGAAGATATCGAATCCCAACTTGATATGGTAAGGGAAAGCGCTTCCGAGGCAGGGCAAGGCGTAAATGAGTTCTGCGAGGAATCTTTCGGAGCGCATTGCGGTCTTGAAACCCTGCGTAAATATATGGAGCAGTATTATATTGCGGGCACATTCTATAATCAGTATCGTATTACGGACAGACCTACTGATGAAGAACTGGACGCTTATTTTGAGGAAAATCAGAATAATTACAAATCTTGCTCATATGCCCTGATTGAAATGGAATATGATTCCACAGACGATACCACAAAGCAGCAGAGTATTGAAAATGCCGAAAAATATATGGCGCAGATAACTGATGTTGATTCAATGCGCGCTCTTATACCGACAGCCTGCGCAGACCTTATTGACCAGTTTATTTCAGCGGGGTATTTTGATACTCAGGACGAAGCGGTAGCCGCGCTCAGCGAATCCGTTGAGTTTACTCAGGCAAGAACGGATATTCAAAGTTCTCTCGGTGAGGATATCGCAAACTGGATGTTTGATGAAAATACAGCCGTGGGCAGCACCACTTACTATGTAAATGAAAATGTGGGCGTTATTGATGTGCTTCTTAAAACGGGTCAGCCTTTCCTTGAGGAGGACAGCGAAGTTTATTCAGTGCGCCACATTCTTGTGATACCCGGCTCAGATGATGAAAATGAGGACGACAGCAGTACTTCCTCAACAGATGAAGATTATACTGATGAAGAGTGGCAGGCGGCTTATGATAAGGCGCAGGAAATTCTTGCAGAGTATAATGCCGGTGATAAAACGGAACTTTCATTTGCCCTTCTTGCAGAAGAATACAGCGATGATACAGCCACTACATCCGCCGGCCAGGGCGGGCTTTACGGCGGCGCTTATGAAGATATAACCCCGGGAAGTTCTGCGGAGAATTTTGAAAATTGGGCGCTTGATTCATCGCGCAAATACGGCGATGTGGATATTGTGCAAACGGAATACGGCTATCACATTATGTTTTTCATCTCAAAATGCCCTGAATATATGTATGACGCGGAGCAGGATTGCTTTAATGATGAAATGCTCAATTTGCTTGATAATGTTAAGGTAAAATCACGCCTCGGAATGAAAAATGTTAACTACGCAGACCCAAGCAGTGATTATGTTGCGTCGCAGGATACTCAGCAGTATTAAAATTTTTCTTGTAATATTGTGCAATTTAGTGTAAAATGGTATACAAATAAATTCGTTTTTAGGTAAGGATGAAGAAAATGGCTAAAAAAGATTTGAATGATGATATTTTGAGCGGAGGTTCAATATCCGATTCGGAAAAACCGGATAAAAGCGCTAAAAAAGCGGCAAGGCAGGAAAAGAAAGCCAAAAAAACCGCTGAAAAAAGAGCAAAATTAGAAAAAGAGATTAAAGACCTCAGGGATAAGCGCGATTCCGAAACGGATGAAAAATCAAGAGCCGCGCTCACTAAAAAAATTGATTCCGCTAAAAATAAACTTGACGCGTTAAACGGCAAAAAGAGCGGTATAGCCTCAAATAACTTAAGGGTTATAAAAAGCGTTGTTGCCGTTGTAGTTGTAATCGCCCTGCTTGTTGCCTATGTAGCAACCGGCACGGTGCGCAAGGGATTTATCCATTCCACACTTCAGTGGACTACGGGTATCACCGCCGCAACCATAGAGGATGAAAACGGCGATAAAATCAATATTCCCGTTTCAACTTTCAACTATTATTTTGCCAATGCTTATAACAACCTTATGTCAACCCAGCAAACATATGAGCAGTACGGCTTAAGCCTTGAAGATAATAATTTGGATGTTGATTTCGATATTCCGCTTTCAGACCAAACCACAACTAATGAGGACGGCGAAGTAGTAACTTGGCTCGAATACCTCTATGAGCAGGTTTTGGATGGTATTAAATCCACATATATGTATTATAATGAGGCCGTTAAGGCAAACGGCGGCGAGGAGCCGGAAATTACAGAGGACCAGCAGTCCGAACTTGAAGATACCCTCAGCCAGTATGAGGATTCAGCAAATAATTACGGCTACACCCTTTCCGCTTATCTTGTTCAGGCAATGGGCAAGGGCGTAACGGAAAGCGTTTTCCGCCGTGAGGCAACTATTTCCTATATCGCTCAGAATTATCAGTCCGAAATGTCTGAAACAATTACGGACGAAGAATATACAGACGCAGACCTCGAAACATATCGTGATTCAAATATAGATGATTTTCAGGCTGTCAGCATCAGAATTTTTGAGGCCGGCAGTGAAGATGACGCTATCGCGTTTAAAGACGCGCTTAACAGCGACGGCTCCAACTTTACTGACCTTTGTGTTCAGTACAGTGATGATACCGCGTTCAATACATCTTATTACGCCCAGGACGAGGCTTCAACAAAACTTTATGCTACAAGGTCAATACTTCAGAACGCGGGCTATGCTATCGCCACCGCAACTGAAGGCGAAGATGATTCCACAACTTATCCCGGCCTTGACTGGCTCTTCAGTTCAGACCGTCAGGCGGGCGATATTTATCAGTATTCAACTTCCGTAGTTTATGTTCTTCAGCCTGCGGAGATACCTGAGGCGTCAAGCGTAAATGTACGCCATATCCTTATCGCTCCCGAAACTGATGATGAGGACTCAACAGATATGACAAGCGCAACAGAAGAGCAGTGGGCAGCCGCTCTTGAAACAGCCGAAGGCATTGTTGATGAGTATAACTCAAGCGGCAGAACAGAAGATAATTTTGCTTCTCTTGCAACAGAAAATACAACTGATACCGGCTCAGCCTCAAACGGCGGACTTTATGAAAATGTTATTCCCGGTCAGATGGTTGACGCTTTTGAATCTTGGGCGCTTGACCCGGACCGCAGCGCAGGTGATGTTGGTATCGTTCAAACTCAGTATGGTTACCATATTATGTACTTTGTAGGCGATACAGGTACTCCGATTTGGAAAGTAAACGCTGAATCTGCTATTGCTAATGAGGACGCAAACAGCGCCGCTGAAGAACTTGACAGCGCTTATACCATTAAACTTAATTGGTTCGGCAGGTTCTATATTGAAAAAGATACAGATATAGATTCATAAAAAATTATGAGGGGGCTGCTGAGCGGTCCCCTTTGTCCGCTTTATTTTCCCGCTGAAAAGGAGGAGAGCCATATGAGCGAAAAAGCAGATATAGAAGTGTTAAAAGAGCAGATTTCTCGCCTTATGGCGGCTCTTGAAGATGTGAATTTCGAATGTCAGCGGCTGGAGATTATAAATTCAAATCTTGATTTTCAACTTAAAGAGGCAAACAGGGAACTCAATCAAAATATAGCCGTTTTGCAGGCTCTTGAGGAAGAAAATGAATCCCTTAAACATCGCCTTAAGGAACTGGAAAGTAAGTAATATCTATGGAATATAAACTGAATTCATCACAACTTCGTGAATACGCCCCTTTGCTGAAAGCGGGGGACAGGGTTATCCTTTCAGGTACTGTCTATACCGCCAGGGACGCTGCTCATAAACGGATTGCCGCTGCAATAGAAAACGGCGAAAAAGTTCCGTTTGAACTCAAAAACGCTGTTATTTATTATGCCGGCCCCACTCCTGCGCCGCAGGGTCTTGCGGTAGGCGCGTGCGGGCCCACCACTTCCGGCAGAATGGATGTCTTTACCCCTCTGCTGCTTGATAACGGACTTGCCGCTATGATTGGCAAGGGCGAGCGTAGCGAAAAAGTCTGTGAATCCATAAAGAAAAATAAGGCAGTATATCTTTGCGCTATCGGCGGAGCGGGCGCGCTTGCGTCAAAGTGTATTAAGGAATGTTCCGTTATAGCGTATGATGACCTCGGCTGTGAGTCCGTAAAAAAACTCAGATTTGAGGATTTTCCGCTTACTGTTGCCGTTGATTGCAGCGGCGGAAACATTTTTTCCCGTTAATGCTGAAACCGCTGTTTTATTAATTTTATATATAATCAATAAAAACCGCCTTTTAAACTTTTCAATGTTATAGATATTTACTATTGCATTTTGGTTTAAAAGGTGATATTATAAATATCCAAGTTAGCACTTGCTAACCATATTTAGGGCAAAAATTGCTCTTAACCACAAAATATTCGGCATTTGCCGCAATTTGGAATTTTATCAGGAGGATTATAATGACTGATTTTAAGCAGTGGAACGGCTTTGAAGGCCGTATTTGGAAAGAAGAAGTCAATGTCCGTGATTTCATTCAGAAAAACTATGAGCCGTACGACGGCGATGAGTCTTTCCTTGCAGGCCCTACCGAGGCAACAGATAAACTCTGGGGTATTCTTCAGGAACTTCAAAAAGAAGAGCGCGCTAAGAACGGCGTTCTTGATATGGAAACCAAAGTCGTTTCCACACTCACTTCATACGGCCCCGGCTATATCAGCGAGGATACAAAAGATTTGGAGCAGATTGTAGGTCTTCAGACTGATAAACCGCTTAAAAGAGCGTTTATGCCTTTCGGCGGCATAAAAATGGCGGAGGAGTCCTGCGAAACATACGGTTATAAACCGGACCCCGAACTTCATAAAATTTTTACGGAGTACAGCAGAACTCATAATCAGGCTGTGTTTGACGCTTATACTCCCGAAATGAAAAAAGCGCGCCACAATAAAATTATTACCGGCCTTCCGGATACTTACGGCCGCGGCAGAATTGTCGGCGACTACCGCCGTGTAGCGCTTTACGGCATTGATTTTCTTATTGAGGATAAGGAAAAGGATTTCGCCAACTGCGGCGACGGAACTATGACGGATGATGTTATCCGCCTTCGTGAGGAAATCAGAATGCAGATTAATGCCCTTAAGGGTATGAAAGAAATGGCAAAGATTTACGGCTTTGATATTTCTCAGCCGGCTTCAAATGCCAAAGAGGCGGCTCAGTGGCTCTATTTTGGTTATCTTGCCGCTATCAAAACTCAAAACGGCGCCGCAATGAGCGTCGGCAGAATTTCTACATTTCTTGATATTTATTTCCAGCGCGACCTTAAAAACGGAGTTCTCACCGAGAGCGAGGCGCAGGAGATTATCGACCATATGACTATGAAATTCCGTATGGTAAAATTTGCCCGTATTCCGTCTTATAATCAACTTTTCAGCGGCGACCCGGTTTGGGCAACGCTTGAAGTAGGCGGTATCGGAGTGGACGGCAGATCAATGGTAACTAAAACCGATTACCGTTTTCTCCATACTCTTGAAAATATGGGTCCGTCTCCGGAGCCTAACCTCACGGTGCTTTACTCAAGCGCTCTTCCTGAGGCTTTCAAAAAATATTCAGCGTATATTTCTATTAAAACAAGTTCCATCCAGTATGAAAATGACGATGTTATGAAACCTGTTTGGGGCGATGATTATTCCATCTGCTGCTGTGTTTCGGCAACTCAAACCGGTAAGGAAATGCAGTTCTTCGGCGCCCGCGCAAACCTTGCAAAGTGCCTGCTTTATGCAGTAAACGGCGGCGTTGATACTAAAACCCACGATCAGGTTGCCCCGCCTTACGCTCCTATCACAAGCGAGTATCTTGATTATGACGAAGTTATGAAAAAATATGTCGTTATGATGGACTGGCTTGCCGGGCTTTATGTAAATACTCTTAATCTTATTCAGTATATGCACGATAAGTATTATTATGAGGCGGCGGAAATGGCGCTTATTGATACCGATGTGCGCCGTACTTTCGCAACAGGTATTGCCGGTTTCTCTCATGTTGTAGATTCGCTCAGCGCTATTAAGTACGCTAAAGTTAAAACAATCAGAGATGAAAACGGCCTTGTTGTAGATTATGAAACAGAGGGCGATTTCCCGAAATACGGCAATGATGATGACCGTGCGGATAATATCGCTGTATGGCTTCTTAAAACTTTCCTTGAAATGATTAAGCGCCATCATACTTACCGCAATTCAGAGCCTACAACTTCTATTCTTACCATCACTTCTAATGTTGTATACGGCAAGGCAACGGGCAGTATGCCGGACGGCAGACCCGCAGGTGCTCCGCTTTCACCGGGTGCAAACCCAAGTTACGGCGCAGAGCAGAACGGTCTTCTTGCCTCTCTTAACTCTGTTGCAAAACTTCCGTATCACTGGGCTCTTGACGGTATTTCAAATACCCAAACTATTAATCCGGATGCTCTCGGCCATAACGAGGGCGAAAGAATTAATAATCTTGTTCAGGTTATGGACGGCTATTTTGACCAGGGCGCTCACCACCTCAATGTAAATGTTTTCGGCAAGGAAAAACTTATTGACGCTATGGAGCATCCCGAAAAAGAAGAGTACGCAAACTTCACAATCCGTGTTTCCGGCTATGCGGTTAAGTTTATTGACCTTACCCGCGAGCAGCAACTTGATGTAATTGCCCGTACCTGCCATGACAGAATGTAATAATAAAGATATAATAGGTAAAGTTCATTCGCTTGAAACTTTCGGTTCCGTGGACGGCCCCGGAGTGCGCTTTGTGGCGTTTCTCCAGGGCTGCGCCATGAGGTGCCGCTATTGCCATAATCCCGAAACATGGAGTTCGGCAGGCGAGGAGTGGACTGCTTCGGACCTTTTCGCAAAAGCGTGGAAGTATCATAATTACTGGGGAAAAAATCTTCAGTCCGGCGGTATAACTATCAGCGGCGGCGAACCGCTCCTGCAGATTGAGTTTGTAACCGAGGTTTTCCGCCTTGCAAAAGAAAAGGGCGTTCATACCGCAGTTGATACAGCGGGTCAGCCGTTTTCATTCAGCGAACCGTTTATTTCGCGCTTTAATGAACTTCTTAAAGTTACGGATTTGTTTCTGCTTGACCTTAAGGAAATAGACGAGCAAAAGCATATTGCCCTAACGGGGCACACCAATAAAAATATCCTTGAAATGGCAAAGTATCTATCCGATAACGGTAAGGATATGTGGATTCGTCATGTGCTTGTCCCGGAACTTACTGATGATGAATCAGGGTTGAAGGATATGTCCGATTTTATAAAATCTCTTAAAACCGTTAAAAGGGTAGAGGTGCTGCCCTATCATACCCTCGGCCTTTTTAAATGGGAAAAACTCGGCATAGATTATTCCCTTAAAGACGCCCGTGTTCCTACTGATGAAGAGGTTAAAAAAGCGTGTGATTTGCTTTGCGTTTCGGATTATGAAATAAAATGATTTATAATTTAAGTGTTTGGTGATTTTTATGCAAATTCATTCCTCAGGCGAGGATTATTTAGAGGCAATCCTCATTATCAAAAATAAAAAGGGGTATGTACGCTCAATTGATGTCGCCGGCTTTATGAATTATTCCAAGCCAAGCGTCAGCCACGCCGTTTCAATTTTAAGGGACGGCGGCTTTATTGATGTTGACGAAAGCGGCTGTTTGAATTTGACTGAAAGCGGTAAAAAGATTGCTGAAACAATTTATGAGCGCCACCTTTTCTTTAAAAATAAACTGATGAAAGCCGGCGTCGATGAAGAAACGGCAGAGAAAGAGGCTTGTAAGATAGAACACGATATCAGCGAAGATACCTTTCAAAAACTCAAGTCTTTTTCCGCAGATAATGAGTAAAATATTTCAACTTTGCCCGAGCGCTCCGCCCGGGCTTCTTTAAATATAGTTAAAGCAAGCGAGATGATAATATGGTTATAAGAAGAGCGGAAAGTAAAGATATTCCGCAGATTGATAAATTGCTTTTTCAGGTAAATAAAGTACATTCGGACGGCCGCCCGGACCTTTTTAAAGCCGGAGCAAAGAAATATACGGATGATGAACTTAATAAGATTCTTTTGGATGATAAAACCCCGGTATTTGCTGCTGTTGATGATAACGATACCGTCCTCGGCTATGCGTTTTGTATATTTGAATGTGCTCATTCAGGCGCAATGTGTAATGTAAAAACACTTTACATAGATGACCTTTGCGTTGATGAAAATTGCCGCGGCCGCCATATCGGCACGGAATTATATAAATATGTTCTTAATTTTGCCAAAAAATCCGGCTGCTATAATGTTACCTTAAATGTTTGGGCGCTCAATGAAAACGCAAGAAAATTTTATGAAAAATGCGGCCTGTCCGTTCTGAAAATAGGTATGGAAAAAATTCTTGATTAAACTTTAAAAAGCGCTGTGTAAAGCATGATTACTTTACACAGCGCTTTTTCTTATACTAGTAAAATAAAAAATTATTTATTATTCGGTGCTGTGCTTTATGTCATTAAGCACCTTTTTTTCTATTCGGGATACATAACTTCTGCTTATGTTAAGCCTTGTCGCAACTTCTCTTTGAGTAAGCGGCTTTTTGTTGTCAAGCCCGTACCGCAGTATAATTATTTCTTTTTCCCGCTCATCGTCCATGTTTTCAATATATTTTGCCACTTTTTCCCATTGCATCTTTTTTTCAAGGTCTTCCGCCAAATCCCGGCTGTCGCTAATCGTGTCCTGCAATGTAAGGGGGTTCCCGTCTTTGTCGCTTTCAAGCGAATCATCAAGATGAACATCTCCCGCCGATTTTTTCATGTTCCTGAAGTGCATAAGAATTTCATTTTCAATACACCGGCTTGCATAAGTCGCAAGGTGAATGCTTTTATCCGGGTTAAAACTGTCTATTGCCTTTATAAGCCCGATTGTGCCAATAGAGATAAGATCGTCAGTATCATTTGTTTTGGAATAATATTTTTTAACAATGTGGCTCACCAGCCTTAAATTGCGCTCTATCAGTAGCGCTCTCGCGTCTTTGTCCCCTGCCTTAAGCCTCTGGAGCGCCTCTTTTTCCTCCCTGCGGTTCAGCGGTTTCGGAAAACTGGACGCATTGTTGATGTGCAGTATAAAGTATAAAAAATTTGCACTCAAAAAAGAAATTATCGCTGAAATCATTTTCATCACCCGTAATTTATATGCCCCGCACCTTTTTTTAATGCCCCGAAAATATTTGGAATGACAATAAATCAGGCAGATAATTAAATATGTGGTGAAAAGTTCGGCATCTAATTAGTGCAAAGTAAATATGTCGTTTGAAATTTTCTTAAAACCCAAAAAATAAAAAACAATTTTTTGTGCTGTATATTGTATAATACAAAACAGAAGTGAAAATATTTACCTTCTGCTTTTGTTGAAAGCCGTGTTTGTTTATAATGAATAAATATGAATTTGCAAACAAACCGTATTTTAATATGTTAAGAGGAATAAAAAAATGACAGAAAATAATTATTACGGGTACAGCGCGCTGTTTAGGAAAAACAAAATTATAATTGCAGCTCTTTCTTTAGTTCTTTTTATCTTTATAAATATTCCGCTGATGTTATGTTTAAATATATATTCTGAAAATATTGTTGCTCAATGTATCGCTTTTTTCGCAACATATATTCTTACGGTGATTTATTTAAGCGTTTTTTCAGTAACTAAAAGAAAAACAGGCAAATTACTTATTTTTTTCTTCTCGTTTTTGCCTTCTGCTGTATCATCTTTAAGCGCAATCGCTTTTGAAAGTTATGAGGCATTTTTTGCCACCGTTTTGGAAACAGCAGCAGTTTTGGCTGTTTCATTAGTGCTTACAATAGTTTTTCTTAAGTTTGATAAAAAATATTGCGGCATTAAAGATTCAAGATTTTTGTTAAAGTTTGTGCGCTGTGCGGTTATCTATATTTGTATATTTTCTTTTTCATTATCAGTGGGGACGGCTGTAAATAACCTTAATTCAGATGAAGCACTGTATGAAATTGATATAAAAATGACTTCCGCTGTTAAAGCCACAAATAATGCGAAATCAGACGATAACAGTTATGTAAAATATTATTCTGAAGAACTTTCTGCGTTTATTGACGGCTCTTGGGAAAATTTACACGCACAGCAAAAACTTGATATAGCTCAAACCGTTGTTAATATATATTCCACCGCTTACGGCCTTAATCACAGCGTGCAGGTAGGAGTATCTGATTTATCGGCGCAGGAAGACGGTATTATCACATTTGCCGTCTTTAACAAACAGTTAAATTATATTTTTATGGATACACGCTGTTTTTCTTCAGATTATTGTGAAGAAGATTTTCTTTCAACTGTTCTTCACGAATTTTACCACGCATATCAGTATGAGCAAGTTGACGCGCTTGCATATCTGCCTGACAGCGTTAAAAAATTAAGAATTTTTGATGACGCCGTAAACTATAAAAACGGGTTGGAGAATTACACTCAGGGTTATGAGGATTTTGATACATATTATTCTCAGTATGTTGAACTGACGGCGCGTAATTTCAGTTACGATGAATCAAAAAATCTTATTTATGAAATAAAGGAAAACTGTAGTTGAATCAGAAAATCAGTATTTGCTATTAACATAAACAGCGTTTATAAGGCGTTGGCGTTTATGAATTTAAAAATTTGAAATATGAAAGGCGGCTTCAATTAAAATGGTTTATATTACAGGAGATGTACACGCTGAGTTTTCACGATTTAGCGAAGAGTATATGCACGGCGAAAGTCGGTGGAACAGCAATGATAAAATTATTGTTTGCGGTGATTTCGGCTTTATTTGGTATGACAGCAGTAACCCGCCTCGCAAAAAAATTATCTGATGTAAAACTTGATACATTGTCAAAAAAGCCTTATGAAATTTTATTTGTAGACGGAAATCACGAGAATTTTAACGAACTGTATTCATACCCGGAAGTGGAAAAATACGGCTCTTGCGCCCATAAGATCAGGGATAATATTTTTCATCTTGAACGCGGGAAAATATATACGATTGAGCAAAAGAGATTTTTTACTTTCGGCGGAGCATACAGCATTGACAGGTTTTTCAGAAAAGTTAATCAGTCCTTTTGGCTTCAGGAACTGCCTAATGACAAAGAGTATAAGCAGGGGATTGAGTCATTAAAAAACGCGGGCAATAAAATTGATTATGTGATTACACATACCTGCCCCGGTGAAATCGTAAAATTAATGCTGCATAAGGTTCCGTCCCCCGAAGAATATGAACTAAATAGTTTTTTTGACTGGATTATGCACGAAATAGAGTTTAAACAGTGGTTTTTCGGGCACTGGCATACAGACGAAAGCAAATCATTTGATATTCACGGTAAAAAGAAAGTGTTTAATGCCCTTTATTACGATGTTAAACAAGTCTGAAAACGGTGAAATATAAAGAAAAAAGCATAAAAATATATCAGAATATTTTTGTGCTTTTTGCCCTTTAATCAGGTGCGCCGCTTTTAATATTAATATTTTAATCGGGATTAAACAAAACTGTGTTCAACGGTGATAACAAGGAAAATGTTGTCTTTCTTTTCGTTTACGGCTTTTTGCAAATCCGCTATTATTTTTTTGTTTTCTTTTGGATACCGGTGCGGAATTACAAGGTCAAAAACAAAGTTTGTTTTGATTCGCCCGTCCACAACCCTGAAATCGTGAAAAGTAAAACTGCTGTCATAATCCTTTATTATTTCGGCCATAAATTTACGGTAAGCGTTAATTTTTTCATCGTTTACGGCAATCGGGTCCATGTGAATACACATCATTATCCCAAGTTTTTTGCTGATTATTTTTTCGGTAAGGTCAATAACATCGTGAACGGAAAGTATATCCGCGTCGCACGGAACTTCCGCATGGGCTGAGGCTATTATCCTGCCCGGACCGTAGTCATGCACAATAAGGTCATGCACGCCGTAAATACAGTCCTGCGAAAGCATTATATCCTCAATTTCTTTAACAAGTTCGGGCGACGGAGCCCTGCCGAGCAGCCGGCTTGAAATATCTTTAACAATATCAACGCCGGATATGAAAATAAGTATCGCTACTATAATTCCCATAATACCGTCCGCGTAAACAAAATCTGTAAAATAGGTTATCAGCAGCGCCGCAACTGTGGCAGCAGTTGCAATGCAGTCGTTTAAACTATCCTGCTTAACGGCTTTTGCGTTTACATTTTCCGTTTCTTTGTAAATCACATTGTTAAAAAATGCCATCCAAAGTTTAACAAGTATTGCCGCAATAAGTATTATTACAGACGCGGCGCTGAAATTAACTTCCTCGGGGTGTATAAGTTTATCAACGCTGCTCTTAAGCAGTTCAAAACTCATTAAAAATATTAAAAATGAAATTATAAGCCCACTGATATATTCAATTCTGCCGTGCCCGAACGGGTGCTCATCGTCAACCGGTTTTCCGGAGAGTTTTGCGCCAACTATGGTAACAATGTTTGAACTCGCGTCGGAAAGGTTGTTTACGGCGTCCGCCGTGATGGATACGGAGTTTGTAAACGCGCCTACCGCGAATTTAAAAGCGCAAAGCAGCAGGTTGCAGATTATTCCCACAACGCCGGAAAGTACACCGTATCTCTCTCTTTCCTGGGAAGATGAAAGATTTTTGTTTTTTATAAATAACTTGATGATAAGTTTACTCATACTTTTCACCCGCAAATATAATTAATAAAACCGGTAATTTACCGGTAATTTCCTTAAAATAAGCATTATTTTATTTATACCACATTTCACTATTTAACTCAATAGGCAAAAGTGCTATAATTATAAACGGTGATGAAATGAAAACTTTTTTAATAATTAACGGCTCGCCCAGAAAAGACGGCGTATCCTCTGAACTCGCAAAGCAGGTAAAGCCCTATTTTTTGGACTGCACTATAAAAGAGTATAATGTTTACGACCTTGCGCCCGCTCCGTGTATTGACTGTAAATACTGCGAATATCACGACGGGTGCTCAAATAAGGACCTTGATATATTTTTTGAAGATTTTGAAGAGGCTGATTTTATCGCTTTCTTTACCCCCGTTTATAATAATTTTTTTCCCGCGCCGCTTAAGGCGGTTATAGACAGATTTCAGCGTTATTACAGCGCAAGGTTTAAGCGCGGCGCAAATCCGCCTGTTAAAAAACATAAAAAAGTAGGCGTGGTTATAGTTTCAGGCTCAAACGCCCGCTCCAGCGCGGATTATATGACCAAAACCATTAAGCAGGCTTTTGAAGTTCTTAACGGCGATGTTTGCGCAAGATATTTTATTCCGAACACTGACCTCGGTATGTATACATTCAATGTTGTTGAACTTCAAAAATTTATTCATCAGTTAAAAGGGCTTTCAAAAAATCCTCTTTTGTAAATCATCAGTCGGCTGAATACTGCTCTCAGTAGCGCAGCCGGCGTTTTTATTTTATAAATTTCCGCCGTTTTTTAATAACATTATGCTGATACACGGGGGCTTATGTCCCCGCCGTTTTGTTTTTTGCCGCTGAAAATTATAAAATATATTAATATTATTTTTATTGATAATCAAAATGCAATATGATATAATTGTTTAAATTATTATGGAGCAGTATGTACTATGGTAATTTTAGGCATAGACCCCGGCTATGCAATAGTAGGCTGGGGGGTTATTGAATATAAAGCAAACAAGTTTAAAGTAATAGATTACGGCGCTGTTACAACACAGGCAAAAACACCTTTTCCTCTGCGGCTTTGCGATATTTATAACGGTATTTGCGATATTATAAAAAAATACAAACCGCAGGTGCTCAGTATGGAAAAACTGTTTTATAATAATAACGCAAAAACGGTTATTGATGTTGCCCAGGCAAGGGGCGTTATAACTCTTGCCGCCCAGCAAAACGGCGTTAAAATAGCGGAGTATACCCCTCTTCAGGTAAAGCAGTCTGTAACGGGCTACGGCAGAGCGGTAAAAAAGCAGGTGCAGGAAATGACAAGAATTATTCTTAATCTTGAAAAGATTCCTAAGCCGGACGATACTGCGGACGCCCTTGCAATGGCTATTTGCCACGCCCATTGCAGCGGCAGCCTGCTCGGCGCTATGGCGGCGGATTTGCAGTGATATAGTGATATTCAGTTTTTAATTAACTAAGAAAATCAGTGTGAAAAATCACACCAAAAGGCTACGGTGATCAAATGATATACAGTCTAACAGGCGAATTAACTTATGTAGGCGAACAGTTTGTTGTTGTTGAATGCGGCGGAGTGGGATTCAAATGTTTCACTTCTCTTGCAACAGCGTCAAATGCCGGTAAAATCGGCGATATTATTCGCCTTTATACTTATCTTTCGGTTAAGGAAGATTCGCTCGACCTTTACGGTTTTAAAACTGAAAGCGAACTTAATGCGTTTAAACTGCTAATTTCCGTTTCCGGCGTAGGCCCTAAGGCCGCCGTTTCCATTCTTTCTGAAATGAGCGCGGATAAACTTGCGCTTGCCGTTGCCGCGGGAGATACAAAGGCAATTACAAAGGCAAACGGGGTAGGCAAAAAAATTGCTGAAAGAATTGTGCTTGAACTTAAAGATAAATTAGCGGGCGTTTCGCTTTCTGATTCAGGCAGCACCGTTTCAGCCGCCGCGTCTGTTTTTGATGATTCGCCGGCAGGAGAGGCAGTAGCCGCGCTTGTTGCGCTCGGGTTCAGTAAGAGCGACGCAGCCGCCGCTGTAGGCGCTATGGATAAATCGTTGCCCGCCGATGAAATGATACGGCAGGGATTAAGGCAGCTTTCACGAAATTTATAACAACTCCAAGATTTATAACAGAAATTTATATTAAGAGGGAAAACAGATGCAGGAAAATGATTATGAAAACAGAATAGTGTCAACGGAGTTTTCACCTGCTGACGGCGATTTGGAAAACAGCCTGCGCCCGAAACAACTTTCGGATTATATCGGGCAGGATAAGGTTAAGGAAAATCTTTCTGTATATATTAAAGCCGCTAAAGCAAGGGGAGAGGCGCTCGACCATGTTTTGCTTTACGGACCGCCCGGACTCGGTAAAACAACTCTTGCAGGTATAATTGCAAACGAAATGGGCGTAAATATCAGAATTACAAGTGGCCCGGCAATAGAAAAGCAGGGCGACCTCGCGGCGCTGCTCACCAATCTTCAGGAGGGCGATGTGCTGTTTATTGATGAGATTCACCGCCTTAACAGAAGCGTTGAAGAGGTGCTTTATCCCGCTATGGAGGACAGAGCCCTCGATATAATTATAGGCAAAGGCCCGTCGGCAAGGTCAATTCGTCTTGACCTTCCTAATTTTACTCTTGTAGGAGCAACAACAAGAGCAGGTCAGCTTTCCGCTCCGCTGAGGGATAGATTCGGCGTTATATTCCGCCTTGAACTATATACGCCGCAGGAACTCGCGGTAATAGTTAAGCGCAGCGCCGGTATACTTGGAATTGATATAGATGAAAAAGGCGCGGCAATGATAGCGTCCCGTTCAAGGGGAACTCCGCGTATTGCAAACAGGCTTCTTAAAAGGAGCCGCGATTTTGCCGAAGTTAAATATAACGGCGTTATTACGCAGGAGGCGGCGAGCGACGCGCTTTCAAGAATGGAAGTTGACGACCTCGGCCTTGACGCGGTGGACAGACGCTTGCTCACCACAATGATAAGAAATTATAACGGAGGTCCCGTGGGGCTTGAAACAATAGCCGCCGCAATAGGCGAGGAGGCAGTTACAATAGAAGATGTTTATGAGCCTTATCTTATGCAGATAGGCTTTCTCAGCAGAACTCCGCGCGGCAGATGCGTTTCACCGGCAGCGTATAAGCACCTTGGTATTGAGCAGGACGGTCAGCAGTCCCTGCTTTGACGGTTAGTTATATATTTTAAGTTTTTTACGCATATTTTGAAGTAAAACAATATATAAAGGATTGATTTTGTGGGCAGACTTTTCGGAACAGACGGTGTAAGAGGAGTAGCAAATAAGGAACTTACAAATGAACTCGCTATGCAAATAGGTATGGCGGCGGCGGAAATACTTCTTAAAACTTCAGAAGATAAACGCCCCACTGTTATGATAGGCCGTGATACAAGGGCGTCGGGAGATATGCTTGAGGCGGCGCTTACCGCGGGTTTTTGCTCAGTCGGCGTTAATGTGCTTTCCGTAGGCGTTGTGCCGACTCCGGCAGTTGCGTATCTCGTCGGCAAATACGGCTGTGAGGCGGGCGTTATGATATCGGCGTCTCATAATCCATGTGAGTATAACGGAATAAAGATTTTTCAGTCAACAGGCTATAAACTGCCGGATGCCACCGAAGACGAAATCGAATCAATTATTCTTGATTCGCCGGATAAGATTGAACTTAAAACCGGCGGCGAAGTCGGCAGAAGAACTTATTGCAAAACAGCAGTGGAGGACTATATCGAGCATATCGTTTCAGCGTGCGAGGTAAGTTTTGAAGGGCTTAATATTGCAATAGATACCGCTAACGGCTCTGCAAGCGTGTGCGCAAAAGAAATTTTTACGCGCCTCGGCGCTAAGTGCCATATGCTTTCCGATACGCCGAACGGCACAAATATAAATCTTAACTGCGGCTCAACGCATATGGATGAACTTTCGCAGTTTGTAAAGGCAAATAAACTTGACCTCGGCGTTGCGTTTGACGGCGACGCGGACAGAATGCTTGCCGTTGATGAAAACGGAGAAATAGTGGACGGCGATAAGATTATCGCTATCTGCGCCACTCAGATGAAACAGGAAAATAAACTTGCCAAAAATACTGCGGTTGTAACCGTAATGAGTAATATGGGATTTTTTAAATTCTGCGAGGATAATGACATTAATTGCGCCAGAACCGCGGTGGGAGACAGATATGTACTTGAAAGAATGCTTAAAGACGGTTATAATATCGGCGGTGAGCAGAGCGGTCATGTGATTTTTCTTGATTACGCCACAACGGGGGACGGCGAACTTTCCGCCGTTAAACTTCTTGAGGCGGTTGTTAAAAGCGGCGCGCCGCTTGCCCAACTTTCAAAGGTTATGAAAGTCTATCCGCAGGTGCTTATAAATGTTCCCGTTACGGATGAGGGCAAAAAGAAATATAATAATGACGAATATATTATTTCCGCCGTGCAGGAGGCTGAAATGGAACTTCACGGGGACGGCCGTGTGCTTGTCCGCGTTTCAGGCACGGAACCGCTTGTAAGGGTTATGCTTGAGGGTATGGATATTAACCAAATTACCCGCCTCGGAAATTATATAGCAGATGTAGTAAAAGAAAGACTTAGTTAATGAGATTTACAAAAGACTGGAAAGATTATGAACTCATAGACTGCTCCGGCGGTGAAAAACTTGAGCGCTGGGGAAATGTGGTGCTTATCCGCCCGGACCCGCAGGTTATATGGAAAAGCAGATATAATGACAAACGCTGGTATTCTGCTAACGCGCGGTATCAGCGCTCACACTCGGGCGGCGGAGAATGGCAGATACTCGGCAAACTTCCGCGCCAGTGGGAAATTAAATATAAAGATTTAACTTTTAATGTTAAAACAATGGGTTTTAAGCATACCGGCCTTTTCCCAGAGCAGGCGGTAAACTGGGATTTTACAAGAGAGGTTATCCGCCAAAGCGGCAGAAAAGAAGTAAAAGTGCTTAATCTTTTTGCCTATACCGGCGGAGCCACCGTCGCCTGCCTGAAGGAGGGCGCAAGCGTAGTGCATGTGGACGCTTCTAAGGGTATGACCCAGTGGGCAAAGGAAAATGCCGCTTCAAGCGGCGTTGCCGGCGGAAATGTCAGGTGGATTGTTGATGACTGTATAAAATTCGTTCAGCGCGAGATACGCCGCGGCAACAGTTATGATATTATTATTCTTGACCCTCCGTCTTACGGCAGAGGGCCTAAAGGGGAAATTTGGCGCCTTGAGGATTCTCTTTATGATTTTGTTGAGTTGATTTCCAAGGTGCTGTCCGCAAACCCGATTATGGTACTCCTGAATTCGTATACAACGGGGCTTTCCGCGTCCGTTATGAAATATATTCTTGATGATATTTTGGTAAAAGAAAAGGGCGGCTCAGTCAGCGCGGATGAAATCGGACTGCCGGTTTCGTCAAACGGGGAGATACTCCCATGCGGCGCTGCTGCCGTTTGGATGAAAAAATGAGTTTAATTGAGTTTCACAATGTTACTTTTTCCTACGGCACCGAAGAGGGCGAGGAACTTGTAGATGTTTTGGAAAACTTAAATCTTAATATAGAAAAAGGCAGTTTTGTTGCTATCCTCGGTCATAACGGCTCGGGTAAATCAACGGTTGCCAAATTAACTAACGGTATTCTTTTCCCGCAGGACGGTAAAGTTATCGTGGACGGTATGGAAACCAAGCCGGACGACAGTATTTACGAAATCCGTAAAAAAGTCGGTATGGTGTTTCAAAACCCGGATAATCAGATTGTAGCGTCAATAGTTGAAGAAGATGTCGCTTTCGGCGTGGAAAATCTCGGCGTACCGCCCGAGGAGTGCCGCCGCCGTGTTGACGAGGCTTTAAAAACAGTCGGTATGTACGAACTGCGCGAAAAAGCGCCGCATAAACTTTCCGGCGGTCAGAAACAGCGTGTTGCCGTTGCGGGCATTATCGCAATGCGCCCGCAGTGCATAGTGCTTGACGAACCTACCGCAATGCTTGACCCAAGCGGCAGAGCGGAGGTTATGGAAACCATTAAACGCCTTAACAGGGAAGAGGGCATTACCATAGTGCTCATTACCCATTATATGGACGAGGCTGTTCAGGCGGATAGGGTTATAGTTATGGATTCCGGAGTCATAAAAATGGATGACACACCGGAAAATGTCTTTTCACATGTTGAAGAGGTCAAAGCCCTGGGGCTTGATGTTCCCCAGGCAACGGAACTTATTTACGAGTGCGGGCTTAAACCGCAAAAAACTATACTAAATACACAGGAATGCGTAGATTTTATTAAATCCGCTTTGGAGGGATAGCAGTGGCTGTTTTGGTATGTGAAAATTTAAAATATCTTTACAGCAAAGGCACCCCCTTTGAAACTGCCGCTATTGAAGATGTAAACTTCACGGCTGAAAGCGGTGAACTTATCGGCATAATAGGCCATACGGGCAGCGGAAAATCAACTCTTATCCAGCATTTTAACGGCCTGCTTGAGCCTAACAGCGGCGTTGTCTGCCTGGACGGGCAGAATATCTGGTCAAAAGAAAACAGAAAAAAGATAAGAAATGTGCGTTTCGCTGTCGGGCTGTGTTTTCAGTATCCCGAGTATCAGATATTTGAGGAAAGTATTTTTAAGGAGATTGCTTTCGGCCCTAAACAGATGGGTCTTTCGCAGGAGGAGATTAGTTCCCGCGTTTATGAAAGCATGGAATTTGTAGGGCTTAAAAAGAATATGGCTAATAAATCTCCGTTTGATTTGTCCGGCGGGCAGAAAAGGCGTGTTGCCATCGCCTCAATAATCGCAATGCGCCCGAAAGTGCTTATCCTTGATGAGCCGTGCGCAGGTCTTGACCCACGCGGGCGAGAGGTAATACTTGACCTTATCAGGCAGTATCAGAAAAAAACTGGCAGCACTGTTATTATCGTTTCACATTCTATGGAAGATGTGGCAAAACTCTGCTCAAAAGTAGTTGTTATGAATAAGGGTAAAGTTGCTATGTCCGGAACGGTCGCTCAGGTGTATTCCCGCGCGCGCGAACTTCGTGAAATGGGCCTTAATGTTCCGCAGGTAACCGAAATATTTTTGAAACTTAAAGAGAGCGGAATAGACTGCCGCACGGATATTTTTACCGTGGAACAGGGCAGGGCGGAACTTGAAAGGCTCTTTGCTAAAAGGGGGAATGTTTGATGGGCGATATTACAATAGGTCAGTATTTCCCCGGGAAATCTTTTATTCATAAACTGGACGCCAGAGTTAAGATCATTCTTACTTTTGCCGTTATAGTTTCCCTGTTTATATGCAAAAATTTTTATTCGCTTATTCTCAGCGTGGCGTTTACAATGCTCATAGTTATAGTTGGCGGAATATCCTTTAAAACTATTTTTAAAAGCATTAAACCGCTCGGTATTATAATAGTTATAACTTCACTTTTAAATCTGTTTTACGGGCAGGGAGAGCCTCTTGTAACGCTTTTCGGAAAACTTAAAATAACGGAAGACGGTATTTGCACCGCTGTTTTTATGGCGGTCAGAATAATTTTGCTTGTAGTTGCAGGCTCAATGCTTACTTACACAACAACGCCCACAGACCTTACAGACGCTATTGAAAGGCTGTTTTCACCGCTTAAAATATTTAAAGTTGATATTCACACAATTGCTATGACTATGACTATCGCTTTAAGGTTTATCCCCACGCTTACTGAGGAAATTCAAAAGATAATGGCGGCGCAGAAATCAAGAGGCGCAGATATGGATTCCGGCGGAATAATTCACCGCGCAAAAGCGCTTGTGCCCATTCTTATTCCGCTGTTTATCTCTTCGTTTCGCAGGGCAAACGAACTTGCTTACGCAATGGACTGCCGCTGCTATAAAGGCGGAAAGGGCAGAACAAAAATGAAACAGGTAAAGGTAACTCTGCTCGATTTCGTTGCGATTGCCGCTGTTATAGCGCTTTTTGCCCTCATCATTTTTATAAATTCACTGGCGGCGGCTGTTATATGAGAAATCTTCTTTTAACTATCAGTTATGACGGCTCTTCTTATCACGGCTGGCAGGTGCAGAAAAATGCCGTAACCGTGCAGCAGGTCTTTCAGAAAGCGGTAGAAAAACTCTTTTGTGAAAAGATTGATATAAAAGGCTGCAGCAGAACGGACAGCGGCGTTCACGCCAATATGTACTGCGTATCTTTCAAAACAGAAAAAAATATCCCCTGCAAAAATATAATAGCAGGGCTTAATACTTATCTTCCAAAAGATATTGCCGTTACGGACTGTAAAGAGGCAGACCCTGATTTTCACGCCCGTTACAGCGTAAAATCCAAAAAATATGTATACAGAATATGTAATACTCAAATAAGAGATCCATTTCTTAAGAATTACGCTTTCCATTACAGATTTCCCATAGACGCGGAATATCTCAATAAAGAATCTCAGGCTTTTGTCGGCACGCATGATTTTTCAGGCTTTTGCTCGTCCAGAAGCGATGTTGAAGATACAGTGCGCACCGTTTATTCTTTTAGTGTTGAAAGAAAAGGCAGCGAGGTAATTTTCAGTGTGGAGGCAAACGGATTTCTTTATAATATGGTGCGAATTATGGTCGGCACCCTGCTCTTTGTAAATGAGGGCAAAATCAGGCCCGGCGAGCTTGCGCAGATTATAGAATCCAAAGAGCGTAAAAGAGCGGGTAAAACCGCTCCGCCCCAGGGGCTTTATTTAAACAGCGTAAAATATTAAAATATTTATAAATATTTTATTGCTCATTCATTATTTAATCATTTATAAAGTGTATATTTTTCCGGAAAGGCTATCTAAATATGGCTTCTGAACAAAGAGAAAAAGAGCGATTGGCAAAAAAAGAAAAAAAGAATAAAAAAAGGCGTATCATCATTTGGGCAGTTATCGGGGCAGTAGTTCTCGTTCTGCTTGTTATGCGTGTTGCCGAGATTGATTTTTCCGCCGTTAAGGACGGCTCTGCTTTCGGCGTTTCGGATTCTCAGGATTCCGGTTTTCCGTATAAACTTTCTTCCGGGTCAGACAGATATTTCGGCTCCGTCGGCAGCGATATATGCGTTTTGGAAGATTCGTCGTATACCGTTCTCGATTCTTCGGACGCTGATGTAAAACTCAGTTTCGAGCACGGCTTTTCAAATCCCGTCATAAAAACGGCGGGCAGTTATTCCCTGCTTTATGACCAGGGCGGCAATTCTTACCGGCTGGATAGCGACAGCGAAAATATCTATCAGGAAAAAACAGATAATCAACTTCTCTGCGCCGATGTTTCCGATTCCGGCGCCGTCGCGCTTGCCACAACCTCGTCTGATTCACTCAGCACGGTGTATGTTTATAATAAATCTCTTAAGCAAAAATTTGCTTATAATGTTTCGGACGGCTATGTTACAAGTGTTGCCGTTGATTCACGCGGCAGCCGCGTTGCCTTTGCGGCAGTTTCATCAGAAAACGCGCGTTTTAAAACTGTTGTTTATACTATGAGTATTGATGATACAACGCCGCGCGCTCAGTTTGAATATATCGGCTCTTCCGTTTTGGAACTTCGTTTTTCGTCTACGGATCTCTTTGTAGTAGGCAGCGATTTTGTAAGCGTAATAGATTCGCTCAAAACGGAAAAGCAGGTCTATGAGCAGGGCTCTGTCGGCGCAGTAACCTATTCTTTCACTTCAAACGGCAATCTTATTTATGCTTATACTGCATATTCCGGCTCTGCCGATAATAATATTTCCGTTGTAAAGCCCTCCGGCAAAGTTACCGAAGTGGTTTCAACGGATTCAGCCGTAAAAGATGTTACGGGTAATTCGTCCCGCGTCAGCATTCTCACGGCGGAAAATGTAATAACATATAAAATTTCAAATTCAAAGGTGCTCGCCGAGTATAAAGTGGACGATTCATATTCGTCGATTCAGCAAATATCGTCCGATGTGTACGCAAGGCGCCAGGCGGTTGTGGAGCGGCTCGGCAGCGAACAGGGGTAATAACTTTGAGCGTAAATTATATTGATATAATTCTTATTGTAATATTCGCCTCGTGCGTGGCGGCAGGTTACGCAAGGGGATTTCTGCTTTCGCTTATCTCTTTTGCAAAATATATAGTCGGCTTTCCGCTGGCGTTTTATGTTGCGGATACTTTCAGTCTGCCTTTTTATAATAAATTTGTAAGCGGCGCCGCTCTTGAAAAAATATCTCAGGGCCTTGCTGATTCGGCAAATATTGATTCTTTTGTCGCTTCCGTTCGCGACGCGGTCGGCGAACTTCCGTTCGGTCTTTCGGGGGCTGTTGACCTTTCGTTTTTAAACGGGCTTTCAAACGAATCCGCGGCAAATGCCGTTTTGCAAAATATTGTGGAGCCTGTTGCATTAGTAATAATTAAAATTATACTTTTTGTAATTACTTTAGTGCTGTTTTTTATATTAGTACGGCTCATATCTAAAGCCATACAGAATATAATGAGCAAAAAGCACGCCCCGCTTAAGCGCACAAATAAATTTCTCGGCGCGGTTTTCGGCGTGATGAAAGGCGTTGTTTCCCTTGCCGTTTTAAGTGCCGTGCTCGTCTTTCTGCGTGATTTTCTGTTCGCCTCGTCGCAGTCCTTTTCGTCGCAGGTTGATTCAAGCGCAGTAGTTGAATTCATAAACAAAATTAATCCGCTTCTCAGTCTGATATAGGAGGTTCAGTATGAGCAAACTTGAAAATAATGTAAAAGACCTTTTTAAAGGCTGGAATACAATTCCCAACTGGCTTTCTTTTATACGAATAGCGCTCATTCCCGTCTTTATAGTGCTTTTCCTTAAAGGCTATGTTCTGCCCGCGGTAATAATTATGATTTGCGCCGCACTCACCGACCTTGTGGACGGTAAAATCGCCCGCAAATTCAATCAGGTTTCAAATCTCGGCAAATTGCTTGACCCGATAGCGGATAAACTTTCGCAAATGGCAATCGTTGTGGTGCTTATAGTTACTTATTGGGATAACGCCATAAAATATCTTTTTATGTTTTTCATAGCAAAAGAGGTTATAATGATAATCGGCGGCGCAATCCTGCTTTCGCTCGGTATGCGCCCCACGGCCGCGGAAATATGGGGCAAGGTGGCAACAAATGTTTTTTATATAGGTATGATATTTATCCTTGCTTTCGGTCAAAACGGCGCTTTGTGCGATATAGTCGGCTTTACGCTGCCCAATGTCCTCACTTGGATAATCGTAGCCGTCAGCGCCGTGTGTACTCTTATTTCACTGCTCGGCTACGCTCCGGGCTTTGTGCGCCAGATTAAAGAAAATAAGCAAAATAAAGCAAATAAATAATTTTATATAAACTCAAAATTTTTAAGGAGAATTTTTTATTTAATGAAACAGCAATTATGCAGCAGGTGCCACGAACGCCCTGCGGTGGTTTTTATTCAGAAAATGGAAAATGATAAGGTTGTGCCGGAGGGGCTTTGCATAAAATGCGCAAGAGAACTGAATGTCGGCTCTATAAATCAAATGATAGACCAACTCGGGCTTTCTGATGAAGAACTTGAGCAGGCAAGCGAGCAGATGAGTCAGTTTATGGAAAATATGCAGGATTTTGATTTCGGCTCTCTCGGCGATATGTTTAATCAGGAAAATATGGACGGTGCCCAAACTCTGCCTTTTAACAGCCTCTTTGATAACGGCGGCAAAGACGATTCCGCGTCTAAAACAGACAAAAAAGGCGGCAAAAAGCGCGGTAAAAAAGGCCGCGGGGATGATCCCAGAAAATTCCTCGGCAATTATTGCACAAATCTTACCGCCAAGGCAAAAAAAGGCGAGATTGACGCTATTATCGGCAGAGAAAAGGAAATTTCCCGCGCTGTTCAGATTCTCTGCCGCCGCACTAAAAACAACCCCTGCCTTATAGGTGAGCCGGGCGTAGGTAAAACCGCTATTGCGGAGGGCCTTGCCATAAAGATTGCAAAAGGCGAAGTTCCGGCGCGCCTTGCTGATAAGGAAATATATCTTCTCGATTTAACTGCCCTTGTTGCCGGCACTCAGTTCCGCGGGCAGTTTGAGGGCAGAATCAAAGGCCTTGTTGATGAGGTTAAAAACGAGGGCAATATAATTCTGTTCATAGATGAGGTTCATAATCTTGTAGGTACGGGGGACAGCGAAGGCACTATGAACGCCGCCAATATTCTGAAACCCGCCCTTTCAAGAGGCGAAATTCAGGTAATAGGCGCAACTACTTTTAATGAGTACAGAAAATATATTGAAAAAGACGCCGCCCTTGAACGCCGTTTTCAGCCTATTAAGGTAGAGGAACCGTCCGTTGAAGAGGCGTACAGAATGCTGCTCGGCATAAAAGCATATTATGAAAATTATCATAAGGTGCAGATTTCGGACAGCCTTGTGTATAAAGCCGTTACTATGTCCGAGCGGTATGTTACGGATAGGTATCTGCCCGATAAAGCAATAGATTTGCTTGATGAAGCTTGCACCTGCGCAAACCTGAGAAATCCCGCTATTTCCGAGTATCAACTCAAACTTGAGCAGAAAAATTCCCTCCTTGAAAGAATAGATACACTTTCAGAGCCTACTGAGGAAAATGAGGAAATAGATTACGAACTCATTTCAAACCTTAAAGCGCAAACTCTTAAATTAGACGAGGTTTTGCCCGCCCTTGCAGAGAAAGCAAAGGATAATCAGGTTATAGAGGCAGACCTTGCTAAAGTTGTTTCCCTTTGGACGGGTATTCCTGCAACAAAGATAGAAGAGGGCGATATCCGTAAACTTGCCTCCCTTGAGGATGAACTCAAAAAGCATATTGTCGGTCAGGACGAAGCAATCTCCAAACTTGCTGCGGCAGTGCGCCGCGGCAGAGTGCAGATAAGCCCGCGTAAAAGACCTCAGTCTTTTATATTCGTCGGCCCCACGGGCGTCGGTAAAACGGAACTCGTAAAGCAACTTGCAAATTATCTTTTTGATTCGCCGGATAGCCTTATCAGGCTTGATATGAGCGAATTTATGGAAAAATTCAGTGTTTCCAGAATAATCGGCTCGCCTCCTGGTTATGTTGGTTATGATGACGCTGGCCAGTTAACCGAAAAAGTAAGAAGAAAGCCGTACAGCGTTATTCTTTTTGACGAGATTGAAAAGGCGCATAAAGATGTTCTCAATATCCTTCTTCAAATTCTTGACGAGGGCAGAATAACAGACGCGCAGGGCAGAACTGTTAATTTTGAAAATACCATTATAGTTATGACTTCAAATGCCGGCTCAACAGATACCGCGTCGCTCGGTTTCGGTATGTCGCAAAACGATATTAATAAGGATGTAACTATGAAAGCGCTTGAGCGTTTTCTGCGCCCGGAATTTCTCGGCAGGGTGGATGAGATTATCACTTTCAATGCCCTCACCTTTAATGATTTTGAAAAAATTGCCCGAATTATGCTTGATGAACTTAAGGAAGGCTTAAAGGATAAGGCAATAGAACTTGTCTATGATGATTCCGTTCCCGTTTATATCGCAAAGAAAACTTATGGCTCAAAGAAAAATGCCAGAGGTATCAGAGACTGCGTTCGCAGAGAGGTGGAAGACCTCCTTGCGGAAAAGATTGTTTTCAATCAAAACGCTCAAATTAATAAATTTACAATCACCGCCGGCGAAAAAATTACCGCAGATATAAATTAAATTTCAAAAAGTACTTGACAGTTGCACGCTCATTTATTATAATAATGAGCGTTGCAACGCGGGTGTAGTTCAATGGTAGAATGTCAGCCTTCCAAGCTGAACACGAGGGTTCGATTCCCTTCACCCGCTCCAAGTCAGTATGCGTTTGTAGCTCAGCTGGATAGAGCAACCGCCTTCTAAGCGGTGGGTCGGAGGTTCGAGTCCCCCCAAGCGCGCCAACGCGCCTGAGCATTCGGGCGCAGATATGGTGGGATTAGTTCAGTTGGTTAGAGCGCCAGTTTGTGGCACTGGAGGTCGTGGGTTCGAATCCCACATCCCACCCCACTACTTGATTTAATATTTTGTAAACCCTGATATTGGGGTGTCGCCAAGCGGTAAGGCAAGGGACTTTGACTCCCTCATGCGTAGGTTCGAATCCTGCCTCCCCAGCCAAGCGCCCTTAATATTTTAAGGGCGGATACGGTTCATTAGCTCAGATGGCAGAGCACTTGACTTTTAATCAAGGTGTCCGGGGTTCGATTCCCCGATGAGCCACCAACCAAAAAGCCTCAAAACCTTAGTATTTATGCGGGTTTCGGGGCTTTTTTCTTTGCTTTTCCCGCTCCGTTCAAATCATCGCTTTTACGCAAATATACCCCTTTTTTACACCGTTTTACGGTAAAAGTTATGACAAAAGCTAGGCGCTTTTCCGAAAAATGAAAATAATCAATTCCGCAGTTTTTCATTTTAACTTTTTTCTATGCAGGGTTTAAATGTAAATTAAGTAAAAGCGTCAGCGCTTTAAAAGTCAAAACAGAAAATGCAGCGCTATGGTAATTTGTTAAAAATTTTTTGCAGTTCTGATTTGCTTATTCAATTTGTTTCTAACTTCTGTATTTTACAAAATCGCGGTAACTTTGTTATACGGCTGTTGTTATGTTTGATTAACAGGTTCAACCTGTTACGGCAATAAATTTCAAAATGTAATAATGAAACCATTTTTAAATCGAGAAAATTTTGTTGTTCATATATAAATTATTTTAATCGTGGTCAGGCATATTCTCCTTTCCTATGTCAAACGACCACTGTTATCAAGAGCAGGTGTTTATTCACCTGCTCTTTTTATCTTTAAACGGCGTTTTAATTTTAAATCATCCCCCATATTGAACGGCTTTTGTTTTTGTGTTATTATTAAAAATTAAAGGGGATTTTAAAATGTGGATTTTATATGCAGTCGGTTCCGCGTTTTTTTCGGGAATTACAGCAATCCTCGCAAAATGCGGAATACGCAAAACGGATTCAACCGTTGCAACCGCAGTTCGCACTGTTGTTGTGCTTATCTTTTCGTGGCTTATGGTTTTAATAGTCGGCTCAGCGCCGCAAATTACAAGCCTTTCCTTAAAAACTTGGATTTTTCTTATCCTTTCCGGCATTGCCACAGGCGCCTCTTGGCTCTGCTATTTTAAAGCGCTTCAAAGCGGCGATATAAACAAAGTTGTTCCTATTGATAAATCAAGCACTATTTTAACAATGCTGCTCGCCTTCGTTTTTCTCGGCGAAGGGTTTACATGGGTCAGCGGCATAGCAATCGTTCTTATTGCCGCCGGCACATTTATGATGATTCAGAAAAAAGAAAATATAAATCAAAATGTTAAGCCTAATAAAATGTGGCTCGTTTACGCCGTGCTTTCCGCAGTGTTTGCAAGTTTAACTTCCATTTTGGGAAAAATCGGCATAGAGGATGTTGAATCAAATCTCGGCACCGCTGTCAGAACTTCAGTTGTGCTCGTTATGGCTTGGTTTATGGTGCTTGTAACAGGTAAAAAAAGTAAAGTCCGCCAAATTCCTAAAAAAGAATTACTCTTTATCTGTCTTTCGGGTTTTGCAACCGGCGGCGCGTGGCTTTGTTATTATAAAGCGCTTCAGGACGGCCTTGCCAGCGTTGTTGTTCCTATTGATAAATTAAGTATTCTTGTAACTATCGCTTTTTCGTATATTGTTTTCAAAGAAAAACTTTCTAAAAAATCAGCCGCAGGTCTTGTCCTTATTACCGCAGGCACCGTTTTGATGACTCTTCCCGTGCTGTTTTAGCAGTAAATTTTATAATGCGTGGTTGTTATGAATTTCGTTACATACAATGATGAAATAATTGAATATTCTTTTGCTAGAAAAAATGTTAAAAATATAAATCTGCGTATCAGGGCGGACGGCTGCGTTGCCGTTTCCGCTCCGCGCGGCGTGCCTTTAAGCGCAATAGAAAGTTTCGTACTCTTAAACGCGCCTAAAATACTGTCCGTACGGCGGCGGATAAAAGAAAATGAAAACAGAAAAATTAAGTTTGAAAACGGAGACGGTATTTTCATTTTAGGCAAAAGATATGAACTGTCCGTTCGGCAAAGCGGCAAAAATAAATATGCCGTAAAAGAAAACAGCGTAATATTTTATCTTAGCGATTTTTCGTACGATAACCGCGCGGCGCTTTACGATAAATTGCTTTCCGATACTGCAAAGCGGGAGTTTGAGGGGATAGTTGCCGAATGTCTGCCGCTTTTTCCGCAAAAAATCAGTAATCCTCCAAAACTCAAAATACGCAGAATGAAAAGCCAGTGGGGCAACTGCCGTGCTTTAAAAAATGTTGTAACGCTGAATTCACGCCTTGCCGCTTATGACAGGGACATAATAAAGTTTGTTGTTTGCCACGAATTTTGCCATTTCTCTCATCAAAACCATTCAAAGGCGTTTTATGATTCGCTTTCCCGCGTTATGCCAAAGTGGAAAGAGTATGACAAAGTTCTAAATAATAAATTAAATTATTGTTAAATAATTGACAATCGCGGTTTTCATCTTTTATAATAATTCCGTAAATAACCTTAAAGGTTTATATATAAGGAGGAATTATTTATGGCAAATCGTTTTATTCTTAATGAAACAAGTTATCACGGCTCAGGCGCGATTAATGAAATTGCGCCGGAAGTAAAGGGCAGGGGATTTAAAAAATGCTTTGTTTGCTCAGACCCCGACCTTATCAAATTCGGAGTAACTAAAAAAGTTACCGATGTGCTGGACGGCGCTTCTATCCCATATGAAATTTACAGCGAGATAAAGCCGAATCCAACTGTAGAAAATGTTAAATCCGGCGTAGCGGCTTTCAAAGCCTCCGGCGCGGACTGCATTATAGCAATCGGCGGCGGCTCGTCAATGGATACCGCAAAGGCAATCGGCATCATCATCAGAAATCCGGAGTTTGAGGATGTGGTTTCCCTTGAGGGCGTTGCGCCTACCACAAATAAGTGCGTTCCGATTATTGCTGTTCCCACAACCGCCGGCACAGCCGCTGAGGTAACTATCAACTATGTAATTACCGATACTGAAAAGAACAGAAAAATGGTGTGCGTAGACCCTAAGGATATTCCGATTATCGCAGTTGTTGACCCAGATATGATGTCCACCATGCCAAAAGGCCTCACCGCCGCAACCGGTATGGACGCTCTTACTCACGCAATAGAGGGATATATCACCAAGGGCGCGTGGGAACTTTCCGATATGTTCCATCTTAAAGCAATAGAGATAATTGCCGCAAACCTTCGCGGAGCCGTTGAAAATACTGCTGAGGGCAGAAAGCAGATGGCGCTCGGTCAGTATATTGCCGGTATGGGATTTTCCAATGTGGGCCTTGGCCTTGTTCATTCAATGGCGCACCCGCTCGGCGCTGTTTATGATACACCGCACGGCGTTGCAAACGCTATAATTCTTCCCACCGTTATGGAATACAATGCCCCCGCAACAGGTGAAAAATACAGGGATATAGCAAAGGCAATGGGCGTTCAGGGTGTTGATGATATGAGCCTTGACGACGCAAGAAAAGCCGCGGTTGACGCTGTAAGGCAACTCGGTATAGATGTTGGTATTCCTGCAAATCTTAAGGAGATTGTTAAGGACGAGGATGTTGATTTCCTTGCTCAGAGCGCTTATGATGACGC
Organism: uncultured Eubacterium sp.; assembly: GCA_944380635.1. GTDB lineage: Bacteria > Bacillota > Clostridia > Oscillospirales > Acutalibacteraceae > Eubacterium_R. Next base: position 39,443 of record CALWID010000007.1, on the reverse strand, counting down.
CTGCCGCCCAGGCAACCCGCGTGATACTTTAGTAGATGAAATCAAAGCGCTTTACCGCTCTCTTATGTAATTTTAAATTTGAGTTAAAAAGCAAAATGCCGCCTGAGAAATCAGGCGGCGTCCGCGTATATAAGCGCCCTGAATCCTGCCCGGGTTCAGGGCTGATTTTTTTATTCAGCCTATGAATTTAATATTCCGTATCCTTTTGTGTTTACCGTTTTGTAACTATTTGTAAGTCGCATTTTGTTGAATAAAGCATATTTGTGTGTTATCTTAATATAAATACGGAATTTTAATTTAGGCGAAAGGGGCTTTGTTTATGGAAAGAAAAGTTGTAATTATGGACCATCCGCTTATTCAGCATAAATTGTCCATTCTGCGTGATGTTAATACAAGCACAAAGGAATTCAGAGACCTTGTCAATGAGATTTCAATGCTTATGATTTATGACGCAACAAGGGATTTGCCGCTTCAAAGCAAAGATGTTCAAACCCCGTGCGGTATAGCGCACTGCAAGGAAATCGCAGGCAGAAAACTTGCTTTTGTTCCTATTCTGCGCGCCGGGCTCGGTATGGTGGAGGGCGCTTTGGTGCTCGTACCGTCTGCAAGGGTTGGGCATATCGGGCTTTACAGAAATGAGGCCACCCTTGAGCCTGTTGAATATTATTGCAAACTTCCAAAGGATATAGAGGAAAGGGATGTGTTCGTTCTTGACCCGATGCTTGCCACAGGCGGCTCGGCAATTGACGCAATCGGTCAGATTAAAAAAAGAAATCCGCGCTCCGTTAAATTTCTCTGCATAATCGCCGCTCCCGAGGGTCTGGAAGCGCTTAAAAAAGCGCACCCTGATGTTGATATTTACGCCGCCGGTCTTGACGACCATTTAAACGAAAACGGCTATATCGTTCCCGGCCTCGGCGACGCAGGAGACAGAATTTTCGGCACTAAATAAACCGTAATTCCGCTTTTTTCGGCGGCGGTTTTGCCTGATAAATTGATATATAATTTAATGAATACGGAGGTAATTTAATGGCAAAGAAAGATAAAAGCAAAAAATCAGTTCTGGGCGAACAGGGTATATACGACGCGCGAACTCTCGGCAAACCCAAAATGCTTATACTCGGATTTCAGCATACTTTCGCAATGTTCGGCGCAACAGTTCTTGTTCCGCTTTTAACAGGGCTTAATATGCAAACAACGCTTTTGATGGCAGGTCTCGGAACTCTCTTTTTCCACCTCGTCACCAAATTTAAAGTTCCCGCTTTTCTTGGTTCTTCATTTGCATTCTTGGGCGGCTATGCCGCAGTGGCGCCTCTGCTTGCGGACGGTTCGCCGAATACCGAAATGCTGCCGTACGCTAACCTCGGCGTTGTTTTCGCGGGTCTTGTTTATCTCGTTCTCGCTGCGCTTTTTGCAATTTTCCCCGTAGAAAAAGTAATGCGTTTCTTCCCGCCTGTTGTAACAGGCCCTATAATTATTGCAATCGGCCTCAGCCTCGCCGGCTCGGCTGTTGATAATTGTAAACAGAATTGGCTTCTTGCTATTATCGCTCTTGCCGTTATTATTGTCTGCAATATATGGGGCAAAGGTATGCTCAAGATTATCCCTATTCTTGTTGGTATCGTTGTTTCATATATCGTTGCCGTTTGTATCGGCGCCGTTGATTTCCAGCCCATTATTGATGCGGACTGGGTGGGCCTGCCTATAACAAAAGAGGGCATGGTTTTCGGCAATATCCATGATAAGGGTATGGCTGTCAGCGCAATAATTGCCATTATGCCGATTTCATTTGCAACTATGATGGAGCATATAGGCGATATTTCCGCAATCAGTGCCACAACGGGCAGAAACTTCCTTGCAGACCCCGGGCTTAAGAAAACTCTTGTCGGCGATGGCCTTGCCACTTCAATGTCCGCTCTTTTCGGCGGCCCTGCAAATACAACATACGGCGAAAATACCGGCGTTCTCGCGCTTACAAAAGTTTATGATCCCCGCGTAGTCCGCATTGCGGCAGTCGTTGCTGTTCTGCTTTCTTTCTCGCCGAAATTCGCCGCTGTTATTAATACTATTCCTGCGGCCATTATAGGCGGTATCTCATTTGTGCTTTACGGCATGATTTCCGGTATCGGCGTTCGCAATGTTGTTGAAAATAAAGTAGACCTAACTAAATCAAGAAACCTTATCATAGTTGCCGTTATCCTTGTAACCGCGCTCGGAATAGATTCTCTTGATTTCAGTATCGGTGAATTTGACATCAGCCTTACCGCTCTTGCCGTTGCCGCTATTGCGGGTATTTTGCTCAATGCCATTCTTCCCGGCAATGATTATGTTTTCAATGCAAATCCCACTGCCGCTGAGGAAACCGCGGCGCCTGCCGATACAGCAGTAAGCGATTCCGTTAATGCAACTGCCGAAGAATCTGCTGATAAAGTTGAAAATTCTCCGTCAGCCGATGATATTTCATCACCTGAAAAATAGAATATCAATAACGAACGCCCCGGCATATTTTGTCGGGGCGTCGATTTTTAGAGCTTTAATACTTATTAATTAAATTCTTTTAAAATTATTCTTTTAGTCAGTAATACATTATATATTAGGTGTTTGCTGTTTTTTGTATATTCTGCTTAAACTTCGCCGTCGGATTCGCTCTTTGATTTTAATTTTTCGGTAATTTCATCAATTTTGCTCATAATATCCGGCATAGAGCGTTCAACGATTTTTTCAACGCTGATTGAATCCGCCAGGCTTTTTGCCAGCGTGCGAACTATTACCGGAATATCGTCCGTGTTATCGTCAACAAGTTTTTTCAGTTCGGCAACCGCCGGAATAAGACTCTTGTAATTTTTCACGCTTATGTCTTTAAGCGTCTTTATACCGCTGTTTTTCGCAATCTCAAATACTGCCGCAGCAGCGTCCCTCATTCGTTCGGGCGGCAGGGTTTCAAGGCTCTGCGTAAGCGTGTCTTCCATATATTCGGAAAGCATGCTGAATCGTTTAGCCGCTTTAAATCCCGCTCCGTTTATTTCCCAGGTAAATATGTTGTGCTGCGCTGCGCCGCTTGCGGTGCTTTTTACTATTTTTATTCTGCCCCCGTCAGTTAGCATTCTGCCTATTATGGAATCCTCAGGCATAATGTTGTAAATTTTTTCGCAGTTTTCACGCGTAAATAATATGTCTGCAATTTCCTGCGGAAATCCCGGCCCGTCATTGTTGTAAACCCTGATTATTCTGTCTTTTTCCTCCTCACGCAGAAAAAGAAAAGCAAATATTGCAAGATTACCGCCCTTAGAGTGCCCTCCAAGGAAAAATTTTCCGTCGTGTTCCTCAAACTGCTGGGTTACATAACTCAAAGCGGAAGTCTGGCTCGATACGGGAAAAGCATAAGCGAGTTTCGCGTCCTCGTAAAATCCAACAATTTTATCGTCAGTACCCCTGAACGCTATGAAAAATGTGTTTTTGTCCACGGCAAAAGTTACAGCGTAAAATGCCGTTTGCATATTGTCGCTCACTATTTCACGGCAGTCGGTTATGGTTATGTATCCGTATCGTATCGTGTTTCCCGCCGCTTTCAGCAGGTCAGCCGTTTCAATTAAAGTCTTGCCGGATTCGCCGCCGCTTTCGTATTCTTCTGCCGCTTCGCCAAGCGTTTTCCCTGCGTAAGGCGTCAGGTCAAGATAGGCAAGTCTGCTGAATACAGCGTTGTCCGCCTCGGTTATTCCCATGTTTGTAAATCTTAATGTTCCGAATCTTTTAATATATTCAAAAATATCCGCCATATCATCACCGCTTTTATCTTTCGTTTTTTATTGTAAATCATATTTGATAAATTCACAATATTATTGTGAAATTTTTATTCCCGTTTTCGCTTTGTTATTACAGTATTTTAAAAAGGTTAAAATTTGGTGTCAAATCCCGTCATAATGTTGAAAACAACCGCCTCTTAGTATATTATATCTGTGTTATTAAATTTTTAGTAATAAATGTTTTGATTTTTGGAGAATTTTATGGAACTTTTAAAGCAGAAGATAAGGAATGAGGGCGAGGTGTATGAGGGCAATATCCTCAAAGTGGATTGCTTTTTGAATCACCAGATAGATATTCCTTTTCTGCGTGAGGTGGGCAAAGAATTTCACCGCCTTTTCAAGGATGATAATGTCAATAAAATTTTAACTATTGAGGCTTCCGGCATTGCTATCGGCTCAATGGTTGCTCAGGAATTTGAATGTCCGCTCGTTTTTGCCAAGAAAAATAAAACTAAAAATATAGCCGGCGATGTTTACGAAACACCCGTTGATTCATTTACTCACGGCACTACTTATAATGTTATGGTCTCAAAGCGCTTTCTCAGGGAAGAGGACAGAATTCTTATAGTCGATGATTTTCTCGCTATCGGAAACGCTATGAGGGGCCTTATTAAAATAGTGAATGACAGCCCTGCTCATCTTGTCGGCTGCGGCGCCGTTATAGAAAAAGGCTATCAGCACGGAGGGGACGATATACGCAAAAGCGGAGTGCGTGTTGAGAGCCTTGCCGTTATAGACAGTATGGACTGCAAAACAGGCAATATCATATTCCGCGATTAATATAACCCGGTTATCAGGCGCAAGCCTTTTAATAATAAAAACTTTTCGGAGGTAGAAAGAAATGAAATTATCAAAAAAGATTATGGCACTGCTTCTTGCCGTTGTTCTTGTATTTTCATTTGCGGCTTGCTCCGCAGGCTCAGATGAAAATTCAGACGCGTCAGCCGGTGTAGGCGCTGCCGATATTAAAATCGGCGTTATCGAAATAGGCGATGACACAGAAACCTATACTAAGGCGCATGCAGACGGTATCAGAGCCGCTGCCGAAAAACTCGGTATTCCCGCTGAAAATATCAGTTGGAAAGAAAAGATACCCGAGTCAGAGGAATGCTATACAGCCGCTCAGGAACTTGTTGCTTCCGGCTGCCAGCTTGTTATCTCAAACAGTTACGGCCATCAGGACTTTATCGCTGAGGCTGCAGAAGATTACCCGGATGTTACTTTTGTTGCTATGACCGGTGATTACGCTGCTATTTCAGGTCTTCCGAACCTTTATAACGCGTTCACAAAGATTTATCAGGCAAGATATGTATCCGGTATTGTAGCAGGTATGAAACTTCAGGAACTGCAGGAAACAAATCAACTTGGTGATAATAATTTTGATGAGAACGGCAATATCAAAGTCGGCTATGTAGGCGCTTATCCTTACGCTGAAGTTGTTTCCGGCTACACTGCTTTCTATCTCGGAATTAAATCCATAGTTTCCAATGTTGTTATGGATGTTCAGTACACCAATTCTTGGTTTGACCTTGAAGGTGAGGCTGCTGCCGCTGAAACTCTTATGGCTCGCGGCTGCGTTATCATCGGTCAGCACGCTGATTCAACAGGCGCTCCCACCGCTGTTGAGGACGCTTATAACGAGGGCACCGTTGCTTACAGCGTTGGATATAATGTTGATATGACTGATGTTGCTCCCGATGTTGCTCTTACATCCTCAACCAATAACTGGGAAGTATATTATGAAGAACTCTTCTCAGCAGTTATGAACGGCACTGAGATTCCTCAGGACTGGGCAAAAGGCTATGAGGCAGACGCCGTAGGCATTACTCCTCTCGGCTCAGCATGCGCAGAGGGTACTCAGGAGGCTGTTGACGCCGCTATTGAAAACCTCAAAAACGGCTCGCTTCAGGTATTTGATACTTCTAAATTCACTGTTGAAGGCGCTCAGGTAACAACCGCTCCTATTGACCTTTCATATTATGATTATTCAACAGGTACTGCAAGCGTTGTATATCAGGGTGAAGAAAAAGAGGCTATTGTTACTGAAAACAATATCACTTATTTTGAGGAATCCGTACTCAGGGCTGCTCCTTACTTCCAGCTCAGAATTGATGGAATCACCGAACTCAACGCAAACAGTTAATTTAAAAAAATTCATTAAAGGGAAGCTTTTCCGGCTTCCCTTTAATTTCTTTTAACTTTATGATGAAAAGGAGCGATATTTTGGAGCAGATTGCCGTTCAGCTTAAAAATTTAACTAAAACTTTCGGCAGCGTTGTTGCAAACAAAGATGTCAGCCTTAATATCCGCCACGGTGAAATCCTTTCGCTGCTCGGTGAAAACGGCAGCGGTAAAACCACCCTTATGAATATGCTTTCCGGAATTTACCTGCCGGATGAGGGTCATATCTTTGTAGATTCCAAAGAGGTGTCCATACGCTCCCCGAAGGACGCTTATGCCCTCGGAATAGGTATGATTCATCAGCATTTCAAACTTGTGGATGTTTTTACCGCAACGGAAAATGTGGCGCTCGGGCTTGATAAAAAAGAAAAATACAATAAAAAAGATATCGCCGCCAAAATAAATGGTATCTGTAATAAATACGGGTTTGATATTGATACTTCCCAAAAGGTATACACAATGTCTGTTTCGCAAAAGCAGACTTTGGAAATAGTTAAGGCGCTTTACCGCGGCGCGGAAATTCTTATTTTGGATGAGCCTACCGCCGTGCTGACCCCCCAGGAAACTCAAAAACTTTTCAATGTAATCAGAAGTATGAGGGATGACGGTAAATCCGTAGTAATCATAACTCATAAATTAAATGAGGTTCTTGAGGTGTCAGACCGTGTTGCTATTCTCAGAAAAGGCGAATATGTCGGCACGGTTGAAACAAAAGACGCAACTGAGGAAATGCTCACCGAAATGATGGTCGGCAAAAAAGTCGAACTCAATATTAAAAGAGATGACCCCGTTGACCCTCAAAAAAGGCTTGAAGTTAATAATCTTTCCGTTAAAAACAGCGAAGGCGTGCTTGTGCTTGATAATGTTTCGTTTACCGCAAACAGCGGCGAAATTCTCGGCATAGCAGGTATTTCAGGCTGCGGGCAGAAAGAACTTCTTGAATCGGTAGCAGGCCTTCAGAAAACTATGGACGGCAGCAGTATTATGTATTATCCCGCAGAGGGGGAGCCTCAGCAACTTGTCGGCAAAACCCCTAAGGCTATCAGAAATCTCGGCGTTTCTCTTTCTTTCGTCCCGGAGGACAGGCTTGGTATGGGCCTTGTAGGCTCAATGGGTATGACCGGTAATATGCTGCTGCGCTCGTACGATAAGGGCGGCCCGATTATTTCCCAAAAAGAGCCGAGAAAACTTGCTGAAAAAGTGCGTAAAGATTTAGAGGTTATCACCCCGGATATCAATACTCCGGTAAGGCAGCTTTCCGGCGGTAATGTTCAGAAAGTTCTTGTAGGCAGGGAAATATCAGGTTCTCCTGCAGTGCTTATGACCGCATATGCGGTGCGCGGCCTTGATATAAATACTTCTTATGCCATTTATAATATCCTTAATGAAGAAAAGAAAAAAGGCACGGCAGTTATCTATGTCGGCGAGGACCTTGATGTTCTGCTTGAATTGACGGACAGAATAATGGTGCTTTGCTCCGGCAAGGTAAACGGCATAGTTGATACAAGAACGGTTACAAAAGATGAAATAGGACTTATGATGACTAATCTGAGGGAGGAGGCTTGAGCAAAGTGGAAAATGAATCCGCAGTTAAAGTTAAAGAGCCGTTCGTAAGGCTCACAAAAAAAGAAAATGTTTCCCAGCTTAAAGCGTGGGGATACCGCGGTATAGCGCTTGTGCTCGGGCTTATCGCCGTTGCCGTGTTTATGAAAATAGTTATTGATATCAGTCCGGTTGAATTGTATGTTACTATGATAAAGGGCGCGTTCGGAAATAAAATATATCTTTCAAGCACGCTTATTTATACCGCAAAACTTCTTTGTATTGCCGTTGCGCTTGCTCCGGCTTTCAAAATGAGGTTTTGGAATATCGGCGCTGAGGGTCAGTTGCTCGCAGGCGGCCTTGCCACGGCGATTGTTATGGTGTATTGCTCAACTGCGCTTCCTGCTTGGCTGCTGTTTGTGGTAATGATTGTTGCCGCCGTTGCAGCGGGCGCTTTGGTAGGCTTTCTTCCGGCGCTGTTTAAGGCGCGTTTTAATACAAATGAAACTCTGTTCACTCTTATGATGAACTATGTTGTTATCAAACTTGTTGATTTCTTTTATGATAAATGGAAAGGTACTGCGTCTTCACTCGGTAAGTTAAACAGGGCAACCAAAGCCGGTTATCTTCCGGAACTTTTTTCAACGGACTGGGCGCTTAATACCATTGTTGTGCTTATTCTTGCAGTGCTCGTTTTCCTCTATTTAAAGAAAACAAAACACGGTTATGAAATAGCCGTTGTAGGCGAATCGGTAAATACCGCAAGATATGCGGGAATCAATGTAAATAAGGTAATTATACGCACTATGATTATGTCCGGCGCAATATGCGGCGTGTGCGGCTTTCTTACCGTTGCCGGTCAGGACCATTCCATATCTTCCGGCACAACGGGCGGCGGATACGGATTTACGGCAATTATAGTTGCGTGGCTTGCCAAATTCAATACTATTCAGATGGTGTTTATATCCCTCTTTATAGTAGTCCTTGAAAGAGGCACAAATCTTATTGCCAATTCAAATGACGCGTTTGATTCCTCAGCGTCTCAAATAGTTATCGGTATAGTTTTGTTCTTCGTTATCGGCGCGGAATTTTTTATAAATTATAAACTTAATTTCCGCAAAAAGAACGCGTAAGGAGGGCGGCTATGGAAAATTTAATTGTTTGGCTTACAAGAGCAATAATTTTCGGCTCCGTAATTATGTACGGCGCCATAGGCGAAACCTTAACGGAAAAAGCGGGCAACCTAAACCTCGGTACACCGGGTATTATGTGTATCGGTGCTGCGTTCGGTTTTTCCGGCGCATATCTTTATCAAACGGGTACGGATAATCCAAGCGCCGTGCTGATAATAATTATAGGGCTTGTGTGCGCTTTTGCGGCGTCTTTCCTTGCCGGAGCGCTTTACAGCCTGCTTACCACCACACTTCGTGTCAATCAGAATATAACCGGTCTTACGCTCACCATTTTCGGCGTTGGTCTTTCAAAATTTGTGGGTACTTTCATAATTCCCGAGGGTTCCACATCAACAAAGGCCGATTTCGCCAACGAGGTGTTTTCATATAAAATATTCGGTGCGTTAAGCAAAGGATTCGGGCAGGTATTTTTCTCATACGGCTTTATGATGTATCTTGTTATCATAATCGCCGTTGCCGCAACTCTGTTTCTTAATAAAACAAAAGCGGGGCTCAATCTGCGCGCCGTGGGCGAATCGCCGGCAACCGCCGACGCAGCCGGTATAAATGTTACTAAGTATAAATATCTTGCAACATGCATAGGTTCCGGCATTACCGGGCTCGGCGGCGTTTATTATGTGCTCGACTATAATTACGGCACATGGGCTACCGCCGCGGGAGACGCAATTGAGGCGCTCGCCTGGCTTTCTGTTGCGCTTGTTATTTTCGCAACATGGAAACCGATAAATCTTATTTGGGGCTCATATATTTTCGGCTTCTGCTATTGGGCTTACAACTATGTTCCAAGCGTCCTCGGCTGGAATATAAATTCATTTATCGCACAGATGCTTCCGTATGTTGTAACTATAATTGTGCTTATCATCGGCTCAGTGCGCAAGAAAAAAGAAAATCAGGGCCCGGCGTCGCTCGGTCTGTCTTATTTCAGAGAGGAAAGGTAACTTATGCATAAGGATGTAGAAAAAATACTCGTTTCTGAGGAGGAACTCAGGCAGATAAACGAAAGGCTCGGCAAGCAGATAACCGAGGATTTCAAAGGCAAAAAACTTCTTGTGCTCGGTATCTTAAAAGGCTGTGTTTTCTTTATGACGGACCTTGTGCGCCATATTGAACTTCCGATGGGCATAGATTTTATGGCCGTATCTTCTTACGGCAGCGGTACGGAATCTACCGGCCGCGTTAAAATCACCAAAGATATTGATATTGACCTCAATGACTGCGATGTACTTATCGTGGAGGATATTTTGGACAGCGGCAGAACTCTTAAGTATGTTTCCGATATTCTTAAGACTCGCGGCGCCAAATCTATAAGTATCGTTACTCTGCTTGATAAGCCCGAGAGGCGCGTTGCGGATATTACACCCGATTATGTCGGCTGCAGCGTTCCTGATGAATTTGTTGTCGGCTACGGCCTTGATTATGACCAGCAGTACAGAAATCTGCCGTATATCGGAGCGCTCAAACGCAGCGTTTACGAAAAATAATTTTAATCATCGTTTTCATGTGTGAATAAAAACCTGAGCGGTGTAAATTTTCAAACTATTACCGCCTTGTTTGCAAAGTGTTGTAAACAGGGCGGATTTTTTATTCTGCTTTTAATTTTTGTTAAATTTTCATATTAAAATACAAACAAATTTGTAATAATTATTTTAAAAATATATAAAAAAATGTTTATTTTGTAACTATTTAATGATATAATATTACAAATATAATGGATTAATAGGCGTGTTGCGCGCCGGTTTGGGTGGTGAAAGCTTGAAATGGATTAAAATAATCGCGGCAGTTCTTATGCTCTCTCTTGTGCTGAGCGGCTGTTCTTTCAGGCTTGCGTCTTCTGTTGATGAACTTATCTCACCTGTTTCCCCTCAGGGGGATGACGCTGATGTTCAGAACGCCCTTTCATCATATGTAAGCGGCGGCTATAATCTTAAAACACCGTCAGGAGGGGATTTTACCACCGCGTTCAGTTTCTTTGATATAGACGGCGATTCAGCCGATGAGGCAATCGTTTTCTATGAGCCGGAAAAAACTCCGGGCAAAATCTCAATGGCGGTTATTGATAAATCCGCTCAAAATTGGTCTGTTATCTACAACCTCAGCAGTGATTATTCAGATGTGTATTCTCTTTCTTTTTCGGATATGACGGGGGACGGAGTGTACGAATTCGTTGTGCTTTGGGATGTTATAAGCAATTCAACAAATCATGTGCTTATAGTTTATTCACAAAATACGAATAAAGGCTATTCGCTTGAGCCGATAGGCTCCGAACTTACCGTAAATAACTGCATTGCTGTGGATATGGACAGGGATTCCGTTAATGAAATGCTTGCTTTCACCATTGAAACGGGGGACGGTATTTCAGCCTCTGCAACTCTTTATGAGTATAATGACGGTTCAAGGGAAACTCTCGGCAGAACCAGGCTGGACGGTCATATCAGTTATTATGACGAAATTCAGTATAATGTTGATGACGACCGTGTTTATATCTATGCGGATGCCGTTAAGTCGGACGGTACTCAGATGATAACCGAAGTTATCTACTGGTCTGATTACTATGATACTATTATTTCCCCGTTTTACAGTTATTCAAGCGGGGTTACAAGCGCAACGGCACGCAATGCAATGCTAAACTGCACCGATGTTGATGATGACGGTATTATAGAAATCCCGACGGATGCGCAGAAAGATTCGCTGCCGTCTGATGTCTATGCAGTTATTTGGAATAAATATAATGATTCCGTGCTTGTAGAAGACTGCTGTTCGCTTGTTGTTGTTAAAGATGAATATCAACTCATCATTCCCGATGAGTATTTTGATAGAATTAAAGTTCTTTATTCGCCTGAAAATTCACTTCTTACCGTAACGGATGAAAATGATGAAACGCTGTTTTCGGTAATGTGTGTGCTTAAGGCGCATTATGACGCGTCCTCTTCCGAATACAGCGGATTTTCCAAAGTTTCCGAAAGTTCGGGCTATACTTATCTTGTCCGGGCAGGGAACAGCGATAATGCCGATTTTTCGGTCGACGCCGTCAAATCAATGCTTAGAACTTATAAAGGAGAATAATTTATGAAAAAGGTGCTTGTTGCTGAAGACGAGGAGTCTATCCGCGAATTTATAGTAATCAATCTTACAAGAAGCGGCTATGATGTTGAGCAGGCTGAAAACGGCGCTGTTGCCCTGGACCTTTTTTCAAAGGACGAGGCGTCTTTTGATGTTGCCATTCTTGATATTATGATGCCGGAGGTTGACGGCCTTACGGTTTGCAAGGAACTTCGCAAAAGGTCTTCTGATTTGGGCATAATAATGCTTTCCGCCAAAACGCAGGAGATGGATAAAGTTACGGGTCTGCTTGTGGGCGCGGATGATTATGTTACCAAGCCGTTTTCACCAAGTGAACTTATGGCAAGGGTGGACGCCGTTTACCGCCGCGTGGAAATGACGCGCGGTTTCAGAAAGGCGGACGCGTCGCTTGATGTTATTACTCTTGATGAGTTTGAACTTAATTTAAGAAACCGCACTCTTTCAAAGGCGGGTAAACTTATAGAACTCACTCAGGTTGAGTTCCAGATTATTGAATATTTCTTTAAAAACCCTAACGCCGCTTTAAGCAGAACAAATATTTTAAAGCAGGTGTGGGGCGATAATTATTACGGCGATGAAAAAATTGTGGATGTTAATATCCGCCGCCTGAGAATGAAAGTGGAGGATAATCCTTCCTCACCAACAAGGCTTGTAACTATCTGGGGCCTCGGCTATAAATGGATCACCTCATCAAAATAATTTAAAGAAGAGTTGTAAATGAAAAAAAAGATAGCGCAAAAACTACATATTCTTAAGGTTGACGGGCTTACCAAAAGATGGCTTTTGAATATCTTGCTTGTTGTTGTGATCCTGCTTATCGCCGCTTTTGTTGTGGTAAGCATATTTATAAAAAATTATTATTACGGTTCAGTGCAGAATATTCTGGAGTCGGGCGCGTCAGCCAATTCGGCTGAGTATTTTTCGGCAAATCTTGATTCCGGTATGTCGCTTGAAACTTCCGCCGCCCAGTTTATAGACAGTTATTCTTATAAGGAAAAAACAACCGTTTGGGTAATTAATAACGAAGGGGAGGTAATCGCCTCCTCAAACGGATTTATTATTGATAACTGCGCTATGCCGGATTACGATTCCGCTATGTCCGGAGATTCGGGCACAGGCGAATATATCGGCAAGATAACTGAGGACGGGGATAAAATAATGGCGCTTACCCGTGTTATTCAGAATTCACGGGGCACCAATGTCGGCGCCGTGCGCGTTATGACCTCAATCGGCGAGGTTGATACTCAAATAGGCGCCATAATCGTTATATTGTTTTTTATCATACTTTTTATTTTTGCAATAATTTTGCTGTCCAACCTGTTTTTTATCAGGTCCATAATTATCCCTATCAGGGAGATTACGGAAACCACAAAAAAAATCGCCGGCGGCAATCTTGATTCGCGCATAGAAAAAAAGTATGATGATGAAATAGGCAATCTTTGCGATTCCATAAACTCTATGGCGTCTGAGATTGCAACCGCCGATAAAATGAAAAATGATTTCATTTCAACTATTTCCCACGAACTCCGAACGCCGCTCACTTCTATTAAAGGCTGGGCGGAAACATTGTTTTACAGTAAGGAAATCCAGCAGGATGAATTAACCGTAAAAGGACTTCAGGTAATAGTTAAGGAATCGGGCAGGCTTGAGGGATTTGTTGAGGAACTGCTCGATTTCAGCAGACTTCAAAGCGGCAGAATGATACTGCGCCTTGTTAAAACGGATATCTTTGCAGAACTTGATGAAACGCTTTTCACTTTCTGCGAAAGGGCTATGAGAGAGGGCATAGAAGTACGCTACAGTATTCCTGAAATTGCCGCCCCTGCCAATGCGGACCCTAACAGGCTTAAGCAGGTGTTTATGAATATACTTGATAACGCGCTTAAATATTCGCGCGCCCCAAGCAAAATATTCGTAAAAGCGGAGTTTTCTCAATTAAACGGCGGCCCCGCCGTAAAAATATCCATTGCGGACCAAGGCTGCGGAATATCAAAAGAAGATTTGCCGCATGTGTTTGATAAATTTTATAAGGCAAATGTTTCGGTCAGAGGCTCGGGTATAGGTCTTGCCGTAACGAACGAGATAGTTAATCTGCATAAGGGTAAATTGGAGATAGACAGTGAAGAGGGCAAAGGCACTCTTGTTACGATTTATCTGCCTGTTGAAAGCGTACCCTCAAAGCAGGAGATTGATAAGGCTTCTGCAAATCAGCAGCAGGTTACGGATGAGGATATAACTCTGAAAGGCTATGGTGATTAGTGTATTATGAGTAGAAAAACTCACAAAACTTCCGTCGGCGGGCAGGCGCTTATTGAGGGCGTTATGATGCAGGGCCCGCGCGGAATGGCAACCGCCGTCAGAAAGCCGGACGGCGAAATACTTACCGAATATCACAGTATTAAACTTCTTCGCAATAAGAATAAATTTTTTAACATTCCCATAATCCGCGGTATAGTAGGTTTTGTTGAATCAATGATAATGGGTTATAAAACTCTTATGTATTCCGCCGAAGTATCGGGCATGGAAGATTTTGAGGAAGAAGATATGAGCAAGTTTGAACGCTGGCTCAACGATAAATTCGGTGAAAAACTTGTAAGCGTCATTGCCGGCATAGGCTCTGTTCTCGGCGTAGTGCTTGCCTTTTTGCTTTTCTTTTATCTGCCGGTGCTTGTTTTCAACAAGGCAAATGAATGGTCAGGCGGGGCTATTACAAATTTTCAGGGCCTTATTGAGGGCGGAATGAAAATTATCATTTTTGTAGTTTATATTGCCGCTGTCAGCAGTATGAAAGATATAAAAAGACTTTTTATGTATCACGGGGCAGAGCACAAGTCGATTGCCTGTTATGAGGCGGGGCTGGATTTAACCGTTGAAAACGCAAGAAACTGCACCCGCTTTCACCCCAGATGCGGCACATCTTTTATTTTTGTTGTGCTTATTTTCAGCATAATTTTTTATTCAATAATAGCAAAAATCTTTCCCGCTATCGCGGCTGTAAGAATTTTGTGGCTCCTTTTAAAACTGCTGTTTTTGCCCATTATAATGGGTATTTGTTATGAGTTTATCAGGTATGCCGGCAGGCACGATAATCTTTTTGTTAAAATTGTTTCCGCCCCCGGTCTTTGGATGCAAAGGCTTACTACAAAAGAGCCTACTGATGATATTCTTGAAGTGGGCATTGCCGCAATAAAAGCAGTAATAACCGATAACCCTGAGGATGATGAAATAAAATGACCCTTAAAGACGCGTATAATTACTGCGTTTATTTCTTAAGCGCAAACGGAGTTGACGAGGCTGAGTTTAAGGCGCTCTGCATTGTGTGCTCCGTTGCCGGTATTAAAAACAGCGAGTACGAAACTCATAAGGAAGATACCGTTATGCTTAAGCCGGTTGCAAATGCGCTTTGGAAACTCAAAAACGGTGAACCGCTCCAGTATGTGCTCGGAAAATGGGATTTTTATGAATCAGAGTTTTATGTTGGCAGAGGCGTTCTTATTCCAAGGCCGGAAACGGAAGAACTTACAGATTTAGCCGTTAAAAGCGCAAAAAATATGAATTCGCCTCTTGTTTATGACCTCTGCTCGGGCAGCGGCTGCATAGGTATCAGCATTGCGAAAGCCGTGCCGCAGTCAAGCGTGTACTGCGTTGAAAAAAGCGCCGACGCTATGACTTATCTTCTTAAAAACGCAAAGGGCGTTTCAAATGCCCATGCCGTTTCGGGAGATGTTCTTAAGGCTGATTCGTTTAATGATATAGCACAAAACAGTATTGATATAATAGTTTCAAATCCGCCCTATATCAAAACGGCGGAAATACCAAACCTTCAGCGTGAAGTGCTTTTTGAGCCAAAAGAGGCTTTGGACGGCGGAGAAAACGGCTTTGATTTTTATAAATACATAATTAAAGAGTGGAAAAGATTTCTGAAACCCGGCGGATTGCTTTTGTTTGAGATAGGCGAAGAGCAGGGGTGGGAAATCACTTCTCTTTTAAAAGAAAACAATTATAAAAATATAAGCGTTAAAAACGATATGTACGGTAATGCAAGAATTGCCGTTTCCCAAAAATAATACAGGAACGGCGCTGAAAATAATTCTATCCTAATTACACGCACCAAATTTGCCTGCGGCATAATTTTGAAAAGGCTTTAATCATTAATCATCGTTAACGCCCTGTCAGGCTGCTTAAGGCATTAATTTTTTAATTTAACTATTTCAGAAAGGTTATAGCGATTATGGATTCATTATTTACCGCAATTCGCTCAGGAGATATTACCATTGTAATAATGCTCGTGATTTCCCGAGCCATAGTTGTGTTTCTCTGTTCGCCTATACATGAACTTTGCCACGGTCTTGCGGCGTATAAACTCGGCGATGATACCGCAAAAAAATCGGGCAGGCTTACTCTAAATCCGTTTGCCCATCTTGACCCGATTGGAACTATAATGATTTTCCTTTTCGGAATCGGCTATGCAAAACCTGTGCCGATAAATCCACTTAAGTTTAAAGATTACAGAAAAGGCGTTGCGCTCACCGCTCTTGCGGGCCCGCTTTCAAATCTTGCAATGGCGTTTGTTGCGGCGTTTATTTCCTCGGCAATAGACTATTTCTTTAAAAATTCTGTCGCGGCGCAGATAATTGTTTTGCTATTTTCGCTTACGGCGGTTATTAATATTTCGCTTGCGGTGTTCAATCTTTTGCCAATTCCGCCGCTGGACGGCTCTCGGATTTTTGCTATGATTCTGCCGGACAGATTATATGAAAAATATTTTCGCTATGAGCGTGTTATAATGATAATTCTTATGGTGCTCCTGTTTACAGGCGTGCTCAATCCGTTGCTCACATTTTTAAATAATATTTTCAGCACATTTATATTTTTTATTCCAAATCTTATATTCGGTAATTAGAAAAAGAGGATTTATGCAGCAGATAAATTATAAATTAGAGGTTTTTGAAGGCCCTATGGACCTTCTTTTGCACCTGATCGCAAAGCATAAACTTAATATAAACGACATTCCGATAGTTGAACTTGTTAATCAGTATCTTGATTATGTGCGCCAAATGGAAAACGCGGATTTTGAAATAGCGGGCGATTTCCTTGAAATGGCGGCGCGCCTTATCTATATAAAAACGGTATCTCTTTTGCCGCGCCACGAAGAGGCGGAGCAGTTAAAAAAAGAACTTACCGGCGAACTTATAGAGTATCGGGATTGTAAATTGATGGCAAAAAAACTGAGTGAAAGAACGGATGGCTTTAATCGTTTTGTGCGCGCGCCGCAGGAGGGCTATGTAAATTATAATTACGAGCGCTTCCATGAGGGCGAGGAGTTGCTGAACGCTTATATATCCGCCGCCGGCAGAGCGCAGCGAAAACTGCCCCCGCCGATTGATTCATTCAGGCAGATAGTTGCCCGCAAATTCGTTAATGTTGCCACTAAAATAGGCTCTGTTATGGGTAAACTCAAAAAACGCGGCAAAGTAAGATTTTTAAAACTTTTCAGCGACGCTAAATCAAAAAGCGATATAGTAGCAACTTTTCTTGCGGTGCTTGAACTTGCCAAAACAAAGCAGATAACTCTTGAAGGCTCAATTGATGACCCTGAAGTAAAAATGGTAAGCGAGGTGCAGACAAATGGAGAATAAAAATAATGTTCTTGCCCGCCTTGAGGCTATGCTTTTTGCCTGCGGAGACCCTGTAGAGGCGTCGCGCCTTGCCGATGTGCTGGAACTTGATGTTGAAAGCGTTACTAAAATGCTTTCCTGCCTTGCGGATACATATGAGGAGCGCCAAAGCGGTCTGCGCCTTATCAGGATAGACGGTAAATATCAGATTTGCACCCGTGAGGAGTACGCGGATGATGTGCGCAAACTGCTTGAAATCAAAAAAAATACGCCGCTTTCTCAGGCCGCGTTTGAGGTTCTCGCAATCATTGCTTATAATAAAACCGTTACAAAAAGTTTTATAGAGCAGATAAGGGGCGTGGACTGCTCAGGCTCTATCTCAAATCTTGTTCAGAAAGGGCTTATAGAAGAAAAAGGCAGGCTTGACCTTCCCGGCAGACCGCTTGTTTACGGCACTACGGACAGATTTTTGCGCTGTTTTTCGCTTTCAAGCCTTGATGACCTGCCGGACCTTCCCAAACATGAAGAAGAAAATAAAGAAAATGGTCAAACCACCTTGTTTGATGAGGATAAAAATGATACAATGTTAAAAGAAACAGACCAAGACGGGGAAGAGGGCGAATAATGACAGCACTTATAGTTATAGCGGTTATAGTAATCATTATCGCCGCAATACTTTCCGTTTCAGCCACTTTTACGGTTACTTATACAGATAAATGGAAAACAACTATCAGCATTTTGTGGATAGAAAAAGATATTGAATTAACCAAAATTCTGAATTTTATTCTGTTTCCGCAAAACGCGGCAAATAAGGTGCAAACAGGGAAGAACAAAAAAGATAATAAAAATAAAAAAGATAAAAAGAATAACCAAAATAATGAAGAGATTAAGCCGGCTCCGCAAAAAAGCGAGAGCGCCGCTGCTGCGGATGAAAATAAAACCGAGTCTGCGGAAAATAAACCGGCACCGCAAAATGAGAAAAAGCCTAATTATTTCAAAAATATGTGGGATAAAGACGGCATTGTCGGCATAATGGAATTTGTTTCAAATATGCTTGAAACTGCCTCAAGCGCCGTTTCCGTTTTAATTAAAGGCTTTCATATTTATTCGTTTTATGTTAAAATAATCGTTGGGGGCGGCAATGCGGATGAAATTGCCCGCGCTTACGGCAGAGTTTGCCGCTTTTATTATCCGTTTAAGGGCGCAGTGCTCGGCGGTATGCGGGTAGATAATTATGACGACCTTATTGCTCCCGATTTCATTGCCCCGCGCAACGAATACGGCTTTCAGTTTATCGGCTCAATCAGCGTTGGCCTTTTGCTCAAAGTCGCGCTGGCTGCCGTAAAAACTTTTTTAATCAATATTATCAAAAATAATAAAAATAATAAATAATTTCTTTTAAGGAGAAAATTACTATGAAAGAAACACCCGTAAACAAAATTATGGAAAACACACTTGAAAAAATGCGCGAAATGGTTGATGTTTCAACCATTATCGGCGAGCCCATTAAAACAGGCGATACTACTCTTATCCCTGTTTCAAAAGTGTCCTATGGCTTTACAAGCGGCGGCACGGATCTTCCGTCTAAGCAGAATAACGAACTCTTCGGCGGCGGTGGCGGCGGCGGTATCACCATTTCTCCCGTTGCGTTCATCGTTATTCAGGGCGAAAAGGTCAGAATGATGCAGATTAATAATTATACTTCATCTGCAGACCGTGCTATCGCTATGATTCCGGAACTTGTTGACCAGATTTCCCAACTTCTTAAGGCTAAGGATTCTGATAAAACAGAAACAGAAAATACCGATTCAGAAAAATAAATATATAATTCTAATCACCTGCATATAATTAGCAGGTGATTAATTTTGTTGCGGAAAATTTCGTTGTTTTTGGCGCTTTTGTTCGCCGTTTTGTCTTTTCCGTGTTCCAATGCGTCCGCCGCGGATATTTCCGCCGCAAGCGCAATAGTTTTGGACGCGGATACATTTGAGGTCGTTTATCAGAAAAACGCAGATGAAAAGCGCTCGGTGGCGTCAACTACTAAAATTTTGACCTCTCTTATCGCCTGCGAAAGCGGCAAACTGAATGAAACGGTAAATGTAACCTGGGATATGGTTAATACCCACGGCTCTCTGCTCGGTCTTCGGGAGAATGATAAAATAACTCTTTATGACCTTGTTGTAGGTATGCTGCTGCCGTCCGGCAATGACGCGGCAAACGCCGCGGCTGTATACCTTGCAGGCAGCCTTAACGAATTTGCGGGCTTAATGAATAAAAAAGCGGCGCAGCTCGGTATGAACGATTCGCTGTTTGTTACTCCGTCCGGGCTTGATGAGGGCGATAACCATTCCACTGCCAGGGATATGGCAATTTTAACGGCATATGCGCTTAAAAACGAAACATTCGCAAGTATTTTTGCAATGCCGTCCGCCAATGTAAAAATAAACGGCGAAAGTCTGGCAATTTATAATCATAACCGCCTTTTGAGCGAACTTGACTGCTGTATCGGCGGTAAAACCGGTTATACCGATAAAGCCGGCAGATGTCTTGTTTCCGCGGCGCGGAAAAACTCAAATACACTTGTTTGCGTTACTCTCGGCGCGCCCGATGACTGGAATGACCATAAAAAACTTTATAACGAATGTTTTGCAAAATACAGTAATCAAACTTTTTCCGATTCCATAAGCGTTCCCGCAGTGGGCGGAACAAAAGATGTTATCGAATGTTCGTATTTTGCTGATGTAAGTGTCCTTAATAAAGATTATGTAACCGTTGAACTCTATGCTTTTCCGTTTGTCTACTGCCCGGTTTCTGCGGGGGATAAAATAGGCAAAGCAGTTGTAAAATATAAAGAAAAGGAAATCCAAACCGTTTATATAACGGCTGAGGATAATGCGGAATATTATTATGCCGAATCAGAATGATGTAAGACTTCAAAAATTTATGGCGGAGTGCGGCGTAGCCTCCAGACGAAAATGTGAAGAATTAATTGAAGAGGGCAAGGTTAAGGTTAACGGCCACCCCGTTGCTCTCGGTACAAAAATAAATCCAAAAAAAGATATAGTAACCGTCCGCGGCAAAAAAATAGGCAGGCAGGAAAATCTGCGCTATATTATGCTCAATAAGCCGCGCGGATTCGTTACCACGGTTTCTGATGAATTCGGCAGAAAAACCGTTATGGAACTTTTAAACGGCGTTAAAGAACGCGTTTATCCCGTCGGCAGGCTGGATAGGGATTCAGAGGGCCTGCTGCTTTTAACTAATGACGGCGCTCTCGCAAATTCGCTTATGCACCCGTCTTATAATGTTGTAAAAACTTATCGCGTAACTATCCGTTCCTCAGTCAGCGATGATGTGCTTCAAAGTTTGCGTGAGGGCGTTGAGATTGATTCCGGCAAAACCGCGCCCTGCGAAGTTGTTCCCCTTGTTGAGGGAAAGGACAGAACTGTACTCGAATTTAAAATCCATGAGGGCAAAAACCGTGAAATAAGAAAAATGTGCGAGCATTTCGGCCTTGAAGTTATCCGCCTTAAAAGAATTGCAATAGCGGGCGTAAAACTCGGTATGCTTAAAACCGGCGAATTCCGTGATTTGAATGAAACTCAATTAAAAAAACTGTTTCACTCCTGCGGTATGACTTATCAGTCAAATTCAAAAAAATAATACTTTATTCAATATAAAAAAACAAATGTCAACCCCTAATTTTAAGGGTTGGCATTATTTTTTTCGATAATTAGGGCATATTTTTCGATAGTTAGGCATTTTTGTTGCAAAAATTATAATATTTTTCTATATTAAAAAAAAGAAAGGGGTATCATTATGAAAAAAATCATTTCACTTTTTATTTCAATAATGCTTTTAATGTCTGTTACTTCACCCTGCCAAAGTATAATCGCGGCACAGACAAATAAAAACAGCACCGGGTACTTTTCCGATTGTGTAAATGAACTTATCGGTGAGTATGATGCGGATGAGGAATATGTTGACGATGCCGAAAGCTCCCAGGTATTTATCAAAGACAGGCTCGTAGTACCATCTGATAAAGTTAAAAATGATTACGGAGCGGCAGAAAGTATCTGTGCCCTCGGCTATACCGTCTTGCAGTATGACAGCGAGGATGCCGCTGCCACCGCAAAGGAACGCCTTGTCGCGGACGGTTACAACGCGCAGTATGACAGCATTCTGTCTTGTGAAGATGTCAATTCCACTTCTTCCACCTCAACACGCTGGGGCAATGACAGAATTGAATCACAAGAAACCTTAAATGCCATAAAAGAATCAGGCAAAGAGCTTTCCGAAATTACTGTCGGTGTTGTGGACACGGGTGTTGACCACACGCACCCGGAACTTGCGGGCAGAATCGTTGAAACCGGTTTGAATTTCAGTTCAACAGGTCAGACAAACGGCAGTATGGACGATCAGGGGCACGGCACGATGGTTGCCGGCATTATCGCACAAAACACAACGGATAATGTAAAGATCAAGCCGTATAAAGTACTCGGTTCTAACGGAAAATGCTCTACTACTCAGATTATTGCCGTTGTAAACCATATTCTTTCTGAAAAAGATGCTCCCGATGTTATCAATTTATCCCTCGGCGGTGAGATAAACAAAGCAGACCCGTTTTTGGATACGCAGAACGAATTGATACAAAGTCTTGTTGCAAAGGGCATTACAGTTGTTGTTTCAGCAGGTAATGATTCAACTGACGCCGGCAATTATTCACCTGCAAATATAAGCAATGTGATTACCGTTGCCGCCTCCAATTCGTCAAATGCCCGAAGTTCTTACAGCAATTTCGGCACAGTCATAGACATTGCCGCTCCAGGTGATAATATCTTTACATACACTATGGGCGGAGGATATACAAGCAGTTACAGCGGCACTTCTTTTGCTTCGCCGTTTGTAGCAGCAGCGGCAGCAACCGTTCTTATGCTTGATGACAGCCTTACACCGACTCAGGTAGAAACCAAAATCAAAGATGCAGCTTTTCCAATAGTAAATAATACATCAACTGTCGAGTGGTGCGGTGCGGGTATATTAAATTATTCAGCGCTGTTTGAAGACGCGCTTGCTCCTTCACCTACTGTCAGCAGAGAAAGTGGTTCATACAACGGTGCGTTCAGCCTTGAATTGACTGCGCCTGACGGTTATAAAATTATGTATACCACGGATAATACCGTGCCAACCCTGACAAATGGAACGGAATATACCCAGCCGATAGAAATAACCGACGCCATGAATTTTGTGGCAGTAGCCATTAACGAGGATAGTAAAAGCAGGTATATTCCTCTCAGTTATTCCGTAATCTATCCTGCCGATGAAAGCGAATTTTCCATAACCGATGCAGGGGCTATAAACGGTTATACCGGGGATGAAAAGAGCATTATCGTTCCCGATACGATAAACGGTATAACGCCGACGGCAGTATCAAGCGGAGCGTTCAACTCTACTGATATAAAGGCGGTCGTTCTGCCTGAAAGCGTAACCAAACTGAACAGAAACGCCTTTAATCAGGCTGCAAGCCTTACGAGCATAACCGCTCCCGGCGTTGAAGATATCGGCATCTTTGCATTTTATTACTGCACCTCGCTTACGAATGTGGATATGCCGAACGTTAAGGTGGTGCGCCGTTCCGGTTTTGAGGGGTGCAGAAAACTGCAATCGGTAAACTTTAACGAAACGGTTGAGGAATTTTACGGCAGCGTGTTTAAAGGCACAGCATTTACCTATGCGTATTTCCCGAATGTGTATAATTTCCAGGACACTTTTGCCGATACGCCGCTCATAGCTGCCGATCTGCCGCTCATGTACTGGGCAAGCGGAGCGTTCAGTAACTGCTATTCCTTGGAATGGCTCTATGCACCTGAATTAGAAGAGTTGGGCGGTGGTGCGTTTGAAAACTGTACAAAGCTTACCGAGTTTGTAAAAGACGGGCAGTATGACCTTACAAAGATAAAACTTTTGGAGGCGGACGCATTTGCCTATTCGTACTTTAAAGAGATCTATCTGCCGCTGATAACGGAGATAAACGATTCGGGTGCTTTTCAAAGCAGTCAGGCGGAGTATATAGATATTCCGAACGTAACTTTTCTTGGAGGCAGTACTTTTAATAATTGTCAAAAACTCAAGCATATAAATATGCCGAATTTTGTTGATGCTGCGCGTATGCCTTATGAGAATAATTTTACAGACTGCTTTGCTCTTGAAGAATTATATATTCCAAATGCAATATATTTACCAGATGTTTTTACCTCTGATGATGAGGACGGTATAAAACTTTCCCTCAGATATATTTACGCACCAAAAGCAGTATATACACTTTATCAATACGATAATGGCTTGCGCTATTGCCATAATTTAGAATGGGCATACCTACCTAATATAAAATATATAGGATCTTTATCAGAAAAAGCAAATACCGTATTTTACTTATCAGAAAGCACAGAATATTTAAGTCTTTTGAGAGATAATCCTAATTTAACAATAGTTGCTCCTGAAGATTCTTATGCGGCAAAATGGGCAATGGAACGCGGTGTAAACTATATACCAAGTGATTACAGAGATGAGAATATTGAAAACCCTGTTAATATCGAAGATAAAGGTCGCTCCATAAGAGTAACAAAAACAGGGCTTCGCTTCGGTTTCTCATGGAATGAAATACCGGAAATAGAGGATTTGGCTTCTGATATTGAATACGGATTCATTTATCATTACAACTATGATAGTACGCCTTATCATTCATCAAAATTAACTGTTGAAAATGTTGGCACAGATAATATTAAACAAAAAACAGCGGTAAATCTTGATAATTCAACAGAAGGCACAACAGTATTTAATCTTGTATTTACTGATATTCCGGCAAGTAATTACGATACAAATATATCAGTAAGAGCCTATGTCTGCATAGACGGGATGTACTTCTACTCAAACAGCCTGAACGGCTCGTTCAGCGAGGTGGCAAACCTTGTCCTTGCGGACGATGAAATAGACCAAAACACTAAAAACGCAGTAGAGCGGCTGCTCGGTAAGGAGGTTTAACAATGAAAGAAAAGTATTTAAAACCATATGCTGATATTGAGATGTTTAACTTTGCAGAAGTAATATCTACAAGCGTCGAAGGGGATATACAGCCCGGCGATACCGATGTTTCATTCGGAGATTAATTATCAGTAAATCACACAAAAGCGGGAGGATTTAATCTTCCCGCTTTTAATTATCATATAAAAATATAATGCGCCGCTTTATTTTATTAATAATATAGAAACTAAATTAAAAAACAGTTGATATTGTGTGCCCAAAGTGGTAAAATACCAAAGAATGGATAAATATATTCATAAGAAAATTTAAATAAGGAGGATATTCGTGTGAGTGAACTTGCAATAAAAGATACCGAAGCGCGCAAAAGGCTTGTTTCACTGTTTGATGACGGCGTTATGACTGAAATAGACGCTTTTGCTAAATCGTCAAACGGAGATGTTGAAGTTACTGCCGGTTTCGGTACTGTAAACGGAGCGCCCGTGTACGCCTTTTCTCAGGATGTAACAGTAAACGGGGGCGCCGTAAGCGTTGCTCAGTGCGCGAAAATCAAGAAAATTTATGATTTGGCGTCCAAAACGGGCTGCCCGGTAGTCGGTATCTATGATTCAAACGGTATGGCTCTTAAAGAGGGTTTTGAGGGTCTTTCCGCTTACGGCGATATCGTAAAGGCGTCTACTTCTGTTTCGGGTGTCGTTCCACAAATCTCAATTATTGCCGGTGCGGCTGTCGGCACAACCGCTCTTATCGCCGATATGGCGGATGTTGTTGTTGCTGTTAAGGACGCTGATTTTTATGTAACTGCGCCTTCTGAGGTAACTGCTGAAGACTGTGCAAAAGAGGGCACTGTTGATATCCTTGCGGATGATTTTGACAGCGCTGTTAAAGCAGTAAGAGATATAATTACTCTTATGCCGTCAAATAATCTCAGCACTCCTCCGGTATATGATTTTGCTGAGCCCGCCTCATCTGCGGATACGGGCGCTTCTGCCGCTGAAATTATCAGTTCAACGGCGGACGATGGCTCTGTTATCGAACTTAAATCAATGTATGCTCAAAATTGCATAACCGCCCTCGGAACAGTTGCAGGCTCAACGGTTGGTTTTGTTGGATTTAACGGTAAATCTGTTTGTCCGTCCGGCGCGTACAAGGCTGAGGCGTTCGTGAAATTCTGCGATGCGTTCAATATTCCTGTTGTAACGCTTCTCAGCGCAAACGGCCTGCGCAAAGAGCGTGAGAATCAAATGCTCATTGCCTCCGCCAAACTTACCGCCGCTTACGCAACCGCCACTTGCCCGAAAATTTCGGTAATTACCGGCAAAGCGGTCGGCGCGGCATATATAATTCTTGCCGGCAGAGGTTCAAATGCCGATTTGGTTTACGCTTGGGATACCGCCGTTGTTTCACCGCTTGATACTAAAGCCGCAGTCGCTTTTCTTTATAATGACAGGCTTGCTAAAGGTGAAAACAGAGCGGACTTAGAAAAAGAGTATGAGGACAGTCTTGCTTCT
Organism: uncultured Eubacterium sp.; assembly: GCA_944380635.1. Classification (GTDB taxonomy): domain Bacteria; phylum Bacillota; class Clostridia; order Oscillospirales; family Acutalibacteraceae; genus Eubacterium_R. The sequence goes on along the minus strand of CALWID010000007.1, from coordinate 13,476 downwards.
CCGTTCACGGCTGCTGCCTGCGGAGCAATAGATGATGTTTTTGTTCCCGCTCAAACAAGAGCAAAGATAATTGCGGCGCTTGATGTGCTCGCAGGTAAAAGGGAAACAACCCTGCCAAGAAAACATTCTGTTAAATAATTAGGAGGATTAAAAATATGAAAAGATATACTATCACCGTAAACGGTACTGCTTATGATGTTACAGTTGATGAGGCAGGCAGCGCTCCTGTTGCTGCTGCTCCCGTTGCTGCGCCCGCTCCGGCTGCTGCTCCCGCACCTGCTCCGGCCGCCGCTCCCGCGCCCGCTGCTGAGGAAAAACCGGCTGCTGCTCCCGCGCCCGCCGGCTCTCAGGGCTCTGTAACTGTTGACGCGCCTATGCCGGGCACAATTCTTGATATTAAAGTATCTGTCGGCGCTTCCGTTAACGCAGGCGATGTGCTTGTTATCCTTGAGGCAATGAAGATGGAAAATGAAATTGTTGCTCCTCAGGCAGGCACTGTTGCTTCCGTTAATGTTTCTAAGGGAGATAGTGTTGAAGCAGGTCAGATTCTTGTTTCAATGAACTGATTTTGATTATAACCCGTTTGGGATTCTTTCGCGCCCTGCAAGGCTGCTGCTGGGCAGTGCGATATAAAATCCGCAGCCGGAAAGGCTATGTGAATATATGGCAAAAATAGGTGTTACCGAAACCGTCCTCAGAGATGCGCATCAGTCTTTGATTGCCACTCGTATGAGAACGGATGAATTTGAGGGCATCCTTGAAAAAATGGATAAGATAGGTTACCATTCTCTTGAGTGCTGGGGCGGCGCAACTTTTGATACCTGCCTCCGCTATCTTGATGAAGACCCGTGGGAAAGACTCCGCCTTATCCGCAGAAAATGCCCGAATACTAAACTCCAGATGCTTTTCAGAGGTCAGAATATGCTCGGCTACCGCCATTATGCTGATGACCTTGTTGATTATTTCGTTAAAAAGAGTATTGATAACGGTATTGATATTCTTCGTATATTTGATGCGCTTAACGATGTGCGCAACCTTGAAACGGCTATAAACGCCGCTAAAAAGTACGGCGGTCATGTTCAGGCGGCTATTTCTTACACAACCGGCCCTGTTTTTGATATTGAGTATTACTGCCGTTATGCAAAGCAGTTGGAAGACGCCGGCGCAGATTCTATCTGTATCAAAGATATGGCGGGTCTTCTTACTCCGTTCGGCACTTATGACCTCGTTAAGGCGCTGAAAGAAACTGTTAAAGTTCCGATTCAACTCCATTCCCATTATACTTCCGGCCTTGCTTCAATGGTTCACCTTAAGGGTATAGAGGCAGGCGTTGATGTTATTGATACTGCTATCAGCCCGCTTGCTATGGGTACTTCTCACCCGGCAACGGAATCAATGGTAGCGGCGCTTAAAGGTACTGAGTATGATACGGGGCTTGACCTTAAAGCGCTTACGGAGATTCGTGATTTCTTCACTCCTCTTCGTGAAAAATACCTTAAAGAGGGGCTCCTTAACCCCAAGGTTCTCGGTGTTGACGCTAATACTCTGCTTTATCAGGTTCCCGGCGGTATGCTTTCAAATCTTATCAGCCAACTTAAACAGGCAGGTAAAGAGGATAAACTTGAGGAAGTTCTTGCAGAAGTTCCGCGCGTGCGTAAAGACAGCGGTTATCCGCCGCTCGTTACGCCCACTTCTCAGATTGTCGGCACTCAGTCCGTATTTAATGTTATTCTCGGCGAGCGTTACAAAATGGTAACTAAGGAATTTAAGGATATGGTTGCCGGCTATTACGGCAAAACTCCTTGCGAGATTGACCCCGATTTCAGAAAGAAGATATGCGGCGATGAAAAGATAATCGACTGCCGTCCCGCTGATTTGCTCAAACCCGAACTTGATAAATTCAGAAATGAGATTTCAGAATATTATGAGCAGGAAGAGGATGTTCTTTCCTATGCTCAGTTCGGCGATGTCGCCGTTAAATTCTTCCAAAAGAGAAGAGATAAAAAGTACGGGCTTGACGGTAAACATGACGATATTGAAAATAAAGTTCATCCCGTTTAATGTTTAAATATCGCGCGTTCTTAATATTTGTTAAGAGCGCGCGTTTTTTGCCGGTTTCCGGCTTTTTATTTGCTTTTTTTGTTGACGATTTACACCTTTGGTGCTATAATCATTTTATAAACTTTTTATAAATTCATGTATGGGGGTACATAAACATGAAAGTTCTTATGATTGGCGGAACAGGTCTTCTTGGTTCTGCTGCCGCACAGATTTTTGTAGACCGTGGAAACGAAATCAAAACTCTTGCACTTCCTCCTCTTCCGGAAGGCGCACCGCTGCCTAAGGAAATGGAGATTGTTTTCCAGGATGCAAACAAACTTACAGATGATGAAATGGTAGATATGATGAAAGGCTACGATATGTTCGTTTTCGCTACCGGCGTAGACGAAAGAGTAGAATTTCCTGCACCTGTTTACGATTATTATTATAAGTACAATATTGCTCCGCTTGAGAGGTATCTGCCTCTTGCCAAAAAAGCAGGCATGAAAGGCGCTGTTGTTTGCGGCTCATATTTCACTTGGCTTGCAAAAGAGCGCCCGGATATGAATCTTACCGAAAAGCATCCTTATATCAGAAGCCGTTATGAGCAGGAAAAGGTTTGCGAAAAGTATTCTGATTCCGATTTCCAGGTTGGCGTTCTTGAACTTCCTTATATCTTTGGCACACAGCCGGGCAGAAAACCTGTTTGGGTTATCCTTATCGAGCAACTTCAAAGATTTGAAAAAATGCCTTTCACAATGTATCCGGCAGGCGGTACCGCTATGCTTACCGTTCGTCAGGTAGGCGAGGCTATGGTAGGCGCCGCAGAGCAGGCTTATGAGGCTGCTTCAAAGGGCGAGGGCAAGTTCCGCGCTTACGGAATTTCCTGCTATAACTATACTTGGAGGAAATTCCTTAAGATAGTTTACCGCGCTATGGACGGTATCCCGGATAGAAAGATTGTTGACTGCCCGAAGTGGGCGTTCCAGGCTTTCGGCCTTGTAATGCGCAAGGATTACGCTAAGAGAGGCGTTGATTCCGGTATTGACCCCGTAGGTCTTGCAGATATTATGGGCTTAAATCTCTTTATCCCGCTTGATGACTGCAAAGAACTCGGCTGCACTCCTGATGATATTGAAAAGGCGATCTTTGATTCTATTAAACTTTCAAAGGCTGCTTATGAAGGCAAAGCAAAACTCGTTGAAATGAAAGGCGAGTAATACTTAATTTAATCAATATAAGCGGTCGGTCGGTTTATACCGGCCGCTTTTTTATGCCGAATTTGGTGCAAAAATAAGATAATATTATTTTAAAATATGTCTGTTATTGTAAGAATCAGCATAATATGCGATGATTCTGTTCTTCTTGTAATTTATTTATAAATGTGTTATTCTTGTTAAATAAGGGAAAAATTATTATAGTTTGCATTTACTGTTAATTTATAAAATGAATTTTTAATGAGTGTGTGTTTATGGAAAACGCTGTAAAAGAAATTAAAAAATTGAATTTTACTTCTGCCCCCGTTATTAATGAAGTAAGCGACTGGCAGAGCACCGTGAAAGAGGTTAAAAAAATTGTTGAAAAAAAGGCGGATTCTTCACTCGTCAGCGCCGAGCCGTCCGAATTTTTTGTTGACAGCAATGAACTGCCCTCCGGCAGGTTTTATACAAACATCAAATCCGCCCATCTTGAATGTTTTTTTAAACAAGGCGCTCTTGATTATCTTATAGTGTTTTTTTCAGGCAGCCGTTCCCGCGGCGGAAAAAATCTTGCTCCTTATCCCACTTTTTCAAGTTGGTCTTGGTATAAAGATGTAAATGCTTCGGTGCTTTGTATAGATGACCCTATGTATAATACTTATCCGCAGATAGCGTTAGGCTGGTTTTACGGAACAGATACTGATAATTTCAGGCAGGATACGGCAGTTCTTATAAAAAAAATAGCAAGCCTCCTCGGCGTTCCCGATAAAAAAATTATCCTTTACGGCCGTTCAGGCGGCGGCACAGCCGCGGTTGCCGTTTCTGATTTTATAGACGGTTGCTGCGTTTGCGCAATTAACGCTCAGTATGATTTAGAAAATTATAAATGGTATTCAAAGGAATTTGCCCAAATTGCCCGAGTCGATTATTCGTCTGATGAATTTAAAAAAAGAAATGATTTTGCCGGGATAATAAAAAGTCATCCGAAAAGCACTTATCTTTTAATTGAAAATCTATTTTCGGATATTGATATGGAAGTTCAGTTTCATTATCTAAAAAAGCGTTTTAATTTTGAAACCCGTTACGGAATAAATTCTGATTCAAATATGTTCTTGTGGTTATACGCCGCGTGGGGCGTTTTCGCCGCTCATAATTCTTTTGATTCCGTTCCTCTTTTTAAAAATATTTTGGAAATTATTATTGCGCTGTCAAACGGAGTGTCGGTTCAGCAAGTTAATGTTGTTGCGCTTGCGGCAAACGATTATTGGTTTGAGCATTATAATCATATGAAAAAACGCAGTCAGTATGAAAAAGAAATCGCGCGGTTAAATAAACAGTTGAATGAGGAGGCAAAGCAAAATTCTGCTCTAAAAAAAGAATATGCGTATCTTAATAAAAGCCTCTTTACCAGAATTTATAATGTTGTAAAAAAATATTTCAAAAAATATTTATTAAAAAAATAACAGATTTTGATATTACCGTTATTTTTACTTTACGAAACTTCGTTATTCTTGTGGCGGAATTATAGCCGTTTTGATATTTGATTTTGCGGTAAAATATATAAAAAGCAAAAAATCAAACAGAGTTAAATAAAAAGGCTTATTTCATTTGCTCCGTATAAGCAAAATGAAATAAGCCCGCAGTTATTATAAATTTTTTGCACATAATTAAACAGGCTGAAGAGTTAATTCTCAGCCTGTTATTTTTTTAAAATCCGCACATCCGCCGGGGATTGAAGATAACCTGCTCTCTACGCAGGGTGGGTTTCATCCGCGCTGTTTTGTGCTCCCAACTTCCGCATAACGCGGGAGGTCTGCATACCCGCAGAGCGAGTCTGAATCCCTTTTAAAAACTTGTTCGGGTTATTTAAATCCCCGGTTGTCGAGATGCACAGACTGTAATTTATTAAATTTATTTTACCGTATTATTATTGTTCGGTGGGGTCGTAATATTCAACATCGTACTGCTCTTCAACCATTTTCATAAGAATATCGGAGATACGGTTAAATTCGTCTTCGTCCTCGATTTCCTCCAAAAATTCATCATCACCGTCATTAATAACTTTAAGAATTATTACTTCATAATCTCCGTCAACGATTTCTTCATCATCATCTCTGTATTCGGTTATGGCAACATAAACATTGCCGCCATCCTCATATCTTTCAAGGAGTTCAAACAATATCTCCTCACCGTTTTCGTCTGTAACGGAAATGATATCCGGCTCATAAATATCTTTTTCGTCCGCCATTTTAACAACTCCTTTCAAGTCATTATTATAATATTTATTTCAGCGATAGTCAATACCAATATATGCCTGTATAAAACTTACAAAAAAAATAAAAAATGTTGAAAAAAACTATTGACAAATGCTAAAAAGTATGTTATTCTTTAGATGAACTTAAGAGGTGGCTGGTAAATCGCAGGGTTTCCGCAAAAGCCGCATAAAGCATATAACTGAGAGGCCGGATAAAGGTTTTGATTTATATGCAAAGCAGCCAGGCCAAGAGGTACGGTGTGCGTCTTTATGGTAAGTGTAGACCAAGGATAACCAAAAGCGAAATATAAGTAACCTAAGGGTGTTCGTAAAAGCAAAATGCCAAAAGCCTGTTGATAAAACTGTATTAGGTAATCAAGTTATTGAAATGCTGAAAAAGCAAAAATACAGTTAATATTTCAACAAGAAGATTATCAAAAAATTAATGTGAGTTTAGCGCGTGAAAGGCGTTAAAGATTAAGATAATATAAAGGCAAGCGGCTAAGTTGCAGAAATCAGCCACAAAGTTCAACTGGAGTATTAAGAAAAGGAGGCATTTGTCCAATGGATGTAGAACCTGTTCAGACAAACGCCTGCAAAGTGTCCGGGTAAAATAACGGTAATTGGTATCGACAGAATCCTGCCGGAATGAGTGGCAGAGGCGGATACGGGCTTTATGAAGTTTCTTAAGAAGTTATAGCAGGAAACCCATAAAAGGGCACACAGGCGTCTAAAAAATTTAATTTTAAGATTATAGATTTGATCTTTATTATGATTTTGGCTTTGCCTGCAAAAGCCTGAAGAGTTATCTTCAATAATTTCTTTTAAAATAATTTTAGAAAAGGACTTTAATCCGATGGGCTAACAAATTTGTTATTCAGTTATAATTTTTAATTTAAGAGGTGGTTCCTATGTTGAGGAAATTCATCTGTTCGATTAAATATTTATAAGAGGTAAGTCCCATGTACAGTTAAATTGAATACTAAACGGCTCCCGATGGTAAAACATCGGGAGTTTTTTTGTTCAATTTCTAATTCGCTGTATCGGGAACTTTATATTATAGTATTTTATTATAGAATCTTTTTGTCTTTTTAATTTATATCAATTAAAATTTGCGCTTAACATATGCGCTCAAACTAATAGCGTATTCTCTTTCACTCTTGACAATTTTTTATTTATTTGTTAATATAATTTCAATATAAAACGGCTGAGAAAAAGAGGAGTATTTTTCCGCTTGCTTTCAGAGAGCAGCCGGCTGGTGCAAGGCTGTAAGCAATGAAAAAGAAGGTAGCTTTTGAGCCGGCGGGGTGAAATTAAGTAACTTCGTCCGTTTTTCCGCGTTAAGGAAAAGAGCGGCGCTTTTAGCGCAATTTGAGTGGTACCGCGGAATTTTGCTTTCGTCTCATTTTTGGGGCGAAGGCTTTTTTGTTTTTATTCATAAATAACGGCAATGCCGCAACGGAGTTGATTAAATGTCTAAAGAACTTGCAAAGCAGTATAACCCTGCGGAAGTGGAAGACCGCACTTATAAATTTTGGTGCGATAAAAAATATTTTCACGCAGAGGTTGATAAATCCAAAAAACCTTATACCATAGTTATTCCGCCCCCGAATATCACGGGCCAGCTTCATATGGGCCATGCGCTTGATAATACTCTTCAGGATATTCTTATCCGCTGGCGCAGAATGCAGGGGTATGAGGCTCTTTGGCTGCCCGGCACGGACCATGCTTCCATAGCAACTGAGGCAAAAATAGTGGAGGCTATGCGCAAAGAGGGTGTTACAAAAGAGGATATCGGCAGAGATGAATTTTTAAAACGCGCATGGGCTTGGAAAGACCAATACGGCTCAAGAATTATTGAGCAGTTGAAAAAAATGGGCTCTTCCTGCGATTGGGACAGAGAACGATTCACTATGGATGAGGGCTGTTCAAAAGCCGTTAGAGAAGTATTTGTAAATCTCTATAATAAAGGCCTAATTTATCAGGGTAAAAGAATGGTAAACTGGTGCCCTCACTGCCGCACTACTATTTCAGACGCGGAAGTTGAGTATGAGGACCAGGCAGGTCATTTTTGGCATTTGCGCTATCCTTTTAAAGACGGCAGCGGATATGTTGAACTCGCCACTACAAGGCCTGAAACAATGCTTGGCGATACAGCGGTTGCAGTAAACCCAAATGATGAAAGGTATAAAGATATAGTCGGCAAAACCCTTGTTCTTCCCATAGTTCATAGGGAGATACCCGTTGTTGCCGATGATTATGTTGATATTGAATTCGGCACCGGCGTTGTTAAGATTACACCTGCCCATGACCCTAACGATTATGAAGTCGGCCTGCGCCATAATCTTGAAATAATTGATGTAATGACCGATGACGGCCACATAGCAGACGGCTGGGGTAAATACAGCGGTATGGACCGCTATGAGTGCCGTAAGGAAATAGTTAAGGATTTAGAGGCGGAGGGCGCTCTGATTAAAGTTGAGGATTATAACCACAATGTAGGCACATGTTATCGCTGCCATTCAACAATTGAGCCGCGCCTTTCAAAGCAGTGGTTTGTAAAAATGGAGCCACTTGCAAAACCTGCAATAGATGTTGTTAAAGAAGGCAAAGTAAAATTTGTGCCTGAAAGATTCAGCAAGATATATTATCATTGGATGGAAAATATCAAAGACTGGTGTATTTCCCGCCAACTTTGGTGGGGGCATCGCATTCCTGCCTACTATTGCGCTGACTGCGGCGAGGTAACAGTCTCCAAAGAAGATGTTAAAAAATGCCCTAAGTGCGGCGGTACTCATATTGAGCAGGATCCCGATACTCTTGACACATGGTTCAGTTCTGCGCTTTGGCCTTTCAGCACTCTCGGCTGGCCGGATAAAACTCCAGAACTTGAATATTTTTATCCCACAAATACCCTTGTAACCGGTTATGATATTATTTTCTTCTGGGTTGCAAGAATGATATTCTCTGCGGTTGAGCATACCGGCCAGGTTCCGTTCGATACCGTTTTGATACACGGACTTGTCCGTGACGCTCAGGGCAGAAAAATGAGTAAATCCCTCGGCAACGGCATTGACCCGCTTGAAGTTATAGACCAGTACGGCGCCGACGCTCTTAGATTTACCCTTGCAACCGGTAATTCGCCCGGAAACGATATGCGCTTTTCAGATGATAAAGTAAAAGCGTCCCGCAATTTTGCTAATAAACTTTGGAATGCCGCAAGGTTCGTTCTTATGTATCTCGGCGATGATTATAAATTCCCCGGGCTGCCGGAGAAACTTGCCCTTGAGGATAAGTGGATAATCTCAAAGGTAAATACTCTTGCTAAAGATGTAACGGTAAATCTTGAAAAATTTGAACTCGGCGTTGCAATCCAAAAACTTTATGATTTCATTTGGGATGTTTTCTGCGATTGGTATATTGAAATATCTAAAATCAGACTTCAAAGCGGCGAGGACGCCGATACCGCCAAAGCCGTGCTCGTATATGTTCTTACAGATATTCTGAAACTTCTTCATCCCTTTATGCCGTTTATAACGGAGGAAATTTATCAGGCAATTCCGCATGATACTGAATCAATAATGATTTCAAAGTGGCCTGAGTATGACGAAACTCTGAATTTCACCGCAGAAGAAGAGCAGATAGAAAAAATTATGCAGGCGGTAAGAGCAATCAGAAACCGCAGAGCGGAAATGAATATTCCCCCAAGCAGAAAAGCAGCGGTGTATGTTGAAACGGAAGACGAGCAAACATTTAAATACGGCTCAGAATTTATTAAGCGCCTTGCTTATGCCGGCAATGTAACTGTTTCCGATTCTTTTGAGGAACTCGGAAATGTTGTTACCATAATTACGGACAGCGCTAAAATCTTTATCCCTATGGGTGAACTCGTTGATTTTGAGGCTGAAAGAAAGCGCCTTGAAAAGGAACTTGCCGCAGCACAGGATAAACTCGATTTTATAAATAAGAAACTTTCAAATCCCGGATTTGTAAATAAAGCGCCGGAGAAAGTTGTAAATCAAAACAGAGAGGACGCCGCTAAACTTCAGGAGAAAATAGCAGGCTTAAAGGAATCTCTTGATTCTATTGGAAAGTGATTTAATGAATTACGATACCGCAATAGATATAATGCAGAAAAAGCAAAGCCTCGGCGTTAAGCCGGGGCTTTCAAGCGTAAGTTCGCTTCTGTCAAAAATGGGCAATCCGCAGGAAAAAGTAAAAATTATCCATATTGCCGGTACAAACGGCAAAGGCACCGTTGCAAATCTTATTGCAAACGCGCTTGCTGACTGCGGCCTTAAAACCGGGCTGTTCACTTCCCCCTGGGTTGTGGATTACAGAGAACAGATACAGATAAACGGCGCCTTTATCCCAAAAGAAAGATTTTCAGAATATGTTGCCGAATATGAAAATGAGCCGGTAACAGAATTTGAACTTCTTACCGCAGTTATGTATAAATATTTTGCTGATGAAAAGGTGGATTATGCCGTTGTGGAATGCGGAATGGGCGGCGCTCTTGATGCAACCAACGCTTTCACTCATCCGGAACTTGCAGTTATAACCTCTGTTTCTATGGACCATACCGCTTTTCTCGGGAATTCCGTAAAGGAAATAGCGGCGCAAAAAGCGGGCATTATTAAAAATAATTCCGTCTGTATTCTTTATCCGAATCCGGAATGTGAGGAAGTGTTTGAAAGAAGATGTGCCGATACCGGCAGCAGAATTATAAAGATTCCGCCGCAAAGTGATTTTAAAAAGAATAATATCGCCGTTGCAAAAGAGTGTATTGCGTATCTTCGCCGATGCGCTCGTGTTGAGTATCCTTCTCTACCTGCCCGTCAGGAAATGTTCGGCGGCATTATGCTTGACGGCGCTCATAATGAAAACGGCGCGCGCGCTTTGCTTAATAACCTGCCGCCGGAGCATATAACCGCTGTTATTTCTATGATGGCGGATAAGGACTGTAATGCGTATTTAAAAATAATCGCGCCGCGTTGTCGTAAAATAATTACTACTGAAACTTCAAATCCTCGCACCCTTGCCGCCCAAAATCTTGCGGAAATTGCCGGCAGATACTGTAATTCGGTAACTTATGAAAAAAATCCGCATAAGGCGCTTGAACTTGCTAAAAAGGAAAATATGTTTATTCTTGTCTGCGGTTCGTTTTTTCTTGCGCGGGATATCAGAAAAGATTTGATTTAATTTCATATTTCGATAAATTATTTATATCCGCTTTGGTATATTTACTAAAGCGGATATTTTTTATGGAGTGAAAAATATGAATGTAACTATTGAATCCAGCGGAAATTTAATGATAGCGTATCTTATCGGCGAACTGGACCATCACAGCGCCGGTGAAATAAGGGTAAAGATTGACGCGGCTGTAAGCTGCAAAAAACCGAATCATCTGATACTTGATTTTAAAAATGTGTCGTTTATGGATTCAAGCGGCATAGGTCTTGTAATGGGCAGGTATCGGATTATGCAGAATCACCATGGCAGCGTGGAAATAAGAAATGTAACCCCGCAGACTAAAAAAATAATGGAACTTGCCGGTCTTGGCAGGATAGCCATAATTAACGAGATAAAAGAAAAATAAAGGAGAACAAAAATGCAAAATGAATTTAGGCTCACTGTAAGCAGTAAAAGCGTAAACGAGGGATTTTCCCGCGTGGTAGTTTCGGCGTTTGCGGCGCCGCTCGACCCAACTTTAGAGGAACTTGCAGACCTTAAAACAGCCGTGTCAGAGGCGGTTACAAATTGTATCGTCCATGGGTATAAGGATAAATACGGCAAAATCTACATAACCGGCAAAATAGATGATTCAACAGTAAAAATAACAGTCAGGGACAAGGGCTGCGGCATAGATAATATACAGCAGGCAATGACCCCGCTTTTTACAACGGGAGAGGGCGAGCGCGCAGGGCTTGGCTTTACGGTAATGGAAAGTTTTTGCGATAAAGTGATAGTCCGCTCAAAAATAGGCAGCGGCACAAGCGTTACCCTCATTAAAAAAATTCAGGGAAAAAGCAAATGGTAAAAGAACTCCGTAATAAGATGATAGAGGATAATATAGGCCTTGTTCATTCAATTGCAAAGCGTTTCGTAGGCAGGGGAGTGGATTACGAAGACCTGTTCCAAACAGGGTGCATAGGTCTTATAAAAGCGGTTGATAATTTCGATGAAAGTAAAGGCTTCAGGTTTTCAACTTATGCCGTACCCGTTATTATGGGTGAAATCAGGCGTATTTTCCGCGACGGCGGCGCAATTAAAGTCAGCCGCGCGCTTAAGGAAAAATCAGTTAAGGCGCAAATGCTGCGAGAGCGTTTTGCAAAAAAAGAACTGCGCGAGCCAACCGTCAGTGAACTTTCCGATATGCTTGGATGTGATATTGACGAAACGGCTGAAATTTTAAATGTAATAAACCCTATGCTTTCTCTTAATTCTTTCGGGGAGGACGGAAGCGAAAATCTTGATGTTCCGTTTGATGACAGGGAAGAGTTGTTTGACAGAATTTCTCTTTCTCAGGTAATTGAAAAATTGTCTGCCGAGGAACGGTTTATCATCGACTCAAGATATTTTAAGGGCAAAACTCAAAGTGAAACCGCTGAAAAACTCGGAGTTTCACAAGTCCAAATCTCAAGAAAAGAAAAAGAGATACTAAAAAAGTTAAGAGCGCTGCTTAAATAAAAGACCCGGCTTGCATTTCAGAGCAAACCGGGTCCTGCCGTTTTAATATTCAATTTATCAGCAGTTTTGAAATTCTTTACTGTTTCATAATGCTTTTATACATTTTGCGCATATTATAGATTATTTAAGTCATAAGGCGTTTTCTGATATACAAAGTAATTAAGCCAGTTTGAAAAAATCAGGTTTCCTGCGCTTTTCCAGTTCATTTTCGGCACAAGATTAATGTCGTCATTAGGAAAATAATTTACCGGCTTTTTTATGGGCAGCCCCTTTTCAAGGTCCCTGAAATATTCTTTTGCCAAAGTGTCGCGGTCATATTCGCTGTGCCCTGTTATAAAGAAGTTGCGGCAGTCCATATCAGAAATAATGTGCACGCCCGCTTCTTCACTGTATGAAATAATTTGCAGGTCTTTAACTTTTGCAATGTCAGATGTGCTGAGTTCCCATTCGCGGGAGTGAGGCACATAAAAAATATCATCCATTCCCCTCATAAGCGGGTGAGTAATATCAAGGCTGAAATGAGGATAAACTCCGAATCTCTTTTCCGTCAGCACTTTCGGCTCTATTCCGTATTTGTAGTACAGCGCGGCAAAAGCGCCCCAGCAAAGATACATTGTTGAATAAACATTTGTTTTCGTCCATTCAAAAATGCTGCAAAGTTCGTCCCAAAAATCAACTTCCTCAAATTTAAGGTCGGCAAGAGGTGCGCCTGTTATTATCATTCCGTCATATCTGTTGTGCTTAACTTCGTCAAATGTTTTATAGAATTTAAGCATATGCTCCATAGGCGTGTTTTTTGAAACATGTGTGCTTGCCTGCAAAAGTTCAACATTAATCTGAAGCGGAGAGTTAGATAAAAGCCTTAATAACTGCGTTTCAGTAACAATTTTCGTAGGCATAAGATTAAGAATTATAATGTCAAGAGGTCGTATATCCTGCGTGTCCGCACGCCTGTTGCTCATAACAAAAACATTTTCAAGTTCAAGGCTTTGCTTTGCGGGCAGTTCTTCATCAATTCTGATAGGCATTTTATCACTCCTTTTATATAATGTAATAAATATAGTATATAAATAATATACCCCATAGCAGGTAAATTCAATTATAGCAAATAAAAAATACAAATGCAACCGAAAATTTTTGTGTAAAAAGACGAAACAGAAAAAAAACTGAATTTTCGTTAAAAAAGTTGTTGACAATCGCATTTTGGTGTGGTATGATTATCAGGCACTCGGGAAACGGGTGCGGAAAAAGGACCTTGAAAATTGAACAACGACGAAAGAAAGGAACCCGAGA
>CALWID010000006.1 GCA_944380635.1 uncultured Eubacterium sp. | reverse complement strand
AAAGAATTGCAGGAATTTATTCAGCGTTTCTCCGCAAACGCCTCAAAATCCAAGCAGGCAACAAGCCGTAAAAAGCAGCTTGACGCGCTTGAGATGATAGAAATGCCCGTATCTTCCCGCCGCTTTCCCTATGTTGATTTTAAGCCGGACAGAGAATGCGGCAATGACCTTCTGCGCGTTGACCACCTTACCAAAACGGTTGGGGACAGAAAAGTGCTTGATGATGTTTCGTTTATTATTCACCCGCGCGAAAAGGTTGCTTTCGTCGGCTCGGACAGCGTTGCAAAAACCGCTTTGTTTGAGATTATTATGGGCGAGATGGAGCCTGATGAGGGCGAATTTAAATGGGGCGTTACAACTACGCAAAGTTATTTTCCGAGTGATAATTCAAAATATTTTGACGGCGTAGACCTTACACTTGTTGACTGGCTCAGACAGTATACCACCCAAACTCTTGAGGCAGATATAAGAAGTTGGCTCGGCAGAATGCTTTTCAGCGGTGATGACGCGCTTAAAAAAGCCAATGTCCTTTCCGGAGGGGAAAGAGTAAGGTGTATGCTTTGCAAAATGATGCTCAGCGGCGCAAATGTGCTTGTGCTTGACGAGCCCACAAACCACCTTGACCTTGAATCAATTACCGCGCTTAATAACGGCCTTATCCGTTATCCTGAAACGGTGCTCTTCACTTCTCACGACCATCAGTTTATCCAAACTGTTGCTGATAGAATTATGGATATTTCAGACGGTAAGATAACTGATTATAAGGGCACTTATGATGAATTCCTTGAAACTTTTGACGAGGATAAACTTAAAAAATATTAATGCTTGCAAAAAAAATCCCGAAAACGGCGTTGCTGCTGTTTTCGGGATTTTCTTATATTCATTTTTATTTAGAATGCTGCTCTATTCTTTTTCAAGCACGAATATTTCGGATTCAAGCGGTTTGCAGTAAGAAATATCAATGCCTCTGTTAATAAGATAAGCGCCGCTTTTTCTGAATTTTCTGTATTCAGATTTAACATTGTATACGGCGTTTTCATCAAGCCCTTTAAAGCGCAGCGTAACATCTCTGTCATTAAAGAAAGAATTTGCCCCGGTGCAGGCAAAATAAACTGCCTGCGTTTTTTCTTTATTCACATAGCCGGTGAAATAAATTTTGTCCTCAGCGTAATTCATAATCCTGTAAAGGTCGCCGAACTGCACCGTGTGGCGTATTTTTTTGTAAAGTTCAATGTATTTTTTGCAGTCCGCAAGTTCCGCCTTTGTCAGTTTAGTAAGGTCGGCGCCAACGGAAAGCGAGCCCTGCATTGATACGGCAAACCTAAAAGCCATTGAAACGGGGCGCGCCTCCTTATTTGTGTCCGTAACCCATGCGCGCATACATTTTATCGGGTACAGCAGGCTGTAGCCCTGCTGAATGTCAAGCCTGTCAACCGGGTCGGTGTTGTCGCTCGGCCACACCATGTCAAAATGGCTCAGCGAGCCTAAATCAGTTCTTCCGCCGCCGCTTGCGCATGCCTCAAACTGAACATCCGTATGTTTTTTCTTAAGTTCGTCAACAATATTGAAAACGGCTCTTGTGTGCCTGTACCAAAGTTCCTTGCCGTTTTTAAGATTATCCGTTCCTATCTCTGAAAACGGGCGGTTCATATCCCACTTTATGTATTTAATGTTATTTTCACTCAGCAGTTTATCCAGAAAATCAAGAATATATTTCTGAACTTCAGGCTTTGTCAGGTTAAGCACAAGTTGGTTCCTTAAAAGATTAGGCTTTCTCGTTTTATAATTGTAAGTCCAGTCCGGGTGATTTTTGTAAAGTTCCGATATGGGGTTTACCATTTCAGGCTCAACCCAGATTCCGAAATCCATACCCAGCGCGTTTACACCGTCAATAAGCGGCTTAAGTCCCCGCGGGAATTTAATTTTGCTCACATCCCAGTCGCCAAGCCCGGATTTATCTGATACTCGGCTTGAAAACCAGCCGTCGTCCATAACAAAGAGTTCGCAGCCTATTTCCGCCGCTTTTTTCGCAAGTTTAAGTTGCCCCGCCTCGTTTACATTAAATCCCGTCGCTTCCCAACTGTTGTATAGCACGGGCAGATTTTCATAAGCAAATCTCTTGGGCAAAACATTTTTTACCGCAAATTCATTCATCTTTCTGCTCATTTCGCCCAGTCCGTTTGCTATGCCGCAGTAAACAGATGGTGTCCTGAATTCTTCTCCGCTTTCAAGCGTTTTTGAGAAATCAAAATCATTAAGGCCTATTACAGCGCTTGTTTTTCCGCTGAAATCCCTTGCCGCGGAAACTTTAAAATTCCCGTCCCATGCAAGAACTGCAAAATATACAGCGCCGGTATCTTCCGCCGGGTTTTCGGCGGCTATCAGCGCGGGAATGTGGTGGTGCGCCGTGGTGCCTTTTCTGCTTTCGTAGGATATTGTTCCGCTTTCAAGTTTTTGCTCTGTTTTTCTGAATTCACCGCCCCAGGAGCCGTTTGAATTAATTATGGTGTACGCGCGCTCACCGGGCAGATTTATTTCAGCGCTTGCCGCCTTTTCAAGCACTATGTTTTTATCGGATTCATTTTTTATTACTGCGTACCGCTCAATTATATCGCTGTTTTCAAACAGTTTGTAAATCAGCGATACAGACAGACCGTATTTTCTGTCTTTTAAAATTATCTCAATACAGTCGGTTTTTATATTGCAGTTGTCATATTCAAGCACTGTGTCCCTGCAGCCGTCGTCAAAAACGCATTTCAGTGCGTATTCGCGGTACATTGTTCCGCCGAACGGCACATATTCCGTTTTTGTAAAATCAAGCACGGAATGGTTTGAATTCTGCTCTGAAAGTTCGCAGGTTTCAAAATCTTCTATACGGCATTTTCCGCCCCAGTGCAGGTGGTAAACCCCGCTTTTGCCTGCGCCTAAAACATACTGATAGTTTTGAGTTTCAAGTGAAAAAATGTTTTCGTGTCTTTGAGTTTTCATAAAAAAGCCCTCGCTTGTTTTTTATCGGATAACGCTATAATACCAAATCTTTTTTTATTTGACAAGATTTTATTATCCTGTTATACTAAATTAGTAAAACTATCTAATATTTTATTTACGGAAGTGTGAATTATGGCTAAAAATAAGGTTCAAATAAAAATTTGCGGCGCAACCTATTCTATTATAACAGAGGATGACGCTGAATATGTTGAAGAACTCGGCGATTTTATAGACGGCGAAATGAAAAATATCTCATCGCAGAATCCCAGCCTTTCTTCAATCCAGTGCGCGGTGCTTGTTGCTCTTGACCAGGCGGACGCCTGCAAAAAAGCAACCGCCTCGGCAGATAACTTAAGGGCTCAGATAAAAGATTATCTTGAGGACAGCGCAAGGGCGCGTATGGAAGTCGATGTTGCCCGCAGGGAAATAGAAAGGCTCAACAGGGAAATATCAAACTTAAGGGAAAAACTGAACGGCTGAACAGGTATTCAGGTAATATATGCAGTTTGAAATTTTAGCACCCGCAGGCACGCGGGAAGCACTTGTTGCCGGCGTCAGATGCGGCGCGGATGCGGTTTACCTTGGCGGCAAATCGCTGAGCGCCCGCAGGAATGCCGGCAATTTTAATGATGATGAACTTGAGCGTGCCGCCGAATACTGCTCTGCAAGAGGCGTTAAAATTTATCTTGCGGTAAACACACTTTGTAAAGACCGCGAATTTGAGGAGGCGTACAGCCTTGTTTCCCACGCGCTTTCGTGCGGAATAAACGGCTTTATAGTGCAGGATACGGGAATAGCCCATATGATAAAAAACTGCTTTCCCGCGGCGCGTCTGCATGCCTCTACGCAAACAAGCGTAATGACTCCGTCCGGCGTTGCGGCGCTTAAAGAAGCGGGATTTGCCCGCGTTGTTCTTCCGCGTGAAATGAGCAGCAGCGAAATAAAAGAAATAGCGGATTCGTCAGATATTGAACTGGAAATTTTTGTTCACGGTGCGCTTTGTATGAGCGTTTCCGGGCAGTGTTATATGTCTGCCGTGATTGGGCAGAGAAGCGGTAACAGGGGGCTTTGCGCTCAAACCTGCCGCCTGCCTTTTTCCGCCTGTTCTAAAGGAAACTATGTTTTGAGCCTAAAGGATTTAAGCCTTATAGATGAACTTTCAAAAATAGAAAAACTCGGCGTTGTCAGCCTTAAAATAGAGGGCAGAATGAAACGCCCGGAATATGTTGCGGCGGCGGTTACAGCCCTGAAAGAGGCTATGCGCGGCAATTATTCCAATGAAACAAGAAACGCACTGCAAAGCGTTTTCAGCCGCAGCGGATTTACAAGCGGTTATTTTGACGGCAAAACCGGCTCCGGTATGTTTGGCACAAGAAGCAAAGAAGATGTTGTTGCGGCGGCGGGCGTGCTAAAGAAACTTTCCCGCCTTTATGAAAAGGAAATGCCGCTTGTAAAACTTGATATGAATTTTGATATGCACCTTGGTAAAGAGGCGGCGCTGTCGGCAAGCGCCCTCGGCAGAACGGTGAATATCAAAGGCGCCGTCCCGCAAAAGGCAGTTAAGACCACGCTTGCGGCGGAAAGCATAAAAAGCAGGCTTTCAAAACTCGGCGGAACTCAGTTTTATGCCGGCAATGTAAATGTTGATATTGACGGCGGACTTGTTATGAGCGCAAGCGAAATTAACGATATGCGCCGCAGAGCGGTTGAGAATTTATCCCGCTTAAAAAAGAAAACTGTTGATTTAAAACCGCTTGAAATGCCGCCGGAAAGAATAAAAAATACAGCCAAACCTTATTTCACGGCAAGATTTTCCAATGTCGCCCAGATACCGCAGTCCCATCCGTTTAAAAGAATATTTTTACCGGTTTGGGCAAAAACAGACGATTTCATAAAGCACAATGCCGGCGCTGAACTTCCGCGCGGACTGTTCGGCAGCGAAAAACGGCTTGTAAAACGGCTTGACGAACTTAAAAGAGCGGGAGTAAAGCAGGCGCTTTGCGGCAATGCAGGCTCTCTTAAACTCGCCGTCGATATGGGGTTTGAAGCGTTCGGCGATTTTGGGCTAAATGTGTTTAATTCCGTTTCGGCGCGTCTTGTGCCGCACCCTGTTTTGTCATTTGAACTCACACTGCGGGAGGCAAATGAGGTGAATGCGCGTGATACGGGCGTTATCGTATACGGAAAACTTCCGCTTATGCTTGCAAGGAACTGCCCGGTTAAAAATACGGTCGGGTGTGAAAAATGCGGTAAAAAAGGAACTCTGAAAGACAGAAAAGGCAAAATGTTTCAGGTTGTCTGCTCGCCGTATCCGTGTGTTGAAATACTTAATTCCGTGCCTGTTTATCTTGCGGATAAATTTAAAGATGTAAAAACGGATTTTGCCCATTTTTATTTTACGGACGAATCACAAAAGCAGGTTGAAAATATTATCGCCCTGTATAAAAACGGAAGTCCTGCACCGTTTGAGTTTACAAGAGGGCTTTATTACAGAGGTGTGTTTTAATGGCGGAAAACGGAATACTTCTTGCGTCCGCGTCACCGAGGCGGCGCGAACTTTTGCGCCTTATAACACCGGATTTTGATGTTGCCGCGGCTGATGTTGATGAAACTTTGCCCGCCGGTATCCTGCCTGCAGACGCGGTTTTGTATCTTTCAGGGATAAAGGCGCGCGCGCTGTCGCCGAGTGATAAAATCATAATCGGCGCTGATACCGTTGTTGCGCTTGAAAACCGTATTATAGGCAAACCCAAAGATGAAAAGGACGCTTTTAATATTTTGAAATCCCTTTCAGGCAGGGAACACAGCGTCTTCACCGGTGTAACGCTCATAAAAGGCGGTAAGGAGCGTTCGTTTTTTCAGGAAACAAAGGTGTTTTTCTATCCGCTTTCTGATGATGAAATAAATTCTTATATCGGTACCGGCGAGTGCTTTGATAAAGCGGGAGCGTACGGAATTCAGGGCAAAGGCTCGCTGCTTGTGAAAAAAATAGACGGCGATTACTTTAATGTGGTAGGTTTGCCTGTTGCTGAGTTATACAGAGAGTTGAAACGGTTTGAATAGTAATGACCGATTTTGACTTTCCATTGTTAATAATAACAAAAAATTAATAAAAATCTTGTGTATTATGCCAAATTTTGAACGATTTAGTATTGCAACCCTTAGTTAACAATGTTATAATAATTGTATAACAGAAATTTTGAATTGCGGAAAATATTTTAGTTAGGAGTGAAGTTATGGCGGCTGATTTACATTGCCACACAAAACTCAGCGACGGCTCCGTAGGTATTGAAGACCTTATTGTTATTGCCAAAAAAAGCGGTATTGATACTATTGCCATAACGGACCATGACTGCCTTGCCGGCACGGTAAGGGGGCAGGTAATCGGCAAGCGTTACGGAGTAAATGTTATACCGGGAGTTGAAATCTCGGCTTTTGATTTTGAAGCGGGCAAAAAAGCGCATATTTTATCTTATCTTGCAGATGCTCCCAACAGGCTGGAGGGAATTTGTAAGCGTATTTCCGTTGCCCGTAAACGCGCAGGGCAGATAATGATGCTTAAAACAGCGGGCAGATTCCCGATAACATCGGATTTTATTATCAGCCACGCTTCCGGCTCAACAAACCTTTTTAAGCAGCATATTATGCACGCTCTTATGGACGCCGGTTATACCGATAAAATTTTCGGCGACCTTTATCACGCTCTGTTTGATGAAAAGAGTGAAACTAATATTCTTGCGCCCACAAAATATCCCGGCGTTGATGAAGTTATAAATGAAATCCATTCGGCGGGCGGTATTGCGGTGCTTGCTCACCCAAGCAAATTTGATAATTTTGACGAAATAGAAAAATATGCCGGTATGGGGCTTGACGGCGTTGAGGTTTGGCATCCGCTTGCAAGCGATGAGGATATTGAAAGATTGTCCGAAATATGCAAAAAGAATAAACTTCTTTTAACTGGCGGTTCGGATTTTCACGGCATTTACGGAGATAAAACAGTTACCCTCGGTGCCTGCTCAACACCTCAGGAACATCTTGATAAACTTCTTGGCTATAAGGCAAAGAAAAAGCGCGCTCAGCGCAAGGCGGAAAAAGCCGCAAGAGAGGCAGAGGAAAATAAAAATTAATTGTCCGTAAAATAAATAACGGTAATTTATGACCGGCTTTAGCCGGTCATTTTATTATGCGCAGGTTGATTTTTATTTTCCTATTTTTTAAAAAATATTGACTTTGCTTTTCACATGTTTATAATTATGTTTATATAATATGTGCAAAGCAGGTGTGCCTATGTATAAAAAGCCGGCAAAAACCCCGCCGCTCGGCTGGAACAGTTGGGATTGTTTCGGTGCGGCGGTAACGGAACAGCAGTTGAAAGAAAATGCGGATTATATGGCAAAGTATCTTAAGCCATACGGCTGGGAATACATTGTTTGCGATATTCAGTGGTACGAGCCAAAAGCAAAGGATAATGATTACAATAATTTTTATCCGCTTAATATGGATTCTTACGGCAGGCTCATCCCCGCCGAAAACCGCTTTCCGAGTTCTGCCGGAGGAAAAGGCTTTAAGCCCATTGCGGATTATTGCCACAGCCTTGGGCTTAAATTCGGCATACATATTATGCGCGGCGTTCCGCGCGCTGCGGCTCACGCAGGTCTGCCTGTTAAGGGCAGCAAATACAACTGCCGCGATATTGCTCACCATTTTTCCGTCTGCTCCTGGAACACGGATATGTACGGCTGTAAAAACTGCCCCGGCTCGCAGGATTATTATAATTCCATTTTTGAATTGTATGCCTCTTGGGGAGTTGATTTCGTTAAGTGTGATGATATTTGTGTTACGGAATTCAGGCAGTGGGATAATCCGTATTCGGCAAAATATGAAATTGAAATGATACGAAACGCAATAAATTCCTGCGGCAGGGAAATTGTGCTGTCCCTTTCTCCCGGCCCGGCGCATATAGAAAACGCCGTTCATTTGCACAGAAATGCGGATATGTGGCGTCTTACCGGCGATTTCTGGGATGACTGGGGCAAACTTCACGATATGTTTGATAAATGCCTGCTTTGGCAAAATGAAGTTCGCGGCAGTTCCTGGCCGGATTGCGATATGCTGCCCCTCGGCAGGATTTCCAAAAATGCGCCGTGCCACGGTAAGGCAAACAGGTATACTTCTTTTACAAAGCCGGAGCAAATAACCCTGATGACTTTGTGGGGAATATTCAGAAGTCCCCTTATGTTCGGCGGTAATATGCCGGAAAATGACGGGTGGACTCTTTCTCTGCTTACAAATAAAGAATTTATGAAAATGCACAAAACTTCTTTCGGCGCTCATCAGCACTCAAGAAACGAGCACGCCGGCAAAGGCACAATAGTGTGGGTTTCAAACGGCAAAAACTGCAAATATCTTGCGCTTTTCAATACGGCTGATAAACCGCGGGAGGTTGCGTTTGATTTGACAGAGATTCTAATGCCGGGCGAGCCGTATGATTTGCTTGAGGTATGGAGCGGAAAAATAAGAAACGGTGTTAAAAATAAATTTAAAACTCTTATTGAGCCACACGGCGCCGCGCTCTTTAAAATAACACGGTAATAAAATAAAGGTGTAATAAAAATCCGCCTGAACTATGTAAAAGTTCGGGCGGATAATTTTTTGATTTTTATTTGTTTTTAGCGCTGTGCTTTTTTAGGTAAGCGTTATGCGCGGCACGCGCCGCCTTTGCCAAAAGCAGATATAGCGGCACGCTCAAAACTGCGCCCAGCGTATTGTAAAATAAGTCTGATAACTGAAATGTTCCCGCTTTCAGGATGATTTGCAGTGTTTCTATTACGGCGCTGAGCAAAAATCCCGATATGCCGCTTATCAGTAAAAGCCGGTTAATGCCGGGCGTCTTTTTAAGCGCATATTTTAAAAATAAATACAGTAAAGTGCAAAACGGCAAAAACATAACCGTATTCCATAGCGGGTCGGTATTGCAGGTGTATTGTTGTTCCGTAATAATCCAGTTGCCGAGTATATCTGAAAACGGATCATATTTCGGTTCTGAAAGTCTTTTTAATACCGTTGCGTTTAAAATCAGCGAAAGATAAAGCGTAAACAGGCTTGATGAACATACGCGCGGCGCATTTCTTTTAAGCGCCTGTTTAGCGTTTTCGCCGTTCTTTTTTGCGTTAAATACAATTATGCAAATCATTATTATAGTAACTGCTGCGGTTATAATCAGCGGCGTTGGTAAAAGATTTTTTATAGCATAATATATGTTTGCAAAAATTGTGTAAAAAAACTTTTTCATTGCTGTTTACTGAGCGTCAGTTGTGTCAGAAGCGGTGCCGGGAGTTGTTTCCGGAGCCGCTGTAGTTGTTTCAACCTCTCCGTACACCTGAATTATAACAGTATCGCCCTTCGGCACGGACGACCCCGCCTCGGGAGCAATGCCGTCATCGTCTTTAACCGTTCCAGCAGTATAAGTTCCGTCATTGTAGGAATAAACTATTTCAACTTTAAATCCAAGCGATTCAAGTTGCTCTTTTGCGTCTTCTTCCGTCAAACCGCCCACATCGGGAATATCAACCATTTGTGTGCCGCGGCTTACAGTAAGCACTATTGCGCTGCCTTCCTGCACCTGCTCGCCGGCAGGAATATTCTGCTGAAATACTATTCCCGCGTCATAATCCGGCGAATAGGCATATTCAAATGTTATTTTGAACTGCTGATTCCACGAGCCGCTGTTTCTTATATCTGATTCAGTGTAGCCGACGGAACTGAAATCAGGCACGGTTACCTGAGCCAAAGTAGTAATTTCCGTCTCTTCTTCCTTGCCGCCTATAAGTCCGGAAAATCCAAAGATATATACTGCCGCTGCAATAACGGCTATAACCGCAATAACAATAGCGGCAATCTGCGCTTTGCCCAGCCCTTTTTTCTTTGGCTGCGGCGCTGCCGGTTCACGGTTTGAAACAGGTTCTTCCTCAGCCGGCGCCTCTCGCTCCTCAACTGCTTTAATATCCGCCGCTTTGGCTACTACGGACGGTGCGGCGTTAAGAAGTTCCCTGTAATCATAAACATTCTGAATTCTTTTTTCGGGATATATCTGAAGCCCTGCCCCAAGCGCTTTTATAACATACGGCGGAATAGTTTCCGCAATTCTGTTCGGAATCATAAGGCGGTCATTTGTTTCCCTTGAAAGCGCGCTGGGCGGATTAGTGCCCACAAGCGCCCTGTATATGCAGGCGGAAAAAGCGTATATATCCGTTGCCGGGCATATTTTGTGATTATTGTCATACTGCTCAAGGGCGGTGTATCCCTCGTGCTCATTAAATTCAAGTTCACTGTTTGCCGTGTTGCATTCGCTTATGCAAAATCCCGCAAGGCGCACTTTGCCGTCGCCGCACAAAACAAGATTGTCAGGATATATTCCGCCGTGGATAATTGAATTTTCGTGCAGGCGCTCAAGTGTAGTAAGCACCGGCATAAACATAAGCCTGGCTTTTTCCCAAGGAATATTGTTGTTTTCATTTCTTATAAGAAATTCACGCAGCGAAACCGTTGCCATCCATTCGGAAACGGCATAAACTGTTTCGTTTGCCTCAAAAACATCTATAACGGGTATAACCGCTGAAAGCGAGTTAAGGCTTTTCAGCGTTTTCCACAGCTGTGTAAATGATTTTTTATAACCTTCAAAATCTTTTCTGTATCTTTCGCGGATATGAACATCCGGGTTGCCCTCCAGCCTGTTGGCAATTCCCTTTGGCAAAAGTTCCCTTATGGTAACAATAGTTTCCCTTTCCGTGTCATACCCCATATAGGTAACGGCGTCGCTTTCCTGCGAAATGTCTTTGCCAACAACATACCTGTTTGCAAGCAGTGTTTTTCTGGGCAGAAAAAGCATATCTGCCGGCGAATCATTGTCAAACCCGCATTTGCGGCATTTGCTGCCGTCGGTCAGTTTTTCAAAGCAGTTCATGCATAAATTATCAAAACTCAATTTATTGCCCCCAAGCAAAATTCAACTTAATAATACCCTATTATAGTAATTAATATATATCCATAGTTTAGCAATCAAAACTTAATTTGTCAAGAACAGCGGGGTAAATATAACAATTGCTGCGTTTGCATTGATAAAAATTCAAAATTAGTATATAATTAATTCATCTAAAAAGAAACAGAGGTAATTCCTTATGAATTTCAAACAACTGCAAAACGGCTTGTGCGACGGGTTTGTTCTTATAAAAAAATGCGAGGTTAAAAAAACTAAAAACGGCTCTTCTTATCTGGATCTTTTAATAGGTGATAAGGACGGCGAAATGCCCGCAAAACTTTGGGATTTTCACGGCGGAGAACTCTTTGAGGAAGAATCCGTTGTTAAGGTGCGAGGCACGGTTGAGCAGTATAACGGCAGGGAGCAGTTCAGAATCCAGCAGATACGCCCCGCGTCGGATACTGACGATTATAATCTTGCGGATCTTGTTCCGTCAACTCAAGTGGGCGGCAGGCAGATATATGATATGCTTATGAAAAAAGTGTCCGCATTCAAAGACGCTGATTTTAAAGCAATAGTTACGGATATTATGGAAAGCAAAAAAGATGTTCTTGTAACAAGCCCGGCGGCGTTCAGACTTCACCACGCAATGGTGGGCGGTCTTATGCTGCACACAATATCAATAGTTCGTATGGCGGAGCAGATATGCAAAATTTATCCTAATATAAACAGGGAATTGCTGCTCACCGGCGCAATACTTCACGATGTTGCCAAAACATGGGAATTTAAATTTTCAAAAACAGGCCTTGTAAAGGAATATTCAGCCGGCGGCGAACTTATAGGCCATCTTGTTGAAGGCGCCGTTTGGGTTGATGAGGCGGCAAAACGCCTCGGCGTGCCTCAGGAAAAAGCCCAACTTATTGAACATATGATTTTAAGCCACCACGGCGTGCCGGAATTCGGCTCTCCCGTGCGCCCCATGTTTGTTGAGGCTCAGATATTATCCGCTCTCGATACGCTGGACGCTCAGATATTTGAGTTCCACAGCGCAACTTCAAAGGTGGAGCCCGGTAAATTTACGGACAGGCAGTGGTCGCTTGAAAACAGAAAACTTTATAATCACGGCCTTTCCGGCACGGAGCATATAGTTAATTTGGACGATTAAGAAAGGCTGTGGTGATATAATGGCGGAAGAATGGCAGCAGGACTGGACGGAAATAAAAGTCTCAGTGCCCGCAGAAGATATTGAAACGGCGGGAAATATAGCAAATATGACGGTGCCTTACGGTATTTACATAGAGGATTATTCTGATGTTGTTGAGGAAACGCTTGAGATAGCGCATGTAGACCTTATATCAGATGAACTCCTTGCAAAAGACCGCACCAAAGGCATTATCCATATTTACATCAGCCCTCAGGAAAATCCGGCGGAGGCAGTTTCTTTCTTGGAGGAAAGGCTGAACGCCGAAAATATAGAGCACTCCGTTACTGTAAACGAGTGCAAAACAGAGGATTGGATAAATAACTGGAAAAAATACTGGCACCCTGTTCCCGTGGGCAAAAGGCTTCTTATTAAGCCGGTTTGGGAGCAGGCGGAGGATACAAACGGAAGAGTGGTGCTCAATTTGGAGCCGGGCCTTGCTTTCGGCACGGGCAGCCACCCCACCACACGCTTATGCCTGGAACTTTTGGAGGAATATATAAATCCCGCGTCAACGGTGCTTGATGTGGGCTGCGGCAGCGGTATTCTTTCCATTGCAGCGCTGCTTTTGGGGGCAAAAAGCGCTTTCGGCGTTGATATTGATAAACTTGCCGTTAAAACCGCTCTTGCAAACGCCGCTGAAAACGGATTTAAGCCGCCTGAATTTAATGCCGTAAGCGGCGACCTTTCGGAAAATGTCAGCGGTAAATACAGCATTATTGTTGCAAATATAGTTGCGGATGTTATTATGAAATTCACCCCGCAGGCAGTTGATTTTCTTAAGGACGGCGGCGTTTTTATCACCGGCGGAATAATAGATTCAAGAAAAGATGAAGTTGAAAAATGCTTTGCCGAAAACGGATTTGAAATATCAGAACACCATGAGGCAAAAGGCTGGCATGTGTTTGCCTGTAAAAGAAAATGAAAGCGCTGATTGTTATAGTTTGCGCTGCCGCGGCAGTGTTGCTGTTGCTTTTTGCGGTGTGCGCGGTTGTTTTAAATCAACTCATATCGCTTAAGACTATACCTATTCCTGATTTTATCTATTCGCTTATAGCCGGGAATGACGGGCCGGATAAGTTTGAGCAGGAGGCAAAAGAAGCGCAGCGGCATTTTGAAACGCTGCCGCTTGAGAGCCTCAGTATAAATTCACACGGTGTAATTCTTAAAGCAAATCTGCTGCTGCCGGAAAAAAGCAACGGTATTCTTATTATTGCCTGCCACGGTGCAAGAAGTTCGGGCCTCGGCGAATTTGCCTTTGAGGCGGATTATTTTTATAACAACGGTTTCACCGTTTTGATGCCGGAGCACCGCGGCTGCGGAATAAGCGGCGGCAGTTTTATGGGTTACGGCACCCATGAGTCAAAAGATACTTTGCTTTGGCTCAGTTATGCGGAAAAGCGCTTTCCGAACCTCAGCATTTTTCTGCTCGGCGTTTCTATGGGCGGCGCAACCGTGCTTATGACGAGCGATAAGATAAGCGGCAGCGCCGTAAAAGGTATAATTGCTGACTGCTCTTATACAAGCGCGTGGGACGAATTTGCTTATCAACTGAAGAAATCTTTTCACCTGCCGGCTTTTCCGCTCCTTTATATATGCGATTTTCTTTGCCGCATTACCGCGCATTATTCGTTTAAAGACGCTTCACCCGTAAAATGTGTTGAAAATTCACGCGTTCCCGTCCTTTTTATTCACGGGAAAGATGACGATTTTGTGCCGTTTTATATGGAAAAGGAATTGTATGACGCCTGCGGCAGCGAAAAGGAAATGATTGCCGTTGACGGCGCTGTTCACGCCCGCAGTTATCACCAAAACAGCGCCCTTTATGAACAGGCGCTCAATAACTTTTTTAAAAAATACGGCTCAAAAACCGCCGAAGTATTAAATTCAGATAAATAATAAAACCGGATGCGTTAATTTAAACAGCATCCGGTTTTTATTTTGTATTCGCGTTTTTACAGCGCTCTGCTCCTTATTTCTTTTTCAATTTTTTCAATGAAATCATCAAGGCTGCACGCGCCCTGTTCGCCGTCTTTGCGGGAGCGAACGGAAACAGTATTGTTTTCAATATCCTTGTCGCCGGCAACAAGCATATATGGTACTTTTTCAAGTTGGGCGGAGCGAATCTTGAATCCTATCTTTTCAGACCTGTCATCAATCTCGCAGCGTATGCCATGCCTTTCAAGGCGTTCTTTTATTGCGTTAAGGTAGTCAAAATGTCTGTCCGCTATCGGCAGCAGTTTAACCTGAACGGGCGCAAGCCAGGTCGGAAACGCGCCGGCAAAGTGTTCCGTAAGAATACCTATAAATCTTTCAATGCTGCCGAATACAACACGGTGAATCATAATGGGCCTGTGCTTAGCGCCGTCTGCGCCGATATATTCAAGTTCAAACCTCTCCGGCAGTTGGAAATCAAGTTGAATCGTGCCGCACTGCCATGTCCTGCCCAGGCAGTCCGTAAGATGAAAGTCAAGTTTCGGCCCGTAGAAAGCGCCGTCGCCTTCGTTAACCTCAAAATCATAGCCGAGTTCCGTAACGGCGTCGCGCAAAGCGTCCGTCGCAATTTCCCAGTCCTCTTCGCTGCCCATCGAATCTTCCGGTTTGGTGGAAAGTTCAATGTGGTATTCAAAACCAAAAGTATTGTAAACTTTATCTATCAGTTTAACAACGCCTTTGATTTCATCTTTTATCTGCTCACGGGTCATAAATATATGCGCGTCGTCCTGTGTAAAGCATCTTACCCTCATAAGTCCGTGCAGAGCGCCGGAAAGTTCGTGGCGGTGAACAAGACCGAGTTCGCCCATTCTCAGCGGCAGGTCTTTGTATGAGTGCATTTTTGTTTTGTAAACAAGTATTCCGCCGGGGCAGTTCATAGGCTTTATGGCATAATCTTCGCCGTCTATAACTGTTGTATACATATTTTTCTTATAGTGATCCCAGTGGCCGCTTCTTTCCCAAAGCGCGCGGTTAAGAATCATCGGGGTCTGAATCTCGTAATATCCTGCTTTTTGGTGAATTTCACGCCAGTAATCAATAAGCGTGTTTTTAAGAGTCATACCCTTCGGCAGGAAAAACGGAAATCCCGGGCCTTCTTCCATTATGGTAAAGAGTTCAAGTTCTTTGCCTATCTTTCTGTGGTCGCGCTTTTTAGCCTCTTCCAGCATAGCCATATGCTCTTCAAGCATAGAGGCTTTCGGAAATGCAGTGCCGTAAACCCTGCACAGCATTTTGTTTTTAGCGTCCCCGCGCCAGTAAGCGCCGGTGCAGTTTGTAAGTTTAAATGCCTTAACGGGCTTAACATCCATAAGGTGGGGTCCGGCGCAGAGTTCTGTAAATTCACCCTGCTTGTAAAAACTTATGTTTTCGCCTTTTCCGGCGTGTTCCTCAATCAGTTCAATTTTATAAGGCTCGTCTTTTTCCCGCATTAGTTTAATTGCCTCGTCCGGCGGAAGTTCAAATCTTTCAAGCACAAGACCCTCTTTAACTATCTTCTTCATTTCCGCCTCGATTTTTTCAAGGTCTTCGGGCGAAAACGGAGTTTCGGTATCAAAATCATAATAAAATCCGTCGTGAATAGCAGGGCCTATCGTAAGTTTAACATCGGGATAAAGCCTTTTAACAGCCTGCGCCATAATGTGTGATGCTGTGTGGTTAAAAGTTCTTTTTCCGTCCTCGTCGTCAAAAGTAAGAATCTCAAGCGAGCAGTCAGCGTCAATAACGGTGCGCAGGTCTTTTACTTCACCGTTTATTTTGCAGGAGCACGCATTTCTGTAAAGCCCCATTGAAATATCCTTTGCAATATCTGCTGCCGTCATAGCGCTGTCATATTGCTTAACAGAGCCGTCTTTAAGCGTAATTTTCATAGTTTTCCCTCCATATATATTTATAAATTGTTGTTTCGGCACGGCGTGTTTGGAATTGTAAATCCTTAAAATAAAAACACCCCGTGCATTGTGTGCACAGGGTGAATAATTTAATCCACGGTTCCACCTGAATTGCGCAAAAGCGCCTCTCATTAAGCCCTTAACGCGGGCACACGGCTGGTGTTGGCAGCGCTCCGGGGCGGTGGCTTACGCGCGGTTGTATACCCTTTTCAGCGGGCGGGTACTCTCTGAAACAACTTAAAACGCAGTCTTATCCCCATCAAAGTTTTACTGAATATCTTTAATTTTAACTATATTATATCATTAATTTTTTTCTTGTCAACACCCGCTTTTCCGCTCTGCGCCGCCGTTTATCAGTCTGTTTTTTTAACGCATGCGCCGAATCGTAAACCTAAGCCTTGACAACTACAACATATAGGTGTATTATATTTGTTATGAACTATATGAAGTTTATATAGTGTTTATATACAAAATATATAGCATTATTGCCGAATTTTTCAGGTTTATATTAAAACTGTACCTTTTCTGATGATTATTTGATTAAACTAAAAATTATTAACAGAAGGAGGTGCTATTGATTATCATGATGTCTGTAACCATTGCCGTTATCATAGCGGTAGCGTGCGCTGTTGTGTTTGCAATAATCGGTTTCGTGCTCGGCTCTGTATTAAAGCAGAAAGCAAATGAAAAGGAAATCGGCTCGGCAACGCAGGAAGCCACAAAAATTA
This sequence comes from uncultured Eubacterium sp., assembly GCA_944380635.1. Taxonomy (GTDB): domain Bacteria; phylum Bacillota; class Clostridia; order Oscillospirales; family Acutalibacteraceae; genus Eubacterium_R. The sequence continues at coordinate 64,506 of CALWID010000006.1, read as the reverse complement.
TTAATGACGCGCTTCAGGAGGCTGAAACTACTAAAAAAACCAGTCTTATTGAAGCAAAGGACGAAATTCATAAACTTCGCTCAGACGCGGATAAAGAAATCCGCGAAAGAAGAAGCGAGGTGCAAAAACTTGAAAACCGCCTCAATCAAAGGGAAGAATACCTTGATAAAAGAGCGGATTCCATTGAGGCTAAAAATGAATCCTTAAGCGCAAAACTTAAGGAAGCGGATGACAAATTAATTGAAATCGATAGCATCAAGAAAAGCCAGTTTGATATGCTGGAAAAAATTTCGGGACTTTCTCAGGAAGAGGCAAAAAAGCATCTTCTTGCATCTCTTGAAGAAGAACTTGATACTGAAAAGAGCAAAAAAATCCTTGAGTATGAGCAGATGACGCGCGACCAGAGCGAGGTTATCGCCAAGGAGATTATTGCAACCGCCATTCAGCGCTGCGCGGCAGACCATACCGCGGAAACAACCGTTTCCGTTGTTGCTTTGCCGAATGACGATATGAAGGGCAGAATTATAGGCCGTGAGGGCAGAAATATCCGCTCTATCGAAACAATTACCGGCGTTGAACTCATTATTGACGATACCCCGGAAGCCATTACAATCAGTTCTTTTGACCCTGTAAGAAGGGAAATTGCAAGGCTCACTCTTGAGCGCCTTATTCAGGACGGGCGTATTCACCCAACCAAGATTGAGGAAATGTTTGAAAAATCCACCCGTGAGGTAAACGCGATAATTAAGCAGGAGGGCGAAAAAGCCGTTCTTGCCGCGAACTGCGGTCCTGTTCATCCGGAACTTGTTAAACTGCTCGGTAAACTGAAATACCGCACCTCATACGGTCAGAATGTACTTAAGCACAGTCTTGAGGTTAGTTACATTGCCGGCCTTATGGCGGCTGAACTCGGCGCTAATGAAAAGCTTGCGCGCCGCGCAGGACTTCTGCACGATATAGGCAAGGCGCTTGACCATGAAATGGAAGGCTCGCATATTGCTCTCGGCGTTGAGTATGCGCGTAAGTATAAGGAGAGCGAGGAAGTAATCCACGCTATTCAGGCGCACCACGGCGATGTTGAGTGTAAAACTATCATTGCGTGCCTTGTTCAGGCGGCGGACGCAATTTCCGCGTCAAGACCGGGCGCAAGGCGTGAAAATATTGAAAATTATATTAAGCGTCTTGAGCAACTTGAGGAAATCTCAAAAAGTTTTCCGGGCGTTAAAAGCGCTTATGCTATTCAGGCGGGCAGGGAAGTGCGCGTAATGGTTTGCCCTGAAACCGTTTCTGATGATAAAATGCCTTATATCGCTCATGAAATTGCAAAGAAAATTGAAAATGAACTCGAATATCCCGGCCAAATCAAGGTGAATATTATCCGTGAGTCCAGGGTAAGCGATGTTGCAAAATAAATAATTTCAGATTAATAACGGCGTTCGGTTTCGGTCGCCGTTATTTTTATAAAATCTGTTTTGGCAGGTATAGCGCAAAACAAATATTAAGATAATAATATTGTTTTTAAATGCCGCCGGAATTTATCCGCTTAGCGTTTGGAGGCGGCTGAATTTCCGCAATCGTCTTATTTGGCTGCGGTAAGGCAGGGCGGTTTTTAAAATATTTTTTCAGCACGAAAGGTTATGGTAATTATGGTTAAACACATTGTTTGCTTTAAACTTAAGGATAACAGCCCCGCCGCTAAGGAAGAGGCTAAGGAAAGGCTGCTTTCAATGCGCGGCAAAGTCCCCGTAATGAAAGATATTGAGGTCGGCACGGATTTTCTCGGCTCAGAGCGAAGTTATGATGTTCTGCTTCAGGTTACGCTTGAAAACAGGCAGGCGCTTGAAGAATATCAAAACGACCCTTATCACTGTTCATATGTTAAGCCGTATATGCATGAAAAGCGCTCCGGTTCCGTTTCCGTTGACTATGAAATTTAGTTAATTTTAATATATTTTTTGGAATAATCAATATCCAAATGTATAAAAAAACAAACCGTTTTATGAATTTTGTACAAAGATACCGATATTTTATTGGTATCTTTTATTTTTATATTTGTCTATTTTAAGTTGATAAGGTAAGTGTTATGTGCTATAATTTATTTATATATAATTATTTATATTATTATACTAAAAGAACAGTAAGATAGCGGAGGATAAAAAGTGAACGAACAAAAAGAAATAGAAATAGATTTAAGAAAAGTCTTTTCAATGCTGAAAAAGCGAATCATATATATAATTTTGGGCACTCTTCTTGTTGCCGTAATTTCCGGCTGTATAACGGAGTTTTTTATAACCCCTAATTATACGGCGTCCTGCACCCTTTATGTTTACAGTAATACGGATAGGGTCAGCACGGATTCTTCAATCGGGCAGGGAGAAATAACCGCTTCTCAGCAGCTTGTAAATACATATATCGTTGTGCTTGAAAGCGATTTTGTGCTTGAGGAGGTCGCGCAGAATCTGGAACTTAATATGACCGCCTCTCAGCTTCGCTCAATGATTTCGTGTTCGCAAATCAACGAAACGGAAATCTTTGAGGTTACCGTAACAAGTGCAAGCCCCGCTCTTGCGGCGGATATTGCAAATGCCATAGCGGATGTTGCCCCGGACGCGATTGTTGAAACAATTAAAGCCGGCGGCGTCAGCGTTATAGATTATGCCAAGGTGCCGAGTTCTCCCTCTTCACCTAATTTCAAATTAAATATCGCTATCGGCGCACTTGTCGGTTTCGTTGTAACATTCCTTGCTTTCTTTATCCGTGAATTGTTTGATACCACCGTTACAGAAGAGGCAGATTTGGAAAGAGAATTTGAGGACATCCCGCTTATCGGCACTATACCAAGGCTGGTGCCGTCTGCGTCAAAGGCGGAGGATTCGCCGGAGAGCGAAACTAAACATTCGCAGTTAAAGAAAGGGGGCAGTAAATAATGGCTTTCTTCACAAGAAATAAAAAGAACGAGCAAAAGTCAAGAGCCTTTTCAAGAGAAGACCCTAAAAAGATTTTGAGCGCGGAATCGCCGTTCGTCGTTAAAGAGGCGTATTCCGCAATAAGAACCAATCTGCTCTTTATGCAAAAGGGCGAAAAATGCCCCGTTTTTGTTGTAACAAGCCCTACTGCCAATAACGGCAAAACGATAAACAGCATTAATCTTGCCATTTCATTTGCGCAAATGGGCAAAAAAACGCTGCTTATTGACGGCGATATGAGGAATCCCACAATCCACCGTATGTTTTCCATTCCCGTTAAAAACGGGCTTTCGGAAATCCTTGCCGGGCTTACGGATAATATCACCGTATCAAAAACGGAAATTGAAAATCTTTCCGTTCTTACCGGCGGCAAGATTCCGCCGAACCCCTCGGAACTTATATCTTCCGCAAGAATGGATAAATTGCTGGAATTTGTTAAAGAGCATTATGACTGCGTGTTTATTGATACTCCGCCCGTAAATCTTGTTACGGACGCAACTGTTTTTTCGCAGAAAACAACGGGTTATATCCTTATCATAAAAGCGAATATGACCGATATTGCGGAAGTTAAAACAGCCGTTTCAAATCTTGATAATATCGGCGGCAATATTCTTGGCTTTATTTTGAATGATGTTACTTCCGGCAGGCATAAATATTATTCTTATTACAAAAAGTATGATTATAAATATAAGTATTCCTATGGCTATGGTTACGGCTACGGTTATAAATAAACCGCCCGCCGTATTCGGCAAAAATTTTTAAAAGGGTTGCGAGCATTATGAATAAAAGAAAGGCTACTCAGCTTTTAGTGGAATTTACTGTGGACCTTTCATCACTACTTTTGGCAAATCTTATTTCCTTTTTTATATGTACTGCAATAAAAAAGATTCCCACAATTACAAAGCAGTCTGTGTGGATATATTTAATATCTCTTGTGCTGTCTTTCTGCGTAATCTTTTTTGGCTTTTCTGTGTCTTTGGACCTTTCCGTAAGAAGCAGAACAAGGGAATTTTTAGCGGTGTTAAGAAATTGCCTTTTAACATATATGACCCTTTCCGTTGCTCTCGTCCTTACAAGGAGCGACCTTATCAACGGCAGATATATGTTTCTTATTTCCCTAACGCTTTTTATTGTTTTTTCGGGTATCAACAGGTATTTTTCAAAGCGTCTGCTGATACGCCATTTCACAAATTCCGGCTTTGTAAATCTTGTAGGCGTAATAACGGTTGGTTACAGGGCGTTTGATTTTGTTTCAAATCTTCAGCAGGACTGGACAAGGCATATCAAAGGCGTTGCCGTAATTGACGCGGAATATCAAAACGGCAAATATTTTTTTCCCGGCAGCAGCGGCTCGGGCGGTACAAAGGTTGCGGCAAAATCCAGCGCTGTGGAATATGTTTCCACCGTGCCGGTTGTTGCTAATATGAGCAATGTTGTTGATTGGGTGCGCAGAGAACCGCTTGATGAAGTATATATAAATGTTCCGTATGAGTATGAAAATGAAATAGCAGGCCTTGCTGAGGAGATTGAAAGTATGGGAGTTATCGTCCATATCAATCTGCCTGCGCTTGAAAAACTTGTTGAAAACAGCGAGTTTGATAATGTTGAATGCACTATGGTAGCAGGTTACCCAACCGCCACTCTTACCGCTGCGCGTCAACTCCCGCTTTCAGCCGTTATATTAAAAAGGCTGGTGGATATAATAGGCGGGCTGTTAGGCAGTTTAATATCACTGCCCATAATACTTATAGTTGCCGTGCCTCTTCTTATTGAATCCCCGGGGCCGCTGATATTTAAACAGCCGCGGGTAGGCAAAAACGGCAGGGTGTTTAATATTTATAAACTGCGCTCAATGTATGTTGACGCGGAAGAAAGAAAAAAAGAACTTTTAGCGGCAAATGAAATGAACGGCTTTATGTTCAAAATGGATAATGACCCGCGTATTACAAAAGTTGGCAGATTTATACGCAGAACAAGTATAGATGAACTGCCGCAGTTTTGGAATGTTTTAAAAGGGGATATGAGCCTTGTGGGCACAAGGCCGCCCACCTTAGATGAATTTTCAAAATATGAAAGCCACCATAAGCGCCGCCTTTCAATGCGCCCGGGTATAACGGGTATGTGGCAGGTAAGCGGCCGCTCGGAAATTAAAAATTTTGAAGATGTTGTTAAACTTGACTGCGAATACATAGATAACTGGAGCGCGTGGCTTGATATTAAAATTATTTTCAAAACAATTGGCGTTGTGCTTAGGGGGATAGGCGCAAAATGAGCGGTAATTCAAACCTTAAGATAGCCATGATAGGGCATAAAAGAATACCCTCGCGCGAAGGCGGCATTGAAATAGTTGTGTATGAACTGTCAAATATTCTCGGCAGGGCAGGCTGCCGGGTAGATGTTTATAACCGCAGCGGCGGTCATGTTTCCGGCAGTAATTTTAAAAGCGAAAATATGCCGCTTGATAAAAATATAAAGATAATCACCGTTCCCACTCCAAAATCAAAAACGCTAAACGCTTTTGTTTACAGCCTTTTGGCAACTTTAAGGGCGCTTTTCGGCGGATATGATGTTATCCATTTTCATGCCGAGGGGCCTGCGGCAATGTGTTTTTTGCCTAAACTTTTCGGCGTGCGAACGGTTGTAACTATCCACGGGCTTGATTGGCAGCGCTCAAAATGGGGCGGTTTTGCCACAAAATATCTTAAATTCGGTGAAAAAACTGCCGCAAAATATGCGGATGAAATAATCGTCCTTTCAAAATCAGTCGGCGAATATTTTAAAAATGTTTACGGCAGGGATACAGTTTATATCCCAAACGGCATAAATAAACCCGCTGTCCGTCAGGCAGATGTTATTACTGAAAAATACGGCTTGAAAAAGGATGGGTATATTCTTTATCTCGGCAGGATAGTGCCGGAAAAAGGCATTCATTATCTTATTGACGCATATTCGGTCGTTAATACTGAAATGCCGCTTGTTATTGCCGGCGGCTCAAGCCATTCGCAGGATTATTTTAATGAACTCAGGCAAAAAGCACACGGCAAAAATATAATTTTTACGGATTTTGTTCAGGGCAGGGAACTTGAAGAACTTTACTCAAACGCCTATGTTTATGTGCTGCCGAGCGATCTGGAAGGTATGCCGATAAGCCTGCTTGAGGCAATGAGTTATTCAAACTGCTGCCTTTCGTCCGATATTGAGGAATGCACGCAAGTGTGCGGCAGCAGCGCAGTGTATTTTAAAAAAAGCGATATAAATGATTTAAAAGAAAAACTGCAATATCTTTTAAATAACAAAGATATTGTTTCAGATTATAAAAAAAGCGCCGCGGATTATGTTCTTTCCCGCTACAACTGGGAAGAAACAGCAGCCGAAACTCTTGCGCTTTACAAAGGTGAACCTATTGAAAATTCTGATAGTAAATAAATTTTTATACCCAAACGGCGGCTCGGAAACCTATATTTTTAAAATAGGCGAGCAGTTGAAAAAACTCGGCAATGAAGTGCAGTATTTCGGTATGGAGCACCCCGGCAGATTGGTCGGCAACTCCTTAAATCTTTATACAAAAGATATGGATTTCCATTCCGGCTCAATGCTGTCCAAAATTTCTTATCCCGTTAAAACTATCTATTCAGCGGACGCAAAAAAGAAAATGCTTGCCGTGCTCAAAGATTTTCAGCCGGACGCCGTTCATCTGAATAATTTTAACTACCAACTTACCCCAAGTATTATTCTTGCAGTGAAAAAATACGAAAAAGAATCGAGCAAAAGGGTAAAAATCGTTTATACAGCGCACGATTATCAACTTGTGTGCCCTAATCATATGATGATGACCCCGGCTGGTGAAGTGTGTGAAAAATGCGCCGGCGGGAATTTTATTAATTGCTTTAAAAATTCATGTATTCATTCGTCAAAATTAAAAAGCGTTATAGGTTCTGCCGAGGGATATTTCTGGAAGTTAAAAAAGGTTTACAGCCTTATTGATACGGTGATATGCCCAACGGCGTTTATGGAATCAAAAATAAAACTTTCTAATGTTTTCAGCGGAAAAACAAAGGTGCTTTATAATTTTACCGATGAGGTTGATAAAACCCCCGCCGAAAAAGAAAATTACGCGCTTTTCTTCGGCAGATTCAGCGCCGAAAAGGGTATGGAAACAATTATCGCCGCAAAGGATATTAATTTTATCTGCGCCGGCGGCGGCCCTATGGAAGACGAGATAAATAATTCGCCGCATATAAAAAATGTTGGCTTTAAAAAAGGGAAAGAACTTGAAAGCCTTATTAAAAAAGCGGCTTGCTCTGTTTATCCCAGTATTTGGTATGAAAACTGCCCGTTTTCCGTTATGGAAAGCATATCTTACGGCACTCCTGTTGTCGGCGCCGATATAGGCGGCATACCCGAACTTATTGAGGACGGCAAAACAGGATTTCTTTTTGAGCCGGGAAATGTAAATGATTTTACGGATAAGATTAATAAAATTTTGAATAACAGGCAGTTAGCCGCCGAAATGAGCACAAACTGCCTTGAAAAGAAATTTGTTACTCTTTCGCAGTACTGCGGCGAACTTATGAAAATTTATAGTTAATAATCGCGCTGTTTATTTAATGCGCAATTATATTAAAGAGGGTTAGGAAAATGGCTAAAAAATTAAACGGCACGGTAATCGTTACTTACCGCTGCAACGCAAGGTGCAATATGTGCAGCAGGTATAAGCGCCCGTCATCACCTGATGAGGAAATAAGTATTGATACCATAAAAAAACTGCCGAAAATGTATTTCACTAATATTACCGGCGGCGAACCGTTTATAAGAACAGACTTAAAAGATATAGTTCGCGAGTTATATAAAAAGAGCGATAGAATCGTTATTTCCACAAACGGATTTTTTACAGACAGAATTATAGACCTCTGCCGTGAATTTCCCAATGTAGGCATAAGAATATCTATTGAGGGGCTGGAGGAAACAAATAACGCGATCCGCGGTCTGCCGGACGGGTTTAACAGGGGATATACAACTCTTAAAAAACTTGTTGAAATGAATCACCCCGATGTGGGTTTCGGAATGACGGTGCAGGACGCTAATGCAAAAGACCTCGTTCCTCTTTATGAACTCTCAAACGAACTCGGTATGGAATTTGCAACGGCATCCCTTCACAATTCATTTTATTTTGTTGAATCTAATAACATAATCAAAGACCGCCCCATGGTGGCAAAGAATTTTGAGAATCTTATAAACGAACTTCTTAAAAGCAACAGCCCAAAAAAGTGGTTTCGCGCTTATTTTAATCACGGGCTTATTAATTACATATACGGCCAAAAGCGGCTGCTGCCGTGCGATATGGCGTTTGATACTTTCTTTATTGACCCTTACGGCGATGTTATGCCCTGCAACGGCACAAAAGAAAAGGAAGTTATGGGCAATTTAAACGAGCAGAGCTGGGATGAACTGTGGAACAGCGCTCAGGCGGATGAAGTGCGTAAAAAAGTGCGTTCCTGCGGCAGAAACTGCTGGATGATAGGCTCTGTTTCACCCGCTATGCACAAGTATATTTGGGTGCCGGCGGCGTGGGTAATAAAGCATAAGTTCCTGCGCTGTTTTAAAGAGAAAAAATACAGTATGTACGAATTGCCTGTAGTGCGTGACTACAGGGATGGGAAAGTTACAAAATCTCAATTGGACGCGCTTTCCACATGCGATAAAAATGCCGTTGTAAATGACGGACTTTCCGAAAAATCAAAAAAAGCGCTTGTGGGCACAAGCGGCGAGGAAATTGTGGACGCTGATATTGCAAATCAGTTGCGCGGCGATTAATTAAAAAATACACTAATAAATTAAGATTTTATACTCAAAATTTGCATATGGCAGAATTTTTAAACGGCAGTAATTGCCGTTAACGCCTTAGCAGATTTCAGCAGGGCGCTAATGATTAGAAATTTATTTGAAAGGCTATGGCAATCAGTATGCCCGAATTAACCGTATTAACTCCTGCTTATAACAGAGATAAAGAACTTCATAACCTGTTTGAATCTCTATGCCGCCAAACGGATAAAAATTTTGAATGGCTCATTGTTGATGACGGCAGTACGGACGGTACTTCGCTCTCTGCCGCGGGGTGGAAAGAAATTGCAGATTTCCCCGTTTTTTATTATAAAAAAGAAAACGGCGGCAAGCATACAGCGCTGAATTATGCGCTTAAAATTATAACTTCACCGCTTGTTTTTATTGTTGACAGTGATGACCGGATTACTCCTGACGCGATTAAAACCATCCTTGAAAAATACAGCCTTTATAAGAATGAGCAGGATATTTGCGGCTTTAGTTTTTTGCGTGAAAAGCCGGACGGCTCCGGATATTTAAGCGGTAAAGTACCGGTTGACGGTATGAAATCCACATATTGCTCCTGCCGCATAAATGGTAATCTTGCGGGCGATATGGCGGAAGTTTGGTATACGGAAAAACTGCGTGAGTTCCCGTTTCCTGAATTTAAAGGCGAAAAATTTTTGGGTGAGGATGCAGTTTGGGTCAGGCTTTCAGGTAAATATAAAATGCGCTTTTTTAATAAAGCAATCTATATTTCTCAGTATCAAAACGACGGATTAACCAAAAACCGAAGGCGGCATAATATTAAATCGCCTAACGGCTGTGTAGCAAGAGCGTCTGCGTTTCTTGGCTCTGATATAAAATTAAAATATAAGACAAGGGCAATGCTTCAGTATTTTATTTACGGCAAATTCGCGGGGAACAGTATGAAAGATATGTTTTTACATTCTGATATGAAACCGCTTGCCGCGCTGTGTTTTTTCCCTGCAATGCTAATTTATATTAACTGGAAACATAAATTTGCAAAGTAAAGAATGCGCTTTACGGGCTTATTTATCGGTTTTGGCTGGAGGTGTTTATACGGACGGGCTTGCAAAAACAAGATACTTTTTTGTTGATGATTTAAAAATAGCGGCGTGTATTCTTGTTGTGCTGGGGCATTTCTTTATGTCAGTTGTGGCCGCAGGTATTATGCCTCAAAGCGCACTGTATAATGTTTTGATTCAAGGGGTTTATACTTTTCATGTGCCTTTGTTTTTTGTTTGCAGCGGGTTTCTTTATCAGAATTCCAACAGGGTTCATTCGTTAAAACCGTATTTAAAAAATGTTGCCAGAAAACTTCTTGACCTCGGCGTGCCTTATTTCACTTTTTCTATAATCACTTTTGTTATTAAATATGTTTTTGAAAACAGTGTAAATACAAAAAACGGTGATTTTTTCAACTCGCTTTTTGTAAATCCCACCGCTCCCTATTGGTATCTTTACGCGCTTTTCATTTTCTTCCTTATAATTCCGTGCGTGAACTCAAAAAAGCAGGCGTGGCTTTTGTTTAGCATTTCCGTTTTGCTGAAAATATTATATATTGCCTGCAGTATTAATTCTGTTGCCATGCCATATGTTGTATCGTCTGTAACGGGGCGTATGATTTGGTTTGCGGGCGGTATGCTCCTTTCGTTTTATATTGATAAATTAAGCAGCCTTCGCTTTTTAAAGGCGGCGGCACTTGTTGCTATTGCCTTAGGCACGGCGCTCAGCGCTTTGTTTTACAGGCAAACAAATAATTCGGAAATAGTTAAAACGGCTGTTGGCGTTATTTTTACATTGGGTTGTGTTTTTGCCGCTGTTTCGTTTGAAAGCGCCAAAACAAGGAATCTTTCAAAAAAACTTACACCGTATTTTATGCCTGTCTTTTTAATGCATACAATTTTTGCGGCCGGTGTGCGAATATTGTTGCTGCATTTCGGCATTGATAATGTCTTTATACATATTCTGTTAGGCGTACCCGCCGGATTTTTATTCCCATGCGCGGTTTATAAAATTTGTGAAAAACTCCCTGCTTTTATGTTTTTCATTTATCCCAAAAAAGCCATTGATATTATCAGGGCAAAAAAGTTGAAAAAATAAAACCTGATTTTCGGTTTTTATCATAATAAAAGGTAGTTATAAAATGAATATTTTGCTTTCCTCTTACAGTATTAACCCCCTCCACGGCTCGGAGGACGGTATAGGCTGGAACTGGCTGTTAAAGCTGAGTGAAAATTTCAGCGGCGATGATGACAGAATTTGGCTTGTTACAAAAAAATTTAATGAGCGCGATACACGAGCCGGCATAGAAAATGCGGGGCTTAAGAATGTGGAACTTGTAATTGTAGATGTTCCGCCCGCTCTTAATTGGTTTCGTGAAAAGCATTCTGTTTTTCACCATATGTATTATATTTTGTGGCAGCGCACCGCTTATAAGTGGGCAAAAAAATCAGGTATAAAATTTGATATTATTCACCACGCCACAATGGGCGATTTCAGGATTCCCGGGTATATGTATAAATTTAAAGAGGCTTATACTATTTTCGGCCCTGTGGGCGGCGGGCAGTCAACTCCCAAAAGCCTTAAATGTTATGAGCGTTCGCGCCTCGTAGAAAAATTCCGCGAAACGGTTAATAAATTATGCGCGGTTTCGCCTGTTTATAAGTCTAAAATTAAGAAATTCAATGCTGTTTACGCAATTAATAAAGAGACGGCGGCTTTTTTATCAAAGGCTATGGGCAGGCAGTGTAATATGCTTGTTGAAATGGCGCTGCCGCAGGAACTTTGCCGCCTTGATATAGAAAAAAAGCACAATAAAATACGAAAAATAATTTTCGTCGGCCGCCTGATTGAAAAGAAAGGCGTTATGCTGCTGCTTGAAGTGGCAAAAAAAATCGGCAGCAGCGTTGATTTTACTCTTGAAATTTACGGTGACGGACCACTTAGGGATAAAGCACAAAATTATATAGATGAAAATTCACTTTCAGAAAAAATCACTTTGTGCGGCAGCGTGGAACATTCGCAAATATCATCTGTTTACAAAAATGCGGATGTGTTTGTTATGCCGTCACTGCGCGAAACAAGCGGGAATGTTTGTCTTGAGGCAATGGCTCATAAACTTCCGGTAGTGGCGCTTGATATGAGCGTGTACAGCGAATTTGCAAAGCACGGATGCGGACTTTTTGTTGATATAAATCAAAGCAGAGAAGAGATTATTGCTGATTTTGCAAATAAACTTATAAAACTTTTAAAATCTCCGGCGCTTTGTGAAGAACTCGGGCAAAACGGTTATAACTTTGCAAATGAATTCCTTAATTGGGATGTGAAATTTCAAACTGTTTACGGCAGATTTATTTCACAAAATAAGAACAATTAAGAAACAGAAAGAGAAAGTTATGGGCAGATTACAGGAACTCCTTGAGAAAAGCATAAAAAGGCATACGCTTGTTTATGATACTGTTTCAATGCTGATGTGCAAAGCGGGATATGGCGATGTTGACCTTGCCGGAAAGATGTCAAGGTATAAAAATTATTTAAAAATTAAAAAGAAATATGCCGGCAAAATCGGGAAAAAAGATTTTCAAAAATTTAACGAAGATATGTCAAACACAGTTTGGACTTGCTGGCTTCAGGGCATTGAAAACGCACCCGAACTTGTTAAAAACTGCGTGAAATCAGTAAAATACCATGTTAAAGACAGAAATATAGTAATAATTAATTCGGAAAATTTTGAGCAGTATGCAAAACTGCCTGATTTCATAATTGAAAAATGGCGAAAAGGCATTATTTCAAACACTCATTTTTCAGATATTTTACGGCTTGCTCTGATTATTCAGCACGGCGGTCTATGGATTGATTCAACAGTTTATCTCACCGGGCCTATTCCGGAATATGTTACAGACGGGGACTTTTTTGTTTATCATGACGGTGAATTTGAGCACGACCTGATAAATATGGGAAACTGGCTCATTTACGCAAAGCCGAACAATCTTATGCTTAATGAAATATATCATTTACTTCTTGATTACTGGCAGACGCATAATTACTGTGCCGATTATTTCATTTTTCACTTATTCTTCAGAATGGTAAGCGATTATTATTTTGACGAGTGGCAAAAAGTACCTTATTTCAGTCAGTATGACCAGCATTTGCTGGCTTATGATTTTTATAAAACATATAATCCACGCAGGTTTGAACAGATAAAATCGCTTACATCTGTTCATAAACTTACAAATAAAACTCAAAATTTAAATTTTGAAGAAAACAGTTATTATTCAAAACTCGGCGAACTATACAAATAATGAAACGGAATCCTTTAAATGAAGAAGTACAAATATCTGTTTAAAAATGTCGGCCTGCTTACCATAAGCAATTTCGGCAGCAAGATTCTTTCTTTCCTGCTGGTGCCGCTTTATACAAGCCTGCTCACAACCGGCGAGTACGGAACATATGATTTGTATGTTACAACTGCATCGCTTATGGCACCGGTGCTCACATTGAATATAGTGGATTCGGTAATGCGCTTTTCGCTGGATGAAAACAGCAAAAAAAATGAAGTGTTTACCGTTGGATTCAGAGATGTGCTAAGGGCCGGTATAGTTTTTGTTGTTTTAGTAGCCGTAAATTACGGATTCGGCATAATAGATATTTTTAATCAGTATCCGCTTTATTTTATTTTGTATTTTATTTTAAGTGTTTTTTATGATTTGCTTTCTCAGTTTTCGCGCGGAATGGAGCGGATTCTTGATTTGGCAATCGCGGGAATAATAAATTCCGTATCGCTTCTTTCGTTTAATATTTTATTTTTGTCTGTATTAAAAATGGGGCTCAGCGGTTATTTTTTGGCAAACTGCATAGGCTTTGCAATACCGGTTGTTTATCTTGTTATCAGGCTTAAAATTTGGAATAAAGTTGTTTTTAAATTTAAAAATAAACCGCTTAAAAAGGAAATGGAAAAATACAGCACTCCAATGGTGTTTAACACTATTTCCTGGTGGATAAATAATGTTTCAGACCGATATGTGGTAACCTGGCTTTGCGGCGTGGCTGATAACGGCGTTTACTCCGTTGCTTATAAGATACCGTCAATTCTTAATGTGCTGCAAAATATTTTCAGTCAGGCGTGGACTCTTTCCGCCGTAAAAGAATTTAATGATGAGGGCGCAAAATTTTATTCAGATGTCTATAAAATATATAATGTTGGTATGGTGATGGTTTGCAGTGTTCTTATCGCTGCGGACAGAATTATCGCAAAGATACTTTTTGCAAACGAGTTTTTCGGGGCGTGGGAATATGCGCCGTTTTTGATGATTTCGGTAGTTTTCGGCGCGCTTTCCGCGCTGCTCGGTGGAATTTTCTCAGCGGCAATGAATTCGAAAGCTTATGCAAAAACAACCGTTTTGGGCGCCGTTATTAATACGGCTTTAAATATTGTTCTTGTTTGGAAAATGGGCCCTATCGGCGCTGCTATAGCCACTATGATTTCCTATATAATAGTGTGGATTGCAAGAATAATTGAATCGCGCAAAATAATTAAAGTTAAAATCAATTTTAAAAAAGACTGCTTTTCTTATTTGCTGCTGATTTTGCAGTCCGTGTTTTTAATATGTATCGAGAATACGGTTTTAAGATATATTGTGCAAGTCGCCTTTTTAATTGTTGTATTCCTTGTTAACATAAAGGAAGTTGTATTTTTTGCAAAAAAAGTTTTAAATAAAATAGCAAAACGCAGGGAAACAAAAGCCGGCGTTTAAATAAATACGGAAGTACAAATATGACAAGTAAAAATTCATTCAATTTTAAAATAAAATTAAATTTAAAATGTTTGTTTGTTGTTTTAGTCCTCTTTATCTTGATATTTTTAGAGGCAATTTTTAACGGCAGTTATATGGATGAAATATTGGGCGTTGTATCAATTGCTTATATAATTGTATCTGCCAGAAGATTGCAGCGAACAGACCTGATTACTATTGTATTGCTGGCAATAGTAGTTGTAATCGGTCTTGTATCCAATATGATATTTCGGCTCAACACTTCCTTGTTCTCAATTCTTGTTGATGTTCTTACGCAGGTAAAGCCGATTTTTGTTTTTTTTGCCGCAAAATATTTTTTAAACACAAATGAAAAGATTACGGTAGCCAATATGCTGGTTCCTGTTGCAAAACTTTTTTGCCTGATAACTTTTGTGTGTGCAGTTGTTTCACAGTTTGTTGATATAGGAATGACAAGCGGCGAAGTGCGGTACGGAATTACCGTATTCAGATTCATTTTTGAATTCAATCATCAATATACTTCCGTTTATATGCTGGTTTTCGGCGTACTTGTCAGCAATACTTCAATGAGTGAAAAGGTTAGAAAAAGATATTATGTTATTGCTATTATCAGCATTTTATTCGCAGCTAAATCGCCCGCGTTAATATTTACAGTTGTATTTGTTTTTCTGTATTTTTACTTCAAAAAGCACAAAAAGTTAAAAGTATGGGTAATTATTCTGTTAGCAATTGCGCTTATATTTGCCGGTACTTATCAAATAAACGAATATCTGCTTAATGATACCGCTCCGCGCCGTGTTTTCTTTGAATATGCTCTTAAGACGGCAAATGATTATTTTCCGCTCGGCTCCGGATTTGCAACTTACGGCTCTGAACAGGCGTCGCGAGTGTATTCTCCGCTTTATTATCAGTACGGGTTTGATACAATGTGGGGCCTCAGTCCGGATTATGGAGTTTTCCTTAATGATAATTACTGGCCCACTGTTATCGGTCAGTTCGGCTGGATTGGTACGATATTTATGCTTGCCGTATATGTTAAATTATTCTTTACATTCGCAAATAAAAAAATGGGGAATGCGCAAAAGGCGTACCTTTACGGCGCGTTTGTTCAGTATATGGTTCATGCCATCGGCTCGGCTATTTTAACAAGTTCAGCCGGTATGATTGGCATAATTGCAATTGCTCTCTTCTCCGTTACTGAAGAAAAGGAAGACTCCGCAATGAAACTTCCGCGCGTAAAAATACATTTTTAGTTTGCCCATTTATTAAAGGCTGAAACCGTTAAATGGTTTCAGCCTCTGTTTTTTATAATTCTATATAAATTTTTTATGCACCAAATCGCTGTTTTTTACACCGCTTAATTTGCTGCCGAATTTCTGAACATTTCTGAAATATTGCCCGCAAGCGTTTTGTATTTCGGCATATCCAGGTTGTAATCTTCGGCAAGTATTTCATCTGCGCACTCACGGCATTTTCTAAGAATTTCCATATTTTCCAGCATATCCGCTATCTTCAGTTTTGGCAGACCGTGCTGTCTGTTCCCAAAAAAGTCGCCGGGTCCTCTCAATTTAAGGTCCATATCGGCAATTTTGAAACCATCGCTGTATTTTTTCATGGTTTTAAGCCTTTGAACTGCGGTTTCGCTTTTGCTGTCCGATATAAGTATGCAGTATGACTGCGCTTTTCCTCTGCCTACCCGTCCGCGCAACTGGTGCAGTTGCGAAAGCCCGAATCTTTCCGCGTTTTCTATTACCATAACGGTTGCGGCAGGCACATCAACTCCAACTTCAATAACGGTTGTGGCAACAAGCAGTTTTATATCACCGTCGGCAAACGCGCGCATAACATTTTCTTTTTGAGCGGCTTTCATTTTGCCGTGCAGAAGACCTATATTTATGCCCTTAAAATCGTTTTCTGAAAGTTCTTCGGCATATTTTTCCGCCGAAATCATATTTTCGCTTTCGCCCTCTTCAACAAGCGGGCATACTATATACGCTTGGTTTCCCGCGTCTATCTGCTTTTTGATAAAAGCGTATATTCTTTTGTGGTATCTTGAATCAACAACATCCGTGCGCACCGTCTGCCTGCCTGGCGGCAGTTCGTCAAGTACCGAAATATCAAGGTCGCCGTATATCATAAGCGCAAGTGTGCGCGGAATCGGCGTTGCGCTCATAACAAGTGTGTGCGCCTCACTGCCCTTCATAGCAAGATTTGCCCTTTGGTTTACACCGAATCTGTGCTGTTCGTCCGTAATTACAAGCCCTAAATTTTTAAATTCAACATCATTTTGAATAAGCGCGTGCGTGCCTATAATAAGGTCTGTTTCGCCGTCTAAAAGCGCCTCTTTTATGCGGCGCTTTTCTTTTTTCGGTGTGCTTCCCGTCAGCAACTGCGTTCTTATTCCCGCCCCGCCAAGCATATTGTAAAGTGTTTCGGCGTGTTGGGTCGCAAGTATTTCAGTCGGCGCCATCAGCGCGCACTGATACCCGTTTTTAACGGCAGTGTAAATTATTCCGGCGGCAACGGCGGTTTTTCCGCTGCCCACATCGCCCTGAAGCAGGCGGTTCATAGGGTATCCGCTTGCCATATCAGCGCAGCATTCTTTTATCGCTCTTAATTGAGCGCCGGTAGGCTTAAACGGCAAAAGGTTTATAAATTCGCCGGTATAATCTTTTTTTATAATAATATCAGTTTTTACTCTGCGCCGCCCTTTTAATTTTAAAAGCCCGAGTTGTAAAGTTAAAAGTTCTTCAAATATAAGTCTGTCCCGCGCTTTTTCAAGGCTTTCGCTGTCTTTCGGGAAATGAATCTGCCGCAGTGCGAAGTCAAGCGACACAAGTTTGTATTTAAGCCTTATCTCAGCAGGCAGAGTTTCACTGAATTTATCAAGATTTTCGAGCGCTGTTTTTACAACTTTTTCTATTGCTTTTGAATTGAGCCTGCCGGTAGCGTGGTATATGGGCCTGACAGCGGCGCTGCCTTTTGCTTTTTCAATCTCCGGCGACGCCATTTTAGCGCTTGTAAGATTTTTTTCTATTTTGCCGTAAAGTATGTAGTTTTCATATAGTTTCAGCGCGGCGGCAAGATATTTGTTGTTAAATATAGTAACATGTATAACGGTATTTCCGTCAGTAAAATCACATTTATAAAGCGTCATTCCGCGGCGCACAAAATGCTCTTTTACAGGCGTTATCATTGTTGCCTCAATGCAGGCAACTGAGCCGCTTTCACATTCGCTTACCGTTATTTTATTTGTGCGGTCTTCATATGCGCGCGGATAATATTCAATAAGGTCGCGCACGCTGAAAATGCCGAGCTTGTTAAAAAGCCCGGCCTTTTTTTCTCCAACACCTTTTATATACTGAATACTGCTGTTTATATCAAGCATTTTACTCCACTGAAATTATAAAATAATATATTGGCTGTCCGCCGTTTACAACGCTGATTTCAAGGTCGCCGAATTTTTCCTCAAGTTTTTTCTTGAGTTGCTCCGCTTCTTCCTCGTTAGAGTCCTCGCCATAGATAAGCGTAACCAGACCGCCGTCATATTTTTTTATTAATCTTGACGCCGCTTTAAAAGCAATCTCAACTTTATCCGCGCCGACATATCTTATTTTGCCGTTGCACATACCCATTATTTCGCCCTGCTTAACAGGTATGCCCTCAACTTCGCTGTCCCTTGCCGCAAAAGTTACCAGCGCGGTTGAAACATTTTCCGCCGCCTGTGTCATAGCAAGGGCGTTTTCATCAGCATCCGCCTCTTCATCAAACATAAGCATAGCGGAAATTCCCTGAGGAATAGTTTTTGTTTGCAGCACTTTTACTTTGCGCCCCTCCGCAAGCCGCGCCGCCTGCTCTGCCGCCATAATGATATTTTTGTTGTTAGGCAGCACAAATACAGTTTTTGCCGGCGTAGCGTTTACTGCGTTAAGAATATCGTCGGTAGACGGATTCATCGTCTGCCCTCCGCTGACAACAATATCCGCGCCTATATCCTTAAACAGTTCCGTAAGCCCGTTGCCTGCGCAAACCGCAACAAAGCCGTAATTGTTTATCGGGTCTGCCGGTTTCATTTCGGATTTGTTTTCACTTTCGGCAGCGCCTTCCTGAGCGTTTCTGTGCTGATAGCGCATATTATCAATTTTAATATTGATAAGTTGTCCGTATTTGAGCGCCGCCTGAATAACATTGCCCGGCTCGTTTGAATGAACATGAACTTTAATTATGTCGTTATCGTCTACTACAACAACACAGTCGCCGATTGATTCAAGAAATGCCCTCAGTTTAAGCGGGTCTTTTTCCTTGGCGTCTTTTGCTTTTTCAATCAAAAATTCAGAGCAGTAGCCGAATTTTATATCGTCTGAAGCGCTTGCAACCGTGCTTTTAGGCTCTTCTTTCGGAGTTTCCTGCGGCGCCTCAAGCGGCTGAACTATAACTCCGTTGGCAAATACGCTGTGAAATCCCTCAAAAATAAGCACAAGACCCTGACCGCCCGCGTCAACAACGCCCGCCTGCTTTAGTACGGGCAGTTGTTCCGGCGTTTTTGCAAGCGCCTCTTTTGCCGCCATCATTGCGGCAAAGGCAACTTCCATAGGGTCGTCAACCGTTTTTGCAAGTTCTGAGGCGGCCTCGCTCGCTTTTCTTACAACGGTCAGAATAGTGCCTTCCGTTGGTTTCATTACCGCTTTGTATGCTGCTTTTACTCCGAGTTCAAAAGCCTTTGCAACATCTTTGCCGCCTGCCTCTTCCAGTTCTTTAAATCCTTTGGAAAAGCCCCTGAATATAAGCGAAAGTATAACGCCGCTGTTTCCTCTGGCGCCTCTTAACAGAGCGGACGCGCATTTTGACGCCGCTTCACCGATTGAACAGTTATCCGGCAAAACCGCCATTTCTTTTGCGGCCGCGCCGATTGTCATGCTCATATTTGTTCCCGTATCGCCGTCCGGAACGGGGAATATATTAAGCGCGTCAACAGATTTTCTGTTGTTTGAAATATTATTTGCTGCGGAAATTACTCCGTCACGAAACATTTTACCTGTAAGCATTTAAGAATAATCTCCTTTAGTTTATTGCGTCCACATAAACATTGATTTTAGAAACTTTCAAATCAGTAACTGTTTCAACGCTGTATCTCACTTTGTTTGTAATGCTGCTTGCAATGGCGTTAATATTAACTCCGTAAGAAACAGCAATATGCAGGTCAATAACAAGGCTTCCGTTTATGCTTTTTACACTCACACCGCGGTTGTAATTTTCCTTATCCGCCGCTTTCGTTTTGCTTGTGATAATTGATTTAAGGCTTTGCATGGGGTTTGAATTTACCATTCCTGTAACGCCGAAACAGGATTGCGCCACCTGCCCCACAAGTTTTTCAAAATAGTTGTTTGTAATTTCTATATATCCGTTTGAATTTTCAAATTTAATCATAACAAACCTCCGTTTGCCAAACAAAGTTTTATATTATATATAAATGATTATAATATATTTTATCCGCCATAGCAAGCCGTGTATTTTTTTGGATAAAAACCACAACGCTCTTATTTATTTAATTTGATATGCGGATTTACTCGGCTTCAAAATACCAGTCCTCTATATTTGCAAAGCAGTCATAATAAGTGCCCTGCACATCGCCGTTCATAGTCTTAGTAAAGCATATCATCGCCCGCCTGTAAACAAGAGGTATAAACGGCATTTCGTCTGAAAATTTAAGCAGAAAATCACCGAGTTGGCCGCTGCCGTCCATATATGCGCTGTACGCGGCGGCGCTTGAACTGTTCGCAGTATCTATGCCGTAATGCGCCGTGCCGTCGCTTTCAAAAAACGGCCTGAGGCTCATATCGGGCGGCAGTTTTATCTCGCCTATATAAAGGTTAAACTGCTCTTTAGTTATTCTGTCAAAATATTTTGCGTCGCTTTCCTCGTAAACGGTTACATCAAATCCCGCTTCCTCAAGTTGCTGCTCAATCAGTTTTGCGCATGTAACTCTTTCACTGTTGGAGGAATTTACAACTATTGAAATATCATTGCTTGAAACGCCGCTTGTTTGTAAAACCTGCTTTGCGGCGTCCGCGTCGCCCTCTTCACTGAATAACTGTGTTTCGGAAAGTTCAAACTGCGGGTTAAATATGCCTGTGGACGCCTGCGCAAATCCTCCGTAAGCGCTCCTTGTAAGTGTGGCGCGGTCTATTGCAAGAGAAACAGCGCGCCGCACATCAGCATTCGCCGTTATTCCGCTTTTATTATTTACGCCTATAAATACTAAATTATTCATATTTATAAGCCTTTTGTTGGCAGTTATCCTGCGTGAGGAGTTGCTGCTCAAATCGCGAAACGCAAAACTTATATTGCCTATGTTAACCGCGTTGTCTATTGAATCCGCAGAGGCAATGTTTTCAAGGTGTATTACCGTAATATGCGGCTGAAATCCATTTTCCGTGTTTGCTTTAAGTACGGTCTCGCCGTTTTCATCTGCATAGTAGTATCTTCCGCTGCCTATGGGGTAATTTCCGGAACTGTCGGAACTTTTAATCGGAAAAACAAGTAGATTGTGCGCATATGGGTCGGGTGCGTTCAGGCTGAATACCACCTCGGATTCAGACCTCACACGGCAGGAATCTATTTCATCAAGCGAAGAGCCCCAGTATTCGGAATCTTTCGCGCCGTTAAACGAACTTACAACATCATCAGCCGTAAGCGCCGTCCCGTCAGTAAATTTCAGCCCTGCCGTTATTCCTACAACAAGCGTTTCATTGTCCTCATATTCATAACTTGAAGCAATGTTAAGACTTGCTTTAAAGTTTTCGTCAAGGTCAAATAAACTTTCAAAAACAAGTTGGCTCAGTACCTGGTTGTTGAGTGTTCGTGCCTCAAACGGGTCAAGGCTGTCCGCCTGGGTGTAACTCAGTTTAAAGGTACTGTTGTCCTCCCGAATCACTGTTTCCTGCTCTATAATGGCGGAATTTGTCTGCGTTTCACCGCCGTCTGAGCCGGAATCGGAGCAGGCGGTAAGGCAAAGGGCAATGATTGCCGCCGCAAGAATGATTGCTGTAATTCTTTTTGCCATTTTTACCTCCTGAAACCCTCTGTGTAAACGGTTTTTCCCGTTTTGTTGTCAATTTCAAAAAAACAGCCCTCGCAGGTGCATTCACCGTTTGGATTTTTAAATCTTACGGGCAGATTAGTGCGCATTTTTCTTATAGCGCATTCAGGCTCAACGCCTAAAACGGATTGCAAGGGCCCGGTCATTCCTAAATCTGTAATATACCCCGTGCCGTGCGGCAGAATCTGATTGTCGGAAGTCTGCACATGGGTGTGAGTGCCGAAAAGCGCGCTTATTTTCCCGTCAAGGTAAAATCCAAGCGCTCTTTTTTCGCTTGTAGCCTCGGCATGAAAATCAATTATGATTATCTTTGCGCCTTCGTCTTTCGCTTTTTTTATCATCTCGTCTGCCGCGTCAAACGGATTTTTGACGGGGTCAAGGTATACTACGCCCTGTAAATTGATTACAGCCGCTTTTATATAGCCTTTGTCAATAATTACCATTCCGTGCCCGGGCGCGCTTTCATGGTAGTTGGCTGGGCGGATAATAAATTCATTTTCTTCAAGGAAATCGCTTATTTCCGGGCGCTTAAGGCTGTGGTTGCCAAGAGTGATAACATCCGCGCCGGCGTCAAACACCATTTTTGCCGATTTCGGCGTAACGCCGTTTCCAACAGCGGAGTTTTCCGCGTTCACTATTGTTAAATCAGCCTTGTAATTTCGTTTCAGCCGCGGTAAAACTTCACTCAAGTAATCGCACCCTGCGGCGGATACAACATCGCCTATTGTAAGTATTTTCAAATTTACACCGATTCTATTCTTAATTTTTAAATATTATACAATATCCCCGCGTTAAAAACAATATATAGAAAATTGTTTATTTTTAATTTACACTAAGTTTAAAATTTTAAAAATAAAACTTGACAAATCAGTTTAATAAGGTATAATAGTAAACGCATTAATCACAATAACTTGATATAGAGGTATAGTGTAACGGTAACACACCGGACTCTGACTCCGTTATTTAAGGTTCGAATCCTTATACCTCTGCCATAAACGGGCAGTTCCTTGTGAACGGTCCGTTTTTTATGCCCAAATCCGCGCATTTCGGCATATTTCTTCATTGTAAAGTGATGACGCTTGAATTTTTGTGAGACCATGCAGAGACGCAAAATCCGCCATACCGCCGATCATCCAAAGCCAGACCAAGTTGAAACGCGTAGAAAAAATGAGAGACTTTTGAGAGAAAAAATAACAGGAAGTGCGTATGTCACTTCCTGCTATCTCAAGATTTTATGCCGTTGTGGCTTGTTGCCCCTTTTCCTTTGCATATTGCTCTAATCGTTTTCTGTTCTGCTCAAACACTTCATCTACCATATGTGTGTAGATCTTCGCCGTTACGGATATATCTGAATGTCCCAGGAGTTCTTTTGCCACATTGATTGGCACGCCTGCAGCTTGGCAGTCTGTACAGAAGGTGTGTCTTAACAAGTATGGCTCAAGGTCAGGGGATAGGGTGCTTTCTACGATCTGATTTCTGTAAACCTTTGCGCCGTTCGCAATATCCATTTCCCGTTTGAAGTTTTTCCATGCGTGGTAGAATGCGTTATGGTCAAGCGGTAAATCGTGGTTTTTGTATCTCACGAACACCCATTCGTCATTCTGATGTTTCATTTTGAGTTCAAGTAAGGCAAGCCTTAACTGCGGGGGAATCGGTATTTTCCTGCCTGTGCCCGCTTTCGTTTTTGATTTGCCAACTGTCAGTATGCTGCTTTCAAAGTCTATCCAGTCCCATTTCATTCGCCGTAGCTCTATCGGTCTGAGTCCGCAGTAAAGCATAGTCAACACCATTGCTCCGGCGTAATGCGTTTTCGCCGTTTCAAGAATCAAGGCGCGTTCCTCATCCGTGATCGGCCGTCTTTGCGTTTCCGTTACCTGGGGCAATATGATGTCCTCGGCAGGGTTGTCCGGTATCAGTTTTTGTTTCTTTGCCTTGCGCATCATCCGGCGCAATGTCATTCTTAATTTTGATACCATAGCCTTACTGTAGCCGACATATTGATTTAAGAACCGCTGACAGTCGTCTTCTTGAATGTCACAGAGTTTATATTGAGCAAAGTAGGGGATTATGTGCCTGAAAACATAGTTTTTGTAATTCTCTTTGTTGACTTTACTGCAGTCAGCATTTTTAATATTTAACTCATACCAGTTTTCAGCAAAATCTTTGAACAGCATTTCGGGATAAACACCTTTTATCTTTTCCTGCTCTTTTTGAATGTAGTAGTCGCGGATCTTGTCATCCATTATCCTGCGGCAGTCCTTTTCAGACTTTTTGGAACGAGCGGTTAAAACATCGTATTCACCGTTATCATTCTTTATTCGCTTTGTCATTCGATAGCAAATGAACTTGCCGTTTCTGTCATATAGTTCGTACATAAATTTACACCTCATTTTTGTATAATTTTAAATTTGTAAATACTGTTTCTCGTTTCCATAGTGATTATGTTGTCCTTAATAATATAGGTTCCGTAGCCTGTTTTAAGATAATTACTGTGATCGGTAAAGTAAATATATCTTTTGCCTTTGTTCTTCCTTTCACTTTCAAATATGAATAGTTCGCACTGATAGCCGATATATTTTTTACGCCATTTCCATTTATCGTTACTCATGTCCGATGATTTTTCAACCGATATGAGTTCTGCTGTATTGAAAAAATCAATTAATTTAGGCATACTGTCAGCCTCCTTTCAGCAACACACAATACCACAAAGAGATCTTAATATCCAGACCTAATTGTAGATTTTTAAAAGCACGTCCTCAATGAAATATTTTTTGGCACAGCCTACATTGGCATAAGGTATATCGGCAAGCAAAGTTCTTGCCGTGTCCCGGCTGATGCCGAGTATCTCGGCAATCTCCTTGATGTTAAATATGTAACTGCCTTTTCCCTGTGCAATAACGCTTGCCATATGTTTGATTTCCGTTCTTGTCTTCTTCAAAATATATCCTCCTTTACATACTCATCGTGAAATCGTTGTCATCATATTCCTCATAACCGGAAGTCTTTTGACCTTTAGCCAGGCGCTTGTTGATTCCTTTTTTGGATAATTTAAATCTTTTTCTTTTGTATCTTCTGCTGTTCGTATTCAGAAGGTCTGCGAAATTACCCATAAAACGAATGCTCCAAGGGATAAGATCTGCATCGCTGTCAGAATCCAACTGCCTATCCTTTGCCTGAGGAACATATCTTTCATATATTTCTTTTCCAGAGAAAGACTGTTCGAAAAATCGTCGCTCATTCTCCCAGCCTGTGAGGAGATCTCTTTCATCGTATTCCGAGTTTGATCTTTCACTATTTCCATCTGGATTGTCACTTCCGTATTGAAACTTTCCGCCGTTTGTTCCAACTCCTGTATGTATGATTGAAGTTCTGTTGCCTGATCTTCCATGATCTCTGCCATCTGTTCTGTCGTTATCATCGTTTTCAATGTGTTCTGCTGTTGTTCTAGAATGGAGGTCTGCCGAGCCAGCAGAGCGATCAGACTCTTCCAGTTTTCTTCTGTTATTACTGCGCAGGTCTGAGGCGTCTGTGCCTGTCTCATCATGTCCTTCATATCCTCGAAGGAATTCTTTCCGTTTTTCGAATTCATTTTCCATTGCTCCTTTCAAATATTTGTCTTCATGCAGTTTGAAATCTCTGCACATTTTACCGTTAGGACACGCATAGAGTATGGTGTCTCTCTTACTTGTCCATATCACCCTGTATCCTTTACAGTTCATCAACTTTATGAAATCCATTTTAGATTTTGCGTACAGCATCGTATTGTCAATGTCTATCGCTAGTTGTGTTTTCCAACTGTTGCCTGCTTTTGCTGCATAGTATTCTTTTGAATTGACTCCCTGAACTTTCTTTTTAGGTTGGCAGATAGGTAATCCGTATTTCATACATAACTCATCATTAACATATCTGACACTCTCAATATCATTTTTGTTTTGATGTATTTTGTGTCCGTCAAGAGAACTAACTGAGTTAATTATTATGTGTGAGTGTATGTTGTCTGTGTCCATATGAGTGCAGACTAAAGCTTGATATCCGGGATAACATTTCTCAACCCATTCCATTGCAATCTGATGAGCATGCATAGGCTCGATGTTAGTTTCTTCTTCAAATGATTGTATGGCATAGTAGAACTGAACACCGTCTGTCTTGTTAAATTGTTTTTTAGTATCCATAAAATCTTTGAATGCTCGTTCAGCTAAGCAATTAACGCCTGATATTAATCGAACATTAGTATCTTCAATTTCTGTTTTGTATCGTTGAGTACAGTAAGCAATCACACTTCCGAGAGCACCTGAGTTCTTACTATCTTTTCTCTTTAAGAAATTTATCGTTGCCATTTGTTTGCCTTTCGTATGATCGTGTTGAGTGTTTTGCGTATGTTATCAAGTTCAGCAGTGCAGTCTCGCAGATCAACACATTCGATTCTTTCTAACTGCGACAGCATACGAAGTTGATTTATGTTGCCGCCTATTCTTTTGACCTGATAAACAAGTTCGTTGAACATTTTTTTGTCACCGATAACATATACATCCTTAACGATAGCGCAGGCGGTTATGTATGCCGTCATATTCATACCTAATGCTGACGCTTTATCAGCAATAATGCTTTTTGCAGTCGGCGTTAAGTGAAGATTTATTCTTTCTGACTTTGTTTCTTTATCCTTAATGTCAATCAATCCTTTCAAAATTTGTTTTGCCTTCAGGCAACCACTTTTCGGCAATGGAGCCGAAAAGATGCGCCCGAAGCGCTATGCTTGGACTCTCCTAAAGGAGAGTGTTTACAATGAAAATCAACACAAATTTAATCGTTGATTTTATTGCTTTTTTACTGTCACAAACGCCGACAAACCGATTTTTATATATATTCCGATTTGTTACTTGCTTTTGCTCAAAGCCTTTCAGATTGTTTGTCAGCGTTTGCTGAACCGGCGGTGGTTCATAATTTGAGTACCGTGTAAAGATTGCTCTGCCTTGCGTTGTCAAAGTACCTTTCTGAAACATCTATCAACCCTTTTTCAGAAAGACTTCTGATCGCCTTGCGGCAGGAGTTCTCACACATACCGCAGGCTTTCGCAATGTTCGGCACGGAATAAAAACTCTGCCCTTTGGCATCACCTCTGCTTGTGAGAAAACCGTACACCATAAACTCCATCGGCGTCAGACCTTCGTCGAATATCCTGTTTGGCAGAAGAAAGAAATTGCCTTTTTGCTTATTCATAAATTCACCTCTCATTTCTAAAATTAAAAAGCCCTTCACCTATAGCCACGAAAACAGCAAAAGATGAGGTTTTAAAAATTTTATTTACAAAATATTTACACCCCCATATATTTAGCCGTTAACTATATGCCTTTGAGCCGATTTTTCACAGTAATTTACAAAATTTTAAAAACCCCTTCACTTTCTTTGCCGCTAAGTCCATACATTTAACAACCCATTTTTGAAAAGTTTTTTATGTAACCGAACTCAGTAATCAAAGATTAACACACTTTTTAAATGCCCGTGCATCTTCTAAAGATGCATTATTAATTGGTCTTTGTATTTTGCACAAACAATATGTTGTGTTTAAATTAAAGAAAATTACTTATATCACCAATTTCAAAAGTTTTATTAAAAGAAACCAGCAATTTTTATCACAATTTTTGCATCTTTCAAAGGTGCAACTTTTCTATTTTTAGCATTTTGCACAAATGTTAAAGACGAAAAAAGCAGTTTCCCATAATTGAGAAACTGCTCTTAATATACAAATATTATTTAATTTAAATTTTATTATGATGAGCAAATTGAAAATAAGGTTTGTTTAAGATGTAGCATGAGGTATTCATTTCGTGCGATATACTGTTATAACATTGTGTTTATTCTGGCAGACTGTGGCGGGATCATACTGTTTTTGCATTGGGAAGCATCAAATCAGATGATCGGTTTCTGCTAGTTAAATATTTTAAATGAATTCGGTGACAGCAAAAAATGCCATCACCGAATCTTTGCATTAAAACTCTATATCACAATTGAGATCATCATTAATTTTAAGTGAAGTAAATGATATAGTTATATCTTGCTCCGTGCCGGTAATCGGATGCGTATATATATAATTCGTGTCGCTGAGTTTTTTCAAATCGCCGACTGGTGCTCCCGTACTGATTTCCGATTTTTCTACCTGAATATCAAATTCCACATTGCCGCTTGTTGAAAAAGATATATCAACACATTTATCCGAATATTTGTCATACCCCATCCTGGTAGTAATTTTATTCACTTCAATGTAATTGCCCAAAGGAAGAGTGATTCTGTCAATATCTTTTGCTTGACTGTCATTTATGTCTATATCAACAGAATAGGCTGAATCCAATTCAAATATTAATGGACATTCAAAGTGAAGTGTAAAATTAGATAACTCGACATTATCAAAATATAATATATTATTTGATAATGGAATATCGCCATCTGAATATAATCTTTCTCCACTTGTTTTATTGAATAAATAGCAATTATAGTCATTAGTTTGCAGAGCGGTTTCATCCACA
This sequence comes from uncultured Eubacterium sp., assembly GCA_944380635.1. Lineage (GTDB taxonomy): Bacteria > Bacillota > Clostridia > Oscillospirales > Acutalibacteraceae > Eubacterium_R. The sequence continues at coordinate 36,302 of CALWID010000006.1, read as the reverse complement.
CTGATGTTTGCAATATCCGAATCAAAAGAGAATTCAAGCCCCATTAAATTATTGTCAAATACTTTTTTTGATAAGTTCATTGTTAATCCGTTATCTAAAGTTTTAACATAATCATATGTCTGCTTATCTATTGTTTTCTCAATAGCGGGATTCGAGCTGCTACATCCATTTAAGAACACCATTACGCAAAAAAGACATACAAGGCCTATTATACTTTTTTAAACACGAAAGCACCCTCATTACCTTTCTTATTTGTGATTTTTAAATTGCATAAGAAGAGAACACATATTTTTGATTGTGTATGTGCGTGTCCCACCGCTAACTGCAATCAAACCAAATGGAAATACAGTTATCTTAAATAGTTTAAGAAACTTCATTCACTAATATATCCCTTTCAAATGTGTAAACCTTATTTTGATCGCTATATTGTGAGGGTTTGACATAGATGGTAGCAAAAACTTTTATATTACCAGATTCATTTACTGTGATATTTAATCTACGGCTAATTTCTGAATTGCTTTTAAAATTATCCAATACAGCAATTGCATTTATTTCCTCACTAATCCCATTATATGAATATGTTATCGTTTCCACTCCATGTTCAATATAATAATTTTCATTTGAAACATTTTTTAAAGTACAATCAATTGTAATAATTTCGCCTTTTTTAGCAATTATTTCGTCTTTACTTACTTTGAATTCAAAATCAGATTCTTCAGGATATTCAAAATCTACAATTGAATTGTTCGTATTATTATAAAATTCATTGTTATTGATTGAGCAACCACTAATTCCTAATGTACATAAAACGAACATTATAATGAATGATGAGATTTTTGCAATTTCCATGATATTAACCCTTTAATTTGTTACTTATATGCATCACAAATTACTTTCCCTTTAATTAAATAGGTATTATTGGTGCTGGTTGCTTTATTAATTGCCACAATTAATGCAATCCGTCCACCGTCAATTATTTTACCGACTGCACCGCCGCCGCTGTCACCAGGCTGTACTTTTTTATCGCATCTAATCATTCCAGTACAATATATTTCATCACAAGTTGCCGATGAATTTGTAGATAAAACTTTTGCGCCATAAATTTTTCCAGACTTATAGCCTCGAAGTGTAAGCGTAGATCCAACAACAGGGATGCTTGAATCAAATTCATCATAATAAGTATCGCTATAACTATGTCCGCTATAAAGAAGAATAAACGAACTGTCATTTGTTGCATTGTAGTTTCTATATTTTACATAACCAATTTTTGTTGTTCCTTTATAAACCCAATTACCGAGTGACCATCCATGCCCACAAGTGATGACACCATACTGACCTAAAGAAGATCTGTATAATTTCCCCGCAGGTGATGAGGAAATTTTGCCATTATTAATTGCAGTAGTGCTACTAATAGTGGCGGTATTCTTCACTTCAAAGTCATCATCTAATATTTCGAATGCATACATTCCATCAACCACAGCAAGCTCATCATTTATTAATGATATGTCTGATGCAGTTGACACGCCAATTATGATTCTATTTTTAAAAACATCAACATCTACAGTTTTTATTTCATCTTTGCTTTCAGCCAAATTATTTATAATATCATATGCATCTAACAATTCTTTTTCACTATACTTTACTTCCTTAATGGTATAGTCACAAATAACTTCATTTTCTGAATTTATAAGTGCTTTTTTTGACTTTGACAATAATTGATTATTACTGATTTTTTGTAATGCTTTTAAAGTATCACTTCCGTATACATAGCAAAGAACCAATACACCATTTTCATTTAAATACATTCCTCCATACTCACCATTAGTATATTCGGAATACGAATCAGCATCAAAACCGTCTATAAGAGCGCCGGATGGACTTGATAACTCTTGAGAATTAATAGATTTTTTTAATTCTTGGTCATTGAATGTATAACTTAAAGCCTCAAATACATCTTCTTCGGTTAAAAATATTTCATTTGATTGTTTCTCTAATTTTGATGATGTTTCTGCAGCATACACGGAAAAATTAGTAGGCCCTATCGCTGATAATAAAACTGCTAAAAAAACGGACAAAAATTTATTTATATTTTTCATATGCTTTTTCCTTTCAATTTTTAAATTTTAATTTCACATAAATGTATATATTTGTAAAACATTGGAAACACATCCTTTTTATATATTAAAAAGCATTTGGCTTTCTATCTATATAGTGTCAAATTTACAATAAAAACTAACTTTTATTGTAAATTTTGTATATCATCAAAAAATGGTGACATTCCTATCGTGGAATGCCACCGTATATAACTTTTAGAATGTCAAATATCCAGTTGTTACTTCAATTTTTTGAGTGGAAAGCAATGATTTCTTTGCATAATGTGTTGCTGTTACTCTATATTGATAGCCTGTAGTGACTGTTAAGGATTTACTTAAACTATAATAATTGCTATCAGAATACAAATCATCATAGGTTTTATAATTAGACCACTTGGATTCACTTGCTTTTTTTCTTTGAACAACAACTTCAGTAAATCCACATTTTTTAACTTCACTTGTTCCACGAGTATAACCACTAATTAATAATTTTGTCCCATTCTTAGCAATAGTTAAGGATTTACCTGTTATTAAACCAGATGCTCTTGCTTCAATGTAAACTGCATCCACATGTTCAAATTGCTCAATTTCTTCCTGAGTAAAATATTTGTTATCTTCATCAACGCCCGCAGCAAAGGTAGTTGCAGGAGCAAAGCAGGAAAATAATAAAATTAAAGTTAAAAATAATGAAATGTATTTCTTCATGATATGTTCCTTCCTATTTTATTGATTTTGCAAATGACAATGCCGTATCCATATCGCATTCAATGGATATGTTATATTTTGTTAAATGGTCCTTATATATGATGCTACAATTTCCATCTTGCTCAAAAATCAAAATGTCCATGCCGTTTATATTTATGATTTCAGCGGAATTCACTTCCATAACAGTTTCTTCTCCAACCCATTCAAAATCTGCGTTTGATTGTGAAACAGAAAGACTACCCGCATTCCCAAAGTATTCAAAACGAACAAATATATCTTTTTGAACACTCTCATCGGTGGTCATATTTTCGATACTTATAATCGAGCAATCTTCATTTATCATCTCCTCCGGGAAAGTAACCGGTGATATACCATATTCCGCAAACTTTTGCGCTAAATAGGTATCGGTTAATGCATAACTGTCAGCAGTCGTATCTGCATTTTCCAAATTAGTATCTATTTGAGCGTTACCTTCAATAATTTGTGCAATGTACTGTGGGATATTGAAATTAAAAACATATGCGGACACAGTAATTGTTGAGGCTATCAGCAACACTATAATAACTGCGGCAATTAAAATTCGAGAAGGTTTAAATTTTATGCGACTTAAAGTTTTTTCTTCACTCTCTGCGTTACTTTTATCATTTGATTCTAAAAGTTCATAACAAAAATCAACATAATCCATATCTATATCGTCAGCGTTTTTTTCCAATTCTTTTTGAATCAGCGTCTTGATTTGGTCCTTTGATAAATCAGTTAATTTTGAATTAATCGTTTCAAATAATTCATTTTGATTTAACTTTTTACTCACTTCGGAACCTCCCGTATATTAAGTGTAGAAAAATATAAAAAAACTAACGAAAATTTTGTTATTATTCTAAATTCCTTATCATCTTTAAAATTTTCTTTTTTAACTTTGCGTGTCTTCTTTCAATTGTTCCCGCTTTTATACCAAGTGCTGAACCAATTTCTGCAAAAGTTTTCTTTCGTAAATAATGTTCTATGTACAAATTCTTTTCATCCTCACTTAGTGATGAAATTATTTTTATATACCTTTTTTCAATTTCTAAATCACTAACAATATTTTCAACATAATCAGGGTTATAAACAAATGAGTTCTCTAAAGCGAGCTCTTTTTCCTCATTACTTGAAAAGTCGTATTCATTTTTTCGAATTTTTTCACGCAAAGCTTTGTTTCTATAGTTCATTGTTACTTTATACAACCATGCCCGGTAATTATTTATTTCTACGCCATTCAAAAGGTTTTCGTATAAGGCAAGATAGGTGCTTTGAACACAATCACAAGCTGCATCATAATCAAAATCAAAATTTAACTGGCAATGCTTAATTAGCTTTTCACGATATATTTCGCAATTATTCATAATTCTGTCAATTTGTTTTTTGTTTTTTGTTTTTTGTTTCTACTTGATTACTCACTTTGTTGATGCTACCCCTAATTAAAATTAATCTATATTTTTCAGACATATAATTTTATATAAATATACAAACATAAAATCATTATTTTGTCAATAATGAATCAATCTTGAAGATACAAGTAGAAATATAAAATGAAAACTGCTAACAAAATACAATTTGGGTCTTTTAAGCAATAAAAAAGCAGAAAAGAACAACAATGATTGTATAATTAAAGACTGTTTTTCACATTCGAATTTAATATAACAATGTTCTTCTTTTCTGTCCATTCTGAATCCGGATTTGCGGAATTTTTTCCTAGCGCTGAACCGCTGCCGCGTCAAAATTTACGCAATTTCTTTCGCAAGCGCCTTTATATTTATAACGAGGCAATTGCTCAATCCAAGCGTAAATTTCTCCTTTCCCCAAAAGCCATACGGCTTTCGGGGGACCCGAAGTATTGGCGTAATAAAACCGCAAAACTTTTTATGTAAAAGCCTTTAACATGATTGTTTACTTCGGCATAATCGATTTCGATTATATCGTCTTTTATATCATCAAAAAGGCTTACAGTATCTTTAAATTTATGAATTTACTACTAAATAGATATTAAGATTTTTGCGCTTACCCTCAACAACTACCCGTTCAACTTCTTCATCCCAAAACGGGAGCAGATAGTTTTCATATCTGTTTTCAATTTTCAGTCTTTCTAAAGAGTTGTTTTTGAAAAAAACTCATAATTTTTTATCACAAAAACATATTTGTCCGCAGGTAATTCATCCATATCTGTCATAAAATCATATTCTGTATGATTGTCTTTTTTCCAACCTTCGGGAATATCACTGAATCCGAAAACTTCCCACAATCTGTCAAAATACTGCGCATATGTTTCTATCCCAGTGCCGTCCATAATGATGTATTTTGTATCAGCAAATTTATATAAGATCTTCTTTCTTTCAAATTCTTCCATTGTCATTCTGTATAATCTGTTCATTTTACACCCACAAAAACATCATCAATTATTTCCTTAAGCAACTTGCCGTAAAATTTTTGCTTTTGCTCCATTTCTGCAAAATTTTCGTATTCCGATGTTATGCAATTATGCAAAACAAGGATATGTTCCGATTCGCTCTTTATTTCGTATTGCACATTATTAAGCGAGAGAACAACTTTCTGCCCCTTTTCGACGGCGGTTTTTATTTCTTTTACTGTATTTGGCTCGATTTTTAATGTATGCCCAAGCTCGCATATATTGTTATAACATTCCTCGCAGAACCATATTCTTTCATCTGTTGAACAGTAACCTTGTTTCTCGCTTTCGGGGTAATCATATAAACTTAATTTTTTTGCATCAATTAAGCAATGATGATGATCACCTTTGGTAACGGCAGTTTTTTTAAAGGCTCTTTTTGTAATCCAATCATCTTCATTGTATGTTTGATAGCAATCCTCAAACCAGTCTAACTTGTTGCCCATAGTTGTCTCCTCCAATTTGAAATAATTTTTTGCTCCAGGTATTATCAGGAAATATTCTGTATTCATTATCAGTATCGCGCCTAAAATAATTCCATTGAGGACCGATAGGATCTGGGTGATTCATATCCCAGTGAAATGATTCACCCGTTTTTTTATTAAACCAGTTACCGATATTTTTCTTTTCCAACTGCCGTCAGGATAAATGCGGTATTCTCTTTTCCAACCCTAACTTCAGCAACTCAAAAAATCAATAAATATAAATATCAACAACATTATCCCAAATGTCTTTTAAGTATTCCTGGCCAATCTTAGCATTGTCCATAAAATCTTGAGCACTTGTAAATTCAGAGGGAGTACAATAAAATTTGCAAAAAGATATTAAAGTCTTTCCGTTTTCTTTTACTGAATAGGTTACAGAATATTCCTCACCTTTGTAAGTGAATTCAATTTCATTGCCGATATTTATCCATTCTTTAAATTTTTCAAAATTATTCATCTGCTTTTCCTCGCTTTCCGTTTCTCTAGATATGCTTATGCGGAACATTTGGATGTTTTTTGGGATTACCGTGGTCTGTATAATAGGTATCTACTTTAGGGTCTCCGTGTACATCATATTCTCTTTCCTGAACTTTTTTTCCGTTTTTAAATAGAACTTTTTTAGAATTTGGTTTGCCTTTAATAGGTAAAGAATGGGGAAGTGAGAAACCTAACGCCGAACCGCCGCCCATTTGAAGGGGCGTGATAAAACCGTAAAACTTTTTTATGTAAAAGCCTTTATCAAGATTGTTTGTTTAATTATTTAGTTAATCTTATCATAACCTATCAGCGCAAAATCTTCAAGCCGCGCCTTTACTGATAAGCGGAATGCGTATTTCTATGCAGGGCTTAAACTGAATTTAATTTGATTTTTGCAGCACACCGCAAAGTTGCAGAATAAATTCTTGCCAATCATAATTTCATACCTCTGCCAAAAGAAAAAGGACGCTCCCGCTATGCTTTTCTGCGCAATTTTGCACCTTTTAAGGTGCTTTTTTAGTACATACGCTTGGCAGGCATTGCTTTAATTGATATATTTTTTCATTATGTTATAATTATGTCATTATGAATAATCAATAAAATGGGTCAGGGCGTTTGTGATGAATAAATTACTATATAAAAAATTAGAAGATTATATGAAGTCTTGTGCCAAGGAAAGCGCACACGATTGCAGTCATATTTACAGAGTGCTGAATAACTGCCTGAAAATTGCCAAAGAATTTAAAATTGTGGATTATGATGTTTTAATTACATCCGCTCTTTTGCATGATATAGGCAGAGACGGCGAAAAGGAAAAGCATAACGAAATCGGGGCCGAAATGGCTGAAAATTTTCTTAAATCCATTAATTTTCCTGAAGAAAAAATAAGCCTTGTTTACCACGCCATAATTAATCATAATAACGGCAGTTACGGAAAGCAAAAGACTTTAGAAGCAAAAATATTGTATGACGCTGATAAATTAGACGCAGTCGGCGTAATGGGAATTTGCAGAACATTAATTGGCATAGGGAATTACAATAACCCAATGTATGTCTTGAAGAACGGCAAAATTGATATGGATGAAAATTGTGAAACAGACACTTTTGTTAGATATTATCTATCACACATTCAAAAAAATTATGATCGGTTTTATACTAAAACAGCGAGAGATATTGCGCACTCGCAAAAGAAATTTGATGTTCAGTTCTTTAATGCGTTTGCGGAGTATATTAACGATAACACAAGCGAGTCTGATGTTTTAGAAAATTACTTTGATTAAAATCCGAATTAATAAATTTTAAGGTGTAATTATGAAAACTGTAACAATATGCTAAAGTATGAAATTTGAAAAGGCAATGCCCGAAATAGCGTTAAATTTGGAAACAAAACATGGATTTAATGTTTTACAATGTGTTTATAATTTTGAAAAGAGCAAATTGAACTCTGCCGAAACGGAAATATTAAAAAAAGCACATTACAGTAAAATAAATATGTCAGACGCAATATATGTTGTTGATATTAATAACTATATCGGCAGCGCAACAAAAGAAGAAATAAGGTATGCACAAGAGCACGGAAAAGAAATTTTTATGCATTCAAAATTCAATCTGTAATCAGTTATAAATTGTTAATTGCCTGCTGAATGAATTGGTATAGAATTTTAAATTTGTGCCGGATTTATTTAAAAAATTGCTGTTTCGGCTTGACAAATTCTAATATCGGGAGTAATATAACAGTGTGATATAACACTGTTATATAATACTGATATATCACGGAAACGGGGAGAGTTATGAGCGGCAAAGAGGTATCAACATTGCAGGTAATACTGATTACCGGCAAAAATGAATTTCTTGAAAAAGGCTATGAGGGCGCGTCTTTGCGCAATATTGCGCGTGAGGCGGGCGTAACCACCGGTGCGTTTTACGGCTATTTTAAAAGTAAGTCAGAGCTGTTTGACGCTTTGGTGAGCGAGCCGTACGAGCAGTTTCTGGCTATTTACTGCAAGGCGCAAACGGATTTCGCACGCCAGCCGTATGAAAAGCAGATAACAAATATGGGCGAAATTTCGGGCGAATGTATGGTGCACCTGCTGGATTTTGCCTATGATAATTTGGACGCTTTTCGTCTTATCCTTTGCTGTTCAAAGGGCACAAGGTATGAAAGTCTTGTGGACGACCTTGTGGAAATAGAGGTAAACGCAACTCATAACTATATCAATGTGCTAAAGGCAACGGGCAGCGAAGTTCCGGATATTGACCCGGTGCTTGAACATATATTGATTACAGGTATGTTCAACGCTTTTTTTGAGATGATAATTCATAATATGCCGCGCGCTCAGGCGCAAGTCTATTTAAATGAACTGCGGGCATTTTACACCGCGGGTTGGTTTAAAATAATGGGGCAGGAGCAATAATGCGGAATAAGCGGGGGCATAAGCCCCTGTTTTTAAAAATCGCAGTTAGTTATGACTAACTAAATTAAGGAGGCTGTTATGAAAAAGGAATCTGATTTAAAGCGCCTTATGGGCTGGGCGGGCAGGCATAAATACCTGACTTATGCCTCGTGGGCGCTCTCGGCAGTAAGCGCTCTTTGCGCCCTTGTGCCGTTTATCTATATTTGGCGCATAATAAATGAAGTTATAGCGTCAGCGCCGGATTTTTCCGCTGCTGCGGATTTAAAAAGGTGGGGCTGGTCGGCAGTTGGATTTGCCGTTCTCTCCGTTTTAATTTACATAACCGGGCTGATGTGCTCCCACATATCCGCGTTCAGGGTTGCAACAAATATCAGAATAGAGGCAATGCGCCATATTGTTGAACTTCCTCTCGGCGCGGCGGAAAGTTTCGGCAGCGGTAGGCTTAGAAAAATAGTTAATGAATCAAGCGCCGCAACCGAAAATTACCTTGCCCACCAACTTCCGGATAAGGCGGGCGCAATCGCTACTCCGCTGGGGCTTTTGGTGCTGCTGTTTGTTTTTGACTGGCGGCTTGGGCTTTTAAGCCTTGCGCCCGTGGCTCTTGCGTTTATCATAATGATGTTTATGACGGGCAAAAATATGCAGCGCAAAATGAAAGAATATCAGGACGCGCTTGACGATATGTCAAACGAGGCCGTTGAATATGTGCGCGGCATACCGGTTGTAAAAACCTTTGGGCAAACAGTGTATTCGTTTAAAAAATTCAAGGATTCAATAGAGCGCTACCGTGTTTGGGTAATTGCGTACACAAAGCAGTTAAGAACTCCTATGATTTTTTATACGGCGGCTGTAAACGGCGTTTTTGTTTTCCTTACAGCCGGTGCGCTCATATTCACCAAAGGCGGCGTCAGCGGCGAATTTCTTGTTAATCTTATATTTTATATTATAATAACGCCCATAATTTCCGTAACGCTTACAAAAATTATGTTTCAAAGCGAAAACGCAATGATTGTAAATGACGCTCTGCACAGGATAGATTCCGTGCTTGAAACAAAACCGCTTCCGGAGAGCAAAACGCCGGCTTTCCCGCACGGCTCGTCGGTTGAACTCAGGAATGTAACTTTCAGTTATGACGGCAAAACGGATGTAATAAACGGTGTGTCGCTTTTTGTTCCGTCAGGCACAACGGCGGCTTTCGTTGGCCCTTCAGGCGGAGGAAAAACAACTCTTGCCAATCTTATAGCCAGATTTTTTGACCCGAAAAGCGGCAGCGTTCTGATAGGCAGCGCAAACGCGGCTGAAATACCTAAAAATGAACTTATGAATAATATTTCTTTCGTTTTTCAAAACAGCAGGCTCATAAAAGCGTCCGTGCTTGAAAATGTGCGCCTTGCCCGCCCCACGGCAAGCGAAAGCGAGGTGCTTGCGGCGCTTGAAACAGCGCAGTGCTCGGATATTATTGAAAAACTGCCGAACGGCGTTAATACCGTAATAGGCGAAAACGGCGTTTATCTTTCAGGCGGTGAGCAGCAGCGCATAGCCATTGCGCGTGCCGTGCTTAAAGACGCGCCTATAATTATTCTTGACGAGGCTACGGCGTTTGCCGACCCGGATAATGAAACAAGGGTGCAGCAGGCGTTTACTAACCTCGCAAAGGGCAAAACAGTTATTATGATAGCGCACCGCCTTTCCACCGTTGTTAACGCGGATAAAATATTTGTTGTAAAAGGCGGGCGCATAGTCCAAAGCGGCACTTTTGATGAACTCAGTTCGCAAAGCGGCGTGTTTGCTGATATGTGGAACGATTACCGCACTTCTGTTCAGTGGAAAGTTGAGGGGAGGAAGTAACTATGCTTGAAAAACTGCAAAAAAGATTTGCCCTTTCCCGTCAGGGAGCAAAAGACCTAATAAAGGGCTGCATTGCGTGCGTGTTTCAAAACATATCCTTTATGTTCCCCGTTTGGGTGCTGTATCTGCTTGTTAAGGATATGATGGCGGGAAACGCGCCCGCCGCCCATACCGCCGCATATTTGGCAGGATGCGCCGTGTGCGTTGCCCTGATTATGATAACAACCTCTTTTCAGTATAACGCAACATATTTTGCAACTTATAAAGAGAGCGGAATACGCAGAATAACGCTTGCAGAGCGGCTCAGAATGATACCGCTTTCTTTCTTCGGCAAAAAGGATTTGGCAGACCTTACAAGCACCATTATGGCGGACTGCACTTTCCTGGAGCAGAGTTTTTCCCACTTTGTGCCGGAACTTTTCGGCGCTATCGGCTCTACCGTTTTGGTGGGCATAGGGCTATTAATCTATAACCCTGTAATGGGCGCCGCGGCGCTTTGGGTGCTGCCTGTTTCTTTCCTGATTGTGGCGCTTTCCGCAAAGGTGCAGGAACGGCTCAATAATAAATCTATGGATGCTAAAATGGCGTGCGCGGACGGTATTCAGGAGTGTATAGAATCACTGAGCGACCTTAAAGCGAACAACGCGCAGTACCGCTACCTCGGCGGGCTTGAGAAAAAGATACGCGCCGTTGAAAAGCGGCTTATAATAACCGAACTCGGCACGGCGGTATTTGTTGTATCTGCAGGGCTGTGCCTGAAACTCGGCATTGCAACCGTTGCGCTTGCAGGCGCGTCTTTGCTTGTTCAGGGCAAACTGAGCGTTTTGGATTTCTTTATGTATCTGCTTGTTGTTTCACGCCTTTATGACCCGCTTCAAAGCGCCCTGCAAAATCTTGCCGCTATTATATCCACAAGAACGAATGTTGCAAGAATGAACGAAATACTATACCACCCGCTGCAAACAGGTTCAAAACAACTCACAAATCACGGGTGCGATATTGAATTTTCCAATGTTAAATTTGCGTACAACAGCGGTGAAACGGTGCTGAAAGATGTTTCTTTCACGGCAAAGCAGGGGCAGGTAACGGCGCTTGTAGGCCCGTCCGGCGGCGGAAAAACTACCGTTTCACGCCTTGCCGCGCGGTTTTGGGATATTGATTCCGGAACAATAAAGGTTGGCGGAATGGATATTTCAAAGATAGACCCGGAAACGCTTATGTCGCTCTATTCAATAGTTTTTCAGGATGTTACGCTGTTTGATAATACAATTATGGAAAATATCAGAATCGGCAGAAAAGGCGCAACTGATGAGGAAGTGCTTGCGGCGGCAAAACTTGCGAATGTTGATGAATTTACCCTGCGGCTGCCCGATAAATGGAATAGTATGATAGGCGAAAACGGCTGCGAACTTTCGGGCGGCGAACGGCAGCGAATATCAATAGCAAGGGCGTTTTTAAAAGACGCGCCCATAATTCTTATGGATGAGGCAACCGCGTCGCTTGATGTTGAGAACGAAACGCTTATTCAGACGGCGCTTTCAAGGCTGATAAAAAACAAAACCGTTCTTATAATCGCCCACAGAATGAGAACCGTTGCAGGCGCGGATAAAATTGTTGTGCTTCGCGGCGGAGTTGTGGCAGAGCAGGGCGAACCTCAAAGCCTTATGGAAAAAGGCGGCATTTTCCGCCATATGGTGGAACTTCAAAATGAGGGAGCAGGCTGGGCAATAGGCGGATAATTTTTCAGGCGGCGGGGCTTTGAACCCGCCGCCGCAGAAAAAATTAAAATTTCTGAATTTTTATGTTGACAAAGGCTTTGATATATGGTATTGTTTATGTAGTTAGTCAAGGCTAACTAATTTTTTAGCAAATAAGTTAGTCATAACTAACTACGCCGCTGTCCGCACGGCGGCACCTCTCAGGGCGCCGGAATTGCTCCTTCAGAACTTCTTTGTACCCGAAACGCAAAATTACACTCTCCCTCAGATTTTGCCTTTTGTAAATTGCCGGCGCCCTTTAAAAAAGATTATTCCCTTTGGTGATGAAATGATAGAAAAATATCTTATTGAGCACTGTTCGCCAACTTTGGCTTCGCTTAAAACAGCAAATTTGTTTTCATTTCCGCTTGAATCGCAGAAAAATGCTGAATTTGAACTTATGAGCCTTGCGGCAATGCTGCGCCCCAAAGGGGTTGAAATTCTTGTTATAAAGCGCAGCGGCACAACGGCGCTTATTTATGTTTACAGGCGCGATATGCTGCAAAAAGACCTCTTAAAGCCGGGCGTTGCGGAGTTTCTCAGCGCTTACGGATATAGAGATACAGATATTCAGTCTGCGCTCAGCCGGCTTGTTGCGCGTTTGTTGTGCGCCGGCGATTTTCCGCACGAAATCGGCATTTTCCTCGGTTATCCGCTGAACGATGTTGAATGTTTCATTAAATACGGCGGCAGAAATTGTAAATGTTCGGGCTGCTGGCAGGCATATGAAAATGTGGAAGAGGCAGTAAAAATTTTTAACAGGTATAAAAAATGCCGCGCCGTATATAAAAAGCAGTGGCTCGGCGGCAGGTCGCTTTTTCAACTCACTGTTTCCGCACGGCTTTCCGGCTCTGCGGCATAATTTTGAAATGGCTTTAGTCATTGTTAACGCCTTATCGGGCTGCAATAAAGCGTTAATGATTTTAATATTTTGCAGCCGGAAAGGTTATGGTGATTTTTATGAGTAAAGTAGCAGTAGTTTACTGGAGCGCAACGGGCAATACGCAGGCAATGGCGCAGAGTGTTGCAGACGGCGCAGCAGCCGCCGGAGCGCAGGCGGATATTTTTACAGCCGCCGAATTTTCTTCAGAAACGGCAGGCGAATATGATTCTGTTGCTCTCGGCTGCCCCGCTATGGGCGCTGAGGAACTTGAAGATTCGGAATTTCAGCCAATGTTTGAGCAGTGCGCACCGGCGCTTGCCGGCAAAAAGGTTGCGCTTTTCGGCTCTTACGGCTGGGGAGACGGCGAGTGGATGAGAAACTGGGAGGAAAGCTGCACCGATTACGGCATAAATCTTGCCGCGCAAAGCGTTATCTGCTGCGGCGCGCCGGATGATTCGGCGGCGGAGGAATGTGAAATGCTCGGCCGCGCTCTCGCTTAAGCGGCGCGGTATAGTTTTAAGAAAAGGTGCGGCAATACTATGGTAAAAACAACTCTGAAGATAGACGGAATGATGTGCGGTATGTGTGAGGCGCATATCAACGATTGTATAAGAAATAATTTTAAGGTTAAAAAAGTTACTTCCTCACACACAAAAAATCAAAGCGTTATCATTTCTGAGCAGGAACTTGATAAAAACGCGCTGAAAAAGGCTGTTGACTCAACGGGTTATAAACTTTTGGGCGTGCGCTCAGAGCCTTATGAAAAGAAAGGGCTTTTTTCGGCGTTTAAAAAATAATATGCCAAAATCGGCGCTGCGGCGGTTTATTTTCCGCAAAATTATAAATGAAACCGCGGTAAATAAGATAAGTCTTGTAAACGCCGTACGCATTATACGCAGTATAAAAATTTTTATAAAAAACAAACGGGTAATTCATTGCAAATTGCCCGTTTTTTATATATTGCCTTAAACCGCCGTATTTGCTTTTATTAAATCATTTCGTTTTTTGATATTTGCCTAAATTTAAATGCGGTAATTTTCTTTTCTGCTGTAATTCTTAAATTGCTGACTAAAGTTTTTTATATTTCATAAAACAATCCTCAAGTTGATTTGTAATATAGAAATACTGAACGCCGTTATATACAAATCCGAGCGGCACTCCGCCTGCTCCGTACTGTGCAAAATGAATTCATTTGCACAGTACGGGTACATACATTGGAAACTACTGCTCTTTGAAATTTGCCGAATTATCTTTAAAAGCCAAAACTCGTTTAAGTGGTTTGCCATTTAAAGTAAATGTGATCTCATGTAATTCGGCACCGTCAATGTCTATTTGTTCGGAACTATCTGCGCACTGAAATTCATATCCGTCTAAATAATTTATATCATCCGAATAATAAGAAAAGGTCATCCTGTTTGCAATACTGTATTTAACTTCATTGCCGCTTGTGATTTTGTCAAGAATCACAAACCAAACGGTATTGTCTAATGAGTAATAGAATTCACAATACTGCTTTTCATTTTCAAAAGATATTATTTTAGAGGCATAAGTATAAAATTGTTCAGGGTCACTTACCGAATGTGAAAATTCTATATCTTCTTCTATCCTTGAATTTATGCATTCTTGAATAGATGAATACTGGGGGTGCGATGATTTACCAAAAATTATTATAATGATTAAAAATATACTTACAAGACTGATGCTTATTATGGTAAATATTCCCCAGAATTTTTTATAATTCATAACTATCTCCTTCAAATATATGAATGACCTTTTGAGCCGATAGCATTTAATATTTTAATAATAATCACAATAGGGCAACAGATTAAGTCAACAGATTACCGAATGAATCAAGAAGATTGCCATCCTTATCCCACGATATTGACGACGCCCAGTAATAAGCAGTACCGTCAGGAGAGTTGTATATTTCAAAGCCGTCCTCATTTTTCTCGCCTTTAAAGGTGTGTTCCTTGTCATACACAAGATAGCCGTCTCGGTCAACAAAGCAGTACTCGTTTTCGAGCACCTCACCCGTATTAACATTGGTGTAACTGCCCTTTTGTGTATCGGAGTCAAATGAATACATATATTTATTCAAATCCCTGTCATAAAACGGCACATTGCTGTAAGTGTAAGCATTGCCAAATCTATCATAACTAAAATTAGAACTGTTGAAAGAATAATTAACAGAACCGTCCTTATTGTATGCTGCGAATTTGGCAGGATAGTAAACAGAGCCGTCCTTATCTACACAACTTTGCTCGTCTTTTGCCGTTATTGACATATCTTCATCATAAACAAGGCAACCGGTTTTATCCAGATAGCAAAGATCTGCATTCAAAAATTTATCTGTGCCGTTTATATACAATTTGTCATAACCTGACTTTTCAAAATCAAAGGTGTATTTATTTCCTTTTGCATCTTTAAATGAAATATCACTTTTATAAAACTGTTTTTCACCCTGGGCATCATAATAATTTACTGCATACGCATTTGAAACAGTCATAACAACGGTTACGGAAACCCCGAGTGTAAGCACAAGCACAAGCAAAATTCTTGCTTTTGCCTTTTTTCCCTGATTACATTTTACAGTACAAATTATACCGGAAATTATAGGAAATGCTAATGAAGAGCCTGATAAAAGCCCCTGCTTCCATTTATCAAGTCCGCAACTGCTTTTATAAATAGCAGTCGCATAAATCGCCTTGCAAATCAAAACTACAATACCCGCAAGCAAAGTAACCGTTTCTTTTGATAAACTAAGCATGTTATTGTCTCCTAAATTAAACAATCAGCAATAACGGTGTTAAATACCAATTATATGCATAAAATTCCGCAAAAGGCTCTGCAAGCGCAACGATATACAGCAATATGATGGAGCTTACAATATAAAACAATAGAAATCCCAGCGCCTGCCGTATGCTTTTTCGCATGCTTTTTTTATCAGCAAAGTAAAAATCAAAATGAGTCATCAGTTCTTTTCCCATTGTAGTTTTTTGTATTGCTCCATATATCGGTCTAAAAGTTCAAGAAACTCTTTGCACTCATCAATCGGGATAACTATTATGCGTTTATTGTCCAGTTCCAGCAATATATTTTCCTCATCATATCTCCCGCCTGATATTGCAGGTTCTTTCGTTTTCATAACCCCAACTTTTCGTCTATAATCAAAATAAATTTCATTTGCACCGAATCTGTTGTATTTTTTATACTTGTAATTATCGGGACAATCAAAAGGTATTTCTATATAACAACATACTATATGTTCAAACGGTACAATTACATTAAGCCGATTGCGTTGCCCCAAACCAAAGTGTTCTGTATTGCTATTGTGAATTAAAACACCTTGAGAACCTATTTTTACATATCGCTTATTTAATTTTAAAGCGATTAAAACTGAAATAAAGGTTTCTATTACCAATACCAACCTGGCAAAATCATAAATGCCTTGCTCTGTAACAGGCAAATACTTTACCGCAAAAAGAGAAAATACAATTAAAAACAGTAAATCTATAACGAGAAACAGCAACAAAGCAATTACAGCAAAACATAAATAAAACAGCAATGAATGATATATTTTTGCAAGAGCAGACTTATATTTTAATTTGTATTTCATATTTATCACCTAATGCAAACGGGTTGAATTATCTATATAACTAAAACTGCCGGGAAAATAAATCTGCCCCCATTCATCATAACTGTACATTACAAAGGCGTCGCCGCTTGAATCGGTTATTGTGAGAATATCTCCAAGTTGATTCGTAATATAGAAATACTGAACGCCGTTATATATAAATCCGAGTTGTAAACTGGTTTCCATATTACAATGATAAATATTTATTATTTAAATTCACAATTTAACTTTGTAAAATAGCAGCATTAAATATCAATCACTCATTAATATATTTGTTTCTAATTTCGTTGATTGTTTTGACAAACTTCTGATTATTTTCAAGCATAAATGCATATTTGCGCTTATTTTTAAGTTCAATAAGAATATATTCTTTTCCTTTTGGTATTTGCATTTGATTTTCCCAAATTCTGAAACGAATTTTATCTTTATAAATATTTATATTTTCAATTTCTGAAACATTAAAGCGAAATTTAGTATTTATAAACTCAGTCACAAAATATCCGCTTTTTATTAACACTTCATAATCATTATAAATAAAAACGCCCTTCTTTACAAATAAGTAAGATATATTTGTTGCCGTCCAGAAAATCAAAAATATTCCTATTACAATTAAAAATCCATATTTAAAATCTGATATTTTGTACAGAATAAAATCAATACCAAATGCAATAATTAAACACGGGGCAACCAATGATTTTACAAAAAAAGAGTTATTGCAACCTATTGCTAAAAGAAAAGACCATATTTTGTTTCCAAAATTACCATATGAATATTTAAAATATTCAGGATTTAGATTATTTTTCATATATATTCACCATTAACATATTTGAAAAAAATATCAGTAAACGCCCTTATAACATTTCCTGCCTTAGATAGTGCTTTAGTCTGTGGGAAAATATCCGGTATAGTAATTATTACATCATATGCTATAAGGATAACACTTTGGGTTGTATCAATTATTCCTTCAATAGCATCATCTATAGTTGAAGAAATTGAAGGAATACAATCCATAACAGGTCAGCGTTTCAATCGGTTTGCCCCACTCATCATAACTGTACATTACAAAGGCGTCGCCGTTTGAATCGGTTATTGTGAGAATATCTCCAAGTTGATTCGTAATATAGAAATATTGAACACCGTTATATAAGCATAATATATGCATAGAATACCTATGTATAACATATCATCTTGTTAACTATTTGTCAATATGTATTGCAAATTTATTTTATATTTATTGCAAAAATGCAAAAACAGCCGCGCGGAATGTGCGGCTGTTTTGAATTTTAACAATGTGTAATTACTCTGCGTGAATTTCGGTTGCGGCGGTTTTAAATCAACTCAATCAATAATCCTTCGCCGCTGTTTATCTTCAGCATTATTTGGCCGTTTGAAATATTTTCTTCTTTTATAAATTCATTTGAATTCGGAGTAACTCTATAAATATTTGCCTTTTTTGAATCGGTGTTGATATTCCAAAATCTGGCGTCGCCTATTTTACTGTAAGCAAAGTATTGATTTTCTTTTTGAACAAGCGGCAAAAACAATGTATCGCCGTCTTTAATTAAATTGCCGTTTTGCGTTATTCTTCTGCCTTTGTTATAAGAAATAACGCCGTCTGAAAATTCGCATCTTTCGTTTATCCCAAAACCCTTTATAGCAAGCCTTTTGTGCGTGCAAAGAAAATGGTACGGCACCTGCATTGTTGCAAAATCGCGGAGGAAATTATCTGTCCAGTTTTTATTTTTCATTATTATTACATCTTCGCCGTGCATATTGCCGTAAAGGTAATTTTTGTATCTTTTATCGCTGTATAAACCGCCGCTGTAAAGTTGGGGAGGGGTTTCAACTAATTCTTTTCTTGTCATTCGCGTACACCACCAACTTGCGGGAATCAACCCGATGGTGTTCATAGGCGCGTATGTGTGATGCCTTCTCGGCAGACCGAAAATCGGTCTGTTTGCCAAATTTTCGGTTTCTTTATATGTAAATTCTGAAGTTATATCTATCCCTTTATCACGCACATATAAAATCATCTTTTTTCTTGCGTCTTGCATTTCTTTAATTGAAACATACGGCGCATAGTTTTTATAGCACTGAAAATTATCAACATGAATTGTTTTTGCGTCTACCAAAAAAGGCAAAAATTCAAGCAGCCTGTCAAACTGCTGTTTAAACAGTCCTGTTTCCCAGTAAGCCTTGTGGTCTGTTTTGTAGCACGGCCTGCCGTTGTATTTTTCTATGGCGTGGGGCTGCCCGTTCTTTTTTCGGATAAGCGCGCCGTTTTCTTTAAATTTTTCAAATGACGGCGCATTGTCATAAGCGTCGTTAAAATTAATGTGAACGCTGATAACAGAATTATATTTTTTAGCCTCGTTATACAACCAAATAAAACTGTCCCTCGCTGTTTTGTCCTGCGGTCTTTTTAAAGCCTCGTTAACTTCAAAAAAATCAGGGTATTTGTCGTCATGCCCAAGATACTGCCAGCCTACAAGATAATAAATTTTTGTAATGCCCTGGGTAATATTGTCAATCTTTTTTACAGCGTCAAGCGCCTGTTCAAATGTCATAAGCACATGGCTTGATTTTCCGCCTTTTTCAGGGTAAGCCATGCCGAGTTTCATCATCATACACTTTGTGTAATCAAAGTTGTAATTTTTTTCCATATAACACCTCAAAAATTTATTGTTTTTGTTTCACCTTTTTTTAAATCAATATTAATTTCTTTATTTTTAAATATAACCTTAGTGCGTCTGTCCGACTTGCAAAGTAATTCAGCCGCCTGCAGTTCGCCGTTTTTCATAACTGCTTTTACCCTTACATTTCCTGCCGCAAGCAAATCAAAGGATATATTTTTCCATTCTGCAGGCACACCGGGGAATAATTCAATACGGTTTTCTTTGCACTGCAAAAGCATATTCTGAAGCGCGTCCGCAGCGCAAAAATTGCCTTCAAGCGAAAAAAGCCGGTAAGTCAGTTTGCTTTTGCCTGTTTTTTTGTAATCGCCGTTAACATGAAAGGTGTTTTGCAGGCAAAAATCATTCCAAAAAATATTCAGCGTGTTTAATGTGTCTTTCCCTCTTTTTTGTATTGCCTGAAAATTGGCAAGCCACGCAAAAGAGTATCCGCAGTATTCTTTTGTGCCAAGCCTTTCTAAATCTGCAACGGACGCGTCAATAATATTTTTATCTTCGGCTTTGTCATATTGAAGCAGTCCAAGCGGGTAGATTGATATTAGGTGAGAAAAGTGCCGGTGAGAATGTTTCTGCCTTTCATTTGCGCTAAGCATTAATACATTATCCCTGCCGACAGGTAATTCCTGCAACTGATTTAAAACGGATTGCCATTTTTCTTTATCGTCATATAATTTTAATTTTTCAGATATTTCAAGCAGATTCTTAAAATGGCAGCGTATCATTGAATTATCATAATTAGAGTTCGGCTTAAGCCATGCGCTTAATCTGTTATCGTGCGTTTCCGGGGAAGAAGACAGCGGTAAAACCAGTTTCCCGCGCTTATCTTTTTTCATTATAGAAAGCAAAAATTCGCCGTATTTTTTCATATAGGGATACGCTTTGCTTTTTAACAGTTTGTCATCTCCGGAGTAGTCGCAGTAATCTTTGATTCCGCTGCAAAGCCATGCCTGATTTGTTGGGGAAAGGGAATACATTGCCCAACCGCCGAGAGCGTTGCCGTTTATATCCATAACGGACGGCAGGCACAGCCCGTTTGCTGCGTAAAAGTTGCGCGCAAATTTTTCCGCCGCCTCTTCATTGTTAAGTAAAAAATCAATATAACTTTTTCCGCAGGAAAGGTGATTTGATTTCAAATAACTCAAATAGCAAAGTTGAATATTCAGGTCAAAATGATAATCGCCTTTCCATGGAGGCAGCTGCCCGTTATCAGCAGTCCATACGCCCTGCAGCGGCATAGGGGCATAACCTTCTCGTGAGCAGGAGCCTAAAAGATAATTTGTAATATACCATTTTTGCTCTATATATTTATCCGGCAGTTCAATAAAACTTTCATTCCAAAAATTATTCCACCATTTTTTATGGCTCAGGAAATTTTCATCGTAACCGCTTTTAATTGCGCTGCTCAATAAAGCAACTGCGTTTGCCTTTGCTTTTTCCTTGTTTTCGGCAACGGAAACGGTATATGCGGCTTCGTTTGAGGCGGTTGCAATAAATATGCCGTATGTAAGGCGCTCGTTTACCTTTTGCGTAAAATATTTATACTTAATATTTTTAATTGAAAGAGAGCCTTTTTCAGCCTTTTCATAGTGCAGGTTTTTTAAGGACTGGGTGATTGCCGCTTTTGTTTTATATTTTTTGCCTTTGCCTATTTCACCGAATTCGGGATTTTCAATTAAAAAATCAAGCGGTATATTTGCGCGGATAAAACCTATCGGTTTTTCAGCGTGAACAAAACTTTCAATCTGTATATCTTTTGATACTATCTTTGCTTTTGCACTTGCCGTATCAAGTTCGGCAGAGTCAATATTTTTATTTTTCAGGTTTATTATTATCTTCCCGGCAGGCAGTTTCGTCGGCGTCGGCATTGCATATGGGGCGTCAAAAGTTTTAGATATTTTGCGCGCTCTTCGCTGCCTTACGAATTTTTGAAGTGATTTATAAGTAAAATCACCCTCGGGTTTTACTGCGCCGCTGCAGTCCCAAAGATTGCCTTTGTCAATACTTAAGCGCAGTTTGCTGCCGTTGCCCCATATAAGGCAGCCTATATCGCCGTTTCCGAGCGGCAATCCGTCGTCCCAGTGTTTTATATTTTTTTCATATTTTATATTACAGTAATTTTCAGGCAGCACGGCAAATCCCTCCTTATTCTATATATTATACATTAGAAAATAGGGATTAACTTTATATTTCCTGCCGTAAAATTTAGAAATTCAATCAGAAAAAGCGTATAAATACTGAGCATACGCTTTAAAATGCAAGTTTTCTGAATTTTGTGGGTGAGAGCCCTGTGTTTTTAGTAAAGAAATAAATGAAGTTGGATTCGCTGTTAAAACCTACTTCATAAGCAATCTGCGATATGCTTAAATTGGTTTTCTGCAAAAAGTCTTTGGCTTTGTTAAGCCTTGAAATCAATATAAAATCATACGGCGAAAAGCCGGTTTGCTGTTTAAAAATTCTGGAAAAATGCGAAGGGCTCATATGAATAATGTCCGCAACATTCTGAACCGTCAGTTTTTCGCTTAGGTGCTCAATAATATATTTTTTTGCGTCCTGCATATTGTCCTCATAACTGGCGTTGTTCTTTTTGCTTACATGAAGCGGATTCAGAAGTTCCGCAAGTATTTTATAAATATCCAGGGATAAAGTAATTTCACTTGCCGTATTGCTCGGCGAGAGATTTTCATATATTTTGAAAAGCAGTTTTTCAATGTGTTTTGAATCGCTTGCCCTTATAATATTGCCCTCGTTTTTTATGATTTCATTATAAAACGCAACTGAATTCTGCCCGTTTATATGCACCCAGATTTGCTCGGTGTTGCCGTTTGCAAAGTATTCGTGCGGATGAAAACAATCCAGTATTACGGTTTCGCTTTTCTTTGCCATAAAAGTTTTGTTGTTTTGAACAAAAGTAATTGAGCCGCTTATAATATATGTAATTAATATACTGTCAAAACTTTTTCTTTTAACATGATATTTGCTGTTGCAGTAAAAATGCCCCGCGCTGATAGGATAATAAAATAAATTCATTGCTGTTTGCGACGGAGTGGAAAAGTATAAATCAGACTTTTTAAGCACGCCTGTTTCATTCGTTTTCATTTTCAGCCCTCTTTATAGCAGGATTTCTAAATAATTAGGTTGATTTTCGTAATTTTCGGTTGATAATTCATTATATAATGTAACTATAAAAAAGTCAATTATCACTGATTTTTTGTTATTTTTGCTATGAGGTGATGCGATGAATGGTAAAGTGAATGTGTGGGAAGAAGAAATTGTTATACCAACATATCCCGTGGGCGAACCTGACAGAAACCCGCTGTTTATAGAAAAAAGAGTTTATCAGGGCAGCAGCGGTAAAGTGTATCCTCACACGGTTATTGATAAAATTTATGATGAAAAGATTGATAAAAAATATACCGCGGTGTTTTTGGAAAATGATTTTGTAAAGGTTATGATACTTCCTGAAATTGGCGGAAAAATACAGCGGGCGTTTGATAAAACAAACGGTAAGGATTTTGTTTATTACAACAGCGTAATCAAGCCGGCGCTTGTAGGGCTTGCCGGGCCGTGGATTTCAGGCGGTATAGAATTTAACTGGCCGCAGCACCACCGCCCAAGCACATTTGATTCGGTTGATTATACTTTTTATAAAAATGAAGACGGCAGCGCAACAGTTGCTGTCGGCGAGATTGAAAATATGTTTCGCACAAAGGGAATGGCTAAAATCTCTCTGTATCCAAGCAGTAGTTATATTGAAATTAAAGCGCAGATTTATAACAGAACGGATACTCAGCAAACCTTTTTATGGTGGGCAAATCCCGCCGTTGCGGCAAATGAATTTACCCGCGCGGTCTTTCCGCCAGATGTTACGGCGGTTATGGACCACGGCAAACGGGCTGTGTCCTCCTTTCCCATTGCAACAGGCACATATTATAAGGTGGATTACAGTAAAGGCGTTGATATTTCAAGATATAAAAATTTGCCTGTTCCGACTTCTTATATGGCCGCAAAATCCGATTATGATTTTGTGGGCGGATATGATGATAAATTAAAATGCGGAATACTTCATGTTGCAGACCACCATATTTCGCCCGGCAAAAAGCAGTGGACATGGGGCGCGGGCGATTTCGGCAAAGCGTGGGATAGAAATTTAACAGATAATGACGGCCCTTATGTAGAATTGATGACGGGCTGCTTTACGGATAATCAGCCGGATTTCACATTTATAGCGCCGCTTGAGGAAAAGAGTTTTACACAGTATTTTATGCCGTATCACAATCTGGGAACGGTTCACAACGCCACTAAGGATTTGGCAATGAATTATGAAAACGGCGCCGTAAATCTTTACGCTCCTGGCAATGTTGGTGAAATTACCATTTCAGCCTATTTTAACAATGAGTGTATATTTGAAAAAAATGCTGTTCTTAAAACTACAGATTTTCGTTCGTTCAATGTTGGAAACGCGCAGGAAATTATTATTAAAAAGGGCGGGCGCACTTATCTTAAATATAAAGTAAACTGCAAAAAGCAGGAATTTCCCGATACGGCAAAATGCCCGCCTCTTCCAAAGGACTGCAAAACAAATGAAGACTTGTATTTATATGGGCTTCATATTGAGCAGTACAGGCACGCTACATATTCTGCGGAGGATTATTATTTGGAGGGCTTAAAGCGTGATGACACGGATATCCGCTTGAATAACGCTTACGGAAAACTGCTTTTAAAGCGCGGGCTTTTTACTGAAAGCGAAAAGTATTTCAGAAAAGCAGTTGAAAAATCAATCCGCTCTAATCCTAATCCGTATGACAGCGAACCGTATTATAATCTCGGTTTATCTCTTTTGTATCAAAACAGGCTTGATGAGAGTTATGACGCGTTTTATAAATCAACTTGGAGCAATGCCTGCAAAGAATCGGCGTTTTATCATCTTGCCTGCATTGCCATGCAAAACGGCGATTTAGATTCGGCGCTTGAGCATGTTGAAAATTCAATAATAAAGAATGCTCATAATATTAAGGCTCTTGATTTAAAAGCGCTGATTTTGCAAAGAAAAGGCTTAAATAACAGCGCAAAGGAGATTGCCGGGGCTGTTTTAAAAATAGACCCTCTTGATGTTATAGGAAAGCATATTCTCGGCGCAGAGCCTGTAATCAATTTTAATACCGCAATTGAAATCGCAATAGAATACGCCTGTGCCGGATTTATTAAAGAGGCAATAAAAACTCTTGAAAAAGATAACAGTAATTACCCGCTTATCCATTATTATCTAAGTTATTATTATCATTTGCTGGGTAATGAAATCAAGGCAAAGGAACATCAGCAAGCCGGTAAAAATGTTGATTTTACAGGCTGTTTCCCGCACCGTATTGAAGATTTAATCGTTCTTGAATATATCGTATCTGAATATAAATATGATTTTGCGGCGTTCTATTTTCTCGGATGCCTGTTATATGATAAAAAAAGATATGATGAGGCGGTAAACTGCTGGGAAAATTCAATAAAAATCAACAATAAATTCCCAACAGCCCACAGAAATCTTGCCCTTGCGTATTACAATAAAAAACATAACGCAAAGAAAGCGGAAAAAGAACTTGAAACGGCATTCGCGCTTGATATTTCGGACGCAAGAGTACTTATGGAACTTGACCAGATTTATAAAAAAATCGGCAAACCGCTAAATGAGCGTCTGTCGTTATTAAGCGGGTACATTGATTTGGTTATGTTCAGAGATGACCTTTTAACTGAATACATAACGCTTTTAAATACTGCCGGAGAGTACAAAAAAGCATATGAAATTATGACGGCGCATAAATTCCACCCCTGGGAAGGCGGAGAAGGGAAAATCACCTCGCAATATGTTTTTTCTTTAACGGCTATGGCAAAAAAAGAGATTGAACGCGGAAATTGCAAAAAGGCAACAGAACTGCTGAAAATGACCTTTGATTATCCGCATAATCTGGGCGAGGGAAAATTATACGGCGCGCAGGAAAATTTGCAGAATTATTTTTTAGGCGCCGCGTATGAAAAACTCGGCAGGTTTGATACCGCGGCAAAGTACTATAACAAAGCGGCGTCAGGTTTATCTGAACCGCAGAGCGCAGTATTTTATAATGACCAGCCGCCTGAAACGATTTTCTGCCAGGGAATTGCCCTTCAAAAACTCGGCAGAGAGCGCGACGCTGAAAAGCGATTTAATAAACTTATTAATTATGCAGACAAGCATATAAAAGATGATGTTAAGATTGATTATTTTGCAGTATCGCTGCCGGATTTTCTTGTGTTTGATGAGGATTTAAACAAAAAGAATAAAGTTCACTGCCTGTTTATGAAGGCGCTTGGATTTTTCGGAACGGGTGATAAAGAAAAAGCGGCAAAATGTATAAACAAGGCGCTGAAACTTGAAAAATACAATTTTGCTTTGAACAGTTATATTGCATTATTTGATTTAATGGGAGAATAGTGATTAATATGAATAAGATTAAAAAGTTTTTCGGATTTAAAGCAGTTAAAATTATTATCAGTATTATAATGATTATTCTTGTAATAGTTGCCTGCTGTAATGCTTATTTTGCTTCTGTTGCGTTGCAGTATCAAAAGGGCGTTGCCGTTTGTGATGAATGGTCGCCTCAGGATACATATACGCCCGATTACGCACAAACGATAGACGCGGGAAACGGCGATTTTAAAATCCTTTGCATTACGGATATACATATCCGTAATCACGGCACATTCGCGGCGGCGTTCGGCGTGAATTTTATTCTTGACGGAATGAGCGAAATTCAACTAAAAAAGTTGATAAATAATACTGCACCTGATATGATTATTGTGGGCGGAGATACAGTACTTACAGCGTGGAACGATATTTGCACTCAGCAGTTTTGTGATTTTATGGAACAGTTTGAAATCCCCTGGGCGCCCATTTTCGGAAATCATGATTATGAGGGCAGGGCGGATAAGGCAAAACTTGCAGAAATTTATGAGGCAAGTGAAAACTGCCTCTTTAAATGCGGGCCGGACGGTATGAACGGAATGGGCAATTACATTGTTAATATCACAAGAAACAATGAGGTTGTTTATTCGCTGTTTATGATGGATGACGGCCAGTTTAGGGTTGTAGACAATGCTGTTACTTACGGCGGTGTAGGCGAGCGCCAGATAGAATGGTATAAATGGGCGGTAAACGGCATTAACGAAACAAGCGGAAAAACAGTTCCGAATATGGCGTTTATTCATGTGCCGTTGCCGGAGTATAAACAGTTGACAGATAATTTTGAAATGGGTCAGCGCCTTGAAGAAACTACTGCGGCAACCGTGAACGACGGCTTTTTTGACGCGTTCAAAGAAAACGGCGGCACACATGTGTTTGCCGCGCACGACCATAACAATAATTTTATTGCCGATTATGAGGGCGTAAAACTCGGATATTTAACAAAAAGTTCCTATAACTGCTATTTTTCATTTAAAACGCTCGGCGCAACTGTTTTAACGCTTGACAGCGATAATAATGTTAATATTGAAATAGAAGAGTTTTGAGGTGCTACCGATTTGAAAACTAACGCAACATACTTTGTTAATGATGAAAAGGAACCGATTAGATACGGTGAAATTAATTTAATAAATCCAAAAAGGCAGCGCCTGCGCGGCGAGCCGGAAAAAGAGGGAATAAAAGTTTTTCCGGTTTTCTGCGGCTTTTGCGGAACGGATTATGAACTTTTTAAAATGGGCAGAAACAATGCTCTCGGCGCTAAATTTCCCAAGGGGCAGTTAAGGCTTATAAACGGCCACGAAGGCGTTGTTTGGGTGCCTGAAGAAAACCGCTTTGCAATTGTTCTTATTCGCGGCGGGGACAGTTATGACCCCACCCGCTTTACGGAGGACGAAACCTATTTTGAATATGGCTGCGACGGCGCGGACGGAATATTCTGCGATAAGGGCTATTTTAATCCGGATATGCTGCTGCATTTGCCCGCCAAGTATGAAAACATAAAAAAACTGCCTTTATCGCTTGCAAAAAAACTTGTGTTTTCAGACCCGTATGCCTGCGCCGTGTTTCAGCATGAGCGTATGTGTGATATAGGCGTTGCGCAGAATTTCAGGGTAGAGATGGCAAAACACCAATGCAGTAAGGAACTTGCTAAAAATCTGGCTTATGACAGCACTTTTGAAAGAGTTGTTATTTTCGGCTTAGGCACAACAGGCTTATTTATCGGCGATCAGATAAGGAAAAATCATAAAGACGCTAAAATTCTGTTTGCCGCCCGCAGCAGTGAAAAGAGCGTTAAGGCGGAATTTGTAAAAGCAAATTTAAATTCAGATTATCTTTCAACAGCGGATATGAATGAAAGCGAAATTGCTGAAAATATTATTAAGACTCTCGGCGGCAGGGCAACTGTATTTGTTGGGGCGTCAGGAACCTCTCTTGAAAGCAGGCTTGCGTTTGAGTATGATATTCTTGGGTGCAACGGAATTTATAATAGTTTTTCATTAGGCCAGGAAGTAAAATTTAATACTATGCCGTTCGGTTTTAAAAATCAGGTAATTCTGGCGTCTATAAATTTTACTCAAAAGCATATGGAAAAGGCTATTGAAATTTTGTGCGGCAGTAAGTTTGATAAACTTGTGGAACTTATTGATAAAGACGAGTTTATCAGCGATCCTGTTTATGCATATGAAAATAAAATATTCTCAAAAGCGTCGCCGCTTAAAACCGCTGTTATATGGAATAAAAATTTTATTGACGAGGAAAAATGATGAAAGCAATTGAAATTACAAAGCCGTATGAAATAAAAATAATTGAAAAAGAACTGCCGAAAGCAAAACCCGGCGAGGCGCTTTTAAAAGTGTTATACTGCGGAATATGCGGCGCTGATGTAGCGTCATTTACCGGAAATCAGCCGTTTACTACATATCCGAGAATACCGGGCCACGAATTTTCAGCACAGATTGTTGAGATAGGCGGGAATGATAAAGGGCTTAAAAAAGGCGATATAGTAACCTGCAATCCTTATTTTAACTGCGGAAAATGCTATGCCTGCAAGCGCGGTATCATTAATGCGTGCATTGATAATCAAACTATGGGCGTTCAGCGCGACGGCAGTTTTCAGGAATATATCACAATGCCTGTTGAGCGCATAATAGACGGAAAAGGTCTGTCCGCAAAAGAACTTGCTCTTATTGAGCCGTTTTCTATTTCCGCCCACGCGCTTTCAAGGGCAAAAATAAATAAAGGCGATAATATGCTTATTATGGGCGCCGGCCCCATAGGTTTGTTTGCTCTTATAAAGGCAAAGGCAATGGGCGCAAGAGTTGCCATTGCCGATTTGCTCCCAAGCAGGCTTCAACTTGCAAAGGAGTACGGCGCCGATTTAACTATTAATAATAATTCTGATAATCTTAATGAAAAATGCCTTGAATTTACAAATTCAAACGGCTTTGATGTTTGCGTTGAGGCTTGCGGACTTCCCGTTACATTTCTGAGT
Organism: uncultured Eubacterium sp.; assembly: GCA_944380635.1. Classification (GTDB taxonomy): domain Bacteria; phylum Bacillota; class Clostridia; order Oscillospirales; family Acutalibacteraceae; genus Eubacterium_R. The sequence continues at coordinate 7,394 of CALWID010000006.1, read as the reverse complement.
TGTATAAATCAGGCGGCGCACGGCGGAAATATAATCCTTATAGGCAACGGAAAAAAGGAAACCACTTTTCTCCATTCAATTATTTTAAAAAAGGAACTTAATATTTTCGGCAGCAGGAATGCCTTTACCAAGGATTTTGAAGAATTAATTGCACTTGTTAAATCTAAAAAGGTTAATCCGCTTAAAATGATAAGCGGGGTATATGATGTTGATGACGCCGGCTCGGCATTTAACGCTCTTGTAAATAATGACGGCACAATTGCCAAACTCTTGATAAAATTTGCTAAAGACGGTGAGTAAGAATGAAAGAAACCATTATTCAATTCGGAACGGGTAATTTTTTGCGCGGATTTGCAGATGATTTTGTTGATAAAATGAATAAGCAGGGTTTGTATGACGGTAAAATTACAATCGTATCGCCTACAAATTCAAAAACTGTTGAAGTCTTAAACAGCCAAAACTGCGTGTATAATCTTTATATCCGCGGAATTAAAAACGGCAAAGAGGTTTGCGCTCATACAGAGATTAACAGCATCAGCCGCGCTGTAAATCCGTATTCCGATTTTGACGGTTATCTTGCTCTTGCACATAATCCCGATTTCAGGTTCATTATTTCAAATACAACGGAAGCGGGCATTGAGTATGTTCAGGATAATAAGTTTGAGGACAGACCTGCAAATTCGTTTCCGGCTAAACTAACGCAGCTGCTTTATGAAAGATTTAAAGCCGGGTTAAACGGTTTTGTAATTCTTTCCTGCGAACTTATTGATAATAACGCTGATGAACTGAAAAAATGCGTGCTTAAATACGCGCTTCAGTGGGAACTCGGAAAGGATTTTTACAACTGGGTGGTTAATGAAAATAAATTCTGCAACACTCTTGTGGACAGGATAGTTACAGGCTATCCTCAGGAAGAAGCACAAAGCCTTTGCGAAAAAATCGGATATACCGACAAACTGCTTGATACGGCGGAAGTTTTCCATTTGTGGGCAATAGAAGGCAATTTTGAAAACGAATTGCCGCTTAAAAAAGCCGGAATTAATGTTGTGTGGGCAGATGATATTTCTCCGTATAAAAAACGCAAGGTAAGGGTGCTTAACGGCTCGCACGCTTTGTTGGTGTTTCCCGCATTGCTCTGCGGTATAGAAACCGTGGGCGAATGCCTTAATGATAAACTTGTAAACGAATATTTAAAAACTAATTTATTTAAATATATAATTCCCGCTCTCGGCGAAAATGAGGATGATATCGCATTTGCAAACGCCGTACTTGAGCGCTTTGCAAATCCGTATATCAGGCACCGGCTAAAATCAATATCGCTTAACTCAGTAAGCAAATTTACCGCCCGCGTTTTGCCAACAATTTTTGACTGCAAAAATTTAAACGGCTGTTATCCCAAACCGCAGGTATTTTCATTAGCGTGCCTTATTGAGTACTATAAAACTCAAACTCCGCAGGATAACGGCTCAGTAATTGAATTTATAAAGAAAAATGATGCAAAAGCAATCCTTTCAAACGAAGATTTGTGGGGATATGATTTATCTGATATGCTAAATATTGTTGAAGAAAGTTTAAGTAAAATACATGCGCTCGGAATCAGAGAGGCAATAAAATGGGCTTTGTCGTAATTAATAAAAATGATAATGTTAAGGTATCGCTCAGCAACGGGCATAAGTACGCTTTAAAAAATATAGCCAAAGGCGAGCCGGTTATCAAATACGGTTTTCCTATCGGAACTGCAAGTCAGGATATTCAAAAAGGCGGGCATGTTCACACTCATAATCTTAAAACCTCTCTTACGGGGGAGAAAAAATATACATATGCGCCTGAAAAAATCAGCGCGGAAAAAGAAGAACCGCTTAGCATTTCTGCCTATGTGCGAAAAAACGGCGATATAGGAATACGAAATGATATATGGATTGTAAATACGGTTGGCTGCGTTAATCAAATCGCCCGAAAATTAGCCGCTGCAACAGGCGCGTTCTGCTTTCCCCACCCGTACGGCTGCAGTCAACTCGGCAGCGATTTTCTGCATACTCAGCAGATTTTGTGCGGGCTGATAAAGCATCCTAACGCCGGCGGCGTTCTCGTTTTGGGTTTGGGATGCGAAAATAATAATATTGCCGAACTTAAAAAAACTCTCGGCGGGTACGATGAGGAAAGAGTAAAATTCTTAAACTGCCAGGACTGCGAGGATGAAACAGCGCAGGGCATAAAAATAATTACCGAATTACAGGAACTCGCAAAGCGCGACATCAGGGTAAGCGTCCCCGTTTCCAAACTGAAAATAGGTCTTAAATGCGGCGGAAGCGACGGACTTTCCGGCATTACGGCAAATCCTTTAGTCGGCAGAATAACAGATAAAATAACCGCAATGGGCGCGTCGGCGGTGCTGACGGAAGTGCCTGAAATGTTCGGCGCCGAGCAGTTGCTTATGAATAGATGCGTTGATGAAAATGTGTTTAATAAAACCGTTTCAATGATAAATAATTACAAAAAATATTTTATCAGCCACAACCAGCCCGTAAGCGAAAATCCATCTCCGGGAAACAAAGAAGGCGGCATAACAACGCTTGAGGAAAAATCACTCGGCTGTGTTCAAAAAGGCGGAAAGGCACCTGTTACAGCCGTGCTGGATTACGGGGATTTTGTTCAAAAGCCGGGGCTCAATCTTTTAAACGGGCCGGGCAATGATATAGTGGCAATAACTAATTTAACGGCGTCAGGCTGCCATTTGATTTTGTTTACCACCGGCAGGGGCACACCTCTCGGAGCGCCCGTTCCGACTGTTAAAATATCAACAAATTCAAATCTTGCAAAAAAGAAACCGGGCTGGATTGATTTTGATTCGGGGAAATGCCTTGATTCTAATTGCGATAATGATTTGCTTAATTTGATTATTGAAACCGTAAACGGTAAAAAAACAAAAAACGAAATTAACGGATACAGAGAAATTGCGATTTTTAAAGACGGAGTAACCTTATGATAATTGACGCGCACGCCCATTTGTGGAAAAAACAAAGCGGATTTGTAAACAGAAAACCCGTAACAGCGCTGAAAAACGGCAAAAGTGATTTCGGCGGTGAAATTCGGCAGATGATGCCGCCCTATATGCTAAGCGGCGAAAACACGGCGGAAATGCTTGTATCTAATATGGATTACGCCGGCGTTAACGCGGCAGTTATAACGCAGGAGGAAATAGACGGCAATCAGGATAAATACCTTCTTTCAGTAAAAGAAAAATACCCAAACAGGTTTATGATTTGCTCTCTTTATGAAGAAAACAAGCCGTATGCTCTGGATGGGTTTGACGGTATTAAGATATGTGCGGGCAGGCTGAAAACGCAGGACCTTACAAAGCATTATTTTGTGTTTGAAGACGCCTGCAAAAAAGGCAAATTTATTTCTGTCGACCTTGCGCCGGGCGATTTGCAAACGGCGTCTATGCGTGAAATTATTCAGCAGCTGCCTGAATTGAAGATAGCAATCGGCCATTTCGGAATGGTTACAGAAAAAGGCTGGGAAGAACAGATTAAACTTGCCCGATTTAAGAATGTTTTTATTGAAAGCGGCGGGATAACTTGGCTTTTTAACAGCGAATTTTATCCGTATCCGTCAGCGGTAAAAGCCGTTAATAACGCCGCCGGGATATGCGGATTTGAAAAATTGATGTGGGGCAGTGATTACCCGCGCACTATGGTTGAAATCACTTATAAAATGAGTTTTGATTTTATCATAAAGTCAAAAGAAATATCACAGCAAAATAAAAATAAATTTCTTTTTGAAAATGCAAGGGCATTTTACAATTTTAATAATCTTAAACAAATTACGCCAATCAAGCATATGCTTTAGGAGAGAATATGGAAATTTTAAATGCTTCGGATTACGGAATTAAAAGCGGGGAAGACATAACCGCACGGTTAATTGAACTTATTGAAGCCGCAAAGCGCGCTGAAGGCGAAAAAACAATTCGCTTTCAAACCGGTACATATTATTTAGACAGCGCAAAATGTAAAAAATATATGCTTTATATTACTAATACTGTTGGTGATAACGAGTTTTCAAAAGATGAAATACCGCACCTTAATCCGGTGCCGTTTTACTTTAATAATGTTGATGATTTAGTATTTGACGGCGGCAATTCGGTTTTTGTTATTGACGGTAAGGTTACAAATATAGCGGCGGAAGATTGCAGCAATATAACCTTAAAAAATCTTGAAATCAGATACATGCACCCTGATATGCATGAACTTAAGGCTGAAAATGTAACGCCGTTTTTCGTTGATTTTAAAATAGATGATGACAGCCTGTATTATTTTGAAAACGGCAAACTCTGCTTCAGCGGAAAAGATTACTGCTATGCGGCGGATAAGGACGCCCTCAACGCCCACTGGATAGGTCTTATAAGGAAAAACACACCGAATAAGATTAACCGTGTGTCGCACCCGCTGTACGGCGCGCTGAAGATTACGGACCTGAAAAACGGAAGAATAAGAGTGTATTATTTAAATACATTCAGGTTTAAAAAAGGCGATTGTTTTTATCTGTTTGATGTTCGCCGCCAGTTTGCGGGGATTTTTATTAATAAGTGCAAAAATGTTGTTTTGCAAAATATAAAACAGTGTTTTAATTATTCGCTTGCGCTCGTTTTGCAGGATAGTGAAAATGTAAATGCGGATTCGCTTGAGTTCGCTCCTGAAAAGAACTCGGCAAGGAAAATGGCTTCCGTTGCCGATTTCATACAGGTATGTATGTGCAGGGGCAAAATTTCAATAACAAACAGTAATTTCAGCGGGGCGGGAGATGACTGTTTAAATGTTCACGGTATGCATTTCGGCATTAAATCGGCGGATAAAAATAAAATGGTGGTTGCGTTTATGCACCCCCAGTCCCACGGGTATCAGCCCATACATATCGGTGATGAAATAGCGTTTATCAGCCCCAGAACTCTTTTGCAGTACGGCACGGCAAAAGTTAAAAACGCAAAGCCGCTTAATGAATATGAAATTGAATTAACGCTTGATTCAACCGGCAGTGCCTCCTGCGGCGATGTTATAGAAGATATATCCGCCTGCCCGGAAATCTGCTTTTCCGGAAACACAATAAACAGAATTATTACAAGGGGTCTGCTCCTTACCACCAGAGGAAAAACGGTTATTAAAAACAATCATTTTATAAGCACTTCTATGAGCGGCATACTTCTGTCAGACGACGCTAAAAGTTGGTATGAAAGCGGAATGTGCCGTGATATAACAATAAAGGATAATGTTTTTGATTATTGCGGAAGAACGCCGATTCTTATTAAGCCTGAAAATTCAGCGCATCAGGGGCCGGTTCACAAAAATATAATCGTTAAAAACAATGTATTCAAAAATTACAAAGGGTATTGCATTACGGCAAAATCAACTGATAATATACAAATTTCAGGCAATAAATTTAATTCAAATAAAATTATAAAGTCAAAAAATTGTACTAATATAAAATCGGAGTAAAGTATGGACGCAAAAAAGATGCAGGATTACCTGAACAAAATTGATAAAGTAATTGAAAACGGAAAATATAAAGCAAATTGGGAAAGCCTTGCGCAATACGGCGTGCCGCAGTGGTACAGTAATGCGAAATTCGGAATTTTCATTCATTGGGGTATATATTCCGTGCCTGCTTATATCAGCGAATGGTACTGCAGAATGATGTATTACAAAGGAAATCCTACTTATTGGCATCATATCAGAAAATACGGCAAAAATTTTAATTACCGTGATTTTATACCTATGTTTAAAGCGGAAAAATTCAACGCTGATGAATGGGCTGAGTTTGTTAAATCAAGCGGCGCGAAATTTATGATGCCGGTGGGCGAGCATCACGATGGATTTAAAATGTATGAAAGCGACCTTAGTGAATGGACTTCCGTAAATATGGGCCCTAAAAGGGATATACTTGGCGAACTGAAAACCGCTTGTGAAAAAAACGGCGTAATTTTTTCAACTTCAAGCCACCGCGCCGAGCATTTTTGGTTTTTAAACGGCGGCTCAACTATAGGGTATGACAACGAAACTCAAAATGAAAAATACCGCGAGTTTTACGGCCCGTGCCGTAACATACATAAGAAAAACAATCTTTTTGCAATGCTAAAACAGGAGCACGGTATTGAGCCGGATGAAGAATGGCTGAAAGACTGGCTTGTGTCCTCCTGCGATTTAATAGACCGCTATCAGCCGTCATCGCTGTTTTTTGACTGGTGGGTTTCTTATAAAGCGTTCAGGCCTTATATGAAAAAATTTCTTGCCTATTATTATAACCGTTCTCTTGAATGGGGTAAGGAAGTGTGCGTCTATTATAAATCAGACGCTGTAATGTATAACTGCGCTGTTTTTGACAGGGAACGCGGCCAGCTTGAAAATACAAGCCCGTATATATGGCAGGGCGAAACTTCAACGGCATATAACGCCTGGAGTTATTGCACAACAAATCGCTTTAAAAAGCCTGAAATTATTGCCTGCAATATGCTTGATGTAATATCTAAAAACGGGTGCTTTGTGCTTAATTTAGGCCCTAAGGCGGACGGAACTTTCTGCAAAGAGGAAAAGAAAATTATTTCTGAAATAGGCAAATGGACAAAAATTAATGAAGAGGCAATATGGGGCACTCAGCCGTATAAGGTGTTCGGTGAAGGTAAAAAGCAAAAGGGCGGCTCATTTAACGAGCATTTCAGTTATACCTCAAAGGATTTTCGCTTTACCTGCAAAACAGGCGTTGTTTACGCATTTGCGCTGAAGCCTTACGGCAAAAAGGAATTTAAGATAAAATCGCTTGCGGATACTATGGATTTGTTTCACTGCGTAATAGAAAATATAACCGTTTTGGGCAGCGGCTGTAAAGTCGGTTATAAACAAGACGGAAAGTGTTTAACGGTTAAACTCAGCGAAAAGGTAAAAGGCACAATGCCTGTCTGCTTTAAAATAGAGGTGGATTAAATGAAAAAAAGCAATATTAAAATATCTTATAATGAAATAACCGGCGATTATGAAATTAAGCATAACGGTTTTTCATGGGTAAGCGACGGCAGACGGCCATACATAATTTTGCGCAAAAGAGCAGGTAATAAATTTATCAGTACATTCAGGCTTTTAATAAGCGCTGCCAAAAAGGAAGTCAAAAGATATGACGACCGTATAGTATGCCGTTACGGCGGTTACACTGCGTTTGGCAGAAAACTTAATTTCACGCTTGTCTGCACTGCAAAAATTACAGGAGCCGATACGGTTGAATTTTCCTTAAAAGCAGAAAATGAAACGAGTTATGATATTCAGGCGGTTTATTTGCTGGGGTTAGATAGCGATACTTTTTACATCTACCATGTTGCGGCGGTCATGGTTGACAACTTGCGTCGGCTC
>CALWID010000005.1 GCA_944380635.1 uncultured Eubacterium sp. | reverse complement strand
GGTCAAAATGCACACCCAAAATCGCCCCTTTTCCGAAAAAAATTTGAAAAAAATTTTTTTGACCTTGAAAATTGCCCTAAAAACGCAAAAAAGCCGCCTGCTTCTCCGTAGAGAAACAAGCGGCATAACTGTGGTTTTATTCAGATGTATTGCACGGTCATCTTTTTCTTTCGTGCTTTTGTAAATTTGATAAGGACATCATCTACTGCGTCTGTATATCTGCCTTGCGCTATCAGATTATTTTTAAGGGCGATTAACGCCTGCAAAACCTGTCCGTACTCCTCGTCATCAAGATAGATATGAAATTGTCTGTCTTTCATCAAATCGTCTCCTTTATTTTATCTGTCCTTTTCTCCATTCAAAAAACCTCTGCCGGATAAACGCTGTATCCTCATCTTCATTCGAGGTTATGAAAATATGTAAGCTGCGAAACGCTTTTTTGATTTTCATAGCGAAGTCTATTTCGCTGTTTCCTAATGTATAGGGGATTTTAATCAGTTTGATCTCCCGCTTCCGGCACAGATATGCTTTCAAGGTTTCTACATTCTCTGTCCGACTAACCGTTTCAATCGCTGCTTTTTCTTTAGGCAAATAGATTTCAAGCGGTATGCCGATAATCTTATCCGTATCCGTCTGTACCTTTATGCGCTTCTTCGCTGCATAATACATAACTGCCAGCTTCGGAAAAACCGTCAGATAGTCTTTTTCACACACCTTACAGCCTTTTCCTTCAATCGCTCTTTCTGAAATTTTTGCCTTCCACGAGTGTCCGAGTGAACATTTCCACCACACGCTCTGCATTGAGTGCCTTGATATTTTGTTTGGGGAAATATTTTTGTTCTTTTCGTAGTCCCATTCCGAAAGAAGATGTGCGTCCGTCGTTGCTAAATCATTATACCCTGCCATAACCGCCCGATCCGCACAGACAGGGCATACCGTTCCTTTTACACGGGCATAGACAACGGACTGCCATTCATACCCGCACTCTCTGCACTTCCACCAGACATTTCTGCGGGACTTTTCGTTTATCATATCAGGAGTAAGGGGCAGATTCCGGTCTGACCATTCCTGTGCAAGCTGAGGGTGTGTTGTGGCGAAATCATTAAATCCTTTCAGCAGAAGTTGACCGCTGCAATAAGGACACCCGCTTCCGCCTGAACGAGTGGAAATGAGCGTGTTCCATTCGTGACCTTTGCTGCACCGCCACCATACCTTCCGATTTGCAAAGACCGTAACCATATCAGGCTTTAGTGGGTAATTTCTCTCAGACCACTCAGAAGCGATTTGAGGGTGCTGTGAGGCAAGGTCATTGAATCCTACTAAGATTTTATTATGGGAGCAATACGGACAGCCTGTGCCGTTTAACGCCCTGCTCTTAACCGTTGCTGTCCATTCGTGACCATATTTATCCCGCCAGATTACTTTCTTATGAGAGCCTGTCGTTACCATTGTCGGTTTCAGCGGATCATTCTTACTCGACCATTCATCAGCCAGTTCCGGCTTCAGCGTTGCCAAATCATTGACGCCCTCTATCACTCTTGCGCCTGAGCAGATTGGGCAGTTTTCGCCGTTTGAACGAGCCTTAACACTGGTCTGCCATTCGTGACCGCAAGCGCCCTTCCACCAAACGACTTTGTTTGAGCCGTATGTAATCCTATCCGGTGTAAGCGGCAGGTTTTTATCCGACCATTCCGCAACAAGTTCAGGGTGTACCTCTGATAAAATATTGCTCATACTCAATCCTCTCCTTCCTCTGCGATTAGCTTCATTATATTGAGAAAGCGTGGATTGGTATAGTTTGCGACGGGGAGAGTAAAAACTATGAGAAAATACAGAAGCCCCTGAGAAGCTATACCTTCTCAGGGGCGGTGTGAAACTAAAAATTATGCGATTTTTTTGTTACTGCACCGATTTTAGCACCGATTGGTGTAAAATTGGTGTATTTGTGTAAAATCCGAGGTTTTCGGAAAATGAAGTACATCCCGTTTTAGTAGAGCTTTGCGCCTGCCGGAATGTGGTCGTCTACCATCAAAAGATGGAGCTTTTCTTCGCCTTCCTCATGGTGTACCGCACTAATCAGCATACCGCAGGAGTCAATGCCCATCATCGGTCTTGGCGGCAGGTTGACGATTGCGATACAGGTCTTACCGACCAGTTCCTCCGGCTCGTAATAGGCGTGAATACCGCTTAAAATCGTGCGTTCTGTGCCTGTTCCATCGTCCAGCGTAAATTTGAGCAGCTTCTTGGACTTCGGTACGGCTTCGCAGGCAAGCACCTTGACCGCCCGGAAATCGGACTTAGAGAAAGTCTCAAAATCCACGAAATCCTTGAACAACGGCTCGATCTCCACTTTGGAGAAATCTATCTTTTCCGGCTCGGCTTTCGGCGCTTCGGACTCGGTTTTGTTTACACCAATTTCTTCATTTACACCTTTCAAGGGTTTCATTGTGGGGAACAGCAGAACATCACGAATGCTGTAAGAATCTGTTAAGAGCATTACAAGCCTGTCTATTCCTATGCCGAGGCCGCCCGTCGGCGGCATACCGTATTCAAGGGCGGTAACAAAATCGTGGTCTATCATATTCGCCTCGTCGTCCCCCGCCTCACGCAGTTTCATCTGCGCCTCAAAGCGCTGCATTTGGTCTATCGGGTCATTAAGTTCGGAATAAGCGTTTCCGTACTCGCCGCCCATAATGAAAAGTTCAAACCTTTCGGTAAGAGCCGGGCAATCCGGCTTTCTTTTTGTAAGGGGGCTTATCTCAACGGGATAATCCATAATGAAAGTGGGCTGAACAAGATTTTTCTCAACATATTCTTCAAAGAATGAATTGAGCACATCGCCCCATGTTTCCTTACCCGGCTGGACTTCAATATCCTTTTCTTTGGCTATTGCAACCGCTTTTTCGTTATCGGACATAAATTCGGCAAAATCTATACCGCTGAATTTTTTAACGGCGTCTACCATAGTCATCCTTGCAAAAGGTGTTTCAAGGTCTATTTCAGTGCCGCAGAAAGTGATATGAAGAGTGCCGCACGCGTCCTGAGCGGCGTTTCTTATAAGCGCCTCCGCAATATCCATCATTCCGTGATAATCGGTATATGCCTGATAAAGTTCTATACAGGTGAATTCCGGATTATGGCGGACATCCATACCCTCATTGCGGAAATTTCTGCCTATTTCATAAACTCTTTCCATACCGCCTACTATAAGCCTTTTAAGATAAAGTTCTGTTGCTATACGCAGATACATATCAAGATTAAGGCTGTTATGGTGAGTGATAAAAGGCCTTGCCGCCGCTCCGCCGGGAATTGTATTGAGCATAGGTGTTTCAACCTCAATAAATCCGTGATTATCAAGATAATTCCTGATTGAAGTAATTATCTTTGAGCGTTTGATAAAAGTATCCTTAACATCAGGATTCATTATCATATCAAGATAACGCTTTCTGTATCTTGTATCGGTATCGGTTAAGCCGTGGAATTTTTCAGGCAGAGGAAGAAGTGATTTTGAAAGAAGCCTGATAGTTTTGGCGTGGACTGAGATTTCACCTGTACGGGTTTTGAAAACATAGCCGCACACCTCAACAATATCGCCTATATCCCACTTTTTAAACTCGGCATATTCATCCTCGCCTATATCGTTCATACGAACATAGACCTGGATTTTACCTTCTCTGTCCTGCACATCTATGAAATTTGCCTTGCCCATATCGCGCCAAGTCATTATTCTGCCGCAGATATTGACATCTTTGCCCTCAAGAGCGTCATAATCATTTTTAATATCAGCGCTTTCATAAGTCTGAGTGGCAGTAGTTATTTCAAACGGGTCTTTACCGGCAGCCTGAAGCGCGTGAAGTTTAGCCACTCTAATCTGCCTTAATTCGTTTTCAGAAAGGACTACCTGAGCAACCGCCATAGGTGCGGAATTAGCATTATTGCCAATGAATTCTATATTTTTAAGCGCGTCTTCGTGGGAATCCGCGCTGCCGGTGCAGGCAACGGCGCCCGTCTGAAGAAACAGAGTATATTTTACTTTATCCCCATCCTGCTCAACAAGGAACTTGGGATTTGTTTTTTCCTCATCATTTTGCAGCGTATCCTGCACTTTTATACGGCTGTTTTTCTTTACCGCCTTAACGCCTCGTTTGCACTCATCTTCTTTCTGAAAAACGGGTGATTCGGCATAAACCTTTTCATCATCCTTAAAGACGAAAGAAAATGTGTTATCGGCATTTTTGCTGATTTCAAACTTTCCCGCCATATATTCTACCTCTTATTCAATATTCAGAATTTCATATTCAAGATTGCCGATAGGAGCCTCAACAGTTACGGTTTCCCCTACCTTAGAGCCGATAAGCGCTTTTCCTACCGGGCTTTCATCGGAAATTTTGCCGTTTGACGGGTCTGACTGAGCAAAGCCTACAATCTCATAAACGGATTCAGAACCGTCTGAAAGGCGCTTTACCGTTACTTTTCTGCCGATAGTAACGGCGTCCATATTTTCAACATCAATAATCTCGGCATGGTCAATCTGATACTCGAGTTCATTGATTCTTGCCTCAATTTTAGCCTGTTCTGATTTTGCCTCGTCATACTCGCTGTTTTCGGAAAGGTCGCCGTAAGAGCGGGCAACCTTAAGTTTTTCGGCTATATCAATACGGCCCTCTGTTTTGAGCGCCTCAAGTTCTTTTTCAAGTTCCGCTTTACCTGCAGCGGTCATCTTAAAGGTTTTTGCTGCCATAATAAAATGATACTCCTTTACCATATTTTAATCACTTAATTATATATTATAATATATACATTGTCAAGTAAAGATAAATTACGGGGTTGTAAACAATTTAAATAAAACCGTGCGGACTGATTAGTTAAAAACCGCCGAATAAATCTCATAAATTCACAAATAAAATAGTTTTATCAAAAAATTTTTCACCATATTTTAATCTAAATTAAAACGCGGCAGGAGTATCCTGCCGCGCGTATCACAAATATTATTTTAGATAAATTTATCAGTCGTTAGGAATAAACGCTTTATGGACTGCGGATACAGCCCTGTCCGCGTCCTCAGCGGCAATGATAACGGAAATTTTAATCTCAGAAGTTGAAATCATCTGAATATTGATATTTTGGGCATAGAGCGCCTCAAACATCTTGGAAGCAGTGCCGGGGTGGGATTCCATGCCGGCGCCGACGATTGAAACCTTGGCAACATCGGTTGAGCATTTTATCTCTTTATCGCCTACGGCGTCCATTTCACGCAATGCCTCAATAGCAACAGGGCCGTTTGCTTTGGAAACGGTGAAAGTTAAGTCCTTGGTACCGTCTCTGCCGACAGACTGGAGAATAATATCAACATTAATATTCTTTTGTGAAAGTTTTGAGAACACCTTGAACACAACGCCGGGAATATCCTCAAGACCTACAACAGAAATCAAAGCAACATCAGTATCTTTCGTTACGCCTCTTATAAGCATTTTTTCCATTTTTACTTTCTCCTTAACAATAGTTCCCGGGACGGGATTTAATGATGACAGAACTTCAAGTTCAACAGAATATTTTTTTGCCATTTCAACCGAGCGGTTATTAAGCACCTGCGCGCCGAGAGTGGCAAGTTCAAGCATTTCATCGTAAGTGATTTCCTCAAGTTTCCTTGCCCCCTCCACCTTACGCGGGTCCGCTGTATAAACGCCCTCAACATCAGTGAATATCTGGCATTTATCGGCATGCATAGCGGCGGCGATGGCGACTGCGGAAGTATCGGAGCCGCCCCTGCCGAGGGTGGTGAGGTCATCATACCTGTTTATGCCCTGAAAACCGGCAACAACAACGATATTATGCTTTGCAATTTCCGCCTGAAGGCGGTTTGTTTTAATATTTTTGATACGAGCCGCGCCGTATACGGAATTCGTATTGAACCCTGCCTGCCAGCCGAGAAGTGAAATAACAGGAAAGCCGAGGCTCTCTATTGCCATTGCAAGAAGCGAGATTGAAATCTGCTCACCCGCGGCAAGAAGTTGATCCATTTCTCTTTTTGCCGCTTTGGGATTTATCTCATTCGCTTTTGCGATAAGGTCATCGGTTGTATCGCCCTGAGCGGAAACAACTACCACAACATCGTTGCCCGCCTTATAGGTATCCGTTACGATACGCGCAACATTCATTACACGCTCGGCATTTGCAACGGAAGAACCGCCGAATTTTTGAACTATAAGTGACATAAAAAACTTATCCTCCGAATTAATAATTTGTTACTTTAATTACATTGAGCACCTTGGAATCGCCGAGTATCTCATAAAGTTTTGCCTGAGTCATAGAATCGGTTATAAACGCAACTTCGTCTGACGGCTGACCTTTTCTTGAAAGGAATTTAACATCATTAAACATACTGACAACTTCACTTTCAGAGAGTTTTGCCCTTACATAGAAAGGCATTTCAAGTTGTGTTTTATAATCCACAACATAATCCTCTTCGCCCGGGCCCCAGCCGAAAATCTTTCTTCTGTTTACATGCTTGGCGCAATCAACCATATCGGCAACAACGGCGGACGCTGTTGGAAGTTTGCCCGCTCCCCTGCCGTAAAAGCACACATCGCCGACTGCGTCGCCGCGCACAAGAATAGCGTTAAAAACATCACGCACGCTTGCAAGTTGACTGCCGTTATATACTACGGCAGGGCTTACGAATGCGGCAATATTATTTTCATCAATATATTTTATTTGGCCGAGAAGTTTTATAACGCCGTTTGCAGAATGGATATACGAAACATCTTCAAGCGTGATATTGGAAATGCCCTCCGTTTCAACCTGCGACGGATATACATGTTTGCCGAAAGCGAGCGACGCAAGAATACAAACCTTGCGGCACGCGTCGTGCCCCTCAATATCGGCTGTGGGGTCTTTTTCAGCATAGCCGTTTTCCTGGGCGAGTTTCAGCGCGTCGTCAAAACTCATATCATCCTCTATCATTTTAGTGAGGATAAAATTGGTGGTGCCGTTTAAAATACCGGCGATACCCTCTATATGGTTGGCGGCAAGGCACTGCGACATGGGGCGGATAATAGGAATACCGCCGCCGACGCTTGCCTCAAACAGATAATTTGTGCCGCTTTCCTCAGCCGCCTCAAGCAATTCAAGCCCTTTTTGGGCAACAAGTTCTTTATTTGAAGTAACAACGGATTTTCCGGCTTTAAGAAGTTTCATAGTAAAATCATAAGCCGGGTTAATTCCGCCCATTGTTTCCGCTACGACTTTTATTTCAGGATCGTTTAAGATGTCATTAAAATCCTTTGTAAACACCTCTTCGTGTTTATCGCCGGGGAAATCACGCAAATCAAGAATTTTTGCTATCTCAAGTTCGATACCGCCGGAGCGCTTTGAAATGACATCCTCATGTGTGTCTATAACCTCCGCAACGCCGCTGCCGACAGTGCCGTAGCCCATTATTGCAACTTTCATATTTAACCTCCTGCATCAGTTGTTTATATTAACGGCGCGAACGCCGTTTACTTCATTCAGGCAATCTACAAGTGAATCCACATCAACAGTCATTTCCGCGGTGTATACCGCAAGGGAAACATCCGCCACGCCGTTTTTAGGCACGCTCTGGTTTATGGAAAGCACATTAGCGCCCAGCCTGTATAATTCCGCAGTTACGGCGGAAAGGACACCTTTAGTATCTTTCAGTTTAAGAGAGAGCGTAAGCACCTCGCCCTCATTCTGCGGGTTATACTCAAAAATTCCGTCTTTATATTTATAGTATGCGGAACGGGATATTCCCGCCATTTTTGCCGCCTGAGTGGCGTTTGCCGCCTCCCCCGAAGCAAGCAGGGACTTGGCGTTTGCAACTTTTGAAAAGACCCCGGGTAAAAGTTCCTGATTTACCAAAAGGTATTTAAATTTAGCCAAAATCTGTCCACCACCCGCGCACAACTGTATTACCGTGAAACACACTTTAGATATAATATCACTAAACGCTTAAATATACAAGCATTTTTTTAATTTTTTTTAAATATTCTTGATTATTATTGATTATTGAATTATTATTGAATTAGAATATTATAAAGAATAAAAAAAGGAAGTTAAGAGGACCTGTTAATGAATCAAAAAACAGAAAAAAAGCGAGCCTTTCTGATAAACCTGCTGTTTATTGCAGCGATTTTAGGGCTGATATATGTATTTTTTAAATATCTGTTCTGGCCGGTAGCGCCATTTCTGCTTTCATTTTTCTTTGCAATGCTTTTGCAAAAGCCTCTGCGGTGGCTTACAAAGAAATCAAAAGGCAAAGGCCGCGGAATATGGTCCGTTGTGCTTGTACTGCTTTCGATAGCAATAATTCTTGTGCCGATAATACTGATAATCTACAATCTTATAGGCGAACTCAGAGAATTTGTTTCATACCTTATCGGGCAGTTATCCGACTTCCCGCAGTTTATGGCAGACTTGCAGGAAATACTGCTTAAGGCTATAAGTTTCCTGCCGGACAGCCTTTACAGCGCCGCGGCGCAGAAGATAACGGAAGTTATAAGTTCGCTTACAACTGATTTTGATATAAGCGCCCTCGGTCTTAACAGCGATACTGTTCGCAGCACGATTACAAGCGGTGTAAACGGTATATACAATGTGGCAAGAAATGTGCCGTCGGCAGTTTTGGGGATAGTAATAGGCATAATTGCGTGGATTTTATTTGCAAAAGATTATGACAAGGTTGTTAAATTCATACAACTTCAACTGCCGGAGGGCAAAAAAAATCTGCTTGTTGAAATCAAGCAGGTGTTTTCAAACACCATTTTAAAAATGGTAAGAGCATATCTGCTGATAATGTTTATAACTTTCTGCGAACTTTCAATAGGATTTACAATATTGAGCGTTGCGGGAATAATGAGCAACAGTTACCTGTACCTGATAGCGCTTGCAATCTGTATATTTGATATTTTACCCGTTGCAGGTTCGGGCGGAATACTGATACCCTGGGCAGTAATTTCACTTATAATGGGAAACACGGCGCAGGCAATAGGGCTGCTTATCATTTACGCCGTTATAAGCGTTATAAGGCAATATATCGAGCCTAAGATAGTCGGCGATTCGCTTGGCGTAAACCCGCTTATCACCCTTGCGGGGCTTTACTTCGGGCTTAAACTTTTCGGCGTGCTGGGAATGTTTATAGTGCCGATTTCCTTTATGACACTCAAGGCATTTAATGACACAGGCAGAATTCACCTTTGGAAAACGATGAATCCCATTCCGGTAACTGTTAAAAGCGGCGGCAAACCTAAAAAAGGTTTCTTTAAAAGGCGCAGGAAAAAGGAAAGCGAACCAGACGAAAACGGCGGCAGCAAAAACACTGATAAATAAAAAGAAAGAAAGAACACCGCTTGGGCTGAACGCCTAAGCGGTGTTTTGATTTGCAGATATAAGATTTAGAAAAAGCAGGAATTACCTCGCAAAATATTTAGCGCAAAATTAATTATACAGCGGCTCAGACATTGATAAGTTCAAGCACTTTATCTTTGCTGACAAGACCGATACTTTTATTAACCGTCTGGCCGTTCTTGATAACAACAAGAGTAGGTATGCTCTCTATGCCGAACATTGAGGCAAGATCTGCCGCCTCATCAACATTTACCTTGCAGACTTTAACATCGCTTACCTCATCAGCAATCTCATCAACAATAGGGCTCATCATACGGCAGGGGCCGCACCAAGACGCCCAGAAATCAATAAGCACGGTTTTATCGCTTTGCATAACTTCCGATTTAAAATTATTTCTTGTAAGATTAATTACTGCCATAATTATTATTCCTTTCTAATCAATCTTTAGATTTATAATACAGCATACAGTGGCAGAAACCCTCAAAATCCGGGTCTGCAATCTGCTCTCTGAATTCACGGCACATACATTTATAATCTTCCGTGCGCTGTATTCTGCACGGGCAGTAACCGCCTGTGCGCTTTAAACCTTCTTTAACGGTTTTTACGGTTTCTTTATCGGGATTAAGTTTAACCGACAAAAAATCACTTCCCTTGTATAATTATTTCTCGTAACCCTTTAAAAATTCCCTGGTACGCTCGTATTTAGGCGAATCAAATACCTGCTGCGGAGTTCCCTGCTCAAGGATAACGCCGCCGTCCATAAATATAACTTTATCCGAAACATCGTGGGCGAATTTCATTTCGTGAGTAACAATTACCATAGTCATATTATCCGCTGCAAGCCCCTTAATAACTTTTAATATTTCGCCGGTAAGTTCGGGGTCAAGCGCAGAGGTAGGCTCATCAAAGAAAAGCACGCGGGGAGAAAGGCAGAGCGCCCGTGCTATTGAAACACGCTGTTTCTGACCGCCTGAAAGTTCGCAGGGGTAAGCGTCTTTTTTATCCGAAAGCCCAACCTTTTCAAGCAGAGATAAAGCCTTTTCAACTATTTCTTTATTTATTTTATCCTTATTCTTTTTATAATCGGGGGATTCTTTTGCAAGAAGTTTCGGAGCAAGAAGAAGATTATCCATAACGCTGTACTGCGGGAAAAGGTTGAAATCCTGAAAAACCAGCCCAAAATTAAGGCGCTTTTTTCTTATTTCCTTTTCTGATATTTTGCCTTTTTGCGACGCGTTAAAAATAACTTTTCCGTCTACTGCGATAGTGCCTTCATCCGCTCTTTCAAGGAAGTTGAGGCAGCGCAAAAGAGTGGTTTTACCGCTGCCGGAAGAGCCTATTACGGAGAGGACTTCGCCCTCTTCAAGCGAAAAAGAAATTCCGCGCAGAACTTCGTTATTACCGAATTTCTTTTTGATATTATTTATTTCAAGAACCGACATAATTATTCACCATAGTATGATAATCGCACTGATTAACCATTATAATAATTCATTTTCTTTTCTATAAAGCCAAACAGAAGAGTCAGTATGCCGTTAAATACGAGATAGAATACGGCTGTATAGAACAGCGGCCAGATAAGGCCTTCAAGTTTAATATAATTCTGAGCCATCCAGATTATCTCATAAACGGCGATTATTCTGGCAAGAGAAGTATCTTTTACAAGCGTTATTATTTCGTTGCTCATAGGCGGCACTATTCTTTTTATAACCTGAAACAGCACAACCTTAAAGAATATCTGCGATCTTGTCATACCGAGAACCTGCCCCGCCTCGTACTGACCGCGCGGGATAGCCTCTATACCGCCCCTGTATATTTCTGAAAAATAGCAGGCGTAATTTATTACAAAGGCTATTAAAACGGCGTCAAACCGCTCAAGGAGGTCCCAGCCGAAAATAAGCCCCGGCCCGTAATAAACGGCAATGAGCTGAAGCATAAGCGGAGTGCCTCTTATTACCCAGACGAACGCTTTGGTAATAATTTTAAGCGGCATAAATTTGCTCATAGAGCCGAAACTTATTATAAGACCGAGCGGCAGAGCAAACACAAGAGTGAGCGCAAAGAGCCTGGTGGTCATTCCAAAGCCTTCAAGCAGGTCTTTGGTTACGGAAATAAACATATCCATTTTATGAATACCTTTCAAAACCATAGGGCAGAGGGAATTCCCCCTGCCCTTTTGGTAATATTAAAAAATAATTTGCGAAAAATACTGTAAATCAGCGCTGATTAAGCAAGAGTAAGTTCGTATTTATCAGCAAGTTGCTGAAGAGAGCCGTCTGCTTTCATATCCTCTATAATCTTGTTAACTTCAGCGGTTAAATCGGAATCTTTTCTGAAGCCGATACCGTATTCCTCTGATGTGAGGGTAAAACCTGCTGCAAGGTCTGCATAACTTGTGCCTTCACCTGTCATAGCCTTTGCCATAGTGCTGTCTATAACGCAAGCCTGTACGGAGCCGCTTTCAACTTCAAGCAGAGCGTCTGACTGAGCGGTTACCGTTGTGCAGTTATCCATATAACCTGCGCTTTCAATAGCGGCAGCGCCCGCCGAACCGCTCTCAGCGGCGAAAGTAACGCCGGCAAGACTTGCAACATCAGGATAATTTGCTATAACATCGCTCTTCATAACAAGAATCTGCTCGTTTTTAACATACGGCTCAGTGCAGTTCATAGAGGACATAACTTCGTCCGTAAGAGTCATACCGTTCCAGCAGCAGTCAATCGCCTTTGAATCAAGTTCCATAATTTTATTATCCCAGTCAATTACCTTAAATTCAGCCTCAACGCCGAGTTTTTCACATACAGCCTGAGCAAACTCGGTATCAAATCCCGTCCAGTTTCCGTTTTCATCCAAATAGTTCATAGGCTCATATTCTGTAATGCCGATAACCATTGTGCCCTTATCCTTAACATACTGCATATCGCTTGCGGAAGCGTCTGTATCAGATGAGGAGTTGGAACACGCGGCAAAACAGCCAGCTACAAACAAAACCGATAAAAGAACGGCTAAAAACTTTTTAAATTTTTTCATATGTATTCCTCCGTTTAATTGATATGATTATTTTATCGTATTAGCGCGCTAAAGTCAATAGTTAATATGCTTATAAATAATTTAACATCAAAGAAGATATTTATTGCATTAGAATAAAAAATAAGATATGATAAAGTTGCAACGCAAAACTAATTTACGGGTGGATTTATGAAAAAGATAGAAACTAAGAAAAAAGTAATAATCATTGCCGCCGCTGTTTTACTTGCCGTACTGATAACAATAACGGCTGTTTATATAAATTCAATGCCAAAAATCAGCGGTGAGGACTATTCCTCCGATCGCACAATAGAATATAATAATAAAATATACAAGCCCGCAGTGCCGATAAGTTTATGCAGATATGAAAAGGACAAGTGCGTTTACAGAAGTTTTGATATATTTGCGCAGTCAAAAATATACACCGTTAAAAACGATACGGAAAATGATTTTCTTATATTCTTTGAGTGGGACAACAATATGCTGTATACCGCCATTGACGATTTTGAAGAAAAATATCCGCTTAACGAATACACAAAAAGCCGCGTCAGCGCGGTTGAATTTACAAACTATTCAACTTTGAACGACAATTATTACACCAAAAGCGGCGAAGTGATAAATTTTATTACCAACATCGGAACTTATTCTGACTACACGCAGGCATCATACCCGCTGCGCGAATCAGACGGCTTTACATGCAATATTTATATCTATATGGATAACAAACCTGTTTCTGACTGCTGTATGGGAGAAATAGCGCACTATCAGGGCAAATGGATATTCAAAAGCGAAAGCACGGATTTTGAGGGCTATGCAGGGCCGAACGGGACTGACACAAGAACATTTACGGGAATTGAGATAACTGACGAAAGCGCAGTAAAATTTCTTGAGGAATTATGCGCAAAACACATACCGTATATGCTTGACGAGCAAGGATAATAAAGCGGCGTAAAGACGAACAAAATAAGGGACTGTCTGCTTTTTTACAGACAGTCCCGCTTTTTATTTAAATTATTAAAGACCTGTATTTTTAATTATTAAAGGCCGGTATTTTCGGCAATATACTTTCTTGCCTTTACGGCATACTCAAACGGATTTGCCTTTGCGGGGTCCTGCTCCGCCTCAACTACTACCCAGCCTTCATAATCATTATCGGCAAGAATATCGAAAATGGGTTTAAAATCGACATCGCCGTCGCCGGGAACGGTGAACACGCCTGCGCGTACCGCGTCAAGAAAACTCATATGATTAGGCACAACCTGGTTATTATAAATATCCATTCGCACATCTTTTAAATGAACATGCTTAACACGGTTTACATATTTTTTCAGCACCGGAACGGGGTCTATTCCTGCGAAAGTAAGATGACCGCTGTCAAAAAGAAGATAAACAAGTTCAGGGTCCGTCATATCCATAAGTTTATCAATTTCCTCAACGGTCTGGACACCTGTTCCCATATGGTGGTGAACGGTGAAATACATTCCTTTTGAGCGGGCATACTCGCCCATTTCATTAAAGCCTTTGGTTACAATTTCCCACTGCTCATCGGTGTAACAGGGCTTTTCATCAAGGATTGATTTATCAAGGCAGCCCTGAATTGAATTGCCCTGCTCCGACGCACCTATTACCTTGGCGCCGAGTTCACAGAGCATATCGCAGTGCTTTTTGAAAGCCTCAATGGTTTCCTCATACGGTTTTGAAGTGAGATATGATGAAAACCACGCGTTGCAGACCTGAAGTCCTCTTATATCAAGATATTTTTTAAGCACCTTTGGGTCTTTGGGATATTTATTGCCTATCTCCGTACCTTTAAATCCGGCAAGCGCCATTTCGCTTATACACTGCTCAAAAGTATTTTCGCTTCCGAGGTCTGGCATATCGTCATTAGTCCAGCCGATTGGAGCGATAGCAAGTTTAACTTTATTTTTATCAAGCATAACTTTATTACCTTTCAGAATATCAATAATCAAATGTTTCTTTAATATGCTTTTGCATATCTTCATAGGCGGCGGCAACCGTTTTGCTCTTTGAAACCTCCGCAACGCCGACTCTCCACCAGGATTCAAATCCCGGGGTCATTGTTTTAGGCAGCACTTTAATATCAAAAACAACGCTTTTAGTCTGTTTTTTAGCGTCTTCAAGCGCCGCTCTCAGTTCATCAGAAGTGCGGATAGTATAGCCCTTGGCTCCGTATCCCTCTGCAATTTTAGCAAAATCAACAGGAATTTCGCCTCCGTCAAGCATACCCGTTTTTGGATTTCTTGCGCGGAAAACAGTGCCGAAAGTATCTGTGCCCTGATTATTCTGAAGATTTTCAATACATCCCCAACCCATATTATCAAACACGCAGATATTGAGTTTTAAGCCCTCCTGAAGTGAAGTATAAAGTTCAGAATGAGCCATAAGGAAAGAACCGTCGCCGCAGAACGCATAAACTTCTTTATCCGGCTCGGCAAGTTTTACGCCGAAAGCGCCGTTTATCTCATAGCCCATATTTGAATAGCCGTATTCCATATGATATGTTCTGCTGTTTTTAGGTCTGAACAGTCTTTGCATATCGCCGGGGAGAGAACCTGCCGCCGCAACGGCAATATCATCATCGCCCATAAACTCATTGATAATGCCGAGGGCAAGAGTTTGATTCAGCCCTCCGGGAAGTTCAGTAGAATAATATTCATCTACAATAGAATCCCATTCTTTTTTAGCGTTCGCAATCTCATCGGTATACTCTGTTTTATACCCTTCGCACGCACCGATAAGCGCTTTAAGCGCCTCTTTAGCGTCCGCAACAATAGCCTCAGCGTCCATTTTATATGCGTCAAACGGGCAGATATTTATGCCAAGGACTTTTCTGTTTTCATTAAACAGCCATTTTGAAGAAGTTGTGAAATCGGTAAATCTTGTGCCGACGCCGATTATAAGGTCCGCATCCCTGCCGATAACATTTGCGGCTTTGCCGCCGGTTACGCCGATTCCGCCGAGATTAAGCGGGTGTTTCCACGAAACAAGGCTTCTGCCCGCCTGAGTTTCACTGATAGGAATATTATATTTTTCGGCAAATTCAAGAAGTTCCTTTTCCGCGCCGCTGTAACGCACGCCGCCGCCGCATATAAGAATCGGCTTTTTAGCGGATTTAATAAGGTTTGCCGCTCTTTCAAGTTGGGAAGAAGTAATCGGTCTTCTATCCATATGCCAAACACGCTTTTGCAGGAAATGTTCGGGATAATCATAAGCCTCACCCTCAACATCCTGAGGCATTGCAAGGCAGACCGCGCCCGTATCCGCCGGGTCCGTAAGCACGCGCATTGCGTTTATGCACGCCGTCATAAGCTGCTCGGGTCTTAAAATTCTGTCAAAATAATGGCAAACGCCTTTAAAAGCGTCCGTAACCGTTCTGCCGTAATTATCAAAAAATTCAGCCTGCTGCAAAACAGGGTCCGGCTGGCGGCAGGCAAAAGTATCGCCCGGCAAAACAAGAAGAGGTATCCTGTTTGCCGTTGCGCAGCCGCACGCCGTTACCATATTAGTTGCGCCCGGCCCTATGGACGAAACGCAGGGAATAATTGCTTTTCTATCCATTTGCTTTGCGTAAGCAACAGCGGCAAGAGCCATATTCTGCTCATTTTTGCCCTGATAAAATTTAAGATTATGACCGCCCTGCTCGAGCGCCTGACCTACTCCGACAACACAGCCGTGGCCGAATATGCCGAATATGCCTGAAACAAATTTCGATTCTACGCCGTCGCACTCAATATACTGATTATCAAGAAAGCGGACGAGCGCCTGAGCCATAGTTAATCTTTCTCTTTTCATTATCAGCATCCCTCGATTTCGGAAAGTTTAACAGGTCTGTGCTCCGCAACTGATTTCTTTGCGGCAAGACCGAGACGAAGAGCCTCAAGCCCGTCATAAACAGTGGTCTGAGTGGGCTTATCGTTAATAACGCAGTCTATAAACTGGGTCATTTCATCAGTAAATGACTGCATATATCTTTCAAGGAAGAAATAAAGCGGTTTATCCTCCACGCTGCCGTTTTCATCAATAAAGGCAACATTTGTAGGAGTATCGTTAGAGGCGCTTGCCTGCCCTTTTGAGCCGAACACCTCAAGGCGCTGGTCATAGCCGTAAGACGCTTTGCGGCAGTTATCAATTACGCCGATAGCGCCGCTTTTGAATTTAAGAGCAACAAGAGCGGTATCAACATCGCCCGCCTCTCCGATTGCAGGGTCTACCATAACAGTTGCGTTAGCGTACACCTCATCAACCTCACCGCCGATAAAGCGCGCCATATCAAAATCATGAACCGTCATATCAAGAAACATTCCGCCGGAAACCTTAACATAATCTATTGACGGCGGCTCAGGATCTCGGCTTGTAATTTTAATAGTTTGAATTTTGCCGATTTTGCCGTCATCCTCAAGTTTCTTTATGTAAGCGAAATTATGGTCGTATCTTCTGTTAAAACCTATCTGAAGTTTTACGCCCGCTTTATCAACAGCGTCAATAACTTTTTTAATCTTGGCAACCGTAAGGTCTACCGGTTTTTCACAAAAAATGTGTTTGCCTGCGGCGGCTGCCTCACACGCTATATCCGCGTGAGTATCCGTTGAAGAACAGATAAGGACTGCGTCTATGGACGGGTCGTTAAGTATCTCGTGATAATCTTTGTAATAGTTGGGAATACCGAGTTCACCGGCAACTTTTTTAGCGCCTTCCTCATAAATATCAGAAATAGCCACAAGTTGAGCCTGGGGAATATGATAGGTAATAGACTTTGCATGTACCTGCCCTATTCTGCCCGCGCCGATAATACCGACTTTAATCTTTTCCATATTATTTACCCCTTTTTTGTTATTTACGGAAAAAACGCGGAAAACAAACCCTGCAAGGCATGGAATGATAGATCCGCGTCTATTCGCACTTTAAATTATTTTAATAATATCACAGTGCTAAAGCCTTTTCAAGATTAAGTTAAAATAAATTTTATAAATTCAAAATTATGTAATATTTTGTTATTGAAAAGGTTTACAATATTGATTATAATTATAAATTGTAGTATTATAAATAAATACAAAACAACTATTTAGAGAACAGGAAGCGGAACAAAATGACATATACTTATAAAACGCAGGGCACCTGCTCAAAAATGATTACAATAGAAATAGACGATGACGGGCAGACGATAAAAAATGTAAGTTACACGGGCGGCTGCAACGGCAATCTTAAAGGCATTGCGGCGCTTGTTAAAGGCAGAAAGATAGACGAGGTTAAGAACACGCTTGCGGGCATAAAATGCGGCATAAAGCAAACCTCCTGCCCGGACCAACTTGCAAAAGCGCTTGACGAAATTGAAAAGCAGAATAACCAGTGATGATGAAAAAAGGGACAGAATATGTTTAAACTGAAAAGCAGCAAACTTGAAAGAGAATTTAATGTTACGGACGGGTATCTTTACGCATCCCAAATAACCAACACTTATTCCGGAATGGTGTTTATACCGGACGGCAGCGGCAGCGAATTTGAAATAAGATTTAAAGACGGCGATACTGTATCTTCCAAAAATCTGACGGTCAGCGAAGCTGTTGAAAAAGACGGAAAACTTTTTTTCCGATTTAAAGAAGAAATGCACACCACGGTTACAATGAGTTACCGTATAGGCTCGGACGGCGAAACGCTTGAAAAGCAGATAGCGATTGAGCAGAGCGAACCTAAAACCATTGATTATGTAATGCTGGAAAACATAGGCATTGTTAACTCAAAAACTTCATACACGGCGAACGGCGGCGAAACTGAAATCGGCGAATTTTACTCCAACCTTGGGCAGCCGTTTTATATTGACAGTTTATTTTTCGGCTGTGTATTCCCGGGCACTAAAAACGGCGTATTTCACGGCAGAGGCGAAGTAGTTTATTTTATAGGCAAAAGCGCAGAGAGAAAAATAATCTGCCCCACCACCGTTATGGGGGCCGCCAAAAGCCCGATGATGGTTGACCTTAAAAAGGCATTTTTTGAGTATATTGACAGAATTTCCGTAAAATCGCCTTTCCGTGTTCAGTACAACACCTGGTATGACAGAATGATGGATATTGACGCAGATAATACGGAGGCGGCGTTTTACAAAGTTGAAAGCAAACTGACCTCAAACGGCGTTGCACCGCTTGACGGATATGTTATTGATGACGGCTGGAATAATTACAGGGCGGGATTCTGGAGTTTTAATCAGAAAAAATTCCCTAACGGAGTGCTTGACCTTAGTTATCTTACCAAATGCCTCGGCAGCAGTTTTGGTGTTTGGCTGGGCCCGCGCGGCGGATACAACTTTAATTCCAAATTTGCCAAAAAGATAGAACATTCAGGCAACGGATATTACAACGCCGAATCAGACGACATCTGCGTTTGCTCAAAAACATACCTTAAAAAACTTAAGGAATTTCTTGTTCAGACAACTAAGGAAAATGACATTGCATACTGGAAACTTGACGGTTTTGCGCTGAAACCGTGCAAAAATTCAAAGCACGACCACATAACCGGCGGCGACCACGATATGTATTTTATAACAGAATTGTGGCGCAGGTGGATAAAAATATTCAAGGCGCTGCGGGATGTAAGGAGCGCGCAGGGCAAGGATATATGGCTTAACATAACCTGCTATGTTAACCCCTCGCCGTGGTGGCTTCAGTATGTAAATTCAATTTGGCTGCAAAACAGCGGCGATATAGGATTTGCAAAAAATTACCCTAAAAACGAACAATCGCAGGCGGACGCGGAAATTACATACCGCGATTCGATTTACTATGATTTTATAGTTAAAAGGGGATTACAGTTTCCTATGGGGAACATATATAATCACGAGCCAATATACGGCCGTGAGGCACACCTTGACTATAACGACGCGGAATTTGAAAAGGCGTTTTTCTGGAACGCGTGCCGTGGCTCGGCATTAGACGAACTGTATATATCCCCCTCCATGATGAACGATGAAAAATGGAGGACGCTCGCCCGCGTCATCAACTGGCAGAGGGCAAACCACCATATTCTTAAAAACGCAATGCTGCTCGGCGGCGACCCGGCGGAAAACAATGTTTACTGCTACGCTGCGTGGACTGATGACGGCGAGGGCGTTATAGGGCTGAGAAACCCGACCCACGAGGCGGCTCCGCTGACGCTGACTTTAAACAAACTTATGGGCTGCCCCGAAACTCTTAAAGACGCGCGCCGCTATAATGTGCTTAACAAAAACGGCGCAGAGAGTTCAGACCTGTATAATTATAATGACAAAATCAATCTTACGCTTGCGCCGTTTGAAATTAAGATATTCCAGTTTGGAAAAACGGATAAAAGATACACCGGCGCCGACGAAGTTAATGATTTTACCATTATTTTTGAATATGACGGAAATGACGGTATTATATGCCAAAACGATGATATTATGATTCGTATTGACAAAGGCATAATAACCGTTAATATGGGAACCCTCAGGCTTAAATCGGAAAACTCAATAAGTTCTTCAAACCACACCGTTACCGTTGTAAGAGAGAAAAACAGAATGATAAAACTTTATGTAGACAATTCTCTTGACTGCTCAGCATACAGTGGGCGCGGCAAAGCGATACTTTCCTGCGAACTTACAAGCGACGCCGAAGGATTCAGAGTTATAAATTCCGCCACCCCATACAGTGATATAGTTGAACTCGGCGGCATATTAAAGAAATCAAGAAAGAGGCGCAAAAAATAAATGAAATGCAAAAAATGCGGATTTGACGGCATTGAAGAAAACGGCGACTGGATTACCTGCCCCAACTGCGGGGCAAAGTATTTTAACACAAACATTTCGCCCGAACTCAGCGCCACAAAACAGATAGATGAACTGGAAAGCAAAATAACCGAAAAAGCAAATGACAAAAAATACGGCAACGATTATAATTCCGCTCTTGAAGAAAATCCGAAAGAGGAAAACCCGGAAGATGACGGTCAGAACGGTAAAAAAGGCAAAAAGGCAAAGAAAAAGAAAGGCAAATTCAGAGAAACAATTGATTTCCTGCTGCCCATAATCATAGCCGTTATAATTGCTTTGCTGCTTAAATCATTTGTGTTTGCAAACGCCGTTGTGCCAACCGGATCTATGAAAAACACAATTAACGAGGGCGACAGAATTATTGCAAGCAGGCTTGCATATATTAACAGTTCGCCTGAAAGATATGATATAATACTTTTCTACTACCCTGATGACGAAAGCCAAATTTTTGTTAAGAGAGTTATAGGGCTTCCCGGCGAAACGGTTACAATAGTAGAAGGCACCGCGTTTATTACGGACAAAGACGGCAACACTTACGAAACAGACCAAAGTTTTGTTACAAACGGTGAGCCGATTGGTGATTACGGTCCGTACTACATCCCCGAAAAAGGAGAAGTGATAACCACGGACGGCATTTTCTGCTATGCCGAAAACGGTATGCGAGTCGGTTATTCGCAGTTTCTTGATAAATACTGCACCGTCAGCGACAGCGGCGAATACACCGTTTCCGAAAATCTTTATTTCTGTATGGGCGACAACAGAAACGAATCGCATGACTCAAGATTTTGGGACAATACTTTTGTTCGGGAAGACAAAATTTTAGGCGAGGCAAAATTCAAATATTATCCTGAATTTGAAACCCTTAAATAAAAAAGCACAAAATTTAACCGGCTCTGCCATTTCGGCAAAGCCGGTTTTTTGCGCCCAGATTTAATTAATAAGCGTTACATAATCAAATGATTACTGCTGATTATTATCATATTCGGCTCTCATTTCAAGAACTTTTTCGTGGACTTCTTCCTTGCGTTTACCGGTGAGCTTATAGAAGAAGAACGGAACGCCTGCAAGGAACATCATAATGCCGTGGAAAACGGTGTAGAAGAACAAAAGCATAATCTTTGTTTGAAGGCTCTGCTCAGGCTCAGCAACAAGGTCTGACGGCTGAATATAGCCTATAATGGAATTATCGCCGTAAAGGATGATAGGAGCGAGCGCCTGCGCGATAGTGCCGCTTATCATTGTAAAGATACCGATAACAAACGGCAATGTGGCGTCAAGCCTTTTACCCGTTTTAACTTCAATATCCTCAAGCACATCCGCCTGGAACATACTGGGAAGCAGATTGGACGCGCCGAACTGCAAGCCGATAAGGAACAGGAAGAAAATAAACAGGATTTGCAGCACGGTGCTTGGGTTGTTGAAATAAATATAACCGACCGCAAAAGCAACGCCGTTTATGCAAACGGAGTAAATACCGCTGGCTATATAAAGCACTTTTGAATTGAATTTTTTAAGCAGGAAGTTTATAATAAGCATTCCGACTGCCGTGCCGATTCCCGTGGGCAGACCGAACCAAAGGTACTGGCTTGTGCTGCCGAGAAGAGCCGCCGCCATAAAAACGCCCATATAAGTGGCAATCTGCCTGAAATTTTTAAGAAATTCAGAGAAGATGATAACCCATGCGTATTTATTGACAAGCACATCTTTAATGCCGATAAGCGGATTTTTCTTATCATTGCTGTAATTAACGCGCTCTCTGATTGCCTTTGTGCCGACAAGCATAAGAATAGTGCCTATGGCGCCGCACAAAGCCGCGCCGATAATATACTGGGTGCCCTCATCTTTCCAAATAAGGCCGATAACAAGCACGATAACGAGCGGAGCGGAATTGCCGACCGCGGAACAAATACTTCTGAAAGAGATTACTGTATCTCTTTCCTTAAGATTCGGCGTAAGAACAAAAGCAACTTTATTTAAAGAATCGCCGAAATTCGTTACCGCCGCCCACAGCACGGCGATAGTTGTTACATAAACAAGCAGCAGATTTCCGGACAGAGCAGGCGGCGCCCAGAAACTGAGCACAAGAAGCACGCCGCACGGAATGGCGACCGCAAATATAAGCGGGCGGAATTTACCGAGTTTGCCGGGATGTCTGCCGTCTATATACATTGTAATAAAGAAATTAAGTACAAACGGAATAATATTAACAAGTGTGTTAAACAGCGACACCTGATTTTCCGTTAATCTAAGAACATTAACAAGATATGCGCTTCTGTAAGAGCCTATCATACCCGTCATATTCGTATAAAAGAATACTGCGCAAAGATACAGCACAAATTCTTTTATTTTTACATACCTTTGTTCCTGCGTTGACGCAGGCGCAACAGCATTGCCCATAAAAATTACCCCTTTTAATTATTTTTTCAAAACAGCGTTGTAATCCATTTGCTTTTCATCACCTATTGTTGATAACATAAAGCCTTTTAAATCGGAAAGCAGCGGCTGTTTTTTACCTAATTTTTTCTGAACCGGTTTCAGCACCGGCGAAAGCCTGTCAAACAGTTTTGACACTGCGTTATACATCGGCGTGCCTTTTACATAAGGCTCGTTTCCGACAAAAATATTGCGCACAAGTTCCACGATTGTATCTTTAAACAATCTGTGTTTTATTGAATCATCAACCTTAAAGCAGAATAATCTGCCGATACCGCCG
Source organism: uncultured Eubacterium sp. (assembly GCA_944380635.1). GTDB lineage: Bacteria > Bacillota > Clostridia > Oscillospirales > Acutalibacteraceae > Eubacterium_R. The sequence goes on along the minus strand of CALWID010000005.1, from coordinate 65,605 downwards.
AGCGTAAGTTTATTCAGAATTCTGCCGGCAACAGTTACCGGTATTTTTAACTTTTTATTCTTTTCGGGGCCGCCGAAAAGTCTTGTAAAGAAAGCAAAATCATCAGCCATTGCGTTTACGATATCAAGCACCATTCTGTCAAACCGCCACTGAAAATACTCCGCGGCGGTTCTGCCGCCCTTATCCCAGTCAAAATCCTCTATTGTAAAGGATTTAACGGTAATATTTTTATCGTCCATAACTACACGGCGGTACGCGCACGGGCAGCCCACAAAGCAGCCTGTTTGAATATCCGTTATTGTGTTGCCGTTTTTAGTTGTATATTGAGTAAGCGCCTGAGCGTGCATATGCCCTGTGAAAATGAGATTCAAACCGGCGTCTGCAAACTCGTTTGCGCGTTTTTCCCAGTCTGTAATTTTAGCGTCGTCAATAAAATTCATAACGGGCGAAAACGGAAGCAGGGGGTAATGCATTATAGCAAATATGTAATCGCCGGCCTCGTGCGCTTTTTTAATTTCTTCAAGCGCCCACTGCATTTGGTTATCCCAAAGCCCTCTGAAATCCTCGCAATCGCCGTCGCAGTTAAGGGCAAGCAATCTGTATCCCGGCTGCAACTGAACAACATAAGACATTGATTCCTTATGCTCGGAAATTGCCTCGTCAAACCCGAAATCCCTGTAAAAATCACGCAGGTCTTCCCTTTTCATTTCCTCAACGGGTATCTCTTCCTCGCCGACAAATTCAACGGGGTTGCCGCCGTAATCGTGGCGGGCGGTTGTAAGATAAATTCTTTTGCCCTGCTCTTTAAGTTTATAAAGCCTATCCCTGAAACCGATATGGCTTTTATATTCACCGCGGTAAACAAGGTCGCCCGGGATAAGAATTATATTTGTATCCTTATCAGCCGCTATTTTGGCAAAGCCTGCGTCAATAACCGCAGCGGTTTCAGCCACGCATTTTTGGTCTGTGCGGCTCCTTCTTTCATAAGCGGGTCCGCTTGCGCTGAATGAAGTATCATAATAATGCGTGTCAGTAACAAGATAAAATGAAAGATTTTCCAAATTAACCACTTCTTTCAAAAAAATGATATAAATTTTCCTTATAATAAAATATCACACAATATACATTTTTTCTTTGGAATTTATCACAAAAAGAATATAAATTATCACATTTTTGCATTTAATCTGAAATTTCGCGGCGAATATCCCGTCATTTTTTTAAAGCAAAGCGAAAAATATTGTGGATTTGAATAAGACAGCGCCACGGATATTTCTGAAACGGTAAGATTTGTATTAAGAAGATAATCCTTTGCCAAACTGATTTTACTCTCAAGATAATACTGATACGGTGTTTTGCCGAATTTTTCGTAAAAAACATTTATAATATGATTTTTTGAATAATTCAAACTTTTGCACACGGTATCAAGGCTGAATTCATCATCAAGATGATTATCAATATTTCTTTTAATCTTATCCGCAAAATCAAGTTGTTCAACAGTTCGCTTCTCATACAGAGAAGAAAAAATCTTAAATAATTCAACGCCTATAAGCTGCTCGGTTTCGGCAAGGCTTTCCGTATTAAAGGCAATATCAAATACCCTGCGGAAATTTTTTTCAAGAAACGCGCCTTTAAAAAGATAAGTATTTTCAGGCAGATAATTTTCTATAAGCGCGTCAGCCATTTTTCCGTAAAAAGAAATAAAGTACTTATGCCAAGCGTTTTCCTTTTGTGAATAATAATGATGACGGCTTCCCAAAGGCAGAAAGAAAACATCGCCTTTTTCCGGTTTAAGGGTTTGGCCGTTTATTTCAAGAGTTCCGCTTCCGTCAACTATGTATTCAAGAGAAATAAGGTCGCTGCATTCCCTTCTGATGTCAAATTTTTCATCGCAAATTGTTTCCCCAACCAAATTAACAGAAAGCGGCTTTTTACTTATCTCCCCGGGAACAGGAACAGATATTTTTTTTAGGTTTTCAAACATATAAACCACTCTTTTTTAAATCCTGATTATTGCAAAATTCGGCAATGCCGTATTTTAATATGCAGTATTATTTTATATCCTTTGCCTAACCGGCAAAAGTTTTGCGGCAACATAAAATATAATCATAACCCAAATACCGATTAATCCATTTGCACAGCATAAGCGCAATAAGAAAATTCTGTTCATAATTGACGAACAGCGTTAACGGCCTAATACAAATATGGATTCCGGCAGTTTGATAAAGCGCAGTATTAACGCAGATAAAGGTAAATCCGCGTTATTGCTATTTTGTATCATGATATTTAATTATAACAAAAACGGGGCTTCTTGTGAAGTCCCGTTTCGTTAATTTTAACATATTATTTCAACAAATGGCTGAGAATTATTGTCAATTCTTATACAATTTGCTGAATCAGTCTTTTTTCGGAGCGTAATACTCAACAGTGCGAAGAAGATCGTTGTACTTAGCAACCGCGTTATCAGCAGCGATATTGAACAACTTATCCGCTCTTTCGGGGAAACTTCTTCTAAGTGAAGAGTAACGAGTTTCACCGTTGATGAACTCAATATAATCCGAAGTGGGAGCCTTTGAATCAAGGCTGAACGGATTCTTGCCCTCTTCTGCAAGAGCCGGGTTATATCTGAACAGATTCCAGTAACCTGCAGCAACTGCTTTCTTCTGCTCTGCCTGGTTGAACGGCATTTTAATACCGTGGTTTATACATGGAGCATAGCAGATGATGATTGAAGGGCCGTTATAAGCCTCTGCCTCTTTAAACGCTTTAAGGCACTGATTGTAATCCGCGCCCATAGCAACCTGAGCAACATAGATATAACCGTAAGACATAAGCATTTTGGCAAGGTCTTTCTTCTTGGTTATCTTACCTGAAGCCGCAAACTGAGCAACTGCGCCCGTAGGAGTAGCCTTTGAAGCCTGACCGCCTGTATTAGAATAAACTTCAGTATCGAATACAAGAACATTTACATCCTGATTCTGAGCAAGAACATGGTCAAGTCCGCCAAAGCCTATATCATATGCCCAGCCGTCGCCGCCGAATATCCACTGGCTCTTCTTAGCCGCGTAACTCTTATCCTTAAGGAAGTCCTTGGCAGCCTCTTTTTCAGCGCCCTCAAACTCGGTGCTTTCAAGAGCGGCAATAAGTTCTTTTGCGGGAGCGTCATTGCCGCGGGTAGAATTAAATGTATCAAGATAAGCCTGTACTTTATCACCAACGCTTGTATCTTTAAGAGCAAGAGCGTCTTTTGCAAGCCTTGCGCGAATCTGAGACTGAGCAAGGAACATACCGAGACCGAATTCAGCATTATCTTCAAACAATGAGTTAGACCATGCCGGGCCGTTGCCGTTCTTATCTACGGTATAAGGAGTTGAAGGAGCCGAGCCGCCCCAGATTGAAGAACATCCTGTTGCGTTTGCAATATACATCTTATCGCCGTAAAGTTGTGTGGCAAGTTTTGCATAAGGAGTTTCACCGCAGCCTGCGCAAGCGCCGGAGAACTCAAGATAAGGCTTGAGATACTGTGTTGAAACGATAGTTTTATCTGAAGCAACTTCCGGTTTCGGGTCTGTATCGCAAAGAGCGTCAAATACAGGTTGGCTGTCCATCTGAGAAGCGATTGGCTTCATTGTAAGCGACTTTGTAGGACAAACATTTGCGCAGGAAGCACAACCGGTGCAGTCCAGAGTAGAAATAATGATTGCGTATTTAAGACCTGAATCCTTAGGCACTTTAAGATCAACCGCTTTGGTGTTTGCGGGAGCGGCTGCAAGTTCATCTGCCGTAAGGGCAACAGGACGGATTACAGCATGCGGGCAAACCATTGCGCATCTGTTGCACTGAGCGCATGAGGTAGGCTCCCATTCAGGAACATCTACTGCAATACCGCGCTTTTCAAATGCTGATGAGCCCTGCGGATATACGCCGTCTGCCATATCAACAAACTTGGAAACAGGGATTGAATCGCCTTTCTGATGGTCAACAGGATCAAGAATGTCCTTAACAAATTTCTTCATTTCAGGACGGTCAGTATTAACAACAAGTTCTTTTTCCTCGTCAACGGCTGTTTTCCAACTTTCAGGAACATCTACTTTAATAACTTCCTTTGAGCCTCTGTCTATACCCTGATGGTTAGCGGCAACAACAGCATCGCCCTTTTTGGAGAATTTGGCTGTTGCCTTTGCTTTCATAAGTTCGATAGCCTTATCAACAGGAAGGATTCCGGAGATAGTGAAGAAAGCGGACTGAAGAATAGTTGACGCTCTGCCCGCAAGGCCGACTTCCTCTGCAATCTTGATACCGTTGATTATGTAGAAGTTAATATCGTTATTAGCGATATATCTCTTCATAGATGCGGGAAGGTGCTCGTCAAGTTCCTCCGGAGACCAAATGCAGTTAAGAAGGAATGTGCCGCCGGGAACAAGATCCTGAACCATATCATACTTTGTTACATATGACGGGCAGTGGCAGGCAACAAAGTTTGCCTTATTAATAAGATAAGTTGAAGTGATAGGGCTGTCTCCGAAACGAAGGTGAGATACGGTTATACCGCCTGATTTCTTTGAATCATAGAAGAAATAGCCCTGAGCGTATTTATCGGTATTATCGCCGATAATCTTAATGGAGTCTTTATTTGCGCCGACTGTGCCGTCTGAGCCGAGACCCCAGAATTTACAACTTGTTGTGCCTGCGGGAGTTGTATCAACATTCTCGCCTATTTCAAGAGAAAGATTTGTAACATCATCTGTAATGCCGACGGTGAATACTTCCTTAGGCTCATTTGATGTCATATTATTGTAGATTGCAATGATATGAGCAGGAACGGTATCTTTTGAGCCGAGTCCGTAACGGCCGTGGTAAACAGGAGTAGTCTCAAACTGAGAGCCTTTGAACGCGGCGATAACATCAAGGTAAAGAGGCTCGCCGATTGAGCCGGGCTCTTTAGTTCTGTCTATAACAGAAATCTTCTTTACTGTTGACGGAATTACATCAAGCAGATATTTTGCAGAGAAAGGTCTGTAAAGATGTACTTTTACAAGACCGGTCTTGGCGCCCTTTGCATTGAGGTAATCAACTGTTTCTGCGATAGTATCGCAAACAGAGCCCATAGCGATAATAATATTTTCCGCATCCGGCGCGCCGTAATAGTTAAACGGTTTATAATCAGTGCCGATTTTTTCATTAACCATGTTCATATACATAACAGTGGTTTCAACGGCGTTATTATAATATTTATTGCTTGCCTCTCTGTGCTGGAAGAATATATCAGAGTTTTCGGCAGAGCCGCGAAGAGTGGGATGCTCAGGATTAAGAGCATGCTCTCTGAAGCGCTTAACATCATCCATATCAACCATATCTTTAAGGTCGTCATAATCCCAAACTTCTATCTTCTGGATTTCGTGGGAAGTACGGAAACCGTCAAAGAAATGAAGGAAAGGAACGGAACTCTTAAGAGTTGAAAGATGCGCTACGGCGCCGAGGTCCATAACTTCCTGCGGGTTATTTGAGCAAAGCATTGCATAACCTGTTTGGCGGCAGGCATAGATATCTGAATGGTCGCCGAAAATATTAAGAGCGTGAGATGATACGCAGCGAGCGGATACATGGATAACCGATGAAAGAAGTTCGCCGGCAATCTTATACATATTCGGAATCATAAGAAGAAGACCCTGGGACGCTGTGTAAGTAGTTGTAAGAGCGCCTGCGGAAAGAGAGCCGTGAACAGCGCCGGCAGCGCCGCCTTCTGATTCCATTTCCTGAACTCTTACATTCTGGCCGAAAATGTTTTTGGCGTTCTGAGATGAAAGAACATCCGTTACTTCCGCCATTACGGATGACGGAGTGATGGGGTAAATTGCTGCTACTTCGGTAAACGCATAAGAAACATGAGCAGCGGCGTTATTACCGTCCATCGTTTTCTTTTTTCTTTTTAACATTGCTAAAAATTACCTCCTGGAACAATAATGTTCATAATTTGCAAATTCAGACACACGGGAGACGCACCAAAACACGGCGCAAATCACCTTAACAACTCTCCCCATAGAAAAGGGCGCACCTCGCCCTTTTCAGTCCGCACCTATTTTAACACAAGAATACTGATAATTCAATAAACATTTTAAATATTTAATAATATTTTATTTTGGGTTTAATTGTATAAAACGCATAAAACAGCCTGTTTATATTCCGAAAGCGTTTTAAGAGCAAAAAAGCCCGCCGAACACAAACGCGCGGCGGGAAATTTCAAAACAAACTATTCAATTTTAAATGCTGTTAGATATTAGAAGCATAATTTTCCTCTGAACTGTCAAGCGGAAGTGAGAACGAAACAGAAGAGCCTGTTTCGGTAGAAGTCTGCTTTGCGCTTGTGCCGTAATTCTGAAGTCTTGCCTCAACGGTAACTACGCCTTCATAACTTTCAGATGTAATAAAGGTAAATGTGCTTCCGTTAAGAGTGCAGTCCACTCCCTCATCGTTTACAAGTTTGCCGTTTACATAAATAAACAGTTTATCCGCAGTATTTCCGTCATTCGGCAGAGTTATGCTTATTTGAACTTGTCTTGGAGAATCACTTTCACCCTGACTGCCTGAATTTCCGGAATTTCCTGAACTGCCGGAACCGCCTGAACTGCTTGAATTTCCGGAACTGCCTGAGCCGCCCGCTGAACCTGAGCCGCCGCTTTGACTGCCGGAGGACGAACTGCCGCCTGAGCCGGAGCCGCCGGCGGACTGCTGGGAATCACTGCCGCCGTCTTCTAAGCCGGACTGAGCCGCGTCATTTCCGCCTACAAACACGCCGTTTTCAATACCCGGGGTAAGTTCCGAAGTGGTTTCGGGATTTACCGGAGTATCGGTATAATCTTTTTCATTCCCGCCGAAAGTGAGCGCACAAACAACCGCTATAACCGCGCATACAACAATGGCGATTACAACGCCTATTATAATTTTTTTCTTTTTTGAACCGCCGTTTTCGGTATTTTCGGCAATTTCTTTATATTCATCTGACATATATAATACCTCATTTCTGAAACTTTACTTTAAGAACGCGCTGAAAGACGCGTCGCTCGGCATACGCCAATCCCCGCGCGGAGAAAGTGAAACAGAGCCTACTTTGGGCGAATCGGGAACACAACTGCGCTTAAACTGGCTTATAAAAAAGCGTTTCATAAACACCTCTGCCCAATGAGCGATAACATCTTTTGAATATTTATCCTCAAACGCTTTTTGAGCAAGGCGCACAAGTTTTTCTTTAGCAAAACCGAACCGCACAAAATTATAAAGAAAGAAATCGTGCAATTCGTAAGGGCCGATATTCTCTTCTGTTTTCTGAGCAATATTGCCGTTTTCATCCGGCGGTAAAAGTTCCGGCGAAACAGGCGTATCAAGTATATCATAAAGCACGGCGGAAGTATCTTTATCGCTGACCGAGGCAACATATTCAACAAGATAACGGACAAGAGTTTTTGGCACGGACGCATTTACGCCGTACATACTCATATGATCGCCGTTATATGTGCACCAACCCATAGCAAGTTCGCTTAGGTCCCCCGTGCCGACAAGAAGTTTGCCGTGTTTATTTGCAAGGTCAAAAAGCACCTGGGTGCGTTCCCTTGCCTGAGTGTTTTCATAAGTGATGTCATGAATATCAGGGTCATGCTCAATATCGCGCATATGAAGCGAACACGCCTCTTTAATATCAATTTCTTTAATTGTTACGCCAAGATATTTCATTAATTGAACGGCGTTATTATAAGTTCTGCCGGTTGTGCCGAAGCCGGGCATAGTAACGCCCAGAATATCCGCGTTGCTTTTGCCGAGCAGGCTCATTGCCCTTGCCGATACAAGCAGCGCAAGCGTTGAATCAAGCCCGCCGGAAATACCGACCACCACGCCGGAGGAGCCGACATGCTCAAGCCTTTTGGAAAGAGCGCCCGCCTGAATGGAAAAGATTTCACGGCACCGTTCACGGCGTTTATCATCATTTTCAGGAACAAACGGATGAGCGTCTACAAACCTGAATTTAAGGTCATTATAATCGTTTTCAACCTGAGCGTTTACGATTTCCGCAGCGCCGCCGTTTTCAAAACTCATATTTTTAACGCGCAGGGCGCTCAATTTATCTATATCTATATCGGCGTAAACAATATTTGTGTTTCTTAAAAAGCGTTCGCCCTGAGCAAGTACAGAGCCGTTTTCCACAACAAACAGCGCGCCGCCGAAAAGAAGGTCCGTAGTGCTTTCAAACACGGACGCGCCCGCATACACATAACCGCACACACAGCGGGCGGACTGATTTGAAACAAGTTCCTTTCTGTACTGCGCTTTTGAGGCGTACTCATCGCTTGCGGAAAGATTGGCGATTATATTTGCGCCTTTAACCGCAAGGCTGCCGCTGGGCGGCTCAGGCACCCACAAATCCTCGCACAGTTCAGCGCCGAGAACGGCTCCGCCGCCGAGGTCAAAAAGCATACTGCCTATTTTTGTTTTCTGACTGCATATTTCAATATTTTGCGGTGTTTTAAAATCAGCGCCGGAAGCAAACCAGCGTTTTTCATAAAACTCATTATAATTTGCAATATGAATTTTAGGCACAAGCCCCGCAACGGTTCCGTTTACGATAACCGCAGCGCAGTTATAAAGGCTGTTCATATATTTTACGGGAACGCCTACAAGGACTGCGATATTTTTTCCCGCAGTATATTCGGCTATCTCGCCGAGAGCATTCTCCGCGCCGGACAAAAGCGCTGAAGAAAAAAACAAATCGGCGCAGGTATAGCCTGTTACGGAAAGTTCCGGAGTTACAAGCAGACGCGCTTTATTCTGAACAGCCTCATCTATTGCTTTTTTTATTTCCTGTTTATTAAAATCCGGGTCCGCCACTTTAAGTTTAAGAGTTGCCGCGGCGGCCCTGAAAAATCCGTAATTCATAACTCACCTATATCAAAGTAATTTTAAAAGAAAAAGACGCTTCGCAATCGGGGTCAAGCACCGTCATTCCGCGCTTGTTTTCAAAAATTTCATTTTCATCAGAGCAGGTGGAAATACCCGTCCACGGCTCAAGGGCAACAAAACTTCCGCCGTTTGAGGAAGACCAGATAAGCAGATTATCAAAATCCTGATAATCAATTCTTACTCCCCTGCCGCCGGCGCTTAACAGAGCGGATTTCGGTTTTATATTATCAAACACCATTGCATCAAGGTCAAAAAGAGAATGGTCAAGATTTATTTTATTAGGCGCGTCAAGCACATCGTAACGCTTGGAAATATCTATCAGCCCTGTTTCCACATCGGGGCGCAGACATTTTTGATTAACTGCGCCGCTGAATTCAACGGAATAATCCTCAAATTTTCTGCTGCTGTCCAGCGGGCAATTAAACGCCGGGTGCCCGCCTATAACAAAAGGTAATTTATCTTTACCCGTATTTTTAACGGTATAGCGGGTAATTACCGAATTTTTCAAAACGGTATAGCGTATCTCAAGGGAATAATCAAACGGGAACGCTTTTTTAGTTTCTTCGTTTGAATTTTGAACAAAAGAAACATAATTTGCACCTTTTTCTGCAATTTCAAACGGATTAATCCTTGCGATACCGTGGCGTTTCATTACGCAGGGCTTACCGAAAGCAACGGCTTTTGAATCTCTTAAAACGCCTGTTATCGGAAAGCATACGGGCGCCTGACCCGCCCAGTATTCAGGATTGCCCTGCCAAAGGTATTCAACAGAATCCTTAACAAGGGAATGGAGCATTGCGCCCTCTTTAAGGCACTGAACTTTAACGCTTTCGCTTTTTATTTCAACAGTCATTATACACCGCCTTAACTTAATATACCTTCTTAATCATTTAATCATAATCATTATATATCATTATAATTTCCAATGCAATATTGAAAATGTAAACTCAATGTTATAAAATAATAAACAGGATGAACAGAAAGGAGAGTTAAGCATGGATATTGATTCCTATGTTTATGACGCTATTTTTAACGAAACGCCCAAATACTCTATTTTTTATTCACTTATGTGGGAGCAGTTTAAGGAGGACGGCTTTGTTATTACAGACGAGCCGGGAAATGAGATTGACTGCATTTTTAAAGCCGTTGCCCTTCAAAACCTTATGGGAGAATTCACATACAGGCTGTATGACGCAGTAAACGAAACAGGATTTGAAGACGCTGTTGACTATATTGAAAAAGCAGGATTTACTCAGGAAAGCATTATTGAATACTGCAAAAAAGACGAAGAGATTGAAATTGACGAAGACGATTTTGACATAACTGCAAAAAGCGCGCTTGACCGCGCCACCGAACTCACGGCGCAAAAAATGCTTGAGGAATACCCGCCGAATGATATTTTTGATATGATGTTTACCGCGGCGTATGATTTTGAGCAGGATTTTACATTTGACTTTGAGGATTCTGACGAATTTCTTGCTTTTGTTGACGCCAACGCTGAAAAACTTGACCAATACAAAGAAGAATACCCGGGCGTTTTAAGTTGGATAGAAAACGGCATGATATGCTGAGTTTTAAGGAAATTATCGGGAAAAACACGCTAATCGGGATTTAAAATTACAGTATATGAAAAGCGAAAAATCATTTATGAAAAGCAAAAAATCATTAAGGCAGGATATTTTTAATTACGCAAAGAAAAAATACGGCGCTGAGCCTGAATATCTTTGGATGAAATTTCCGGAGCACGCCGTTTTGCGAAATGAAAAAAATAAAAAATGGTTTGCTGTGATAATGGATGTTGATAACGGAGCGCTTGGCATTGAGGGCGGCGGCAGAACAGATATAATGGATATAAAATGCGACCGCTTGCTGATTGATTTACTTATTAAAAAAGACGGATTTCTGCCCGCGTACCATATGAACAAAAATTCGTGGGTAACCGTTCTGCTTGACGGCACTGTTTCGCCGCAGGAAATCTACCCCCTGCTTGATGAAAGTTTTGCCGGGGTAGACAAATTAAAACCAAAAAAATAAATATTTTAAAATTATCTTCAATAAAAAGAAAAAGGCAGATACATGGCGGTTTTCCATGCGTCTGCCTTTATTTTTTAAACCGGTGTGTTTTTATTCCGCGTCAAAATTAAAGATAGTGGCAAGAACAGTTTTATAGCCTGTTTCAATAGCCTCAGGGTTCAGGCGGTCATAACTGTCTCTGCGGTTATGGTAATAATCCGCCGGTGAAGGGTCCATAGCGGCAAGGCATGTTGCCTTTATACCCGCCTGAGAGAACGCGGCGGCATCCGACGCGCCGAAGAAAAGATTTGCGAGTTTTGCCGAATCGTACCCTGCTTCTTCTGCGGATTTCTGAACAAGTTTTGAAAATTCAATATCGTTTTTAACTGTTCCCGTCATATCCTTATGATAAACATTAAGATACTCTAAATCAGTGAGCGTATCAACGCAAAGCACCGCGGTTTCTACTGAGCCGTTAAGATATTCGTCTTTATGCTCTTTTGCGAAAGCCTTTGCGCCTCTGAGCCCTGCCTCTTCGCCGTCCGTAATCATGGCAACGACTTCAGTATTCTCAAAATCAACGCCTGCCATATCAAGCATACGCAGAGCGCAAACTGCGGCATATGTGCCGGTTAAATTATCATTTGCGCCGGGTGAAATTCTGCCGAAATTAACGAAAGTAAACAAAAGCACCATTGAAGCGGCGGTGAGAACATTGAAATAGAAAGAATAATTAAGCATAAAATCGCCGAAAGCGCCCATATCAACAAAATTTGCTACAACGCTGATAATTGAAATGATAAGAGATATAAAAGCGGTGCCTATTGACATACCCATCCAAAGCCCCATACCTTTATCTTTAAGCAGGTATATCGGGCGCCATTCATAAGCGGCGTCAATATGGCCGCTGATAACTATTCTTTTTTTAACTTCGCCGCGCGGCTTTCTTGTTGCCACCAAATTATGGCCGGTTACTTTTTTATAAGCGCCGTCCATAAACTGCTTATACATAAGAAATTCCATGGCGGTAATGAAAAGGCCGATTGCAATGCAGATACCTACTATACAGTGAGCGATAAAGAAGTTTTCATAATTAAGGGCGAAAACTATGCCGAAACCGACTACAACCGCGGCAATAACAAGCGCGGCTACAAGTTTTGTGAAATGCAGAAACGCGCGAGGAGCCATTTTATACTCTTCAAAATGCGTTTCATCGCAAAACTGGTCAAGTTCCTTTTTTAGGTGCTTTTCGGCGTCAAAGCAAGCGTCATTGCCCGATTCACGCGGGCCGTACTTTTTGATTACATTTGTAATCTCTTTCACGGTGTAATCAACATTTTCTTTAATCACCGCGGACGGGAAATCACTGATTTTCATTTTTTGTTCTCCTTTAATTTGTTATTTTCGTCAAATTCATAATCCGGGTTGCCGGAATGGAATTTGCGGCATATCGAGCCGCGTTTAAGCGGGTTTTTAGGCATTGCAATTTCATTGACCGCATAATTGATGCCGAGCGGCTTAAACACGCTTTGATATGCATTATATCTTTTAAGGAACTGCGAAAAATTGCGCTTTGAACGCTCAGTCCACGCAACTTCCGCAAGCGCCTCCATTCTCGGGTGCTGATGAAGTTGAACTTTACTGAATGAATCCATCCATTCCGTCCAAGTTTCGCCCTCAACTCCGAGAACGGAATTATAATCTTTTATGCCGTATTTTTCAGGCGCAAAATTATATGTGTATGAAAGCGGATACTGAGCATAAGGCATATCAAAATAAAAGGATTTATGGTTGCTCATAATAATTTTTCCGCCGGACTGAGCAAAATTCTTTGTATTTTTATCCTGCCCGGGGAGCCACTGCTGAATAACCATACTGCCGTCAAGGCGGTCTATTCCCTGATTGAGCACATCATTCCAAGCAATCATATGTTTGCCTTTATGCTTTAAGAATTCGCAAAGTTCATTTGTAAGTTTCTTCTGAAGTTCCTTTTCATTTTTAAATCCGTTTTCTTTCATTGCCTTTTGGCAGTCGGGACATGTTTTCCATTCCGAAACATCACATTCATCTCCGCCGACATGGAAATATTCAAACGGGAAAAGGGCGCAAATCTCATCATAAATATCAAATATAAACTGAACGCTTTCCTTTTTGCCGAGGCAAAGCGGGCGGTTCCAGTCCTTAACACCGTCTTTTTTAAAGAGAATATCGCCCATACAGCCGAAAACTTCTCTTTTTATATTGCGGCAGGCAAGGTGCGGATAAGCGGCAAGCGCCGCGGCGAAATGCGCCGGCACATCAATTTCCGGCACTATATTTATACAGCGCTCGGCAGCGTAATCAACTATTTCTTTTATCTGCTCCTGCGTGTAAAAATAAGGGCCGTAAGGAGTATTATCCGTTTTGGCGCAGCCCCAGCCGCCTATATGAGTAAAGCGGCGCTTGGAGCCTATTTCTGTTAACAGGGGGTATTTTTTTATTTCTATGCGCCAGCCCTGGTCATCAGTTAAATGCCAGTGGAAAACATTAAGTTTAAGGCGGAACATATCGTCAAGCAGGGATTTTACGCAATCCATACCAAAGAAGTGGCGGCTTTCATCAAGATGAATACCGCGCCACTTAAACTGCGGCTTATCTGCTATCTCAACATAAGGGATTTCGTTTTTACCCTCGTCAAACCTGCCGAGCATACGAACGGTTTGAAGCGCATAATAAGCGCCGGATTTATCAGACGCATTTATCTCTACGCCTTTTTCATTAACTTTAAGCCGGTACTCTTCTTTTTGCAGGGAATCATCCCTGTATATTCTTACTGGTGAATCCGCGCCGCCGGTATTTTTAACAAGCGGCAAATCAATTTCAGTATAGACCTTAGCCGTATTTTCAAGCCTTAACGCGCCGTTTGAAGTTTTCACCTCGCGCGGAAGAGGAATAATATTTAACATTTTTTATTTCCTTTTCGATTTTTTTTGATTATAACACAAATCTTCATTGACAACAATACTTTTAAGGTAGTAAAATAAAAAATAATGAAATTTAACATCTGCCCGTAGCACAATGGCTAATGCATCTGATTCCGATTCAGAAGACTGGAGGTTCGACCCCTCTCGGGCAGACCAAAACCGCCGAAAGCAATATGACTTCGGCGGTTTATTTTTGTTTTTTATGCAAAGAAAAAGCCTGCGGTGCGCGAATTGCTCACCGCAGGTGTGTGATATTGACAAAAGATGCCCGCCCCAAACGCGGGCAAACGGTAAAAGAAAAAACCGAGCCCGGAACGCGAATTGCGTCCGGGCTCAGCCTGGTGGACGCGAAGGGAGTCGAACCCTCGACCTCTGCAATGCGAATGCAGCACTCTCCCAACTGAGCTACGCGCCCGTGCGGTATATATAATACAACATTTCATTTAACAAAACAAGAGGAAAATTTAATTTTTTTCAAAAACGCAGAATACACGCCAACGCAGGGAACACACCGCCGCAAAAAAATTACGGCTGTATATTTGAGCGGCGCAGGCACGAATTTGCCGCAAATAAAATTTAAAGTTATAATTCATTTATTTAATAATAAATTTCTTTTATTTGCCGGCAATTTGTATTATAATGAAAATGACCTCTATGGAATATCTTTCGGAGGAATTATGAAAAGAGTAAAATTCGGATACAAAAGCGCATTCGGCGGCAGGCTTTTTATGCTGCTTTGGATAGCGTATTTTTCCACATACATATGCAGGCTGAATTTTTCAGCCGTAATGCCCGAACTGCTCGGCGACGGCTCCTTTACTCAGGGTGAAACGGCGGCGGTTTCTTCCGCTTTTTTCATATGCTACGGCGTTGGGCAGCTTTTCAGCGGAATTGCGTGCGACAAATTTTCATCACGGCTGCTGATATTCATAGGCGTTCTTCTTTCCGGGCTGAGCAACATATTGATATTTCTTTTAAGCGGCTCATACACGGCTTTAATTATTTTATGGGCGCTAAACGGATTGGCGCAGGCTTTTGTATGGGCGCCCATATTAAAACTTGCAGGCGATTATTACAGTGAGGGCGAAAAATTAAAATTCGGCGTTGATATTTCAACCACCGTTCCCCTCGGCACGCTTGCGAGTTACGGGGTAAGCCTTATAACCCTGCTTTTTGCTGAGTGGAAATTTGTATTTTTAGTATGCGGAATAATAGTTATTATAGTTGCGTTTTACTGGATTACAGGCTCCGCAGGGCTTAAAAACGCGCCGAAAGCTGGGTGCGCCGCAGCCGAAGAAGAGCAGGCGGGCAACTCCGTTTCGGCAAAGCGGCTGATAAAAATAATCTTTATCAGCGGCACTGCGCTGCTGATGATACCTATTGCAATACAGGGAACGCTTAAAGACAGCGTTACACAATGGATACCGACTTTTCTTAAAAGTGAATATAACATGGGCACAAGCCTGTCCCTGCTGCTCACCATGCTGCTTCCGGTAATAAATGTTACCGGTGCTTACCTTGCTAAGCTGCTGAACAAGAGGCTAAAAAACGAACTTGCCACCTCTGCGGTGTTTTTCGGGGCGGCGGCTGCATTTTTGATAATACTTATGGCGGCGGGCACAAAAAGCGCAATACTTGCCCTGATATGTATGGCGGGCATAACGAATTCCATGTTTGCCATAAATGTTATGCTGATAACAATGGTGCCTTTGCACTATTCAAGATTCGGCAGAACGGGAACGGTAGGCGGTTTGCTGAACGCCGTTGCATATATTGGCTGCGGACTGCTAAACATAGGCGCCGGCGCAATACTTGAAACAAGCGGCGGCTGGACTGCGCTGTTTATAATGTGGCTTGCTCTTGCCGCTGCGGCGGCCGTTGTTACGATAATCTGTGTTAAGCCGTGGAAAAAATTTACCGCCGAACGCTGAAAAAGCGTTAATGATATATGATTTTATGATTTATGATTCGGAGGAAAGTATGAAACTGAATTTTAAAAATGACGAATTTAAGATAATGCAGATTGCAGACACGCAGGAAGGCGCTAAAGTAAGCCCTGACACGCTGAACCTTATAAACACGGCAATAGAGCGCGAAAAGCCTGACCTGATTATTTATTCGGGCGACCAGATATGGGGCAAAACAAGTTTCAGGGGCAGCGCCGAAAAGGTTGAGCGCGTACTGCGCGAACTTACATACCCCGCCGTATCAAGAAAAATACCGTTTGCCGTATGTTTCGGCAACCATGACAGGCAGGTGGGTCTTTCAAACAAGGAGCAGTTTGAGATTTATAAAAAAATCCCCTGCTTTATAGGCGAGGACACGCCGGGAATTGACGGTTGCGCAAATCAGGTAATAGAAATAGATGACGAAAACGAACCTAAATTTTTGCTGTATCTCATTGACAGCCATTCCAGCCTTAAAGTTGGCTATGATAATGTGCACAAAAACCAAATAGACTGGTACAAAAGCGTTAGGGACGATTACGAGAAAAAACTCGGAAAAGTTGTGCCCTCAATAGTAATTCAGCACATACCCGTACCCGAAGTTATGGAACTGCTGCTTGAAGTAAAGAAAAGCGTTAAGGGCGCTCAGCAGGGTTTCAGAAACCATGCAGGCAAATGGTATATACTTAACAGAGAGATGGTAAACAAGGACGGATTTATGAAAGAATCCCCCGCCGACCCCATGGAAAACAGCGGCGAATTTGACGCCATGGCGGAAAAAGGCGATGTTAAAGGCATTTATTTCGGGCACGACCACAATAATTCATTTAACGGCAAAGTGCGCGGAATAGACCTTGGTTACACCCAAGGCGCAGGATTTCATGTTTACGGGCCGGGGCTTGACCGCGGCGTGCGCATGATAAACCTAAAAAAAGACGGAACTTATACCACATACGATTTAAGGTACAGAAACATTATCGGCAAAAAAGTTAAGGAAAAACTGCATTTCGGCGTTTTACAGATAATGCCCACAAATATGTTTGACGCAGTGAGCCGCGGTGTAAAAATAGTTGCCGTAATTGCAGTAATTGCAGTAATAATAGCGCTTTTAAAATATTTTTTGGGATAAATAAAAACGGTAAAAGCGTAAACAGCAAAAGACTTAAAATAAAATTTTAACTTTTTAAATCAGGGGGTAGCATATGCCGGCGCTGTCCGTAATGATAAAACCCGCCTCATCACTGTGCAACCTGCGGTGTGAATACTGTTTTTACAGAGATGTGGCAAAAAAAAGAGAACAGAGCGAATACGGAATAATGACGCGCGAAACGGCAAGAGCGCTGCTTGAAAAATCACTTTATTTCGCTGATGGCGAGCCTGTTTCTTTCACTTTTCAGGGCGGCGAGCCTACGCTTGCGGGCCTTGACTATTACAGAAATTTTATGCTTGACCTAAAAGAACTGAACACGAAGAAAAGCCCCGTTTTTCTCAGCATTCAGACCAACGGAACTTTAATTAACAGCGAATGGGCAAAATTCCTTGCCGGCAATAATTTTTTGACGGGGCTGAGCCTTGACGGTGATTACGGCGCAAACAAATTCAGAAAAGACGAAAGCATTCAAAATTCATTTTATAAAATATTAAAAGCGGCGGAAACGCTGAAAAAATACGGCGCTGAATTTAATATTCTTGCTGTTTTAACAGGCTTTACTGCGCGGCGAGGAAAAGAGATATACACTTTTTTTAAAAGCGAGGGCTTTAAAAATATTCAGTTTATCCCCTGCCTTAAGCCGTTTGGATTTAACGGCGAAAGCGAACTTTTTATGAATGAAAATGAATACGGGGATTTTCTTTGCAATGTTTTTAAAATGTACGCAAACGACTATAAAAAAGGAAAATATATAAGCGTGCGGCAGTTTGACAATTTTGTGCGGCTTTATCTCGGCGGTTCTGCTGAACAGTGCGGAATGAACGGATTTTGCTCCCGTCAATTTGTATGCGAGGGAAACGGCAACATTTACCCCTGCGATTTTTACTGCACGGACGAATACCTGCTTGGCAATATAAACGAAAAATCCTTTGCAGAGATTGCTTTTTGCGGCACTGCAAAAAAATTTATTGAGAGCAGCGGAAAAGCTCCCGAAAAATGCAAAAACTGCGAATACCTTAATATTTGCAGGGCGGGAGGGTGCAGGCGCGCTCGGCAGAGCGCGGACTACTGCGCGGCATACAAAAAATTTTTTAAAGAGTGTTATCCCCTCTTTAAAAATTTTGATAACCTGAAAAATAATCATTAAAAAAAGCCCCCGAAGCGGATTTAAATCCGCCTCGGGGGTTTTGGTATTAACAGCGCAGCCTTTAAAAACTTCAAACGGAAAATTTAAAATTATCAACGCTTTTACTGCAATCCTATAAGTCGTTAACTATGTTACCGTCATTGTTTTTAAGCGTTATTCCTCTATGCCTAAAATGTCATTTGCGGTATTTGTTTCAAGCGTTTCAACGCTTTTAAGATTTTTCTGGATGATATTATTTCTTTTATCGGCGTCGTCAAGCACTTTGCCCGCCTCATCAATTTTCTTTCTTGCCTTTGTAAGCAAATCTCCGAATTTTTCATACTGCGTTTTAGCGGCGCCGAGCACCTTCCACACCTCATTTGCCTTTTTATTGATAGCGATAGTGCGAAATCCCATTGCGAGCGAATTTAACAGCGCTGTAATTGTGCTGGGACCTGCTATCATAACTCCCTGCGCCTGTAAAGTTTCCGCAATACCGCTCTTACCTGAAGCTATTTCCGCATAAAGCCCCTCAGTTGCAAGATAGAGTATTGCAAAAGGAGTGGTATTCGGCGGAGCAACATATTTTTTAACAAGTTTCGCCTCATCTTTTACCCTTGTTTCAAGCGCTTTTCTTGCCTTTTCAAGTTCGTCATAATTGCCGTTTTCAGCAGCGGAGGAAAGCCTGATATAATCTTCCATAGGGAATTTTGAATCTATCGGCAGATATGTAATTTCATCATTATCCTTGCCGGGAATACGAACGGCAAACTCCACACGGCCGTCATAAGCCGGATTTGTTTTTACATTTGTATCATACATATTCGGAATAGTTTCATCAAGAATATTGCCGAGTTGCACTTCAGCCCAAGTGCCCCTTGCCTTAACATTTGTAAGCACTTTATTAAGGCTTTTTACATTATCCGTAACACCGGACGAAAGTTCTTTCATTTCGCCAAGGCTTTTATAAACATTTGAAAGTTGCTCTGAAACAGTTTTGAATGACGCATTCAGACGCTGATTGAGAGTCTGAGCAAGTTTTTCATCAACCGTTTTGCGCATTTCATCAAGTTTTTTCTCATTACTATCCTGCATTTTGGTAATGGACGCGGAAATCTTTTCAGCCTGCTTATCAGAATTTTCTGTAAGCGTTTCATTTATCTTTATCATCTGCTGATAATTTTTTTCCGTTAGTTCGCTCATATTTTTTGAAACTTCACGCAGTGATTTATCTGTTTGAGCAGAAAGAAAATCGAGCCTGCCGGAAAGATTATCAAGTTTTTCCGTTACGGGTTTTAGATTTTCCAAAGCGTCCCCTGTGCGCGGTTTATTTTTTACAAAAGCAACAAGCAGCGCGGCGCAGATAACTATAAGCACCGCAAGCAGCACAACTATTAAAATTTCCATAGAATACCTCCGCATTAATATGATATATTTTAGCACAAATAAAGCGCGGCTACAACAACAATTTACATATCGGAACAAGCAGACCCGAAAAGCGGACTGTTAATACTTCCCTCACACTTGCAAACGGCGTTTCTTGCTGATATAATAACAAAAAGAGGTAAAGCAATATGGATAATTTATGGACTGAAAATATCAGAAAAGTTGAGCCTTATGTGCCTGGCGAGCAAAGCAAGGAAAAAGATATAATCAAACTGAACGCAAATGAAAACCCCTATCCCCCGTCGCCAAAGGTTTTTGAAGCAGTAAAAAATTTTGACTGCGCCGGACTTAAACTTTACCCGGACGCTGACGCGGGTAAATTTAAAGAGGCAATTGCGCGGTTTTATCATATAAAAAAAGAAAATGTTTTTGTAGGAAACGGCTCTGATGATGTGCTGGCTCTTTCTTTTCAAACTTTTTTTAACAGCGAAAAACCGATTGTATTTCCCGATATAACATACAGTTTTTACCCCGTATGGTGCGAACTTTTTAAAATACCTTACAAAACCTGCCCGCTTGGCGGCGATTTCAGAATAAACGCTGATGATTACAAAGAAGAAAACGGCGGAGTTGTTATTCCGAACCCCAACGCGCCGACATCTCTCGGCGAGGGAAAAGGATTTATAGAAAAATTAATGGAATACAACAAAGACTGTGTTGTTATCATAGACGAGGCTTATGTTGATTTCGGCGGCTATTCAAGTGTTGAACTGACTGAAAAATATGAAAATCTGCTTATTACCTGCACATTTTCAAAAAGCCGCAGCCTTGCCGGAATGAGAATAGGCTACGCTATAGGCAGTGAAAAACTGATTGCCTCTCTTGAGGCGGTTAAAAATTCATACAACAGTTACACCGTGAACAGCATTGCAATGGCGGCGGGCACAGCGGCAATAAATGATAAGGAATATTTTAATAAAACCGTTTCAAAAGTTATAAAAACAAGAGAAAGAGTTAAAAAGGAATTAAGAAAACTCGGATTTGAAGTGCTTGATTCCCAAACAAACTTTTTGATGGCAACACACCGTGAAAAAGATATGAAAGAATATTTTGAATATCTTAAAACGCAAAAAGTATTTATAAGGTATTTCAACAAACCGAGGATAAACAGTTATGTTCGCATAACGATAGGTACCGATAAAGAAATGGATATATTCCTTGAAAAAACAAAAGAATATTTAGGCAGGTTTTAAAAAGGCATAGAATAAGAGCAGCGCGAAAAATATTATTCCGGCTGCTCTTATTTTTAAAAATATTTATTTACGCTGTAAGGATACTTAAAACAATAGAAACCCCAAACAAAATAATACTTGCGCATATGATAAAACCAAGCATTGATTTTATGCTTCCGAGTTTATCGTTTATTTCTAAAAGCAGGCGCTTTTGGTCGTCAAAATCAAGTTCCTCAAGCAGTTTTTCTTTTTTGCGGTTTTCCTCCGCCCTTTTCATTTCCTGCTCAAAATCTTTATCTGCCATAAATATCCCCCTTTTCAATTCACTTTTAATTATATTTTACAATTTAAAAGTAACAGAAATATACAGAAAAGTCAACAGCAATTCAAACAACATTACCGCCGCATTTGCTGATAAAAAACAAAACGCCCGCTGTAAAGGCATTAGTCTTTACAGCGGGTTTAATATTAATCGGCGGTTTCAGCCGTTTCTTTTTCATCCGGCGCTTTATTTTCTTCTGCGCTTTCAAAGGTAAATTTACCGTCCTTAAAATCGGCAACATACCTGCCGCCTGAAACAACTTTCTTTTCAAGCATAAGTTCTGAAAGCGGGTCCTCTATTCTGCGCTGAATAGCACGGCGAAGAGGTCTTGCACCATAGACATTATCGAATCCCGCGTCAGCGATAGCGCTTATAGCCTCATCGGTAAACGAAAGTTCAATATCCATTTCATTGAGCCTTCTTGTGAGGGTCTTAAGCATACGCTTTGCGATTTCCTTAATATCGTCCTTTTCAAGGCGGTTGAAAACGATGATTTCATCAATCCTGTTGAGGAATTCGGGTTTGAAAGTCTTTTTAAGGTCTTCCATAACAAGTTCCTCAATATTCTTGTTTTCATCTTCATTTTCGCCGAAACCGAGAGCGGTTTTATTATTGGTAATCTTTGACGCGCCCACATTGGAAGTCATAATGATAATGGCGTTTTTGAAAGATACCTTTCTGCCTTTTGAATCGGTAAGAACGCCGTCCTCAAGGATTTGAAGGAGCATATTGAACACATCGGGATGAGCCTTTTCAATCTCATCAAAAAGGACTACGGAATAGGGTTTTCTTCTTATCTTTTCGGTAAGCTGGCCGCCCTCTTCAAAGCCTACATATCCCGGAGGCGAACCGATGAGTTTTGATACGGTGTGTTTTTCCATATACTCGCTCATATCAAGTTTGATAATAGCGTCCTCCGAGCCGAACATTGCCTCTGCAAGTGATTTGCAAAGTTCCGTTTTACCGACGCCCGTGGGGCCAAGGAAAATGAACGAGCCGAGCGGTCTGTTCGGATTTTTGATACCGACCCTGCCGCGTCTGATAGCCTTTGCCACAGCAGAAACTGCCTTATCCTGACCGACTATTCTTTCGTGCAGTATATTTTCCATATTAAGAAGTCTTTCCGACTCCTCTTTTGTAAGTTGAGTTACAGGAATACCTGACCAGGCGGATACTACATTTGCAATATCCTCCGTTGTAACTACTTTAATATCCTTACCGGAACGGTTCTTCCATTTTTCTTTTTCCTCGTCAAGCAGGGTTTGAAGGTTTTTCTCCTTATCCCTTATTTTGGCGGCGTTTTCAAAATCCTGGCTCTTAACGGCAGAAGCCTTTTCCTGCTCAAGGCGTTTTATTTCCTGCTCCATACTCTTAAGATTCGGCGGCGCTGTAAAGGCTTTAAGCCTTACACGGGACGCTGCCTCGTCAATAAGGTCAATTGCTTTATCGGGCAGGAATCTGTCCGCAATATAGCGAGAACTCATCTTAACGGCAGTTTCGATTGCCTCATCGGGAATCTTAACTTTATGGTGAGCCTCATACTTATCACGCAGACCTTTAAGGATTTCTACCGTTTCTTCCTCGGTCGGCTCGCCTACCATTACGCTTTGAAAACGGCGCTCAAGAGCGGCGTCTTTTTCAATATTCTTTCTGTATTCATCAATGGTAGTTGCGCCTATTACCTGAATTTCACCTCTGGCAAGAGCGGGTTTCAGTATATTAGCGGCGTCAACCGCGCCCTCGGCAGCGCCCGCGCCGATAAGCGTATGCACCTCATCAATAAAGAGGATAACATTTTTGGCGTTTTTAACCTCATCCATCGCCTTTTTAATACGCTCTTCAAAGTCGCCTCTGTACTTAGTGCCGGCAACCATTGAAGTGAGGTCAAGCGCCACTATTTTTTTACCGGCAAGGAGTTCGGGCACTTCGCCTTTTACTATTTTAAGGGCAAGACCCTCCGCAATAGCCGTTTTACCAACGCCGGGTTCACCAATAAGGCATGGATTATTTTTAGTTCTTCTTGAAAGAATCTGAATAACTCTTTCAATTTCTTTTTCTCTGCCGATAACGGGGTCTATACCGCCGTTTCTTGCTTTTTCGGTAAGGTCTGTGCCGAATTCATCAAGGGTAGGCGTATTGCTTTTGCCTTTTTTGCCGCTCTTGGAGCCTCTGAACTCGGCGTCAGGCCTTGCCAAATCGTTTACAAGTTCTTCGGTAAAGGATTCAGCGTCAACGCCGCAGGCGTTAAGCAGTTTAACAGCGCCCGAATCGCCCTCTCTGAGCAGAGCAAGAAGAAGATGCTCAGTACCCACAAAGGAATTTCTCATACCCCTTGCAAGTTGAAAACTTACTTCAAGCACGCGCTTAGCCGTTGGGGTGAAATCATTCGGCGAAAGCGCTGTGGGATTGCCCACGCCGGTGCTTTCTTTGATAAGTTCTTCTATTTTATCAAGGGTTACGCCTTTTTCGGACAAAAGTTCCGCGCCGTAACTTGTATTTTCTCTGAGCACGCCTATCAGGATATGCTCAGTGCCTATATATGTGTGGCCGTAATTTTCAGCCGATTTGATTGCAAGATTTAAAACATCGTTTGCTTTTTGAGTAAAACTGTTAAACCTATACATAATTATTCCTCCTTAAAACACCGGAATAAACCGGGACTGCTTAAAGCAGCCCCAAAAAGCCGCAACCGTTTTATTATTTTATACCGGCATTTTCCTTACATCTTCCGCCCTGAGTTTTTGAACTGCCTCAGGGTTGTTTTCACAGCCGTGAGCGGTTAAAACATTGCCGTCCGCCATCGTATGTATCATAGCGGTGATTTTATTAATGTCGCAATCGAAATAACCGAGCGCGGCGCCGAGTCTTATATCTGAAGCAAGGGCAATGAACTCGGCGTAACTTAAACGCCTTGCCATTTTCAGTGTGCCCATACTTCTGTAAAGTTTATCCTCCCAAAACTCACTGTTTTTCATTGTTGCCCTTAAATTTCTTTCCTGCATTGCTATTTGAAGAGCAACGGAAGAAATATTATCAATTGCCTCTTTCTCGGTAATTCCGAGGGTAACATGATTTGTGAGTTGATAGAAAGAACTTCCCTCGCCGTAAAGCGGGCGAAGAGTTAAACCGAGTTTGCCAATCAAAGAGGAAAGGCGGCCGACAGAGCCGTTTTCCCTGATGGCGGGGAGGTGCAGCCCGACGGAAATTTTAAGGCCCGTGCCGAGATTGATGGGGCTTGCGGTAAGGAATCCGAGTTTTTCATCAAATGCTATCGGTTGGCTTTTGAGAAAAATATCATCAACCTTATCCGCTTTTTTATAAGCCTTATCAATCTCAAGTCCGCTTGCGAAAGCGCAGATTCTTATGTGGTCTTCCTCGCACAGCATTACGGTAACGCTCTCATCTTCATTAGTGAGAAAAGCGCCTTTTTCACGCGCAAACTCCGGGCTTATCATCTGCCTTTCGGCGTAAGCCGCCGCCTGCGCGTTGCTTTTGCCGGCAAGGTCCACAAGTTCAAATTCGCCTGCAAGTTCTGAGTTTTTAACCGAGGCGTAAAGTTTTTTTACAGTGCCTCGCTTAATATCCGGGCTTAATTTATTTTTGAAAGGTGTGTCGCTCAGATTTCTGGCGAGCCTCACCTTTGAATAGACAATTACATCATTGTCCGCTCCGCCTAAACTGTACCATTTGCTCATTTATTTATCCTCCCCGGTGATTTCCTTTATTTTATCCCTGATAACAGCGGCGTCCTCAAACCTCTGGTCTTTAATCGCCTGCTGAAGGTCTGCCTGCAGTTTTTCAAGTTCGCTCTTCGGCTGAGGCTGGGATTTCGCCTTATCATCTTCTTTATCCGGAACCTCCGTATAGGTAACATTTTTACCTACATGGCTTGCGTTGCCGTGGAGTTTAAATATTGACGGCTCAAGGCGGTCGGCAAACTTAGAATAGCAATCCGCGCAGCCTACAAGCCCGCTGTTTACTATATCGTTAAATGTTGAGCCGCAGCTTTCGCATCTGTCCACGCCGGAAAGAATATTCATAGCAGGGATACCTGCGCCGAGCAGATTGCCGAGGAAAGAATCCGCAAAGAAATTCTCCGGGCTGAAATCGCTCATAACTCCGAGTTCCCTTGCACAGTCCTCACAAAGATGCATTTCTGTTACATGGCCGTTTATATTCTGTTTGAAGTAAGTTGTTGCTTCGTTCTGATTACAATGTTGACATTTCATAATAAATTCAATCCTTTCTTTAAGATAAAATTTAAATTTAAAGAAATCATCAGCCGATATACGCAAGCAGCATTCTTTTAAACTGCCTTGCGCGAACGGCGTCTTTTGTTTTCTGCGGCAAATCTTTAAAATTAATATCCGCCACTGCCGCGTTTAATATTTTGGCGCTTTTATCGTCTATAAGATTCTGATAATTAAGATTATAAATGTTCGCCTTAGCGGAACGCTCGTCTATTGAATCTCCAATGCTGTTAATAAGCGCCATAATGGCGGAATTTTTTGAATTCGCGCGTGTAATGTAAATACAGCCCCCGCCGCCTCTTCGGCTCTCTATGCGGTAGCCCTGTTCAGGTGTAAAGCGCGAGGTTATCACATAGTTTATCTGGCTCGGCACGCATCCGAGTTGCGACGCAAGGTCGTTTCTTTTGATTCTGATAGTGGAATTATTATCATCAAACATATCAAGAATCAAACCTGCTATGGCATCTGACATATTCACGCTTAATCACTTCCCTTTTAGTTTTAAAGCCTTTTGTTTTGTCAAAGTTCTTTAATTGCTTTTGACTTTGACTTTCCTTGACTTTCTGGTTTAATATTAGCACAAAGGTCAAAGAAAGTCAATACTTTTTTCTAAATTTTTTAAAAAATTTTTTATTGCCCGTTTTTGGCTTAGTTAAGCCGTTTTTCCTCACTTTTTTATTTTGAAATTAAAATTTTTTTAAAAAGTTTTTGCATTTTTTCGGTTTGACTTTTAAATCTAAAGGTCAAAAATTTTTGCTTTAAAGGTCAAAGAAATCAACGCAAAGGTCAAAAATTTTTTCAAACAAAAATGCGCCCGGAAACCCGAGCGCACCGTTTGGTACTAATCTAATCAGCAACCGCAGCCGCAATCGCTGTTGTTGGCGGCACCGCAATTGCCGAAGCCACCGCAGAGGAGAAGGATTATAATAAGGATAATAACCCAAGAAGTTCCACCGCAGCCGTTGTTACAACCGCAACCCATAATCGTACCTCCCTTCGCTTTTCTAAAACATACTATGAAAAGCAAAGAAAAGTGTTACAATTCAAATTACTATTCCTCCGCTCACGGAAATATCCTGGCCTGTTATATATGAACTGCCCGCAAGAAAAAACACGGTTTCAGCCACATCGTAAGTTGAGCCGAGTTTACCGAGGGGGACTTCTTCAACAAGTTCCCTTTCGCTGAACTGAGAATTCATTCTTGTATCTATGATACCGGGAGATACGCTGTTTACGGTTATTCCGCTTGGAGCAAGTTCTTTTGCAAGGGCTTTTGTAAGCCCTATAACGCCCGCCTTGCTCATTGAATAAAGCGTTTCGCAGGAAGCGCCTACTTCGCCCCACATAGAAGAAATATTTATTATTGCACCGCTGTGAACCTTAAGCATTAAATTTGCCGCCTCTTTACAGCAAAAATACACGGCGCGCGAATTAACTGACATCAGATTTTCATAATCGTTATAATCAGTATCATTTATCATTTTTATAAGGCCGACCCCTGCGTTATTCACAAGCACATCAAGCGTTTTAAAATTTGAAAACAGCGATTTAATATCCTGCTCGTTTCTGAGGTTGCACTTAATAGGGGTAACGCAATCCAAATCAGGCTGAGTTTCGTGGTAAGTTATAAACACATCATAACCTTTTTCTGCAAAAAGGCGGGCACATTCGCTGCCTATACCGGTTGCGCCCCCTGTTATCAATACTTTTTTCACACTATCACCTTATTTTTTTATAATTGCAAAGGAATGCTTACACGGGATATATTAACACAAAATATTGTATTTTTCAACGAAGTGTGATATTATTAACAATAATATTAACAGAAGCGGTGATTTTATGGACATTGATTTTTCAACCATATCAATTTATGTTGACGAAAACGAAAACCTGATTGGTATTCCCTGCGGAGAAAGCGAAAAATACGGCATTGCGGATATTGACACGGTTTTGCTGCTTAAAGCGCCGTACAGCGCAAAGCAGGCGGAAGATTTTATTGAAAAAGTTTTTGACTCCTGCTTTACAAAAAAGCACAATGACGAAAGCAATATTTCCACAATAGAAAAATACACGAAAAAGAAAGGCTTTGTGAACGCTACCGCAGACCTGACGCTTATTTCGCTTGTTAAAACTAAGGAATCTTACTCTATTATGCCCACTTTTAACGACTATGAGCGCGGCCCGCTTTGCATTGACGATGACGAAAGAATAGTGCCGCTGCAATACAACGAGGGCGAACTTTATGAGCATATACACGATATTATAATGGTGTATATGAAAGCAAACGCTTTTTACAAGGAGCAGCAGATAGCCGAGGAGCGCAGGAAAAACAAACAGGGCGGCAATTTAAACTGAATAAAAAAGCGGGGCTGCCGAGAAATCGAGTCAGATTTCTTGACAGCCCTTTTTATTTTCCCTATTTTTAATTTGAAATTAAATGGATTTAAGAAGCGCGGGAAGACGAGTGAGCGCACCGCCGAGGCGCCAGAATATCTTATTGAAACCAACGAATGAAGATTTATCGTCATTGAGAATCATAAGAAGTCCGTCCGCCATTTCGGGGCTGAACACGCCCATACTCATTGCAATGAAATTCCTGATAGGAATCTGAGTTGCCATTGCGGCAAGCATTTTGCCGTCGCCGTTAGCGTCTGAGCCCATTTTGCTCATAATACCCTCTATGAGTCTGCAAATCCTGCCGCCCCATTTTGTATGTCTTGCGTCATTCAGGCAGCAATAAATATCAATTTTCTTGCTCTTATCAAATTCGGGGCTTGGTAATTTCTGACCGTATACAGCCTCGAACTGCTCGCCTTTCATTCCGTTAATATCAGCGGTATAATACGCGGGAGATGTATTTCTGTAATCAGGAATTTCAGCCGCAACAGTTGATGTTACATTTACGGTTTCAGTAAGTTTAATATCTCTGCTTGACGCGCCTACGAGTATATCAAACTCGCCTGTTTCAACATGCCAGTCTCCGATATTTACATTATAATACGCAAACGCTCTCTTTCCGAGTTCAACTGTAACTTCCTTTTCCTCGCCTGCTTTAAGAAATACCTTTGTAAACGCGCGAAGTTCCTTTTTGGGTCTGAATATAGTTGACTCTTTATCAGCAACATATATTTCGGCTGTTTCGGCGCCGTCTGCGCTGCCGGTATTCTTTATTTTGAATGAAACCTTAAGAGTATCGGTATCTTTAATATCCTTTGAAGATACTTTTATATCACTGTACTCGAAAGTTGTGTAAGAAAGGCCGTAGCCAAACGGGAAAAGCACATCCTTTTCGGCGGTATCATAATATCTGTAACCGATATATACGGATTCCCTGTGCTCACTTGTAACAGGGCCGCCGGGATAATTGCCGTATGTGGGGTTATCCTCAAACTTAAGAGGATAAGTTTCAGCCGTTTTGCCGCTCGGGTTAACCTTGCCGGTGAGAATATTAGCAACAGCCGCGCCGCCTGCCTGACCGCCAAGACCTGAATTGAGAAGACCTTTTACTTCATTTATCCAAGGCATATATACTACCGAACCTCCGGCAAGAACAACCGCCGTATTCGGGTTTGCCTTTGCAACTTCAGAAATAAGGTTATTGTGGCAGGAAGGCATATTAATATCAATTCTGTCATACCCCTCGCCCTCAAACTCTTCTGTAAGTCCGGCGAATACCAAAACAACATCCGCTGCTTTTGCCGCTGAAACGGCTTCTTGAACGAGTTGCGAATTAACAGCGTCCTTGCCCTTTTCATAACCCTGAGCATATGTAACATCAACGCCGAGCGCAACAAGGCAATCATAAGCGTTATCAAGTTTTGTGGCATTGATAACAGATGAACCCGCGCCCTGGAAACGGGGTGATTTAGCAAGTTCGCCGATAACGGCAACTTTCTGGCCCGGTTTGAGCGGCAGAATATTATCATCATTTTTAAGAAGCGTCATTGAGCCTTCCGCAACTTTCTGAGCAAGTTTATGGTGAGCCTCAACATCATATTTATAATTCTTTTCAAGGTTTGGTTTAGACTTAATAATTAAGTCTACAACATTATCGACCCTTTCATCAAGCACTTTTATATCAAGTTCGCCGTTTTTAACAGCGTCAATAATCTTTTGGGTGTTAAGCGTGCCGGATGAAGGCATTTCAAGGTCCGTGCCGTTTTCAAGGCCGGGGATTCTGTCTACGGAAGCGCCCCAGTCGGTTACAAGCAAGCCCTTAAATCCCCACTCGCCGCGCAGAACATCCTGCTGGAGCCATTTATTTTGAGAAGCGTAAACGCCGTTTATCCTGTTGTATGAATTCATAACAGTCCACGGCTGAGATTCCTTAACGGCAATTTCAAACGCGGGCAGATAAATTTCCCTGATAGCGCGCTCGTCAATAACTTCGTTAACTACCATACGGAAAGCCTCCTGCGAATTGCAGGCAAAATGCTTCAGCGAGTTGCCGACGCCTTTTGACTGGCAGCCGTTTATAAGGCTTGCGCTCATTTTACCGGCAAGCAATGGGTCTTCCGAAAAATACTCAAAGTTTCTGCCGCACACGGGTGAACGCTTAATATTTGTGCCGGGGCCTAAAATTACCGATACCTTTTCTTGAATACACTCTTCGGCAAGAGCCTCGCCCTCCTGCCTGAGCAAATCCTCATCCCATGAGCAGGCTGATGTTGCAGCCGGCGGGAAACAGGTTGTTGGAACGGAGTTGCCAAGACCTATTCCGCTGGAACTTTTCTTATCCGGATTCTGCTTACGCAGACCGTGAGGTCCGTCCGTTATCATAATTTTAGGCAAGCCGAGTTCTTTTGCCTCTTCAAGATGCCAGTAATCATAGCCTGAAACAAATTTAGCCTTTTGCTCAAGGCTCATTTTGCTGACAATGTCTGCATGCTTCATAAATTTTACCCTCCGAAAATCCGAAATTATGCGGCGCATAACTCCACACTTTATTATTTGTTTATATTATATATTAAAATAACAGTTAATACAAGCAAAAAATAGTAATAATAACAAAAAACAGCCGCCGTTTTACCGGCGGCTGAAATTTAATCACTGCTGATATTAATTATTTAAGAAATTTAATAAGTTCAAGCGCAGATCCGATATCGCCCTCAACCTTAAGTTTGCCGAGAGTGAATGCTGCAACGGGGTCAAGTTTGCCGTTTATGAGTTTAATAAGATTATCAGCGCTTGCAATCAGGATAGCATTGCGGTCATAATACTCATACGGCTCAATATGAATTTCGCCGTTTTTAATTTCAACATAGAAAATCCCCTCCGGCTTGCCCACAATATTTATCTGAAAAGCAAGCGTGCCGCTGACGGAACTTACATCAGTATTTTTAAATCTTTCTCTGAATGCCTCTACAACCTGTTCATAAGTTAAAGATGCCATAATATGCCTCCGTAAAAATAATATAATTTATTTTAACATAGAAGGCGGCTCAATTCAACCGTATATTAATTTTTATCTTTACTGCGTGCAACAAGCGCAACTATAAGGCCGGACATCATTGCCACGGTTACGCCGCCCGCCATTGCGGAAAAGCCGCCCGTGATTATGCCGGTAAAGCCGTTTTCCTTAATTGCCTCTTTTACCCCGGTTGCAAGGGAATTGCCGAATCCGGTAAGCGGGATTGTAGCGCCCGCGCCGGCAAAATCAACAAGTTTATCATAAACGCCCAGCCCGCCGAGCACTACACCGAGGCATACAAACAGCACAAGAATCCTTGCGGGAGTAAGTTTTGTATTATCAATCAAAATCTGCCCGACCACGCAGATAAGCCCGCCGACTATAAAAGCCTTTAAAAATATCATAAAAAATCACCTGCTGATAGTTTTTGCTTCAGCAGGTGTAATATACCGTAAAATTTTAGATTAACCCAAATCTATCGGATTTTTGTTATCCATTTTTGCTTTTCTGCCGTATTTTTCCTCAAATCCGGGATTTATGTAATCCTCAACTACTTTTCCGTCCCTTATTCTGATAACGCGCTCCGCCTGTTCGGCAATTTCATTATCGTGGGTGATAACAATAACCGTTCTGCCGTCATCCTTAAGGTTATGCAATATCTGCATAACATCTTTAGTGGAGCGGGTATCAAGGTTCCCCGTTGGCTCATCTGCAAGGATAATGGGCGGCGCTGCAGCAATTGCCCTTGCAACCGCTACCCTTTGCTGCTGGCCGCCGGAAAGTGCTGCCGGAAGATGGTGCATTCTTTCTTTAAGCCCTACTTTTTCAAGCGCGGCAATTGAAAGTTTACGCCTTTCCGCTTTAGGAACGCCGCGGTATACAAGCGGAAGTTCAACATTTTCAAGCGCGTTCAGCGATGAAATAAGGTTAAATCCCTGAAAGATAAAGCCTATCTGCTTATTTCTTATATCGCTCATTTCGTCATCCGTTAAATCCTCAACAAGCCTGCCGTTTATATAGTATTCGCCTGATGTGGGCACATCAAGCAGGCCCAGCATATTCATAAGAGTTGATTTACCGGAACCGGACTGACCGATTATGGCAACGAACTCGCCCTCATCAATAGTAATTGAAACGCCGTCCAAAGCATTTACCTGATTTTCACCGGGGTTATATATTTTATACACATTTCTTACATCTATAAGGTGCATAGCAATCTTCCTTTACAAATAGTATATTTAAATATTACAGATAATTATAATATTTGTCAAGTGATTTGAATAATAAAATAAAATTGTTTAACAATAATTAATAGTAAATTAAAAAAGGTGATAAAAATGGGCATAAGCAAAAGCGAATACGGCAAAATGGCGGACAAGGCAAGCGGTGATTCCCCTAAGATTTTAAACAGCGTAAAAGCATTTCTGTTTGGCGGGGCAATATGCTGTTTCGGTCAGGCGCTTAACGAACTTTTCCGCATAGCGGGACTGAGCGGCGACGATATAAAAATCGCAACGCCGTGTATAATCATAATAATAACCGCTATTTTAACGGGTCTTGGGGTATTTGACAAAATTGCGCGCCACGCAGGAGCGGGAACGATTGTGCCGATTACGGGATTTGCTAATTCCGTGGTATCCCCCGCCCTTGAATTTAAGCAGGAGGGGCTTATACTCGGCACCGCCGCTCAGATGTTTACTATTGCGGGGCCTGTTATAGTATACGGCACGGCAAGTTCCGTTATTTACGGGCTTATCATATATATTTTTAAACTATATTAAAATTAAAGTAAAAATTATATTAATAGAAACAGTCCTAATGGCTGCTTTCAGCGTGTCGAAAAGGTTTTTATTGAGATAATAAGTCTTTCCCGACACGCTGAGAGGCTGCCGAGAAATCGAATTGGATTTCTCATTTGACGGATTGCATGCGTGCAGAGGTAGGGTCTGAAATTGCCAAAAGCCTAAAACAATATTGTTTTAGGCTTTTGGCATCTTTTTAAGGAGAAAAGCGCAAATGCCGCACGGTTGTGCGGCATAATTATTTAAGTTGTTTTAATGAGGATTTGCCGGGTGAAACGATGAGCATAACCGCTTGAAGAACAAGAAACGCCACGGCAACTACCCTTATTACGGTTATAATTGCGTAAAGCGAATTTACCGCCTTTTGAAAAGCGCCCATTACTTTAATATTATTTTTTATATCCATATTCACACCTCCAAAAGCACGGCGTGGGCTATGCCGGGAATAGGCTGACCCTGCTTGCTTGAAGTGGGCGACATAAGCGCCCCTGTTGCCACGAAAAGCACTTTTTTGAGTGAGCCTGAGCGCATCTGCTTTAGAATATGCGAGCAAAGGACTGACGCGCTGCACCCGCACCCCGAGCCGCCGCTGTTCACATCCTGCTTTTCAAGGTCAAATATCATAAGTCCGCAGTCATGGTGTACTTCCCTAATATCCAGACCGTGCTCCTTTTCAAGCAATTCATAAAGAAGTTTTGAGCCTGTAAGCCCGAGGTCGCCTGTTAAAATCATATCATAATCCTGCGGTGCGCTTTTAGTATCGCACAAAAAATCATATATGGTTTTTTCAGCGGCGGGAGCCATTGCGGCGCCCATATTATTGGCGTCTGTAATACCCATATCGCAAATGGTGCCTATTGACACGGCGGGAATTTTTACTCCGGCACCTTCGTTTTTAATAACGGCACAGCCTGCGCCCGTAACAGTCCACTGGGCAGTTGGAGGCCGCTGTCCGCCGTATTCAAGCGGAAAGCGAAACTGCCTTTCGCTTGAGCAGAAATGGCTTGAAGTGCCCGCCGCAACGCACTGCGCGCCGCCGTCCACCAGCATTGCGCCGAGGCTAAGCGAAAGCGCCATAGTTGAGCACGCCCCGTAAAGCCCTATTGACGGCATCATAAGGTCTTTAAGAGCAAAAGAACTGCCCATACACTGATTTAGCAAATCGCCGCTTAAAACAAAATTTACTTCGGAAGACGCTGTATCAGCGTTATTAAGAGCGCGAATAATAGCATCGTGGAGCATTGCAGATTCCGCAAGTTCATAAGACTCCTGCCCCATTGTTGTATCTTCAAAAACAGCGTCAAAATCTTTGGCAAGCGGGCCCTCGCCCTCTTTTTTGCCGCAGACGCCCGCCGAGCCGACTATTACGGGCGGCGTATCAAAAAAAGCCGTTTTCCCTTTTATTTTCATAAAAAAACACCTCAGGTTTATTTTGTCCGAGATGTTTTCTTTTATTGTAGAGTTTTTAATTTAACAAAATTATTCAAAATAATAAACGCGGGTTTCATAAGGGCGGGTTTTAAAGCCGTTGCCCTGAACCGTTGGATTTTCATAATTGCAAAGCAGAGGTTTGCCCTTATCAAGGTCAAAACCGGCGGGCGCCTCAAAAGGTACATTTTCTTCTGTAAATGAATTTATAACAAGCAGGTGTTTGCCGTTATAACTGCGCTCATAAACATAAAGTTTATCCGAATCCTTATAATACTCCTTATAATCGCCCCATTTTGCAACATCGTTTTCCTTTTTGAATTTAATAAGCGCCCTGTAATGATTAAGGATAGAATTCGGGTCATTTTCCTGGGACTCAACATTAATTTCTTTATAATTCGGATTAACATAAAACCAAGGTGTGCCTGTTGTAAATCCGGCGTTTTTTGTACTGTTCCACTGAACGGGAGTGCGTGAATTATCGCGCGTGGATTTAAATGCAAGTTCACGGCACAATTTTTCCGGCAGGTGCATTTTTTCCCTTGCCATTTTATAATTATTTTGAACGAAGCAATCCACATAATCAGATACGCTGTTTAGGCGGATATTAGTCATACCTATCTCCTGCCCCTGATAGATAAAAGGCGTGCCCTGCTGAAGCATATACATATTGGCAAGCATTTTGCCCGATTCAACACGGTATTTTTCGCTGCCGTAACGGGAGATAATGCGAGGGTGGTCGTGATTTTCAATATAAAGCGTATTCCACGCTTTGCCGTTCACCTTTTCCTGCCACCTTGAAAAGGCGCGTTTCATCTTTTTAAGACTGAATTTAGTTTGCAGGTAATCCATAAGTACGCAGTCCGCATTCATATGCTGAAAATGGAACATCATATCAAGTTCCCTGTTTTCCCCGCCTATGTATTTAAGGGCGTTATCAGGCGTCATCATAGGCGCCTCGCCAACCGTAAAGCAATCGTATTCATCAGTAACATCACGATACTCGCGGAGATACTCATGAATATGGGGGCCGTCCATATAATGCTCTATGCCGCAGGCGCTGGGTATTGGAAAGCCGTTCGGAAGCCCCTCTTTTTTTGAAATAAAAGTAATAACATCTTCTCTGAAACCGTCCACGCCCATATCAAGCCAAAAGCGCAGAATATCTTTAACTTCTTCGCGCACTTTCGGATTATCATGATTGAGGTCCGGCTGTTTTTTTGCAAAAACATGAAGATAGTACTCATCAATATCTTTATTGTATTCCCAGGCACCGCCCTCAAAGCAGGAAAGCCAGTTATTAGGCGGGCGTTTGCCTTTGCCCCTTCGCCAAAAATAATAATCGTGATACGGTGAATTAATATCTTTTGATTTTACAAACCACTCGTGCTCATCAGAAGTATGATTTACAACAAGGTCCATAATTACCTTCATACCGCGTGAATGAGCCTCATCAAGCACTTTCTTAAAAAGCTGCATATTGCCGTACTCCGGGCTGATATTTCGGTAATCCGCTATATCATAGCCGAAATCGGCATTCGGCGAGGGATAAAGAGGCGAAAACCAAATGCAGTTTATTCCGAGGCTTTCAAGATAATCCATTTTGCTCAGAACGCCCTCAAGGTCGCCGATACCGTCGCCGTTGCCGTCGCAAAACGAGCGCGGCCATATCTGATAAACAACAAGTTCTTTAAACCAATCTTTCATAAATAAAACACCTCTTCAATTTAATCAAATTTAAGCAACGATACACGGCTGCTGCGGCAAAAAGCGGATTTATATTTTCGCTTAAGCCATATTTTATTTAGAAAATTCTAATAATATTATATCACTGCAAGGTTATACAAACTATTAACTAAATCACCAAAAAAGCGTGGCGATTTTTAATCATTATGCGAATAAAATATGCTTAAAATGTATAAAACTCCATATTTTTATAATTGCAAAAGAAAAAGCGGCCGGAATTCCGACCGCTTAAAAGCAAAGCACATATTCAGGCGCTCACACTCGCAAAATTTTTGAGCGTTCTTTTTTTGAAATAAAAGGCACGGCAAACATAACCGCCTTACAGATATTATCCGCAATCATACAGTACCACACGGCGTTTAAGCCGAGTCCCCAGACGCGCACGCAAAGGAAAGTAAAGAAAATTCTGACCGCCCACATTCCCGCTGTTTCAACAAAGAAAGCGTATTTTGTGCGGCCAAGGCCGTAAAATATGCCTTCAAGCACCACCATAAGCCCGAAAAACGGCTCCGAAAAGGCAACTATTTTAAGCATTGCCGCGCCGAGTTCTATTACGCGTTCACTTGGTGTAAACAGGCTCATTAAAAGTGTTGAGCCGAAATACAAAACAGCGCCGCTGATTATCATAACTGCAACAGTTAAAACAACGCTCAGCCTGCTGACATCTTTTAATTTCTTTATATTGCGCTCTCCTCTTGCATTGCCGACGAGAGTGGAAGCCGCCGAGCGCAGACCGTAACCGGGAACATAGAAAATAGTTTCCGCCGTTACAGCAATTGAATGGGCGGCGAAAACAGTGGTGCCCATGCCTGAAACAAGGCTTGCGAAAACGACATAACCAAGGCAGGACGCAACGCTGCTGCCCAGAACGGGCAAACCCACGCCCGCATATTCCTTTAAAAGCGGTTTTTCCACGCGCGTATTACGCAGGCGCCAATTAAGGTCTTTATTTCTATAGCAGGAACAGAGCATTAAAATTCCTGAAAGAGTATATGACAGCGCAGACGCTGCCGCCGCGCCTTCAACGCCGAATTCAAAAGTATAGATAAGAAGATAATTCATTACAACATTAACGCCGTTTGCGGCGGCGCTTATTATCATAGGCGTTTTTGTATTTCTGACGGCGCGCAGCGCATAACCCATAACGGAGGACAGTGAGCGGAAAACAAGCGGCAGGCTGATTATAAAGAAATAGCGCGACGCCGTTGGGCATATTGCCTCTTCCGCGCCCATCCAAACGGGTATAAAAGGACTGAGCGCAACCGACGCTGCGCCGAGGACAACTCCGGCACAGGCGGCAAGGATAAATGCCTGGCGGCAGAGTTTTACAACCTGCTCCTTATCCCCTGCTCCGTATGCTTTGGATATAAGAACAAGCGCCGCCGTACCGATAGCGGTAGGAGCGCTGTTTACAAGCCATGTTACATTTGTTGTTATACTTACGGACGCGGTTGCCTGCTCGCCGAGCCTGCCCACCATTGCAGTATCAACATACTGAAGCAAAGTTGAAAGTATCTGCTCTATAACCGTTGGAAAAGAGAGAAAAATAAGCGTTTTTAATAGCCCGTTATTTTCCCTCTTTAAAACTTTATTTTGAAACATAAGCCATTAATTCCCGACTGTTATTCAGGCGCAGACATCGTCTTTGCCGCTATTGCCGCCTGTAACTATAATATCCGCTTTTGCTTTTTCATCATCTGAGATAATCTCACCGACGCACGGGACGCTGATTTTGCCGGAATAAGGATTTTTAATACTGATGACGGGAGTTGTGATAACGGCGTCAACATCTGATTTTTCAAAGCAAAGGTCGGCGTCAATCATCCGGCAGTTTATAAGTTTAAGATTTTTACAGTAGCATAACGGCTGAGTGCCGATTA
Source organism: uncultured Eubacterium sp. (assembly GCA_944380635.1). Classification (GTDB taxonomy): domain Bacteria; phylum Bacillota; class Clostridia; order Oscillospirales; family Acutalibacteraceae; genus Eubacterium_R. The sequence continues at coordinate 28,005 of CALWID010000005.1, read as the reverse complement.
TTTTGCAGTTGACAAGAGTTAAGCCGTCTGAATACCACGCAAGATACTCGCCCTTAACAAGGCTGTTTTTAACAGTTACATTATGGGCGTGCCAAAAAGCGTCTTTCGTATCAAAACTGCAGTCCTCAAACACGGCGTTTTTTATATACTGGAAAGAATATTTACCTTTAAAATCAACATTTTTAAAATTTAAATTTTCACTGCGCATCATAAAATACTCGGACTGCGCCGTGCAATTTTCCATTTTTATATTTTTTACCGACCAGCCGAATTCCGGCGATATAATATCGCAGTCTTTCATAGTTACATTACTGCATTCACGAAGCGCTTTAATACCGTGAAGTTTTGTTGAGTTGATTTCAATATCATTTGAATACCAAAGCGCCGCGCGGCATAATTGAGTCATATTGCACGAATCTATTTTAAGGTGGTCATCATGCCAAAAAGGATAGCGCAGATTGCAGAAAGTATTGAAAACCTCTATATTTCTGCTTTCCTTAAGGGCGCTTTCGCCGTCCGCAGGTCCGTCAAAAGCACAATTTTTAAGTACAACGCCGTCGCTGCCGTAAAGCGCGCGTTCTTCATCAAATTTTTCATTCTCATAAGTTTTCATATCTTTTCCTCCCTGACAGTCATTAATTCTGTATTGTGTTACCGATAATGTAATCAAGGCAAAAGCCTTTTAAAGCGCCTATGAGCAGGCGTTTACTATTTGATTTACAAGGCGCCAATAAATACTTGACGAGCCCTCATAATTGCTTGTAAATGCAATAACGAGTTGAAGTTCAGGCACAACGAATATATACTGCCCTGCGTGGCCCTGGGCGAAATATGCGTTATAATTATCATCCCCAAAAGTGCGCACCCACCACTGATAGCCGTAATCGGCAGAGCCTGAATCGCGCTCAAACCTAACAGTAGTGGACTCGTTAACCCAATCGGAAGAAACAAGTTGTTCGCCCTGCCATTCGCCTCCGTTTAAATACAACATTCCGAATTTTGCCATATCATAGATATTCATTGAAACGCCGTTGCCGCCGTCTGAAATGCCCTGGGCGTCAGTTGAAATGCTTACGCTTTCCATTCCCATAGGATTAAAAAGGCATTTTTTGCCGAATTCCTCAAGAGTCATACCCGAAGCCTGCTGCAAAACCGCGCTCAGCAGATGAGTGTTTCCGGTTGAATAGTTAAACCTTGTGCCCGGGCGAGAGGTTACGGGGCAATCCAAAATATACTGCACCCAATTTTCAGACGCGCGCCAGTCGTACCAATCAGCAGTATCGCTCATATCTATACCTGAAGTGTGGGTTAAAAGATGGCGCAGCGTTATCTGCCGCCAATAATCATTATCATTTTCAAGAATCTGCGGAAAATACTGAGATAACGGCACATCCACGCTTTCTATAATGCCCTTATCCACAGCAATGCCGATAAGCGCGCTTGTTACGCTTTTTGAGGCGGAATTAAGAATAAACACGCTGTTTTCATCATACCCGTCTTTATAATATTCATCAATTATAAATCCGTTTCTTACTATTACGCTTGCAAGCAGCGGGAATGAATCAAAAGTTTCGTGCACATCGTTTAAAACCGCGGAATCTACGCCCTCATCTTCAGGCGCGGCCTTTTGCCACTGCCACGCCGGCTGAGGCTGAGTAGTTGAAACGGCGGTTGTTTGAGTTTGTGTTTGAGTTTCTGTAAGTTCTTCATTACCGCTTGAGCAGGCGCAAAGTGTAAACGCCATAGCAAACGCAGTTAAAACAGCAAGAAATTTTTTCATAAAAATGCCCCTTAATGCAAACCTAAGCGGCAGTTTCCCACCGCACAATCAGTTTAACACCAAAGGGGCTCTATAGCAAATACTTATTTTGAATAGCCGTTTATAACTTTTTTGTATATCTAAACAGCAACATAATGCTTTTTAAGACACATAATTTCGGTTTTGTTTATAACAGTTTAAAGCGAAAACAAAAAGCGGCGCATCAGCCAAGTATTTCCTTTAAAATTTTAGTTACCTCAGCGGCGGGCGCTTTGCCTTTTAACGCGCGCATACACTGACCGATAAGGAAATTGAAAGACTGAGTTTTTCCGCCTTTATATTCATCAACCGCTTTTTGATTACCCGCTACAACTTCCTCTACCACCGTTTTGATAGCGCCGGTATCGGAAAGGACTTCCATATTATGCTCTTTAACATAATCCGCAGGAATGACATCTTCTTCAAAAACCGCCTTAAACACTTTTTTGGCGGAATCGCGGCTGATTTTATTTGAATTAAGAAGATTGATTATCTCGCCGAGCGAATCCTGCCTGAAACTCATATTTTCCGGCAGGGTCTGCGTATCGTTTAGCATTTTCATAAGTTCGCCCATAATCCAGTTTGCGCTGTCTTTGGGGTTATTTGTAATCTCTGCCGTTCTTTCAAACAGGCGCACATAATAAACGCTTGAGCATATCATTGAAGTATCATATTCCGAAAGTCCGAGTTCGTTCATATAACGGGCTTTTTTAGCGTCCGGAAGTTCGGGAAGATTCTTTCTTATATTCTCCACATATTCATCAGTAAGGCAGATGGGCGGAATATCCGGGTCAGGGAAATATTTATAATCCTGCGCGTCTTCCTTGCTGCGCATAGCGTGGGACTCTCCCTTAGCGTCGTCCCATCTTCTTGTTTCCTGAACAACTTTGCCGCCGTCCTCAATTATCTCCTGCTGGCGGCGCGCCTCGCTTTCAATAGCGTTGTGGATGGCCTTGAAAGAGTTAATATTCTTCATTTCCGTTCTTGTGCCGAGTTTATCCGAACCTTTTTCCATAACGGAAACATTAACATCGGCACGCAGCGAGCCCTCCTGCATTTTACAGTCTGACACGCCGCAGAACTGAAGAATATCCCTCAATTTTTCAACATACTGCACTGCTTCGTCAGCGCAGGCGATATCCGGCTCCGAAACAATTTCAAGCAGCGGAACGCCGCAGCGGTTAAAGTTTACAAGGGTGCAGTCATTCCACTCGTCATGAACAAGTTTACCGGCGTCCTCTTCCATATGAATCTCATGGATTCTAACTTTCTTTTTGCCGCCGTTAATACAGTCATCAATCTCAATATATCCGTTTCTGCATATTGGCAGATAGAGTTGGCTTATCTGATAAGCCTTTGGCAAATCGGGATAAAAATAATTTTTTCTGTCAAACTTATTATTCATAGTGATTTCGCAGTTAGTGGCAAGCCCTGTTCTAACCGCAAATTCAAGCACTTTTTCATTTAATACGGGAAGTGTGCCCGGCATACCGGAGCAAATCTCGCACACATGTGTATTCGGCTCGCCGCCGAATTCAGTTGAGCAGGAACAGAAAATTTTGGTTTTTGTTGCAAGCTCAGTATGCACTTCAAGTCCGCAAACAGTTGAAAATTCCATTTTTCTGCCTCCTTAAACACCGGCGGGTCTTTTTGTGTGATAATCTGTTACGCTCTGGAAAGCGTTACCCGCGGCAAGAATAGTTTTTTCATCAAACGGCCTGCCTATAATCTGCATACCGATTGGCATACCGCTGCCGTCAAATCCGCACGGCAGAGCAAGCGACGGCAGACCGGCAATATTAATCATTACCGTATAGATATCGCCGAGGTACATTGCGAGCGGGTCGCTTAATCCCTCGCCCATTTTAAGCGCCGTTGTAGGCGCAACAGGCCCGAGAAGAAAATCATATTTTTCAAAGGCTTCATTAAAGGCTTTAACTATAAGCCCTTTTGCCTTTAACGCTTTATTATAATAAGCGTCAAAATAACCGCTTGAAAGCACAAAATTGCCCAGCATAATACGCTTTTTGACTTCCATACCGAAGCCCTCTGAGCGCGACTTAATATAAACCTCTCTGAGGTTATGGGCATCAGGCGATTTATAGCCGTACTTAATGCCGTCAAATCGGGAAAGATTTGAGCAAGCCTCAGCGCAGGCAATTATATAATAAGTGGGAATTGCGTATTTTACGATTGGCATAGCAAATTCCTCTACATCAGCGCCGAGCGATTTAAGAGTTTCGGCTGCCTGCATAACGCTTTTTGCAACTTCTTCATTAATACCCTCGCCGAAAAAGTCCGCAGGGATACCTACTTTTTTGCCTTTTAAATCCGTAGTTTTTGCGATTTCCTCAACAGTAAACGGATTCGGGTCGGCAGAAGTGCCGTCTTTTTCATCCTTGCCGCATATAACGGAAAACAGAGCGGCGGCGTCAAGCGCGGTTTTGGCGATAGGGCCTATTTGGTCGAGTGATGACGCATAAGCAATAAGGCCGTATCTTGACACTGAACCGTAAGTGGGTTTAAGCCCCGTTACGCCGCAGAATGAGCAAGGCTGGCGGATAGAACCGCCGGTATCCGAACCGAGGGCAACAACGCTTTCCCGGGCGGCAACAGCAGCCGCCGCACCGCCTGAAGAACCGCCGGGCACTTTATTTGTATCCCACGGATTTTTGGTTGCGCCGTAATAAGAAGTTTCTGTTGTGGAGCCCATTGCAAACTCATCCATATTTACTTTTCCGCACGGTATCATACCTGCGGCGGTAAGTTTTTTAATGACTGTTGCGTCATAAGGCGGTTTAAAATTATAAAGTATTTTTGAAGCACAGGAAGTGATTTCACCCTTAGTGCAGATATTATCCTTAACCGCAACGGGAACGCCTGCAAGGGGTGAATCCGCATTGCCGGAGTCAATAAGATTTTGAGCGTATTTTGCCTTTTCAAGAGCGCAGTCTTTATCAAAAGCAGTATAACAATTATAATTTCCGTCTTTTTCCTCTATGCTTTTGGCAACGGAATTAACGGCGTCCTCGCAGGAAATCTCCCTGCTTTTTATTTTCTGCGCTATTTCAAGCGCTGTCATTTCATATATTTCCATACCGAGCCTCCTATTCCGTTACCGTTTTTGGTACTACAAAAGCGCCGCCGCTGCTTTCGGGGGCATTTGCGGTTATCTCCTGAGGCGGCATTGAAGGCTTAACCTCGTCTTTTCTGAAAACATTTGTTATAGGGAAAGAATGGCTCATTGCCTCAACGCCTGTTGTATCAAGTTCGTTGAGCATATCAATATATGTGAGTATATCCTGAAGTTCTGCGCCAACTTTCTTTTCCTCTTCCTCAGTTAAGTTTATACGGGCAAGGGATTCAAGATATTTTATTAAATCCGGAGTTATCTGCATAAATAAATCCTCCTAAACTATATAAAACAATAAAAACAATTATAAAAGGCAACCGGGCGCACATAAGTGCACCCGCGTTTATTTATTTTTCGGGAACGGGGCGGCGAAGTTTAATATGAGTTTCGCGGAGCTGCATTTCCGTTACCGTATTCGGGGCGCCGAGAAGAAGATCCTGCGCATTTGAATTCATCGGGAAAGCAATAACTTCCCTGATATTTTCCTCATCTTTAAGGAGCATTATCATTCTGTCCACTCCGGGCGCCATACCTGCGTGCGGCGGAGCGCCGTAATGGAACGCTTTAAACAGAGCGCCGAATTTTTCCTTAACATCTTCCTCCGTATACCCTGCCATTTCAAAGGCTTTTACCATAACATCCGGTCTGTGGTTTCTTACAGCGCCGGAAGAAAGTTCAACACCGTTGCACACAATATCATACTGATACGCCTTTATCTTAAGCGGGTCTTCGTTAAGGAGCGCATCCATTTCGCCCTGGGGCATTGAAAACGGATTGTGAGTAAATATCAGTTTGCCGTCCTCATCAAGTTCATACATCGGAAAATCAGTGATAAAGCAAAGTTCAAATTTATCTTTATCAATAAGATTAAGCCTGTTTGCAAGTTCCGTACGAATCTGACCGGCAAGTTCATTTACTCGTTTTGGAGTATCGCAGATAAAGAACAGAGTATCATCCGTTTTGAAATTGAATATACGGCGGAGTTCCTCTTTCTTTTCGGGCGGCAGGAATTTATCTATCGGGCCTTTATAAGAGCCGTCTTCAAGCACTTCTATATAGCCAAGACCTTTCATACCGATTTCAAGAGCGAATTTCAGCATTTTCTCAAACCAGCCCTTTGACTGCTTTGCGCAGCCGGCAACATTTATACCTCTGACGGGTCTGCCCTTGAACGCTTTAAATTCAACATCGCTGAAGAAATCAGTTAAATCAACTATCTCAAGCGGATTTCTGAGGTCCGGCTTATCTGTGCCGTACTTAAGCATAGCCTCCTCATAAGGAATCCTTACAAAAGGAGCCGGGGAAACTTCTTTGCCGCCGCCGAATTTTGTGAAAGTATCGTAAAGGACATCTTCCGCAACGGCGAAAACATCCTCCTGAGTTGCGAAAGCCATTTCAAAATCGAGTTGATAAAATTCACCGGGTGAACGGTCCGCGCGCGCATCCTCATCTCTAAAGCACGGCGCTATCTGGAAATATTTATCAAACCCGGAAACCATAAGCAACTGCTTAAACTGCTGTGGAGCCTGAGGCAGAGCATAAAACTTGCCCTCATGCTTTCTTGAAGGGATAATATAGTCCCTTGCGCCCTCCGGTGAAGAGCAGGTTAAAATCGGGGTGGTAATTTCCGTAAATCCAAGGCTTTCCATCTTTTTACGCAGGAAAGAAACCACCTGACTTCTGAAGATAATATTATCGTGAACCGCCTTGTTTCTTAAATCAAGAAAGCGATAAGTAAGGCGCACATCCTCCCTTGTTTCTTTGGAATCCGAAACCTCAAAAGGAAGATTTTCAGTGCAGGCGCCGAGAACGGTGAGTTTATCCACCTTAACTTCAAGTTCGCCTGTTTTAATCTTTTTATTTACTGTTTCCTCATCGCGCTTAACAACAACGCCCTCAACTGAAATTACGCTTTCTTTTTTAAGGTGATAGATAAGGGTATCGTCGTTTACTACTACCTGTGTTACTCCGTATTCATCACGCAAATCAATAAACGCAACTCCGCCGTGGTCGCGGATAGTATCTACCCAGCCGGCAAGAATTGCTCTTTTTCCGAGGTCATCAAGAGTAAGTTCCCCGCAGTTAAAAGTTCTGTAAGCCATAAGTAAAATTCCTTTCGGAGTTAAATTTAACATTTGCCGCCGCGCGGCAGGGAGCGTAAAGCGTTAATTTGCCGCAAACTATACCACTCCACTTTAATTTCCGTAATAGTATAGCATATAAATTTAAAATATACAATAAAAAAATTCAGTAATAATACAAAAATCCGCTTAAACACGCGGTTTAAGCGGAAAGTTCAAATTATCTGCTGAAAAGCGCTCTTTCAAACGGTTCAAGGCGTAGTATGCCGTTTGAGCATTTGCCGCCGAAAAACGGATAAGAATTATCCCACTCGGCGCCTACTTCAATATCGGCGGGCGTATCTGAAACATTTACGGCGCACAAAACCGTATTATCATCCGCGCTGCGGGTATAGGCAAGCGCGCCCGCGCGGGCGTAAACAATATTAAACACACCCTCTTTAAAGGCAGAACAGCCGAGTCTTATTTCCCCAAGGCGTTTATACCATCTGTAAAGTTCATCATTTATATTATCCCACGGGAAACAGGCTCTGTTAAACGGGTCTTTCATCCCCTGCATACCGGTCTCATCGCCGTAATAGATACTCGGCACACCCGGCAGGGTAAACTGCAAAAGGCTTGCCGTTTTCATCATAGAAACGCCTTTTAAATAATCGCTTTCGCTTAAAACATTATGCTCGTGCTGCCAAATTCTGTCCTTCCCCGAAGAATCCGGGCCGGCAAGGCTTGTTAAGGCACGCTCAGTGTCATGAGTGCCGATATGATTCATAAGTTCATTCAAAACGCAGGGCGGATAATTCTCCACTATACTCAAAACACAATCGGCAAAATTTTCCGCCGAACCGCCCCTTACAAAATTTAAAACAGCGGCGGCAAAAGGATAGTTCATAACGCTGTCCAACTGCCTGCCGAGAAGATAACGGCGCCTTTTGCCGTAAGCAAATTTAGTTGTGGCGTCTTCCCACACTTCACCTATAATAACGGCGTTTTCATTTTCTGATTTAACCGCCGCTCTGAGTTCATCAAGAAAAATATCCGGCAGTTCGTCGGCAACATCAAGCCGCCAGCCGTCTGCGCCCGCTTTGAGCCATTTACGCAGTATGCCGTTTTTGCCGCAGATATACTCTCTGTACGATTCATTTTCCTCTTCAACTTCGGGCAGAAGTTTTATTCCCCACCAACTTTTATAATCATTAGGATAATCTATAAATTTATACCAACTGTAATATGGGCTTTCCTTGCTGTTGTACGCGCCGACAGTATCATAATGCGAATACATATTAAAATATTTTGAATCGCACCCCGTATGGCTGAAAACGCCGTCAAGTATTACAGAAATACCCATTTTTTTTGCCGCGCGGCAAAGTGATTTAAAATCTTGCTCAGTACCGAGAAGAGGGTCGATTCTTTCATAATCCGCCGTATCGTAACGATGATTTGAATTTGCCTCAAAGATAGGATTGAGGTATATGCTGGTTACGCCGAGGGATTTAATATAAGGCAGTTTTTCCTCTATGCCCTTTAAATCGCCGCCGAAATAATCATTATTCCAAATGCCGTTCATCTGGCTCTCGTTCCAAAACGGCTCCTCGCCCCATTTGCGCATAACGCGGCTTTTCGGAACGCCCGATTTTTTTGCGCCGCTGTTATAAAATCTATCAGGAAAAATCTGATAAATTATGCCGCCTTTAAGAAAATCGGGAGTTTTAAAATTACAGTCAAAAACAGTTTGCTGAAATTCAGCGCCCAGGGAATTAAAATCCCCTGCGCCCATGCCTGTATTTTTTATATAGTTAAGTCCCCACGGGGTATCAAGTTCAAAATGATAAAAATACAGACCGGGTGTAGTGGCGTAAAAATGCAGTTCCCAAAACTCATTGTCATTACCGCACATACCCGCCCAAAACATTGAATAAAAGACGGTATCTTCCCCATCTTTACGCACTGCAAGGCGGGAGCCTGAACAGCCCATTGAGCGGGGAACAATTATGCGGAATTTAACCTTTTCACGGGTGGCTATTGCGCGCACCGCAGATTTATATTCAGTTTTTCTTGAATTAAAAGGCTGCATAGGCGCTCCGTATATCAGTTATTAAAACATTTCAGGCAAGGGTAATACGCCCTTGCCTAAAAACAGTTTATCAGTACATTAATTATAAAATTATTTATTTATCGGTTTTTGACCTGCCTGTTTTTCTGCCGCGGGATACGGATTTTTTATTTTCTTCCTTTTCCTCATTATCAAAACGAACAGGCTTTGTGTGCCAAATATTTTCGGCATACTCCATAATGGCGCGGTCTGCGCTGAAAACACCTGCCGACGCAATATTAATAAGGCTCATTCTGGCAAATTTTTCCTTATCCTTATAAATATCGGCGGAAAGTTTCTGCGCTTTTTGATAATCGGCAAAATCAGCAAGCGCCATATATGGGTCTGAATTTGTTAAACTTGAAACAAATTCGCTGAAATTTTTGCCGTTTATACCGGCGGAAATGAAATCAACAGCGCCCTTAAGAGCAGGGTTATTATTTAAATAACTCATAGGATGATAGCCGTCTCTTTGAAGTTGCTCAACCTCATTTGTTTTCATACCGAAGAGTATAATATTATCTTTGCCGACGGCATTTGCTATTTCCACATTAGCGCCGTCAAGCGTACCGAGGGTAACGGCGCCGTTCAGCATAAGTTTCATATTGCCGGTGCCGGACGCCTCCGTGCCCGCAAGAGAAATCTGCTCTGAAATATCTGCGGCAGGCATAAGGAGTTCCGCAAGGCTTACATTGTATTCTTCCATAAACACAACTTTAAGTTTTTTATTTACATCAGGGTCATTATTGATAACCTTTGAAACAGCGTCAATAAGTTCAATAGTTTTCTTTGCCATATAATAACCCGGAGCGGCTTTTGAGGCGAATATATAAGTTCTGGGAACAAAATCCGTATTCGGGTCTTTTTTGAGCATAAGATATTCGGCAATGATATTGAGTATATTAAGGCTTTGGCGCTTATACTCGTGAAGTCTTTTTACCTGCACATCAAAAATGGAATCAGGGTCTATATCAACGCCGTTTCTCTTCTTAACAACTTCGGCAAAGCGCACTTTGTTTTGACGCTTGATAGCCATAAGGTCTGCAAGGACTTTTTTATCATCGGCATAAGCGCGCAGTTTTTGAAGTTCGCCGCTTTTTGTAATAAATCCGTCTCCGATAAGATTTGTAAGATACTCTGTAAGCGGTTCGTTTGCCTGGCATATCCATCTTCTGAAAGCGATACCGTTTGTAACATTAGTGAATTTATCGGGCGTAATAGTATAAAAATCGTGAAATACGGTATCTTTAAGAATCTGAGAATGAAGAGCGGAAACGCCGTTTACGGAATGTGAGCCCGCTACGCAGAGATTTGCCATTCTTACTACTCCGCCGGAGATAATCGCCATGCGTTCAACTCTGTCTGCGTCATGGGTAATTCCCCAAACATACGCGCGGAAGCGGTTATCAATTTCTTTAGTTATCTGATAAATTCTTGGAAGCAGGCGCTTATAGAGTTCTTCGCTCCAACATTCAAGCGCTTCTTTCATAACCGTATGATTTGTATAAGCAACGGTTTTGGTAACTAAATTCCAAGCGTCATCCCAGCCGTATCCGCACTCATCAAGCATTATCCTCATAAGTTCGGGAATGGCCATTGTGGGATGTGTATCGTTTATATGGATAGCAACCTTTTCCGGCAGATTATCAAGAGTATTATATTTTGTTAAATGGCGCCTGATAATATCCTGAACGGACGCGGAAACAAGGAAATACTGCTGGCGAAGCCTCAGCGACTTGCCTTCCGGAGAATTATCCGCAGGATAGAGCACTTTGGAGATAGCCTCCGCCATAGCGGACTGCTCCATTGCTTTCATATAATTGCCCTCATTAAAAAGCCCCATATCAAGCGCGGGTTTTCTTGCAGCCCAAAGGCGCAGACGGGCAACTCCCCTGCCCTTGCCGGAAACATACATATCATACGGCACGGCGGTAACGGTGTTGCAGTCTTTCTGCTCAACACTGTGGTAATCTCCGTCCCAACTCTCCTCTATATGGCCTTCAAACTTTACTTCCTGGGCTCTCTCTTCCCTTGGAACAAGCCAGACATCACCGCCGGGAAGCCAGAAATCGGGAAGTTCGGTCTGCCAGCCGTCAACAAGTTTTTGGCGAAAAATGCCCGCCTCATATCTTATGCAGTAGCCCATGGACTGAATGCCGGTAGTGGCAAGCCCGTCAAGATAACAAGCGGCAAGCCTGCCGAGCCCGCCGTTTCCGAGGCCGGCGTCAGGCTCCAGTTCATAAAGTTTTTCAAGATTTACGCCGAAACTTTTGAGCGCCTCATTAAACACATTGGTAAGCCCAAGATTATAAAGATTATTCTTAAGAGAACGGCCCATAAGAAATTCCATGCAAAGGTAATAAACTTTTTTTGTATCCTGCCCTTCGGCTGTATGGCGGAAATCGCTGTTCATTCCGGAAAGTTCATCACGGATTATCATGGCAACGGCTTTATAATACTGCTCATCCGTTGCGGTATCCGGCGTAACGCCGAAAAAATGACTTAATTTATCATTTATCATTTTCTTTGCTTTAGACACTGAAATACCCTGATTCATATACAAAACCTCCAAAAATAATTGAGAAAAAGAATTAAATTACAGTTGTTATTGTTCATTATACACTAAAACGGGATAATATTCAATATCAGTAATCAGGATTTATGCTTTTTAAAAAATCTTTGGAAAACAAGCGGAATTATTGCAAGCAGTGATTTTATATTTAAAAGAATAACAACTGCCGCAAGCGCAAGAGCTATTCCGAAACTGCCCCACTGACCGGCAACCTCAATTATCATTACGGCAGCGGCGGCAAAAAGCAGCGCGACAGACGGAATAAAAGTTATATAATTTATTTTTATCTTTACAAATTTTCTTGTATTCAGCACGCGGATAATAAACACCGCCACAAATGACGCGGCAGTTGCTATTGCGGCGCCGTAAGGACCCATAACGGGAATAAGAATAAAGTTTAAAACTATATTTAAAACAGCTCCCGTGCCGGCAGTAACCATAGAAAGCATACTCTTTTTTTCCGCCATATATACCGAGGCGTAAAAATTTACAAGGTTTGAAAAAGTGGTGGCGATAACAAGAATGGGCACATAATGCCAGGAATCATAATAATCGGCGCCGAGGTACAAATCGGTGATTATTCTTGAACCGGCAATCAACAGCGCGCCAACGGCAAGCAGAGCGCCGCTGTATGTTTTAAATACTTTTGTAAAAAATTCGGATTTGCCGTTACTGTCATATTCATCAACGGCGGAAAGCTGCCAAGCGTCTATAAATATTGAGGCAAAAATGGTTACAAAATTCGGTATTTTATATGCGGAAGTATAAATGCCGCTTACTGATACGCCGTTAAAATAAGTTACCATATATTGGTCGGAAACATTTATTATCCACCAAAGAATAATGGTGGGAATAAGCGGAATACAGTATTTGAGCATGGGATAAACGGTATTCTTTTTAAGCCCTGTTTTAAAACTGACATAACGCCAAAGTTTTGCCGCAACAAACATAAACAGAACGGAAAGCATATCGCTTGTAAAAATGGCAAGAATATATCCGTAAATACCCCAATGAAACGCGCCGAGGTAAAGAAATGTAAATCCCGCGGAAGTTGCGGTTGCTATAACGCCGTCCACAGCATAAAGTTTAACATGGCCGCTGCCGCGGACAAACTGCTGGCAGAGTTGGCGCAGTGATGAGCCGAGCAGCATTAAATAAAGCAGGATAGTATACTGGCCGAAATTAAAATCATTGATTGTTATACGGGTAACGAGCGGAGCGAACAGGCAGAACACGGCAAAACCGATAAGCGTTGTTGCCACGCCGGTTGAAAAAACGCATTTTTTATCGCTGTTTTTATCAAGCGCAAAGCGCAGGGCGGCGGAATTTACCGCAAGAGTAACTATAGGCACAAGAATATTAACGGCGTTTTGAATAAGAGTAGCGCCGCCGAAATCCCCTGTTGCCATAACCCTTGTATAAAAGAAAGTAAGCACAAGGGTAAGCAGTTTTGAGGAAAATGTGCCTATTGCAAAAACAATTGTATTTGAGGCAAGTTTTTTATACTTGTCCATTAATTATCATTCCTTTGCTTTGTATGCGTATATATTTTTTACAGATTTTTTATCTTATCTGCCCGTCTCCGAAGATAAGATATTTTGTTGTTGTAAGTTCACGAAGCCCCATAGGTCCGCGCGCATGCAGTTTCTGCGTGGATATGCCTATCTCGGCGCCGAGGCCGAACTCGCCGCCGTCCGTAAATCTTGTTGAGGCGTTAACATAAACGGAAGAAGAATCAATCCTTTGCAGGAACTCGCGGGCATTATCCTCATTTTGAGTAATGATTGCCTCGCTGTGCCCTGTTGAGCATTTATTAATATGCTTTATAGCCTCATCAAGGCTGTCAACAGTCTTTACGCTGATTTTATAATCAAGATACTCAGTGGCAAAATCCTCTTCGCTTGCCGGCAAAACACCGTTTGCCGCCGCCATTGCGCGCTCATCGCCGCGCATTTCAACATTTTTTTCATCAAGCCTTTTTTTGATAACAGGCAGAGCCCTGTTTATTATACCCGAATGAATTACAAGACTTTCGCAGGCATTGCAAACGCTTATACGCTGCGTTTTGGCATTAAAGATTATATTTGCCGCCATATCAATATCGGCGCTTTCATCAACAAAAATATGGCAGTTGCCGGAGCCTGTTTCAATTACAGGCACGGTTGAATTTTCAACAACGCTTCTGATAAGCCCCTTCCCGCCGCGGGGAATAAGGCAGTCTATATAGCCTTTCATCTTCATCATCTGATTTGCGGATTCCCTGGAAGTATCGGTAACAAGTTGAATACAGTTTTCATCAAATCCGCAGTCTGCAAGGGCAGACCTCATTGCGGCAACAATCGCAATATTTGAATTTATCGCCTCTTTGCCGCCGCGGAGTATAACGGCGTTTGAACTTTTAAGGCAGAGTACTGCGGCGTCCGCGGTTACATTCGGCCTTGATTCGTAAATAATGCCTATAACTCCTATCGGAACGGAAACTTTTTTAATATCAAGTCCGTTCGGTCTTTTCACTTCATCAAGCAGTCTGCCGCATGGGTCCGGCAGGGCGGCAACATCCTCAACAGCAGAGGCAATGCCCTCTATTCTGCTTTCATCAAGCATAAGTCTGTCAAGCATACCGCTGCTAAGTCCGCTTTTTCTGCCGTTTTCAAGGTCTGTTTTATTCTCGCTTATGATAGTTTCACTGCTTTCCCTCAGCGCCTTTGCAATGGCAAGCAGAACCCTGTTTTTTTCATCAGTTGTAACTGTTGCAAGAAAATCCTTTGCCGCAAGGGCTTTTATACCTATTTCTTTCATAATTTCACCGCCTTAAAATATGTGCCCACATTTTCACCTTTAACAACTTTATATATATTTGTGGGTTTATTACCGTTTATTATAGCGACGGGGATTCCCGCCGAAACGGCTATCTGAGCCGCGTTTATTTTTGTTATAAATCCGCCGGTGCCACGCTTGCCGGCAACGCCTGTTACGGATTTTATATTATCATCTATTTCATCAACCACGCTTATAAGTTTGGCGTTTTTATTCCGCGCCGGGTCGCCGTCATACAATCCGTCCGTATCGGTAAGAATAACAAGCAAATCTGCGTTTGTAATTTTTGCCACCATAGCGGAAAGGCAGTCATTATCACCGCTGACAAGTTCTTCAACCGAAACGGAATCGTTTTCATTAACTATCGGCAGGCAGTCATATTCAAGCAGTTGGTCAAGCGTATTTATAAGGTGCGCTCTGCTTTCCTTATTTTCAAGTTCATCAAAAGTAAGCAGCAACTGGCTGACAACAACATCATATTCGGAAAACAATCTGTCATAAAGAAACATAAGTTCGCTTTGCCCCACGGCCGCCGCCGCCTGAAGGCACTGTATCTTGCTCGGTCTTTGGGAAAGCCGCAGTCTGCTCATACCAACCGATATTGCTCCGGAGGACACAAGCACTATTTGGTGCCCCTCGTTTTTAAGGTCTGAAAGCACTGAGGCAAGTTTCGCAATCAGGGCGATATTCGCCTTGCCGGTGCTGTGAGTTAAAGTTGAAGTTCCTATTTTTACAACTATTCTTTTTTTTCCGTTCTTTAGACTCATATTATTCTCCGCCTTATTTATTCACCGCATTCATAAAATTACGCCGGTATATATGGATAATCACTTTATTATAGCAAAAAAAGATTAGCAATAAAAGACTTTTTTGTATGTTTTCGGATTTTTAGGGCAAAATCCGTTTAGGGAATATTTATCCGAAACCGAAAGGAATGGTAAAATGAAAAGGCGAAATATAATAAGGATTTGCTCTTTTGCCGTGTTTGCTGTTGCGGCGCTTACAGCGTTTGCCGTTATGGGCAATATGAAAAGCAGCGAATATCAAGCGCAGCTTGAAGCGTCCTATCAGCGCAATCTGACGCAACTTTCAGAATGCCTTGATTCAATAGAAACAAGCCTTGCAAAAAGCCAGTACGCCACAACAAGCGATATGATGAACAGAATATCGGGAAATCTTTATTCCGAGTGCTGCACGGCGAAAAACGCGCTTTCCTCATTACCGATTAGCCAACTTAACCTGAGCGGAGCATATAAATTTCTGAGCCAGGCGGGCGATTATGCGCGCTATCTTTCAACAAAAGATGAAATCACGCAGGAGGAGTATGAAAATTTGAGTTTGCTGCTTTCATATGCGCAGGAATATTCGGATTTTACAGATTCAATAGTATCCCGCTGCAACGCCGGCGGAATGATAACGGAAAATGAAGTATCACTCGGGGACGGCAGTGAAATGAAAGTTTCTTCCTTTTCAACTGATTTTTCATCTGCCGAGGAAACATTTGAAAATTACCCCACGCTGCTTTATGACGGCCCGTTTGCGGACGCTGTTTTAAACAAGCAGAGCGCTCTTATAAAAAACGCGGATAAAAAAGACCAGTCCGAATGCAGAAAGATAGCCGCGAACGCGCTTGGCGTTGACGAAGGCGGCGTTATATACAAGACGGAAGAAAGCGGCACGCTGCCGGCATATGTTTTTTCTTACAAACTTCAAACGATAGCGGTTACGAAAAGCGGCGGATATATTGCCTATATTTTAAACGAGGGCACGCCGGGAAATCAGACCGTTACAGAGGAAAACGCAATTAATATAGCGCAGGATTTTCTTAACAAAATCGGCTACACGGATATGAAAGAATCGTATTATTCCGTTTACAACAATGTATGCACCATAAATTTTGCATACAGCAAAGACAATATAACTTACTATCCGGATATTATAAAAGTGGGAATATCGCTCTCTGACGGAAGTGTATTTTCCCTTGAGGCGGACGGGTACCTTATTAATCATACGGAGAGAACCGTGCCTGCGTTCAGCGCTGAAAAAAATAATATCAGTCTGAGCAACAGTGTTGAAATTATATCACGCTCACGCTGCCTTATACCGAAAAGCAGCGGAGTTGAAACATTCTGCAACGAATACCGCTGCAAAAACAAGAGCACCGGTCAGGAAGTGCTGATATACACAAATTCCGAGACCGGCGAGGAAGAGGATATACTTCTTTTGATGTATTCTGACAATGGTACGCTTACCAAATAATTCAGTTAAAACTGCCGAAAGATTAAGCGCGATATTGTTTTAAAACGGTTTGAATTGAAAACGGTGTTGAGCGGATATTTTTGATTATTTGCGGCGGCGCGTTTTCGGCATATTGTGTTTAATTAAAGGCAGTTTAAAATAATTAAAACATTTTTTCTGAAAGGATGTATTTTAATGAAAAAAAGTATTATTGTGCTGCTTGCGGCAGTTGTGCTTGCGGCGTGCGTTTTTGTAGGCTGTTCAAACGACGCGGATAACGATATGACCACAACAACAGTTACCACGGCGCGCACAACAGAAACCACCACGGCAAACACGACTTCAACAACCAACATGGCGGAAGAAGGACTTTCAAACGCGGGCGAAAACGCAAGTGAGGCGGCGTCTGATGTGGGCGACGCTATCGGCGACGCGGCAGGCGGAGCAGGCGAAGCGGCGTCCGACCTGGGCGACGCGGCACGAGACGCGCTTGGATAAAAAGAAAAGCGGTTCGGATTTTTCCGAACCGCTTTGGTTTATTTAAGTAGGTTAATAATCTGAATTTGAATTAAGGCTTGGGCATAGTTCTGTAAAGAGCGGAATAATCCCTTGCATTAATATAACCGTCCGAATTCATATCAAGGTACGGGTCATAATCCGAATCGCCCCGCTTACTATTGAATGAAGAAAGCATACTGTTTTGAGCAGCATAATACATTCGGGCAATCTTGGAAAAATCGCGGGCGTTTATATATCCGTCCCCGTTAATATCATCCGCCGCGTTGAAATCGGAATCTTTTTTAGATGCATTAAAATGCTCAAAAAAATTCCTGTGCAGTTCAGCGCCTGTTTCGGTAAAATCGCCCGTAAAACTATCCGCGCATTTAGTGCAGGTATAAACAGTATAGCCCGGTATAAGCCATTCCGGTTTATAATATTCAGCGGTATAGTTATGAATACAGTTTACTATTTCAAACTGCGCCGTTACCTCATACCCCATATAATGCGCTTTTACGGTATGCAAGCCCGTTTCGGCGGTGCAGTCGGACAAATCAAGAATTATATCACACCCGTTAAGATATGGTATCTGGGTCTGCGAACCTTTCCACTCATAAAGTTTACCATCCTCAAAAACCGCTTTCAAACTCAAATCGCTGATTAACTGCTGAGGAGAATAGGAAGACAGTTCATATACGGTGCCGCTTTTCTTTGAATCCACATAAAGATGCAGATAATCATCCTGCGGTATTTCAGATGAAGGTGTACTTGTCATCCAAACGGAAAACGGGCCGCAGGAATTAATATAACCGTTTGTAAAAGCAAACTCATAATAATAAGTTTCACCTTTTTCAAGGTACTCCGTATTACTGAAAACATACCGCATTTCATCATTGATAACCTCCGGCGCATAACTTGCCGAGAGCAGATTACCAGAGGAGTCATAAAGTTCTGTTTTCATCTTTTTTCTTGATGAAACGGTAACGGTATATTCTGCGGAATACTGCGGGATAAAAGAGCAGCGGTAATAATATTTCCAATTATCATTATTACCGAAATTATTTAACCCCGTTGTTAAATCAAGTTGAGAAAACAAAGCAAGATTTAGATTTTCAAACTCAATAGGAGTTGTGGGAAAATAAGAATTTGCCAGAGCAGTTATACCGCGCGGCAACACAACAGCAGTAAGCATAGTTAATATTGCAAGCAAAACGGTTAATTTTCTTTTCATAACGCACAACCTGCCAATAATTAAATCAAAAGGCGCCTTTTAAGACGCCTTTTTATGATATCATCTGTTATTCTTCTGTTTTATCGTCTGAATCCGAATCCTCATCATCAAGTTCAAACTCAAGGAACTCACCGCATGCGGGGCACTCTATGCCGCCTTCCATAACAGTATCCTCATCAACGGTAAACTCTTCGCCGCACGCGGGGCAAGTAACAGCGTATTCGCTGTCATCGCAGTCATCACAGCCGCAGCCGCCGCATTCGTCTGAAAGATAATCCTCAACTTCCGCAAGGTCGTCGTCAATACCGTCAACCTGCTCCGAAAGAAGGTCCATATCCTCGTTAACATCATCTATATCCTTGATAATGTTTTCAAGCACTTCAACAATTGCCTTAAACATTTTTGTATCTTTTTTATCATCGTCAAAATCAAGTCCGTCAAGCAGACCTTTGAGATAGCCGAGGCTTTCTGTAGTATTCATAAAAAATCCTTTCTGTGCTTACGCGCGCTCCATATATTCACATGTTCTTGTATCTACGCGAATTTTATCGCCCTCATTGATGAAAAGAGGAACACGAATTTCCGCGCCGGTTTCAAGAACTGCGGGCTTAAGAGTATTCGTTGCCGTATTGCCCTTGAATCCCGGGTCTGTTTTAGTTACTTCAAGAGTAACAAATGTGGGCGGCTCAACGCCGAAAACCTTGCCCTTATAAGAAAGAATACGGCAAATATCGTTTTCCTTAACAAACTTGAAGTTATCGCTGAGGTCGCTTTCTGAAACGGGAACCATATCAAATGTTTCCTGGTCCATAAAGTAATAAATACCGTCGTCATTATATGAATAAACCATATCTTTTCTTTCAATATAGGCTGTAGGGAATTTTTCCGTTGGGTTAAAAGTTCTTTCAACAACGGAACCCTGGATTACATTCTTTATTTTTGCTCTTACAAACGCGGCGCCCTTACCCGGCTTAACATGCTGAAATTCGATAATCTGATAAACCTGGCCGTCCATTTCAAAAGTTACGCCGTTTCTGAAATCGCCTGCTGATACCATAAAAATACCTCCAAAATTTATTATTCTTTATACAAATTTATTTTATAATATTTCAAGTAATAAATCAATACCCATTTTATAACTGTCCTTCCCGTAGCCGCATATCTGCTTTTTGCAAACATCGGTTATAACGGAAACTTTTCTGAAATCCTCGCGGTTGTGAATATCGCTCATATGCACCTCAACAAAAGGCGTAAACTCGTTTACAGCCTCAATAGCGTCTCTGATAGCATAGGAATAGTGGGAATATGCTCCGGCATTTATAACAACGCCGTCATACTCTTCCCTGCTCTGCTGAATCATATCTATAATATCGCCCTCGTGATTAGACTGAAAGAAACTGATTTTCGCTCCGCGCGCCTTGCCGTATATCTTAAGTTCGTCATTGATTGCCTTAAGGGTTTCCGAGCCGTAAATATTCTTTTTTCTGATACCCGTCATATTAAGATTAGGGCCGTTTAGCACAAGAATTTTTTTCATTATCAAAACGCCTTTCATACCGCCGCCGGTAAAGCGCGGCGTGATTTCGGATTTATCATGCTTATTTAAAGAAAACAAGGGGAACGAAACAGCCCGTTCCCCTTTTATCTTTTATGTAAGATTATTTATACTTTCTTTTGCGAGCGGCTTCGCTCTTCTTTTTACGAGCAACCGAAGGCTTTTCATAATGCTCTCTTTTGCGTACTTCCTGAATAATGCCGTCGCGAGAAGTCTGCCGCTTAAAACGGCGGATAGCGCTGTCAAGAGATTCATTTTCTTTAATTCTGACCTGGCTCACTTAATTCCCTCCCTCCGACCTGCTGTCAGGGGTAATCACAAATTTTGAATATTTTTTGAATATCCGCACAAAATTATAATCAAATAAGACTGAATTGTCAAGCATTTTAGCAAATAATGTATAAAAAAGCCGCTTAAAAAGCCTTAATTTAACTGCTTTTGCGCCTTATTACTGCCGGCGGGAGCAAAATAACTCAGGATTTTTTGCTTGTGGAGCCGAATCCGCCGTCCCGAACGCCGCTTGCGTCATCATCAGCAACTATGCCGAAAGGAATAAAAATGCCCTGGGCAAAGCCGTCCCCCGCGGCGAGTGATACGCAGTGCCCGTCGTCATGAGCGTCGCAGGAAATTTTTATCATTATATGCCCTTCGTTTGAAGAATTGTAATAATCGGCGTCTATTATGCCCACTGTATTATCAAGTTGAATTCTGTGCTTAAACCCGAGACCGGAGCGCGGGAATATCTGAAGCACCCACCCGTCCTCAATTTTGGCTCTTATTCCCGTTGGAATAAGCACGCTTTTGCCTTTTTTTACGGTAATATCCGCCGGGGCGTAAAAATCATAGCCGGCAGAGCCGGTGGTTGCCCTCTTCGGGAGTTTTATTGAATCATAAATTTCTTTTACATTTTCACATTCCGGAAAATTCTTTTTGAAATCCTCCTCAAACTGCGAAAAACTCACTTTCTGAAACTCAGCAATTCTTTGCATAAGAAAACCGCCTTTAAAATTATTTTCGTATTATTTTAACATTTTACGCTGAGCATTTCAACCGCTTATAATTTTACGGTAAATAAAAAAGCGGCTCAAAGAGCCGCCCGGCACTTAGGTGCTGTAACAACAGCGCCGTTTATGCCGTTATAATTAAAGACCGAATGAAACGGAAAGAGCCTCATTCACCTTGCCCATATCGCCAACATCAAGAGCGCCCATTTTTTCCCTCAGGCGGCGCTTATCAATAGTGCGCACCTGCTCAAGAAGCACAATGCTATCCTTGGCAAGGCCGCAATGACCCGCGTCCACCTCTATATGAGTGGGAAGATTTGTTTTATCTTTCTGGCTTGTGATGGCGGCGGCTATAACGGTTGGTGAAAATCTGTTGCCTACATCATTCTGAACGATGAGCACCGGCCTTACGCCGCCCTGCTCCGAGCCCACTACGGGGCTTAAATCGGCATAATAAATATCGCCGCGTTTAACAGTCATAATTATCACCTTTGTTTTATTTTTGTTCCGTTTATAGTTTTGCCTTGATTTTACGATTTTAAACATCCGTATTTTATTATATGCTTAAAAACTTTTTTAGCCCTTCGGCATATTATGAACTGAGGTGAAATTACGAATTTTTCACTTTAAAAAAATCCGCCTTGCGAAAATACATTATCAAAGCGGATTAACTTAAAGGAGATATACCATGTTTAAATACGAAGATAAATTTAACCCGAGTTTTCTTAAAAAGCCGGCGCATGATATTCCTTCTCCGCTGCCTGCAAACGCAACTGTTACTATGGCTTATGTTCCTTTTCAGCAGCAGCCCGTTTTGTTTGACGACACTATGACGGGGCTTAACGCGGGCACGATATTTCCGGAACTTGACAAACCGTTTTGTGGAAAGGGTGTGCAGAAATGAACAGAGAAAAAATGCTTAAGAAACTTTCCGCGGCGCAGTTTGCTATGTGGGAGATGAGAGTTTATCTTGACACGCACAACGGCTGCCCGGAGGCGCATAAACTTTATGAAAAATACACTGCGGAATTTAATGCGCTAAAAAAGGAATTTGAGAAAGAATACGGGCCTATAACCCTTGGCGAAAACAACAGCGACGAATGGCTTAAAGACCCGTGGCCGTGGGATAACTGATACTGCGATTATAAAATGCTGCGGCAATAAAAATGCGGAGCGCTCTTTTGCGCTCCGCTCATTTTTTAACGGATTTATTCTGATTTTTTGCAGGCGCCGCTTGAATTTTTCTTTTTTCCTGCAAAAATTACGAATTTGCTGAAAAAATAATTCAGAATTACAACTATAACGGCAAGAATTACTTTTGCAATTAACTGCCCGGTAATCTCAAACCCTAAGAAAGTGAAAGAAAGGCTGCCCATATTAAAAATATCAACCAAGAGCCAGAGGCAGCCCTCCTCAACGCCGAAACTGAAAAGGCGCGCGGCGAAAAACTCGGCAGCCTCTGCGGCAACGATTTTAATATTCCAGTTTTTGGATTCAAAAACCCAAAGTTTATTTGTTACATAAGCAAATATAACGGAAATTATCCACGCGGCGGCATTATTCAACAGATAAGCATTATTGCCAAACAGCCTGCCGAGCGCCCAGAAACAGACGAAATTCACAAGCGTTGTAAGCACGCCGAAAACAACATAAGTTAAAATTTCCTTATATTTAACAAAAATATCTTTAATCCTGCTCATCTTTTTTATTTTTTTCTTCGCCGCCCAGGTGTTCTTTCAATATATATATCGGTCTGTTTTTAACCTGAACATAAATTTTTGAAATATACTCGCCCAAAATTCCAAGGCAGAAAAGTTGAAGCCCACCTAAAAGAAGAACAAGAACAACGATTGTTGCGTAGCCGGGCACATCTATGCCGAACACGAGTTTTTGGATAACTACCACAACAAGATAAATTATTGAAACTAAAGAAGAGATAAAACCGATATAGGTGGAAAGTTTAAGCGGAAAAGTAGTAAACGAAACAATACCCTCCACCGCGTATTTTAAAAGTTTTATAAAACTCCACTTTGACTCGCCGCTCTCCCTTTCGCAGACTGTATACGGCATACAAACCGTATTAAATCCCACAAAACTGAAAATGCCTTTTGAAAAGCGGTGATACTCGCCCATTTCAAGGACTGCCTCTACCATTTTACGCTTCATAAGCCTGAAATCGGACGCGCCGTTTACAAACGGGACTTCCGACGCCGCGTTAATTATTTTATAAAACGCGGATTTCATTGCGCTCATAATTTTATTTTCCCTGCGCACCTCCTGATAAGCGGTTACGCAATCCACATTCGGGTCTTTTTTCATAATATCAAGCATTTGAAGCACAACTTCGGGGCGCTGCTGCAAATCAGCGTCAATAAGGCAGACAAGATCTCCCTCGGCGGCTTTCAGACCTGCGTAAATAGCAGCCTCTTTGCCGAAATTGCGGCTGAAAGAAAGCACCTGCACCTGCGAGCCGTTTTGCTCTTCATATATTTTTTTAAGAAGTTCATAAGTTTTATCCTTACTGCCGTCATTTATGAAAACAAATTCATAGTTTTCAACTTTACCGCTAAAAACTTTTTTTACTTCAGAATAAAATTTTTCAACATTTCCCTCTTCGTTATAACAGGGAACAACAAGAGAAAGTTTCATTTAACCACAGCCTTTTTATATTGCAGTGCATAAGTGCGCATTTATATTCCGGATAAATAATAATGTATAAATATATATAAATTTATATAAATCAGATATTATTTTATCATATTATCCTATAAAAAACAACAATCAGGCACGGTGTTTACCGTTTTCAAAAACAATTATTCACATAAAGCAAAAATTTTATAACTGCGCGGCGGTAATTTGATGTAAACCGGGGTTTACATTGCTGTTTATTCTGCCCTTTGAGGTTTACATTTACGGAAATGTAAACTTAAGTTAATGGCGTTTTTCATTTATAGCGGATAACATAAAAGGCGAAAAGAAAGCGCCGTGACGCGCTGCGGAGGTAACCATTATGAAAACAAAAAAAGAAAAACTTATACCGCTTGACAACGCCGCAAAAATCTACCCGGCGGCAATGACTAAAAAATGGAACGCGGTATTTGCTATATCAGTATATTTAAAAGAAGAGGCGAACAAAGAAAATTTAAAAAAGGCGGTTAAAGACCTGGCGGAAAGATTTCCGAGTTTTTATGTGCGCCTGAAAAAAGGAATGTTTTGGGATTATTTTTCAAAAGCGAAAGACCTTGACATAATAACAGACTCTAATGACATATGCAAACCGATAAACACCAAAGATAAAAAGCGCCCGCTTTTCAGGATAAACATAAACGGCTGCGAAATAAGGTGCGAATTTTTCCACGCCGTAACAGACGGCGGCGGCGCTATGGAATTTGTTAAGGCGCTGATATTAAGGTATTTGCAGATTTGCGGATATGAAATAAAGGGCGCGGAAAACTACGGCATTAAAGAATGGCGGGACAAACCCTGTGAAAAAGAATATGAAGATGATTTCCTTAGGATATATGACGGCAGCGCCGGAAAAGCGCGCAAGGGCAGCAGCGCCTATCAGATTAAAATTGACAGGGAAAACGAGCGTTTTTACAGAGATGAAGTATGCGTTTCACTTTGTCAACTGAGAAAACTTACGCGCAAATACAACTGCACGGTAACGCAGTTTATAGCCGCCGCGTATTCTATGGCGCTTATAGATATGTATAACGATGACTGCAGCACGGCAAAAAAGCCGCTCAGGCTCTCTATACCCGTAAACCTCAGGAAATACTGGAAAAGTTCAACGCTGAGGAATTTTTCATCTTTCATTACAGCGGATATATCGCCGGACGGGAAAATGAGTTTTGAAGATGTTTTAAGCGCTATAAAAAATGAAATGAACAACAAAATCAGCAAAGAACAACTATACGAAGATGTCTGCCGCAATGTTGCCGATGAAAAAATGCTGATTTCACGAATGGCGCCTTCATTTCTTAAAAAGCCCGTTATGAAGACGGCGTTTCGCCTGTTTGGCGAAAACAATTACACCTCAACCGTAACCAACTTAGGCGCCGTAAAACTGCCGCCGGAAATGGAAGAACATATAAATATGATAACCGTAACTCTCGGCGAAACATATATTAACCCGATAAACTGCGCGGTTGTAAGTTTTGCGGATACTCTTTGCGCCACTCTTTCCTTTGCCGGAAACGGATTTAAAATAGTAAGGTATTTTATGGATATTCTTGCCTCAAAAGGATTAAAAGTAACCTGCGCGTGCGCGATTTAAACGGCAAATTAATAACGCCGGTATCACAAATCAGATACCGGCGTTTATTTATAATTCTTCTTAATTCAAAATTGAATGTTTTATAACAACTGCATTTCCTGCTTTTGAAATTTATCTTTATCTTTAAGTTTTTTCATATATTTCATACCGAAATATGTGCCGAGCGCGGACGCTATGGTTATTACAGCGAACACCGCTATAAAAAGCGTGTAATTATTATCTATAAGACTACTGCCGCAATAAGTTGATGAAATTATGGCGGGTATCCTTGCTATGCCCGTTATGATGAGGAACGGCAGAAACTTTGTGTCCGTAAGCCCTATAAAATATGTAATTAAATCTTTAGGCGTTCCGGGGATAAGATAAATTATAAAAAGGAGCAGATATTTCCTTTTGGAATTTTTAATAAAACTCCATTCGTTGATTTTATTAATATCAACAAAGATTTTTACAAACCTTACGCCGAATATTCTTGTTAGGGCAAGAATTATAAGCGAGCCTATTTCCGTGCCGAGCATGCAATAGAAAAATCCGCCGAAAGTGCCCCAAACATAGCCGGAGCCTATCTCAAGAGGCTCTGCGGGGATAATTTTTACCACCGTTTGAAACGCGCGGATAAAAACGAATACGGCATTCGCCGGAATCTGAAATCCTGCGAGCCAGGCTTTAAAAATATCGCGGTCTGTTATTACGCTCATCAGTTCTTTGCCGAGCGTAAGATACAGAGCAATGAAACTGCCGAGCACAACGGCGGCTGATACTGCCGCAAACGCCCACTGCCTTTTTGAAATGCTTTTAAGTTTTAATATTTTATTCATTACACCGCCGCCTCGAACTGAGCAGAATTTTTGATTTGCTCTCTTTTTTCATGCCAGAAAACATCAAGTTCGCCGCGGTAATTATTTTTCCACGGCTTGTTTTTGCCGTTATAATGCACAAAAACAGTATTTTTCCTTACCCACTGAAGATTAAGGCGGTTTCTTCTGTAAGTTGCCTCATCAAGATTATAAAAGCAGGGATTTATTGATATTATCTTATCTTTAAACAGCGCGTTTATAACATCTTGGTCAGCCTGAAAAAGGCTTTTTCCTTTCTTGGAAATATAGGTAAAAATTTCATCAGCCGTAATGTATTTGCGCATATTTTCAACATTTATCATCAGCACCCCGGCATTTATATAATCGCTGTGCGCTCCCAGCCCGAGGCGCATTCTGTTAAACGCTTTAATGACGCCGCGGGTATGGCCTGCTCCCGCAAAAATCATATCGCCGAACTCCATATTGTAAATAAGCCTTACTGAATTAAGCACTGCTATATCGGGGTCAAGGTAAAGAATTCTGTCAACATATTCAGGCAGATACTCAAAAAGCAGCAGCCTGTAATAAGTTTCCTTTGTGATACGCTTTGTAAAGTGAGCGCCGTCAAAAAGTTGCGGAGGAATTTTTATCGGATGCATTTTTATGCGGCTGCAGTCCACTTTTTTCTGTATATAAGTTAACTCGGTAAAAGTAAGCGAACTGTGCGCTATGTAAACATCAAAATCGCATTTATTTGACGCAGCCAAAGTTTTTAACATTCTGACAAGTACATCAGCGTAATTTTTATCAATCGTTACAAGTATATTCATAAAACACACTCCTTTCCGTGTTTACCCCAATAATACCCCCGCTCTTTTAAAACAGGGTAAAATAAAAATAAAGAATTGTTAAGAACATTTTGAAAACTGCTTAGATAAACTGTTCGGCAGACTTTTCAACTGCATTTTACAGCAGTTTGGCTAAAAATCAACAGAAAGCGCAAAATCTAACATCTCCGCAATTTCTAATAAAAGGGCAAAAAAACAGCCGAGAGATCTTCTCAAAGAAAACCTCTCGGTGTTGTAATAAGTGTTTCTTGGAATATTTGACTTGTGCTATTGCTTTGATACAGGCAGCAATATCTTTAAAGTAAATTTCCCGTTTTCCTGCGTGGTGGTACAGGTGCCTTTGTACTTTTCCGCAGCCTTTTTCATATTGGAAATGCCAAAGCCGTGCAGGAACTTATCTGTCTTTGTGGTATGACCGTCTGTGTATACCTTATCGGAACAGTTATTCTCTATTAGGATAGACACAAAATCCTGCACCTTGCCCGCTTTCACAAGAATTACACGCTGATCCTCCGGCAGCTTCTCGCTTGCTTCAATAGCGTTGTCGATCCCGTTGCCAAACATAGTGCTGATGTCAAGCGGCTCTATGAAATCTATTCCACTGAAATCTATAAAAGCAGAAAAGTCGATGTTCTTTTCATGGGCTTTTTCCGCCTTGTCCCTTATGATAATATCAAGAAAGTCATTGCCTGTATGGATATAGTTTTCATAGTCCGCTATCTGCGAGCGAAGCTCCTGCGCCATCTGCCGGGTAACTTCCGTTCCCTGACTGCCTTCCAGTACAAGCAGATGATTTTTCATATCGTGGTAAATGGAGCGTATGCGTTCCTCGTCTTTCAGCTTGTCCTGATAGTAGGCGTACTGCTGCTGAAGCTGTGCGATCTGCACCTTGTCCCGCTGCTCCTGTTCTCGGAGATAAAGGAGATTTTTGGCGTACACAAAAATTATCATAAAAATGGCAGCTAATATACCACTGCTTATATAAATCACTAAATCCACTAACCCTGCCAAATTCAGTAGATTGAAATTAGCAAGAAGCGAAACGGTAAAGGAAATCAAAAAAAC
>CALWID010000004.1 GCA_944380635.1 uncultured Eubacterium sp. | reverse complement strand
ATAACGGTGATAAATATACTGTTGAGGATATTGTAAATGAAGTGGATGCCGAAATAATATCCAAAAATATGATAGACGGCACTCCTTATCTTAAATACAGCGTAAAAACCGATTTCCCCACAAGTTTTCTTGAAATCTCTTTTGCAAACGAGCCTGCGGATAAGATAGCAAAAATACTTTTTCCCGTAATTTTCGGATTTAACACCGCGTTGTTCGTTATAGTAGGTATTGTTTTTTCGGATTGGCTTGCCGCATTTAATATAATTGCCGCGGGGCTTGTTATTTCCTGCCCGGTGGTAACGCTCACCGCCACTAATAACGCTTTGTGCGACGCCTCAAAAAATCTTGAAAAAAAAGGCGCAATGATATGCGGGTATGAGGGCGCGCATTATATCCATAATTCAAACGCTGTTGTAATGGAAGCGTCCGAACTTTTCGGCCCGCGCTCTTGCTGTTTTCACGGGTACAGAACTTTTAACGGCGCCAAGATAGATGATGTTCTGCTTGAAACAGCCGCCGTTATTATTCAAACCAAAAGCCCGCTTGCCGGGGTGTTTGATTCCGTTATAGTCGGCAAAAATTCAATCCTGCCAACGGCAGAGGGCATAACTTATGAGGATAAAATGGGCACTTCCGCATGGATATACCAAAGGAAAGTACTTGTCGGCAACAGAGATCTGCTTATTCATCACGGCGTTTCCGTGCCGAAAATAGAGTATGAAAGAAAATATACCCGCAAGGGCAGAAAAGCGCTTTATCTTGCGGTTGCCGGCAAAATCGCCGCAATGTTTATAGTAAGTTACAGCGCAGACCCCGCATTAAAGAAAAGCCTTAAACGCCTTGAGAAAAGCGGAATGACGGTTATTTTAAGAAGTTGCGACCCTTATATAAACGAGGAAAGCGTTACAAAATTATTTGATTTGCCTGAGGGCTTTATAAGAGTTATGACCGCCTCAAACGGCAGAAGTTTTGAAAAATACAGCGATGCCGTTGCCGAAAAGAGCCCGGCTTACGCTGTTCACAACGGCACAACTAATGCGTTTATTTCCACCATTCTCGGCGCGGATAAATTAGTAGTAACCGAAAAGATAATTTCTGCGCTTGCGTCTTTCGGCTCGGCAATCGGGTTTGGCGTAACCGCTCTTCTTGCGTTTACGGACGGTATCAGCCAACTTAACGCTGTTAATATTATTATCTTTCAGGCGTTGTGGTCGCTTTTCGTTTTGATAATTACTAAATTACGGAAAAACGGTATATAATATTCATAAGCGCAGCAAACGCACGGCAGGCGCTTTAATAAAATTGTACGAATTTGCCAAAGGCAAATCAGTGCGCTCTTTGCCGGGGGCGCGCCCGCCGGCGCGGCGGGATAAGCGGCAGTTTTAACAGGAAATTTTTTCCTGCTCGGCGCGTGGAAATGCCCAAAGCAGCGCGCCGCTTTAAATTAAAATCGGGCAGAAAGGTAAAGAAAAATATGAAAAAACTGGAAGGAACAAAAACTCAGGCAAATCTTATGGCAGCCTTTGCCGGAGAGAGCCAGGCGCACACAAAATATCAGTATTATGCGTCAAAAGCCAAAAAAGACGGCTTTGTTCAGATTGCCAATCTGTTTACGGAAACTTCAAACAATGAAAAAGAGCACGCTAAGATTTGGTTTAAACTTCTTCACGGCGGAAGCGTTCCGGATACGGCAACAAACCTTAAGGACGCTGCGGACGGTGAAAATTATGAATGGACCGATATGTATGCCGCATTTGCCAAAGAGGCAAGGGAAGAGGGCTTTGACGAGATAGCAACTCTGTTTGAAAAAGTAGGCGAAATAGAAAAAGAGCATGAGCAAAGATACCTCAAACTTCTTGAGAATGTAAAGGGCGGGCTTGTGTTCAGCCGTGATGAGGATAAAATATGGAAATGCAGCAACTG
Organism: uncultured Eubacterium sp.; assembly: GCA_944380635.1. GTDB lineage: Bacteria > Bacillota > Clostridia > Oscillospirales > Acutalibacteraceae > Eubacterium_R. Next base: position 87,606 of record CALWID010000004.1, on the reverse strand, counting down.
TGGCCATATTGTTATCGGCAAAGAGGCGCCGGAAGTGTGCCCGGTATGCGCGCATCCAAAAGCGTATTTTGAGATAAAAGCGGAAAATTATTAATTTATGCCCTGATAATGCCCGGCGGCGTAATCCGTCGGGCATTTTTTAAAGGCCGGAGGCAAATTTATGTTTTATCAGTTTCAGGATGATATTACCACCGTTGATGTTGATAATATAGACAGCCATTATGTTACAGCAGGTTATGTAACAATCAGTGAATTTGAAAAGATTTATGATAAATTCGGATTTGCCGCGTCAACTGTTGAGGCGGTAAAATCTGATAATATGTTTTTCCATTCCCGTTTCGGCGTTGAGGTTTATGACGATTACTGCTTTACTAAAATGAGCGTCATTAACGCGCTTGATGTTAATGATGAGCGTGATGTTGTTGCGGTGTATATTAAGAAAAATCTGCTTATCGTTGTTGATGTAAAGGATAAGGATTGCTCAACAAGGGATAAATTTCTTCAGTGCCTTGATAAGTATTCGCCGATAAATATAACGCTTGAAAAACTTATTTACGCTTTTCTTGATAACCTCACTAATAAGGATAATAAAGCAATAGAGGATAAAGGCTTTGAGATAACAAAACTTGAAGAGATAGTGCTGCACGGCAATGCGGGTGATAATTTTAATCTTGATTTGCTGCAAATGAAAAAGGAACTGCTTTCTATGCGCAATTATTATGAGCAGCTTATTGATATAGGCGAGGCGCTGGAGGATAATGAAAACGAGATATTTGATGAAAATTATCTTCGCTATATCTCAAACTTTACCAAAAAAACAGTTCGTCTGCGTGATGATGTTGAACTGCTGCGCGGCAGTGTTGTTCATCTTCAAGACGCATATCAGTCTTTTATAGACCTTAAAACAAACCACACAATGCAGATATTTACCGTTGTTTCAACCATATTTTTTCCGCTTACCGTTATTGTGGGCTGGTATGGTATGAATTTTAAATATATGCCTGAACTTCAGTGGAAATACGGGTATGTGTTTGTGATAGCGCTGTCCGTTATAGTTGTGGCGGTGCTTGCGATAATAGGTAAAAAGAAAAAATGGATAGGTTAATTTTATGAATATAATTGAAACTCTTGCTAATGAATTTAATGTTAAAACGCATCAAATAGAAAATACAGTAAAACTTCTTGATGACGGAAATACTATTCCTTTTATTGCCAGATACAGAAAAGAGGCAACAGGCTCTCTTGACGACCAAATACTTCGCGCAATAAGCGACAGGCTTGATTATTTGCGTTCGCTTGATGAGCAAAAGGAAAAAGTTATAGCGTCAATTACTCAGCAGGGCGCTATGACGGATGAAATAGCCGCCGCTATTGACAGCGCTAAAACGCTTACGGAAATAGACGATATTTATCGCCCGTACAGACCTAAAAGAAAAACAAGGGCGTCCGTTGCCAAGGCAAAAGGGCTTGAGCCGCTTGCAAATGATATACTTAAGCAAAGCAGTGATTTTGACCCTCTGAGCGCGGCTGAAAATTATATAAACGAAGAAGTTTCTTCAGCCAAAGAGGCGTTAGACGGCGCCTGCGATATTATTGCGGAAATTATTTCTGATGACGCAAATGTGCGCCGCCAGTTAAGATATATGCTGCGTGCCCACGGCGTTTTAACCGTTAAAGGCAATGCTCAAGATTTGGGCGTTTATGAGAAATACGCCGAGCATTCGGAGCCGGTTTCCAAAATTGCAAATCACAGGATTCTTGCCGTAAACCGCGGGGAAAAAGAAAATATACTTAAGGTGAGTATTGAACTTGATAACTCAATCGGTATGAGCGTGCTTACAGGGCTTTATGTTAACGGCGCCAATGCGTCGTCGGATTTAGTGCTGGCGGCGGCTCAGGATTCATATTCCCGCCTTGTTTATCCTGCTGTTGAAAGGGAAATAAGAAATGATTTAACGGATAGAGCATGCGAGGAGTCAATTAAAGTATTTGCCAAAAATACCGCTCAACTTCTTATGCAGCCGCCCGTACCCGGCAGAGTTACAATAGGTCTTGACCCCGGTTACCGCACAGGCTGTAAGGTTGCCGTGGTAGATGAAACAGGCAAAGTGCTTGATACCGCCGTTATTTACTGCGCGCCGCCGCACAGCAAAATTGAAGAGGCAAAGAAAATAATAAAGGATTTGGTGCGTAAATACGGCGTTAAAATGTTTGCTATCGGAAACGGAACGGCGTCCCACGAAACAGAGGTCTTTGCCGCCGATGTAATCAGGGAACTTGACTGCGGTATAACTTATATGGTTGTAAGCGAGGCGGGCGCGTCTGTTTATTCAGCGTCTAAACTTGCCGCCGAGGAATTCCCGCAGTATGATGTTTCGCTTCGCTCTGCGGTTTCGATTGCAAGAAGACTTCAGGACCCGCTTGCCGAACTCGTTAAAATAGACCCAAAATCAATCGGGGTGGGGCAGTATCAGCATGATATGCCGCAAAAGGAACTTAATCACGCGCTGGACGCCGTTGTGGAGGATTGTGTAAATTCAGTTGGCGTGGACCTTAATACGGCGTCTCCGTCGCTGTTAAAGCGCGTTGCCGGTATCTCTTCAGCCGTTGCGGAAAATATTGTTAAATACAGGGAAGAAAACGGGGCGTTTACTTCAAGAAAGCAACTTCTTAAGGTGCCGAAACTCGGGCCCAAAGCGTTTGAGCAGTGCGCGGGATTTTTAAGAATACCCGGCGGGGAAAATGTGCTTGATAACACCGCCGTTCATCCCGAATCATATGAAACTGCGGAAAACCTGCTGAAACTCTGCGGCGTTTCAAAAAGCGATATTGCCTGCGGCAATATTTCATTGCTTACTGAAACGGTTAAAAAACGCTCAGTTAAGGAACTTGCAAAAGATTTGTCCACCGGTGAGCCGACCCTTGCCGATATAATTTCAGAAATCAGCAAACCCGGCAGGGACCCTCGAGAGGAATTGCCAAAGCCTATGCTCAGAACTGATGTTATGAGTATGGAAGACCTTAAACCGGGTATGGAACTCAAAGGCACGGTAAGAAATGTTATAGATTTCGGGGCGTTTATTGATGTCGGCGTCCATCAGGACGGACTTGTGCATATTTCCCAAATATCGGATAATTATATCAAACACCCGTCAGAAGTGCTTAAGGTTGGGCAGATAGTAACCGTTTGGGTGCTTTCAGTTGATACCGCCAAAAAGCGCATTTCCCTCACTATGAAAAAGCCTTATTAAAAATACCACCGCCTGTTACAGCAAAACACCCGCTCCTGTTTTAAACAGAAACGGGTGTTCTTTTTTATACTGTTATTTAAGCAGTGATTTATACATTTTAATATATTCGTTTGCGGATTTGCCCCAACTCATATCGCAGTTCAGCGCGCGCTCAACAAGAGTCGGCCAATATTCCTTGTTATTGTAAGCGTCAACGGCTCTGTATATAGCGCCAAGCATATCGTAAGCGTCATAAGTTTTAAATGTAAAGCCGTTGCCCTCGCCGTCGCCACAGTCAGAAACAGAATCACGCAAACCGCCTGTTTCACGCACTATCGGCACGGTGCCGTAGCGCAGCGCAACCATTTGGGAAAGTCCGCACGGCTCGCTCTTGCTGGGCATAAGGAATAAATCCGCGCCGGCGTAAATCTTTCTTGCAAGGTCCGGTACAAATCCAAGCCTTAAGCCCACCTTATCCGGGTATTTATCATGCAGTTCACGGAAGTAACTTTCATACTGCCATTCGCCGGAACCAAGCACAACATATTGAATATCTCTTTCCCACAGGCTCTTTTCAAGCACTTCGCGCATAAGGTCAACGCCTTTGTGCCCCACAAGCCTTGTAACTATTCCAACAAGCGGTGTTTCCGGCCTTACGGCAAGCCCCATCATCTTTTGCAGTTCTTCCTTGTTCTTAGGCTTGTTTGAAAAATCATCAGCGCTGTAATTTGCCCAAATAGCCTTGTCTGTTTCAGGGTTATAACTGTCCGTATCAATACCGTTTAATATGCCGCACAGTTTCCAAGAGCGCTGGTTAAGTATCGGGTCAAGCCCGTAAGAATACCACGGGTCCAAAATTTCTTTTGCGTAAGTGGGGGAAACGGTCGTAACTTTGTTTGCGCATTCTATTCCCGCTTTCATAAAGTTTACAAGCCCGTCATACTGAATAAGGTCATAATGCTCAGGCCCTATTCCAAGCACATCTTCAAGCAGTTCGTTTCCGTATTTGCCCTGATACTGAATGTTGTGGATAGTGAAAACGGTTTTAATGTTTTCATATCCCATTCGCGTTGCGTAGTAGCAACTGTAATAAAGCGGAGTAAGAGCAGTTTGCCAGTCGTTGCAGTGGATAATATCGGGTTTCCAGTCAATGGCGGGAATAATCTCCAAAATTGCTCTTGCAAAAAACGCAAATCTTTCCGCGTCATCATAGTGGCCGTAAATGCCGTCCCTCTTAAAATAGTACTGATTATCAAGAAAATAGAATATTACGCCGTTTAGTTTTGTTTCAAAAATTCCGCAGTACTGCCTTCTCCAACTTACAGGCACGGATATGGAAGTGATAAATTTCATTTTATCCTTGTATTCCTGCTTTATGGAATCGTAAAGCGGCATAACAACACGGCAGCCTATAAGCCTTTTTCTGAGCGCAATAGGCAGTGAGCCGGCAACATCGCCCAGTCCGCCGGAAGCCATAAACGGATTTGCCTCTGATGCAGCGTATAAAACTTTCATATAATCACCATAGCCTTTCAGGCTACAAAATAATATTTTTTAAATCATTGATACCTTATTGCAGCCTGATAAGGCGTCAATGGTGATTCAGCCATCTCAAAATTATGCCGTTAGGCAAATTGTGAGGGCATATAATCTGATAGTGTGTTTCACACTATTACCATAGCCTTTCAGGCTGCAAAATAATATTTTTAAATCATTGATACCTTATTGTAGCCTGATAAGGCGTCAATGGTGATTCAGCCGTCTCAAAATTATGCCGTTAGGCACATTTTGAGGGCGCATAATTTTGATATTATCAGTGCGTTTCACACAATTTTTCCGGATTTTAAACCCTTGTGCCTTTGCTCAGGGTAACGGGGAAGGTTGGGGCGCCGGAAAGTTCCACGCCGTTTTTAATGTTTACATTTTTATCTGCTATAACATAACTCAGCGTTGAATTTTCACCCACTACGGTATCCTGCATAAGAATTGAATTTTTAACTACCGCGCCTTTCGCTATTTTTGCGCCTTTGAATATAATAGAATTTTCAACGGTACCGTCAATAATACAACCGTCCGCCACAAGGGAATTTGTCAGGTGCGATTCTGCGCCGTAAAGCGCGGGCATATCGTCCCTTTCCTTTGTGTAAATCGGAAAATCCTTGCTGAAAAGTTTATCCCTGTTTTCTTTCTCAAGCAGTTTCATGGAAACATCGTAGTAAGCCTGAACGCTTGATATAGTGCCCACGAATGAATCAGTTGCGTCGTACGCGTAAATCTTAAGGCTCTTGGAGTTTGCCATAAGAACATTTCTTTGGAAAGATATTTCATTTTTTGAATGAGCAGTTGTTATAAGGGATTCAAGCAGATATTTTTTCATTATAACTATGTTTACACTGTGGAAAATTTCCGCCTCATCATGTCTGTCCAGGCTCATTTCAGTAATGCGCCCGTCCTCCTCAACTTTGTCAAAGCACAAAATGGAGCCGATTTTATCCGGCATAGGCGCTTTTACGCCTACCACGGTTATGTCCGCGCCGCTTTCCTCATGCTTGTCAAACAGCGCTTCATAGTCAAGCGAAAGCATATGATTGCAGTCGCACATAACAACATATGTTTGGTTGCTCTGCTCAAGGAATCCCATATTGCCGTAAATTGCGTCAATCCTGTTTCCCCACATCGTTGCGCTGCCAACATTGAACGGCGGCAGAATGAAAAGTCCGTCATTCTTTCTGCTCAGGTCCCACGGTTTGCCAGTGCCCACATGGTCCATCAGGGATTGGAAATTTGCGTTTGTGATAACGCCCACCTTTGTAACCCCGCTTTCCACCATGTTAGAAAGCGGAAAATCAATAAGCCTGTATCTTGAGCAAAACGGAACGGAGCCCATCGTTCTCATTGCGGTAAGGCTGTCTAATGTGCCCTCGTGAATATTAGCAAATATCATTCCCAACACTTTTTTACCGTTCATGCTCACACCTCCTTGCCGGATTCTATCATTGCGCCCGGCTCAACTTTTGAATTGCTTTTAACAGTTGCCGAGGAGCCTATTACCGCAACTCCCCAGTCCTCCGGGTTTTGCAGCAGTTCCGGAATCTCGCCAACCTGGGCGCCCTCTTCAATAACGGCGTTTTCGGCAACTATTGAGTAATATACCTTTGCGCCCTTCTTTATTACCGCGCCCGGCATTATTACGCTGTATCTTATGTCGGCGTCCTCTTCTATCTTAACATTGCTGGAGATAACGCTGTAATCAACATTTCCCTCTATCTCGCACCCTTCGGAAACAGATGAAAGTTCCACTTTTGCGTTTTTACCGATATAGTGCGGCGGGCTGACGGGATTGCGGCTGTATATTTTCCAACTCGGGTCGCTTAAATCAAGGTCTACATTCGGGTTGATTATATCAAGATTTGCTTCCCAAAGGGAATCTATGGTGCCAACATCTTTCCAGTATCCCTCAAACTCAAACGCAAACATTCTCTCACCCGCGTCAAGCATGGTAGGAATAATATTTTTGCCGAAATCATTTGCCGAGCCGGGTGTGTTTTCGTCCTGAATAAGATATTTTTTCAACTTGTCCCAACTGAAAACATATACGCCCATGGAGGCTTTGTTGGATTTCGGCTGGGTGGGTTTCTCCGCAAACTCATAAATTTTGTTGTTTTCATCAGTTGCAAGAATGCCAAAGCGGGATGCTTCTTCCCACGGCACTTCAAGCACTGCTATTGTGCAGTCCGCTTTGTTTTTTTCGTGGAAATCAACCATCTTTGCGTAATTCATTTTATAAATATGGTCGCCGGAGAGTACAACAACATATTCGGGGTCGTATTTTTCAATAAAGTTTATGTTTTGATAAATGGCGTTTGCCGTGCCTTTATACCATTCCTTGCTGCCTATTGCCTCATAAGGGGAAAGCACATGCACACCGCCGTTCTGCCTGTCAAGATCCCACGGCTGACCGTTGCCGATATAATCGTTAAGTTCAAGCGGCTGATACTGTGTAAGCACCCCAACCGTGTATATGCCGCTGTTTACGCAGTTAGACAGCGGAAAATCTATTATTCTGTAATTTCCGCCGTAGGGAACAGCGGGCTTTGCTATGTTCTTGGTAAGAACTCCAAGTCTGCTGCCCTGCCCGCCGGCAAGCAGCATTGCAACAATGTTTGATTTATGTGCCATTAACACATTCCTCCTTATTTGGACTTTTCAATAAATAACGCGTTCAGCCCGCCGAGTTTAACCCCTATGCTCTGGTCAAATCCGTGCATCGGCTTTTTCGCGGTTTTATAAGTGCCTGAAAGTCTTGCTTTGTTTCCTCCGTATTTTTTAAGGTTGGAATCAAATATAACTTTGTATGTTCCCGGCTCGGGCACGCCTATGCGGTATTCCTTGTGCTCGTTTGGGGTGAAATTAAATATCCCTATAATTTCACTGCCGGATTTGCTGATTCTTCTAAACGCTATTGTTGAGTTGGCGTTGTCATCGCTTGAAATCCAACTGAAACCTTCCCAACTGTAATCAATTTCCCATAATTCGGGGCGTTCTTTATAAAAATGGTTAAGTTCTTTTGAAAATTTAAGCAGTTTTCTGTGTTTTTCATAATCAAGCAGCATCCAGTCAAGCCCGTCTTCATATGCCCATTCCTTAAACTGGCCGAATTCCTGCCCCATAAACAGCAGTTTTTTGCCCGGGTGCGCCGCCATGTATGATAAAAACAGGCGCATACCCTCAAATTTCATATCGTAATCGCCGGGCATTTTGTTGATAAGGCTGCATTTGCCGTGCACAACTTCATCATGGCTTATAGGCAAAATGAAATTTTCCGAAAAAGCGTAAAAGAAACTAAAAGTAATGCAGTTGTGGTTGCCTTTTCTGAAAAGCGGGTCAAGCGAAGTGTAGCGCAGCATATCGTTCATCCAGCCCATGTTCCATTTAAAATTGAAACCAAGCCCGCCCACATCAGGCGGCATGGTTATCATGGGCCACGCGGTGGATTCTTCCGCTATCATCATTACGGCGGGGTGTTCTTTAAACATTGCGCTGTTCAGTTCCTTGAAAAACTCAACAGCCTCCAGGTTTTCGTTTGAGCCGTATTTGTTGGCAACCCATTCGCCGTCCTGCCTGCCGTAATCAAGGTAAAGCATAGAGGCAACGGCGTCAACGCGCAATCCGTCAAAATGATACATATCCGCCCAGTACATTGCAGATGATATAAGAAAACTTTTAACTTCGTTTTTGCCGTAATCAAAAACTCTTGTGCCCCATTCCTTGTGTTCGCCCTTGCGCATATCGGAATATTCGTAAAGAGGTTCGCCGTCAAATTCATAAAGGCCGTGAGCGTCTTTAGGAAAATGGGCGGGCACCCAGTCAAGTATAACGCCTATTCCCGCCTGATGGCATCTGTCCACAAAATACATAAGGTCGTCCGGCGTTCCGTAGCGTGAAGTGGGCGCAAAATAGCCGGTAACCTGATAGCCCCAGGAGCCGTCAAACGGGTATTCCATAAGCGGCATCATTTCTATATGTGTGTATCCCATATCAGTTACATAGGGCAGAAGTTCGTCCGCCATTTCACGGTATGAGTAATAATCGCCGTTTTCTTTCTTTTTCCAGGAGCCGAAATGTATCTCGTAAATGTTTACGGGCTTTTCAAGTATGCTGCCCTTAAGATTTTCTTTTTGCCAATCGGAATCTTTCCATTTATAATTGCCGAGTTCGTAAATTTTAGAAGCCGTGCCCGGCCTTGTTTCACAGTGAAATCCGTAAGGGTCCGCTTTATAAAGCAAACGCCCGTCCTTTGAAGTTATAACATATTTATAGCAGTCATAAATATTAACATTATCTATAACGGCTTCCCATATTCCGGGAGAAATGAGTTCCATTTTGTTTGCGGTTTCATTCCAGTTGTTGAAATCGCCGGAAACACAAACGCAAGCGGCGTGCGGCGCCCAAACTCTGAACGCAAATTCATTTCCTTTAATTCTATGACAGCCGAAAAACTCATATGCCCTGTAATTTTCGCCTTTGTTAAAAATGTATATGGGAAATTCATATTCCTTTTTTAATTTTTTCATATATGCTCTCCTTAAGAGAAATATTCGGTTAAAGCGGCGCGTTTTTAAGATGCAGCACCGCTCTTATAATTTTATACTCAATTACATTGTATCATCACACCGAAAAACAATCAAGTGTTTTTTGTTTACTTTGTTACAAGAATTTTTTGAATAAAGTAAAATATTGTGCAATTTGTTACAAAATTTTCGATATTTTTGGTAAAAGTAAATCAAAAGGACGAAAACACGGCTGAATCCTCTTTTTCATTTTTCATCAAAATAAATAATTTTGCACTTTATTATTATAAAAATTTTATATTTATTTTTCTATTGATTGCATATGGTTTTATATGGTATAATTGTTACCGGTGTTTTAACGCTAACGCAAAAGCGCAGGGCAGGCAGCACCTGGGGGGAGAAAATTTGAAGGATATAATCGTTGTTTATCCTAAAAAAGAAACAGCCCTGTCAATCAGGTCTATGATTGAAAAATCAGGTTTTCGCGTAACCCATGTCTGCGCGCTTGGCTCTTCCGCGCTTGAGATAGCCCAGGAAAAGCAAAGCGGCGTTATCGTCTGCCCGTTTGTTATGAGGGATATAACCGCCGCCGAACTTGCCGAGCAGGTTCCGCAAGGGTTTGATATAATCGCCCTCTCAAAAAACGGCTCCGAGCAGTATATGGGCAATTTGATAACCTTGCCCGTGCCTATGGACAGAAATGACTTTTTAAATACCGTTCAAATGCTTGCGTGCAGCAAATCAAGTTTTACAAGAAGAACAGGCGCGGAAGATGAATATATTTCCAAGGCTAAAGAGGCGCTTATCAGCCTTAAAGGTATGAGCGAAACCCAGGCGCATAAGTTTTTGCAGCAGGAAAGTATGAAAAGCGGCAAAAAAATAGCCGTCGTCGCCATGGATATTTTAGACAGGCTTACATAAACCGGCTCAGCCGTAAATAATATAGAAAAGGGCTTGTGATATTGTATGAAATTTATAAAAATGCAGGGCTGCGGCAACGATTATGTTTATATCGACTGCCTTAAGGAAAAAGTTGAAAATGAAAAAGAGGCGGCTGTTCTGCTTTCAAACCGCCACTTCGGAGTCGGTGCGGACGGCCTTATCTTAATAAAAAAAGGCACGGCTGCCGATTTTGAAATGGTTATGTATAATCCGGACGGCTCCCGCGGAGAAATGTGCGGCAACGCAATACGCTGCGTTGCAAGATATGTGTATGACAGCGGTTATGTTGATTCGGCAAGGTTTACTGTTGAATCAATGGGCAAAGTCAAGATTATAGAGTTGTTTTTAAACGGAAACGAGGTTGAGGGCGCAAAGGTCAATATGGGCGAGCCGATACTTAATGCGGCCGATGTGCCGGTTAATTTTAATTTGCAAAGAGTTGTAAATCAGCCGGTAAATATCGGCGGCAGGGATTTTAATATGACCTGTGTTTCTATGGGCAATCCGCACGCGGTTATGTTTATCGGCGAAAGCCCAAGGGAATTCAATCTTGAAAAATTCGGCCCGCTTTTTGAAAATGATAAAATGTTTCCAAACCGTGTGAACGCCGAGTTTGCGCGGGTTATAAATAAAAATGAAATTGAGATGCGCGTTTGGGAGCGCGGCACGGGTGAAACCCTTGCCTGCGGCACGGGTGCGTGCGCAGTTGCCGTTGCTGCTATGCTTTGCGGCTATGCGGATAATGAAGTTACGGTGCATCTTACGGGCGGAGACCTTAAAATAAACTGGAGCGGCTCTGAAAGCGACCCGGTTTATATGACGGGCCCTGCCGAATATGTGTTTACAGGTGAAATAGATCTTCAGAAGATCAGGAGGTTTAATATATGAAAGTAAATGAAAACTTTTTAAAATTAGAGGGCTCCTATCTGTTTTCAACAGTAGCAAGAAAGCAGAGGGAGTATCAGCAGGCACACCCGGATAAGGAAGTTATCCGCCTTTCTATCGGCGATGTAACCAAGCCGCTCGCCCCCGCTGTTATTGAGGCTATGCATAAGGCGGTGGACGAAATGGCAAACGAGGATACTTTCCGCGGCTATCCGCCGGAGCACGGCTATGATTTTCTTATTGACGCCATTCAGAAACACGATTACGCAGACAGAGGCATTGATATTGAAAAGAATGAAATTTTTGTTTCAGACGGAGCAAAATCAGACTGCGGAAATATAGGCGATATTTTCAGCACTGATAATAAAGTTGCAATCTGCGACCCTGTTTATCCTGTTTATCTTGATTCAAATGTAATGAGCGGCAGAACGGATATTATTTATCTTCCCTGCACTGCGGATAACGGATTTATGCCGCAACTTCCGGATGAAGTTCCCGATGTTATTTATCTTTGTTTCCCAAATAATCCCATAGGCGTTGCCGCAAGCAAGGAGCAGCTTAAGGTTTGGGTTGATTACGCAAATGAGCACGGCTCTCTTATCCTTTATGATTCCGCTTATGAGGCTTTTGTAACGGATGGTTCCGTAAAATCAATATATGAAGTAGACGGCGCTAAAACCTGCGCTATCGAATTCCGTTCGTTTTCAAAAACCGCCGGCTTTACCGGTGTGCGCTGCGGTTACACCGTTGTGCCAAAGGCACTTAAGTTCGGCGGTGTAAGCCTGAATCCGCTTTGGGCACGCCGTCAGGCAACAAAATTCAACGGCGTAAGTTATATAACTCAGCGCGCGGCTGAGGCGGTATACAGTGATGAGGGTCAAAAGCAGACAAAAGAAACCATTGCTTATTACCGGAGAAACGCCAAGGCTATATTTGACGGTTTAACAGAGGCAGGCTTTACCTGCTACGGCGCTGTTAATTCGCCTTATGTATGGCTTACGGTTCCTGAAGGAATGACCTCTTGGGAGTTTTTTGACGATCTTCTTGATAAGTGCCAGGTTGTAGGCACTCCCGGTTCCGGATTCGGCAAGTGCGGCGAAGGTTATCTTCGTTTAACGGGATTCGGCAATTATGAAAAAACGCTTGAGGCTATTGAAAGAATCAAGCGCGTATACGGCAAATAAGTTAATAATTTAGAAGTTTGGAGGATATACTAAATGACTAAGACAGAGCAGCTCTATGAGGGCAAAGCAAAAAAGGTGTGGGCAACCGATAATCCCGATATTGTTATCGTGGATTATAAGGATGACGCTACCGCTTTTAACGGCAAAAAGAAAGGCACTATCGTAGGCAAAGGCGTTGTAAACAACAAAATGAGCAATTACCTTATGCAGATTCTTGAAAAGCACGGTATTCCCACTCATTTTGTTGAGGAACTTTCAGATAGGGAAACAGCCGTTAAAAAAGTAAGCATTATTCCGCTTGAGGTTATAATCCGCAACCGCGCGGCAGGTTCAATCTGCAAAAGGCTCGGACTTGAGGAGGGCATGGATTTTGTTGCCCCGTCTATTGAGTTTTCTTATAAATGCGATGAACTTGACGATCCGCTTATTTCCGAGTATCACGCTATTTCATGCGGTTTTTCAACAAGGGAAGAGATAGATACAATTAAGGAAATGGCTTTCAAAATTAATGATGTTCTTAAAGAGTACTTTGCCTCAATCGGCGTAGAACTTATAGATTTCAAACTTGAATTCGGCAAAACTTCAGACGGAACTATCGTTCTTGCAGATGAAATCAGCCCGGATACATGCCGCTTCTGGGATATTAAAACCCACGAGAAACTGGATAAGGACCGTTTCCGCCGCGACCTCGGCGGTGTAGAGGATGCTTATGCGGAGATGATGAAGAGAACGGGGTTGGAATAATGCCGAATAATACTGATACATATAATTCACCGTTTAATTCGCGCTATGCCAGCAAGGAAATGCAGTATATTTATTCGCCGGATTTCAAGTTTAAAACCTGGCGCAAACTTTGGATAGCCCTTGCGGAATCAGAGCATGAACTCGGCCTGAATATTACTCAGGAGCAGATAGATGAGTTAAAAGCGCATGCAGACGATATTAATTACGATACCGCCGCCGCTTATGAAAAGGAATTCCGCCACGATGTTATGGCGCATGTTCACGCTTACGGCGACCAGTGCCCAAAGGCGGAGCCTATAATTCATCTCGGCGCCACAAGTTGCTATGTTGGTGATAATACAGATGTTATCACAATGCGAGAGGCGCTTTTGCTCATTAAGAAAAAACTTGTTAACGCCATTGCAAGCGTTGCTTCTTTCGCTGATAAGTATAAGGACATGCCTTGCCTCGGATTTACCCATTTTCAGCCGGCGCAGCCTACAACAGTTGGCAAAAGGGCAACTCTTTGGCTTATGGATCTCGTTATGGATTATAATGAGATTGAGCATGTGCTTGATACCCTTATGCTGCTTGGCTCAAAGGGCACAACAGGCACTCAGGCGTCTTTCCTGGAACTCTTTAACGGGGACCATGAAAAGTGTAAGGAACTGGATAGAAAAATCGCTCAGAAAATGGGATTTAAATCCTGCTTTCCTGTAAGCGGTCAGACCTATGCAAGAAAACTTGATACTATTGTTTGCAACTGCCTTGCGCTCATTGCTCAGTCCTGCTGCAAATTTTCAAATGATTTAAGGCTTCTTCAAAATCTTAAGGAAATAGAAGAACCGTTTGAAAAGCACCAGATAGGCTCTTCTGCCATGGCGTATAAAAGAAATCCGATGAGGAGCGAAAGAATCGCCTCTCTTTCCAGATATGTTATGATAGACGCCCTGAACCCGGCGTGGACGGCGTCTGCTCAGTGGTTTGAAAGAACTTTGGATGACAGCGCCAATAAACGCGTTTCAGTTGCCGAGGCTTTCCTTGCAACGGACGGTATTTTGGATTTATATATAAATGTTACAAGCGGGCTTGTTGTTTACCCCAAGGTAATACATTCAAGGCTTATGAGCGAACTCCCGTTTATGGCAACGGAGAATATCCTTATGGACGCCGTTAAAAAAGGCGGGGACAGGCAGGAACTTCACGAAAAAATTCGTGTTCACTCAATGGCGGCGGCCGCCGTTGTTAAGCAGGAGGGCGGTAAGAATGACCTTATCGACCGTATCGCTGCGGACCCTGCTTTTATGATGACTAAGGATGAGATTCTTGCCACAATGAAACCAGAAAACTTCGTTGGCAGAGCCCCGCAGCAGACTGCGGATTTCCTCAGCGAAGTAGTTAAACCAATACTTGATTCCAACAGGGACTTGCTCGGAATCAATGTTGAAATAAATGTGTAACCGGAGGTTAAAATGGTTAATTTAAGCGTTTTAGACACTTTTGCCAATCTGTTTTCCAATTTCGGAAATATCTGTTGGCAGCAAATCGTTATGATCGCAATAGGCGGACTTCTTGTTTTCCTTGCGATTAAAAAAGAAATGGAGCCCACGCTTCTTTTGCCTATGGGCTTTGGCACAATCCTTGTAAACCTCCCGCTTTCCGGAGCCATTACCCAGGCAGGCTCGGATGAGGCGGGCCCTATAACGGTGCTGTTTGACGCGGGTATTGCAAATGAACTTTTCCCGCTCCTGCTGTTTATCGGTATAGGCGCCATGATAGATTTCGGCCCACTTCTTAAAAATCCGTGGCTTATGCTTTTCGGCGCGGCGGCTCAGTTCGGTATATTCTTTACATTCTTTATTGCGTCGTTCTTCTTTGATTTCAGGGACGCTGCTTCAATCGCTATCATCGGCGCGGCAGACGGCCCAACTTCTATTTTCGTTGCTCAGGAACTTGATTCCGCTTATCTCGGCCCAATTATGGTTGCGGCGTATTCTTATATGGCGCTCGTTCCCATTATTCAGCCGCCGGTAATCAAACTTTGCACCACAAAGAAAGAACGCCTTATCAGAATGAAATATCAGCCTGGCGAAGTTTCAAAACTCACAAAGATTCTGTTCCCGATAATCATTACCGTTGTAGCAGGTCTTGTTGCTCCTAAGTCGGTAGCGCTTGTAGGTTTCCTTATGTTCGGTAACCTTATCCGTGAGTGCGGCGTTCTTAATGCGCTT
This sequence comes from uncultured Eubacterium sp., assembly GCA_944380635.1. Lineage (GTDB taxonomy): Bacteria > Bacillota > Clostridia > Oscillospirales > Acutalibacteraceae > Eubacterium_R. The sequence continues at coordinate 72,340 of CALWID010000004.1, read as the reverse complement.
TCTGAAACCGCTCAGAATTCACTTGCTAATATCATTACCATACTTCTCGGCCTTACTGTTGCTTCAAGAATGTATTATGAGGATTTCCTTCAGTGGCAAACAATCCTTATCCTTGCGCTCGGTCTTGTTGCTTTCGTATTTGATACAGCAGGCGGCGTATTCTTTGCAAAGCTGCTTAATATCTTCCTTCCCAAGGGCAAAAAGATTAATCCTATGATAGGCGCGGCAGGTATCTCTGCATTCCCGATGAGCGGCCGTGTTGTTAATCAGATGGGCCTTAAAGAAGATAATCAGAACTTCCTGCTTATGCAGTCAATCAGCGTAAATGTTTCGGGGCAGATAGCGTCTGTTATCGCAGGCGGACTTATCCTCACCCTTGTTGAAGAGATAATTTAACGGAGGTACAGATATGTTGAATTTACTTGCTAAACTCGGCGTTATTTCAATGGCGCTTGAACTTCACCCCGATTCGTGGAAAGAAACACTGCCTATTATGGTAATAGGTATGGTTGGTATTTTTCTTGTTATCGGCGTTATTATTCTTATTACTTACGGCCTTAATAAAGCCTCTCAGGCGGGCAAAAAGAAAGATAAGAAAAAAGACGATAAATGATAACCGCTTAATTGCATATTTAAAGCCGTTTCCATTTGGAAACGGCTTTTTAATTAAGCGAGAGTCGGTACCCTACTGTAATATAATAATATATTCACTTAAAATTAATTTTGATTTTTTGTTTAAAAATTATTGCGCCGCCGAAAATCATGCTATATAATAATTTATGAAATATAAATATATGAAATACAAATAAAAGGATTTGGCAGAAATGAAACAGGAAAGTAAAGTGTATTCTGAAACAAACCGCCTCCCGATAAAACCGCCGGTGTATAATATCTCAGACGCATTATCTAAGCGGATAAATATACTTAAATTATGGCTGATTATAATGGTGGTCTTTATACATTCTTATACCACAACCGTTAATTTTGTGTCTAACGATGTAAGTTTGGTTGTTCCGCAATGGCTTGAAATTGTTAAATATATTATTTCTCAGTGTATATCAAGGTGCGCAGTGCCGGCGTTTTTTATGATTTCGGCAATTTTGCTGTATAGAAAGCCTTTTAAATGGAAAAATAATCTTGTTAAAAAAACAAAAACACTTCTTGTACCATATCTTATACTGAATACATTTTGGATTCTTTTTTATTTTGTGTGCCAGCATATTCCAATGCTTTCCGATTATTTTTCAAATCCGGATAATATTGTGGCGGAATGGGGAATAGGAAAGTGGATAAGCGTATATCTTTTTGAACCTTTTTTATACCCGCTTTGGTTTGTAAGAAATTTATTTTTGCTGAATATTTTTTCTAAGGTTATCAAATTTATTGTTGATAAAATCCCCTGGCTATCCCTTATTGTGGCTTTTTTAGTATGGTATTTGCTTCCTTTTTCTGTAAATAAAGATACTATTTTTTGGGTTTTCGGTTGCTTTATTGTTAATAAAAATATTAATTTGAATGCGTTGGACAGAATCCCTAAATCACTTATGTGGGTCTTATATGCCGCTTTAATCGCAGCAGATGTAATTACAAGAAATTTGTTTTTTAACAATTATATCCACGGCATCGCCGTTATTTGCGGCATCATATTCTTTTTTGTTTGCCTTACAGATTTTAAAGAAGGAAAATTTAAAAGCGCGGTGCTGGCAGTTTCTTCCTATTCATTCGGCATATATCTGTTTCACGAGCAGAATCTTTCCATACTCAGAAAACTATGCACTAAATTTTTGCCGCAAACAGCGCTTATACAAACTCTTGAATATTTCCTGATTCCTGCGTTTATAATATTTGCCTGCATAATATTATGTATGATACTTAATAAGATAGCGCCCAAATTTTACGCTGTGCTTGTGGGCAACAGAAAACAATAAACAACGCTTGTAAATGCCGTTAATTTTAAAAATATTTGTTAATATGTTTCAGGGCTGCCGTTATCCGTTTCGGCAGCCCGTTTTTTTCAGCATTTTCTTTTTCTGTTTTCAAGGTCAAAAATTAAAACGGCGCAGCCGAGCAGCATTAAAACCGAAAGCGCTGCGTTCACGCTTGTGGGGCGCACTATTGTTTCTGAATAGTTTGAAAAAACTGCGCTGTCAGCAGGGAATATCCGCAGCAGCAACGCGCATACGGCGCTGCTTAATATGCCGTTTATCACTCTCCAAAGCAAAAAATCCGCATATCTCATTCCTGTTTCTTTTATTATGGTAAATATCTGAAGATGAATGCAAAAACCGCCGAACGCCAGGAAAAACGCGGTTGCCCAAAGCGGCAGTTGAGTTGCGCTCTGCGCGGCGCCGCTTGTTATTTCTATGAGCGGGGATATTATTTCAGGTATTTGCGCGTTTCCCTGAATTGCGCAAAAAACTATTATGTAAGCCGCCATATTTATTACGCTTCGGGCAGATTGCTCAACGCTTTTGTTAAGAGCGTCCGCGGCGGGCAGAGATAAATAACTGCTTACACCCTCTTCTGATTTTCCCCAAATAAAACCGCCTAAAACCGCGCTTATAAAAGCCGAGGCTGTAACGCTTGCAAAAAGTAAAATTCCCTGCTCTTTGTTTTTTAATATGCCGGTGCCGAGGGCGGTTATTATAAATCCTGCGCCGCCGCTGAAATCAAAACGCAGCAGCCTTTTGGCGCAGTCTGAATCAATATCCGAATTTCTGAATAGATTAGCCGTCAGCAGCGCGCCCGCAGGGTACCCGCCTATAAGCCCAAGAAAAACGGCGGGCCCGGCGCATTTCGGCAGACGCAAAATTCTGCGTGTAACGGGGCTTAGTATATTTTCAAGCGCCCTGCCCGCGGCGCTGTGCTGAATAAAATTAAATATTATAAGCAGAGGCAGCAGACTCGGTATTATAACCCTTTCGGCAAGCGCCGCGCCGTAAAGCGCGCCCTCCTTTGCCTGTGGGCTGAATATTATAAGTATGCCTGCAAGCGCCAGCGCCGCAAAAAGCAAAAGCAAATCCTTTTTTATTTTCATATAACCACCTATTAAATTCATATAAATAAACGGTGATTTTATGAGAAAAAAATTATCAAGAAGCAGTATGGATATTCCCGCGGGGTGTTTAACGGGCGAGCCGCACATAGAATTATACGGCTGCTCTCAGTGCGTAGTAGACGGCCTTGAATCCGTTTTGGAATATTCGGCGGATAAGATAAAACTTGCCGCCGGTAAAAAGCAGGTAACTTTCCATGGGGACGGATTGCATATAGATTCTTTTACTCCGCAGGGCGCGGTGGTTGAGGGTATGATTGTGAGCGTGGATTTTTCAGATGCTGATTAAATTTGTAAACTGGTTTTTCGGTTATGTTGTTTTCACTTTTTCAGGCGGTTTTGCGGATGGATTTATTAATCGCTGTTATAATGAAAAAATTAATATTAAAGATATATCAGCCGAAAACGGTATCCTTACCGCAAGGTGCAGTATAAACGCTTATAAACGCCTGCACAGAATTGCCCTTAAATCCGGCGGAAAAATAAAAATAATAAAAAAACGGGGCCTGCCGTTTATTCTGCATCCGCTCAGGGGCAGGTGGGGGCTTTTCTGCGGAATGCTGTTTTTTGTGCTTTTCGTTTCATTTATGGGCGGATTTATTTGGAATATAACCGTTATAGGCAATAATACGCTTGAAACTTCCAAAATAGTTGATTATCTTGCGCAAAACGGTTTTAAAACAGGTGTGCGCTGGTCTGAAACGGATAAAGAAAATCTGGAATTTGCCGTAATGGCGGATTTTGACGATGTGGCGTGGATTTCAATAAACCGCCTCGGCTGCCTTGCTCAGGTGGAAATACGGGAAACCACTCCAAAGCCGAATATTGAAAATAATAATACAATTACAAATGTAACTGCTGATAAGGACGGGGTTATAGTTAAAGTTACCGCTCTCGGCGGCTGGCCTGCCGTTAAGGCGGGCGACGCCGTTACAAAAGGCGATTTGCTGATTTCAGGTGTGTATGAGGCGGATGAGTATTCAAATCCGCAAAAAAATCATTTTGCCCGCGCCCACGGTACTGTTATTGCCAAAACCGATTATAAGATAACGATTAATATACCGCGCGAGCAAAGCGAAAAGGTGTATACAGGAGAAAAAGAATATAAAACCCTGTATTTTTTCGGCGTTAAAATTCCTCTCTCAATAAAAAAAGAGGAGGAAAATACCGTTTCGGAGTATCAAAAAAAGTATCTTGTTATAAACGATTTCCGCCTGCCGATATGTATTTATACAGAGATTCGCCGCAGTTATACGGATACAAAACGCAGTGTTTCCGATGAGGAACTGCGCTCGGCGGCAAAGGAAGAACTTGCCAGAAGAGAAAAGGAAGAACTTTCTGATTGCGAGATAATAGGAAAAACGGAAAATGAGAAAATTACTGACAGCGGCATAGCGTATACAGCCGAGTATTCGCTGCTTGAGGATATAGGCTCAGAGCATGAAATTATTTTTTCTGATTCAGATGATGATAATTCTTGAAACGCCTTGTAATGTGTGATAAAATGTGATAAAAAGAATACTAAATTAAAGGAGGCGTGATTATGCAGATGACTTTTCGCTGGTTCGGCGATAAACTTGATACTGTTTCACTTGAGCAGATAAAGCAGATTCCGAATGTAACCGGCGTTGTCCCGGCACTGCATGACCTGCCGGCGGGCGAGGCGTGGAGCGAAAGCAGAGTGCGCGCCATGTATGATGAGATAACTGCCGCGGGGCTGACTATGGAGTGCATAGAAAGCGTTAATGTTCACGAGGATATAAAACTCGGTCTGCCAACCCGTGAAAAACTGATTGAAAATTATAAAACTTCAATAAGAAATCTTGCAAAAGTAGGCGTAAAATGTATATGCTATAATTTTATGCCTGTTTTTGACTGGACCCGTACAGACCTTTATATGCCTCTGCCGGACGGCTCTACCTGCCTTTCTTATGACGGTAAGCAGGTTGAGGGCAAATCACCCGAGGATATGTTTCGGGAGATAGATGATAATTCAAACGGCTATGCCATGCCCGGCTGGGAACCCGAAAGAATGGGCGAAATAAAAGAACTTTTTGAAAAATATAAGGGTATAACGGAGGAAGACCTTTGGCGCAATCTTAAATATTTCCTTGAGGCAATTATGCCTGTTTGCGAGGAATGTGATGTTAAAATGGCTATCCACCCGGATGACCCGCCGTGGGGCATTTTCGGTCTGCCGAGAATTATAACCGGCAGGGACGCGCTTTTAAGGCTTGTAAGAATGGTGCCCAGCAAGTATAACGGTATCACTCTTTGCACCGGCTCTCTCGGCGCAAGCCCTAAAAATGATATTCCTCAAATTATCCGCACGCCGGAAATAGGGGAAAGAATCTATTTTGCGCACCTGCGCAATGTTTCCATAAATGATAAGTGGTTTAATGAAACCGCTCATGAAAGCGCCGCCGGCTCTCTTGATATGTATGAGATTGTTAAGGCGCTTCAGGAAATCGGGTTTGACGGCTATGTGCGACCGGACCACGGCAGAATGATATGGGGCGAGGTTGCAAGACCGGGCTACGGGCTGTATGACCGAGCTCTTGGAGTATGCTATTTAAACGGCCTTTGGGAAGCCGTTCAAAAAAGCAGGAAAGAAAAAGTTTGATGTTTTGCGGAAAGGCTATGGTGATAAAATGACTCATGAGAATTTAAAAGGCAGAGTTGCAGTTGTAACAGGCGGCGGCGGAGTGCTTTGCGGCGCTTTTGCCAAAACTCTTGCGGCGCAGGGCTGTAAAGTTGCCGTTTTGGACCTTAATAAGGACGCCGCCCAGAAATGTGCGGATGAGATTATTGCAAGCGGCGGAGAGGCTATTGCAGTAGGCTGTAATGTGCTTGAGCCTGAATCAATGCAGCGCGCAAGGGACGAGGTTAACGAACTTCTCGGCACCTGCGATATACTTCTTAACGGCGCGGGCGGAAATAACCCAAAGGGCACCACAACAAAAGATACGCTTGAAAAAATAGACCTTATCAAAAAAGATGAGAATGTTAAAACATTCTTTGACCTTGACCCAAGCGGAATCAGTTTTGTTTTTAACCTCAATTTCCTCGGCACGCTTATTCCCACTCAGGTTTTTGCGCGCGATATGGTTGAAAAAGAGCATTCCTGCATAGTAATGATTACTTCCATGAACGCTTACAGACCTCTTACAAGAATACCCGCTTATTCCGCGGCAAAAGCGGCTGTTAAGAATTTTACGGAGTGGATGGCAGTACATTTTGCACCTATGGGAATCCGCGTAAATGCTATTGCACCGGGCTTTTTCTCCACTAAGCAGAATAAAACCCTGCTTTGGAATGAGGACGGCACACCAACAGAGCGCACCGGAAAAATACTTGCCGCAACGCCGATGAATCGTTTCGGCGAGCCTCAGGAACTTGACGGCGCTTTGCTTTTCCTTTGTGATGAGGCTTACAGCGGCTTTATTACAGGCGTCAGCATTCCTGTTGACGGCGGCTTTAACGCTTATTCAGGCGTTTAATTCAGCGGTATAAAAAGTTTTATTTTTAAAAATCGCTTTATGTTTTCGGCTTCTTTTCAGTAACGGCAGGCCGGCGCGCAGTTAAGCAATATTTTAAATAAAACAACCTGTTTTGGATATTTATAACACACGGGAAATAAAAGCCCGTGTGTTTTTTTGTTAAATATTTTTGAAATACCGCGGCAAAATTTAACAAAAAACGGATAATATTTCACTTTCCTTTTGCCCGTTTATATTCTTTATTTCATAATGCGCTGTTATATTAAAGACTGCGGCGGGAAAAATAAATTAGAGATTGCCGGTTTAACGGCTTGCGTTTTATGCCGCGATTTTTAAGGTGAAAAGGAGAAAATTCAAATGAAAAAAATTATATCCGTTTTAGCGGTAATTGCTCTTGCGGCTGCTGTATTTGCAGGGTGTTCACAAGGGGCGGGAACTTCAAAAATAAATGTAATGACCCGTGAGGAAGGCTCAGGCACCCGCAGCGCGTTTGTTGAACTTTTCGGTATTGAAACAGAGGATGAAAACGGCGAAAAAGTTGATAATACTATCGCAACGGCAGAAACTACTAACAGCACATCAGTTATGATGACCTCTGTTGCCGGCGACCCGTCTGCAATCGGTTATATTTCTCTCGGCTCGCTCAACGATTCAGTTAAAGCGCTCAAGATAGACGGCGCAGACGCAACAGTAGAAAATATTAAAAGCGGCGCATACAAAGCCTCAAGACCGTTTAACATAGCCGTAAAGGCGGGCGTATCAGACGCGGCAAAGGATTTTATAAGTTTTATTATGAGCGATGACGGTCAGGCGGTAATTGAGGAAAACGGATATATTCCGCAGGGCGGCAGCGGCGCGTACAGCGCAGGCGTAACCTCCGGCACGGTAACAGTTGCAGGCTCATCATCAGTTGCCCCTGTTATGGAAAAACTTAAAGAGGCTTATGAGGCTGTAAATCCCAGCGTGCAGGTTTCAGTTCAGCAGAATGACTCAACAACCGGTATAACCGGCGCTGTTGACGGCGTGTGCGATATAGGCATGGCTTCACGCGAACTTAAACCGAGCGAAACAGCGGCAGGACTTACGCAAACAACTATTGCCACGGACGGAATTGCCGTTATCGTAAATCTTGAAAATCCCGTTGATTCTCTTTCAAGCGAAGAAATCAGGGCAATTTATATGGGTGAAAAAACCGAATGGTAAAAAGTAAAATCAAAGATTATATAATGCGCGCAGTGTTCTTTTTGGCGGCGTGCCTCAGTATTATAGCGGTGCTGCTTATTTGCTGGTTTATATTTTCAAACGCTTTTCCCGCAATAGGCAGGATAGGCGCCGGTGAATTTCTGCTTGGAAAAGTTTGGCGCCCTCTTAATGATAAATATGGCATATTTCCAATGATTATCGGCAGCCTTTATGTTACGGCGGGCGCCATAGCAATGGGTGTGCCCGCGGGTGTTTTGTGCGCTGTTTTTATGGCGCGTTACTGCCCGCGCCGCCTTTATAAAATAATGAAACCCGCTGTTGATTTGCTGGCAGGAATTCCGTCAGTGGTATATGGTTTTTTCGGGCTTATGGTTATAGTGCCTGCGGTTCGTAATATCTTCGGCGGCGGAAAAAGCGTATTTACGGCGTCCCTTTTGCTTGCCATTATGATTTTGCCCACTATTATCAGCATAACTGAGGCGGCTTTAAGAGCGGTGCCGCAGAGTTATTATGACGGCGCGCTTGCCCTCGGCGCAACTAAAGAGCGGGCAATATTCGGCGTTACGCTGCCGGCGGCAAGTTCGGGCGTTTCCGCCGGAATAATTCTCGGTATAGGCAGAGCAATAGGGGAAACTACTGCTATAGTTATGATTGCGGGAAATCAGCCGGTTATTCCGCAAAGTATTTTCAGCGGAGTAAGAACGCTTACCGCTAATATAATTCTTGAAATGGGCTATGCTCAGGATTTGCACCGTGAGGCGCTTATCGCAACGGCGGCGGTACTGTTTATTTTTGTTCTTTTAATAAATCTGCTCTTTTCCGCTGTTAAAGGCAGGGAAAATAAAATATGAAAAGTATAAATAAAGTTAGTTTTCGGCAGCGTATGATTATGTATAAAAAGCGCCCTAAATCTTTGGCTCTTGCCGTTTTGGTGCTGCTTTGTGCTGCGGCGTGCTGCGCAGTAGTAGTCTTTATGATAGGGTATATTTTTGTAAAGGGCGCGCCTCATCTTTCCGCGCGCCTGTTTGAATGGGAATATAATTCTGAAAATGTTTCTATGATGCCGGCAATTATAAACACTTTAATATTTACTGCCGTGTCATTGCTTATGGCTGTGCCGGCAGGCGTTTTTGCGGCAGTTTATCTTGCGGAATATGCCCGCCGCGGCAACGCTTTTGTGCGCCTTATACGAATAGCGGCGCAGACTCTTTCCGGAATACCATCCATAGTATACGGGCTTTTCGGTTATCTTATGTTCTGCGTTTATTTTAAACTCGGTTATTCAATGCTTGCGGGCACGCTTACACTTGCCATAATGATACTGCCGCTTATTATGCGAACAACTCAGGAGGCGCTTTGCGCCGTGCCTGATTCTTACAGGGAGGCGAGTTACGGCCTCGGCGCCGGTAAACTTCGCACGGTGTTTAAAATTATTCTGCCGAGCGCTATGCCGGGGATACTTTCAGGCATAATTTTGGGGATAGGCAGAATAGTGGGGGAAACTGCTGCGCTTATCTATACGGCGGGCACGGTTTCGGCTGCCGTTACTAAATTTACCGATTCCGGCCGTACGCTTTCAGTTCATATGTATGCCCTGCTTTCAGAGGGGCTGTATATGGATGAGGCGTTCGCAACCGCAGTTGTTTTGCTTATTGCAGTTATGATTATTAATGCCGTATCCGGCTTTATAGCGTCAAAAATCGCTCAGCAAGGAGGGCATAAAGATTGATGTCAAAATTTTCAGTTAAAAATCTTGATTTGTTTTACGGCGATTTTCAGGCGCTGAAAAATATAAATATTGAAATAGAAGACAGACAGGCGGCGGCTTTTATAGGCCCCTCCGGCTGCGGAAAATCCACCCTGCTCAAAACCCTAAACCGTATGAACGACCTTGTGGATTCCTGCCGTATTACCGGCGATGTTTTGCTGGACGGTAAAAGTATTTATTCCCGTGATACAGATGTGAACGAACTCCGCAAAAAAGTAGGTATGGTGTTTCAAAAGCCCAATCCGTTTCCGATGAGTATTTATGATAATATCGCTTTCGGCCCCCGCACTCACGGTATACACAAAAAAAGCGCTGTTGATGAGATAGTTGAAAAATCCCTGCGCGCCGCCGCAATATGGGATGAAACTAAGGACAGGCTTAAGAAATCAGCGCTGGGGCTTTCCGGCGGTCAGCAGCAAAGGCTCTGCATTGCGCGTGCGCTTGCCGTTGAGCCGGAGGTAATACTTATGGATGAGCCCACTTCCGCTCTTGACCCAATTTCCACTTCCAAAATAGAAGAACTTATCACCCTGCTTAAAGAGAAATATACTATCGTTATAGTTACACATAATATGCAGCAGGCGGCGCGCGTTTCTGATAAAACGGCTTTTTTCCTGCTGGGGGAAATAGTTGAATACGGAAAAACGAATGAAATATTTAATTCTCCGCGGGACGAAAGAACAAAAGCGTATATTTCCGGTCAGTTCGGATAATATTTTTTGACTTTACAGCGTTTTGGTGTTAATATAAGTCTGTTGAAAAGCAGGCTTATTTTTGTTTAAAAGGACGATTTTATTATATGGCGCATCCCGTAAAACATTTTATAACTATCACAAAGCACCGCCACAGGGTTATGTGGCATTGTTTTCTTGCAGGCATTCCGCTTCAGGGTCTTATGCACGATTTATCCAAATATTCCCCTGCGGAATTTATCCCCGGCGCAAAGTATTATCTCGGCGACCGCTCGCCGAATGAGGGCGAAAGGGCGGATAAAGGCTATTCCTCGGCGTGGCTTCACCACAAGGGAAGAAACCGCCACCACTATGAATACTGGATGGATTACAGCATAAAAACAAAACGAATGGAGCCGGTGGAAATGCCGCTCAAATATGTTAAGGAAATGTTTTGCGACCGTGTTGCCGCAAGCAAGATATATCAGGGCAAAAAATATACGGCCGCGCACCCTCTGCAGTATTATACAAACGCCAAATCAAGAATAATAATGCACCCCAAAACCGCCGAATTGCTTGAAAAACTGCTTGTAATGCTGAAAGAAAAAGGCGAAAAGGAAACATTTAGATATATCAGAAGTTTAAAAAAGTAATTTAAAATAATATTAAAAACGCCGCCGTACCATATTAGTACAGCGGCGCTTTTGTGTGTTGTGATTATGCCTGTTTTTTCTTTCTGTGAATAATAAAGCGGTTGCAGGGGTAAGTCCACAGCGTTGGAATTATCATTCCTATAACTTTAAAGATCAGATCCCAAATATTGCCAGAAAGATTGTGGTCTGCCGCAAAAGTCTGCATAGCGGAGCCTATCCAGCCGTTTGCAAATATCGTAAATACTACCATTATAAAATAAAGCACCATACTTAGCGCAGGATTAGCGTCTGCCTTAAAGGTAACTTTTCTGTTTAAAATAAAAGCAATGGCATATCCCACCGTGGTTGAAATCAGATATGTAAAAAGATAACCCTTAGAATTTATACCAATCATATTAAGCGTGGGGTTTGTTATTTCCTGAGCGGTCATAGCCGCAAACACGGTGTTTAACAGCACCATATGTACAATGAGTTCCACAACGGAAGAGCCTCCGCCCGCAATGCTGAATTTTATGAATTTCCATATTTCAGCGTGTTTTTCCGTCCATTTCTTAAAAGCGTTCTTTTTGTTTTGCTCTGCCATATGCTAATCCTTTCTTATAATAATTTAATTAAAAGCACAATTATTATGATGATTGCCGCAAGTATGCCCACGGCTTTTGCAATCATCGGAATAGCCGCGTCAACAGTTTCCGGCGCTTTGCTTGAAAGATAGTCATAAACGGGTCTTTGTACCTTTGTGCCCACAAGTTCGTCAAATGTGCGCGTATAAGTTTCATATTCGCCCGGTTTGTTCTCATCAAGCGTAATTATTCTTACGCCCCTTTTCGTTCTGTTTCCGTAAACATTAAATCCGCAGGACTGCGTAAAGCCCAGGTCCACATTTTTATATCTGCCTACAAAACTGTTTTTATGGTCGTGCCCTACAAACACAGCCATAACATCGCCTTTTTCGGATATGGCGTCAAATTCGCCCGTGTTTTTATTTGGTATGGACGGCGGCTCGCACAGCATATCGCCTTTACGGCAGGTGTCGCCCAGAATATAATATTCATTTTTGTGAGTTCTAAAAGCCCTTATCGCGCCTTTGTGCGATTTTTTAACGCGCTTTAAAACATTGTAGTATTCGCAAAGCGGAATATGCTGGAATACTATGGACGGCACATACGCGCCGTTTTTTTCTTTGAGTTTATCCCTGGTTTTTTTGTACCATTCAATTATTTTAGTATCAAACGGCTCATATCCGCCGCCTTTGGCGTCGGTGCCGCTGTCAAACAGATAAAGGCAAAAAGCGTCTTTGCCGCTGCCGTCTGATGATTCAATAGGAATACAGCAGGTGCCGCCTTCGTCAATGCCCTCTGCCTGTTCGCCTATGCAGTTCGGCAGGGATTTGTAAATATGCAGAAACTGGTCTTTGTTTGATATTCCCACCTGCCTGTCATGGTTTCCGAAAGTTACCGCAAACGGTATTCCGCGCTTTGTAATCGGCTCAAGCAGTTTTTTAATCGTTTTCGCAACGGCGTTTTCAAGTTCTTTACCTTTGCCGCGGTAGGTTACTCCGTAGCCTTTAATTTGGTCGCCGGTGTAAACAACAAGGTCGGGCTTTTCAGCCTCTACCGCCGCTTCAAGCAGCGCCATAGTGTCCGGCGATACGGCGGGAATTTCCTGCATATCGGTAATCTGCATTATCTTGAATTTCTTGTTTTCATTAAATTTCATAGTAAACTCCATATTATATATGCCGCAAAGCACGGCAGGGCATTATGTATCCTTTTCGCTTTGAATTTTATTGTTCGTCATTAGGTGTGCCGTTTTCCGGTGTGTTTACATTGCCTGGCCGGTCTTGTGCCGGCGGTGAATAATATGGATTAGGCGGGTTATCGGCGCCGCGCGGCGCGCCGTTAGTCCACTCATTTGCATTTTGTTGTTGGTACTGCGCGTTTCCGTCTGCCTGCGGCGGATAATTCGCAGCGCCGTTAGTCCATTGGTTTGGATTAGGCGGCTGGTTCTGCCAAGTGCCGGGCTGCTGATTCGGCGGATAGTAATATGCGCTCGGCTGATTTTGCATATAAAATTGATTTTGCTTTTTTGCGTTTTTGGTTTTAATAATACCAACGGTAAGCACAGCAATTCCTATGGCAAAAACAGCAATTCCGAAAATAATTACGCCCGTATCTGTTTTTTGGCTTGATTGGGAGGCCTGAGGAAACGCCGCGGCGCCCTCGCAATAATATGTAAAAGATATTCCCGAATCTTCCGTGCCCGGTAACATTTCGCCGTAAACATCAACCTCGTCATTATAATAGGAATAAATGTCTCCGTCCAAGGCGGAAACGGTATCGGCGGTTGCACAAAGTTCAATATATAAATCGCCTATATAAGCGGTATCGTCGTCTGCGTACCGGTCAAGTTTTTCATATATATCCATTGATTCGTCCACCGTAAGAGACGCTAAATAAACTTTATCGCTCTCGCCGTCCGTAAAGCCTATGATATAGTAATCTTCGTCATACTGATAGCCGTCTTCATAAAAAGCGTATTTGTCAATAACAAGCACATTTCCGATATTATAAACATCATAACTGTCTTTAGAAATAACGCCGCTGAACGGAATTAACTCCGGAGTTGACGCTCCTAAAATAAACAGCAAAGATGAAAATGAGCCTGCAATAATCAGTATGACTCCCAAAACAATTAAAAAAATGCCCGAGTGCGATTTTTTCATATGTTTCCCCTTTTTGAATTATTACTTAACTTCAGCGCTGCCGCTGTGGTTTGCGGAAGCTACGCCTATCCAGCTTCTGCCGGGGTTGAGTTTTAATTCACTGCCGTCCGCGGCTGTAAGTTTAAGCACGCCGTCGCTGACAGTCCAAGTGAAATCGGCAACTGTTCCGGCGGAGGCAAGTTTGCCCGTGCCGCTTGTAAAATCAAAATTACAGTAAGTTTCAGTTCTGCCGGTGCCGTTATAATTATCTTTATCAATATATTGTGTGTCAGCAAATAAAACTATTATGTTTTTAAAACTTACCTGCTGTTCAAAGTCAGACTGATTTTGATATACCTTATCAGTGCTGTTATATGTAAAAGTATGGCTGTCCGTGCGGGAGGAGAATTTAACCGTTATGCTGTTGCACGGCACGGAAGAAACAGCCGTTTCCTTTTCGTTGAAACTCAATGCGGAAAATTTGCTGTTGTCAAGGTCTGTTCTGTATTTTTTATTTTCAATCGCCTGTAAAAGATTATCGCCCTCAAGCACGGCATTGTGCGGGCTTACTTTATCGCTTGTGCGCCTGAAACAGAAAGAGGTGTTCATACCGTCAATATTATCAACATTTTTGCTCTCTATTATATCGTCCGCGCCGGTGTAATTGCCCTTGCTGTGGCTCTCTCCGAAATGAACGAAAATAGAATCAAATAATTGTGAAAATTCAACAAAACTCGGCCTTGCGGAACGGGTTGGGCCAACTTGCTCCGGCAGGTCAGTCATATCGGCGTAAAACCAAAGCATACGAGTGATACCGCCCTCAACTTCACCTTCAAAAATAATATCAGGTGTGTCCATATTATACTGCGGGCGTGCCTGCGGGGAATTTTCAACAACTACCGCAATCGGCCTTTTTCCTACCGCGGATTCATTATATCCTTCCTCGCCGGTAAGCGGGTTTCTTATAACAACGGGAGCCGCTGTTGTTGTGGTAGTGGTTTCCGGCGCCGTAGTGGGTTCTTCTTTTTCGTAAAATACGCCGAAATAAACTCCAACGGCAACTGCTATAATTATTACAACCGCTAATACGGCTATTATAATTTTTTTCTTTGCGGGATTTTTCACATATTCCACCTCTTCTTCTTCATATTCGTCTTTAAAATCATTAATGCCTTTTTTGTTAACGGGAAGTTCGTTTAACGCAGGCTCAAGCGGCGTTTCATCTTCTTTTTTATCTTCCGCTGTACTGTTCAAGGCAGTATCTTCAGCAGAATTGTCATTGCCGTCATCCGCGTCGGAAGTGCCTTTTGCACCCTTAATTTCATTTAGTATCTTATCTATTTCATCATCTTTGCCGGCCATATCGTTTCCTCTTTTCAAATTATAATCTACCAGTCTATTACATAATAACATATCTTACGGCGAATTGCACTATATTTTTTTATTTTGTTGATTTTATCCACAATATATAGTAAAATTGTATCAGTAATTATAAGGAAGTTTTAAAGATGTCCAAAGCCATACCTGTTATAATAACAAATTCAAATGTTTTGCTTTACGATGAGGAAAGCGGCGAATTCAAGCCTTTTTCCCTCCCTGGTATTGCAAGCAGGCCGAATATACCTTTTTACCACTTTTACGCTAAAAAGATAGCGGAGGGCCAGCATTATTTTAAAGAATTTGTAAAAAAATATTACCAGCGCAAGCCGTCTAAAAATATCCTTGCAATTATAGTGCCGGATGATACAAGTCCGCTTGAAAGCATTTTTATAAATGAATTTTTCGTTAATTCCGGCGCGTGCAAAGCGGTTGCGCAGATGACTATGGGTCAGGCGCTTCAAAAAGACATACCGCAGTATATATCAATTTCAAAATCAAGCAGAAATATTGTTTTGCAGTATATCAGAAATAATGAGATACAGGCGTCGCGCTATTATGACTGCAATAATTATAATACAGAGCGCATTAAAGAGGACGCAAAACGCCTGCACATTGATATTGAATATGAAAAAATGCCCGTTTTCGTCAATAATTTCAACCTGAATATGGATGATTTTTTCGATATGGGCGAGGTGATTACTCCAAAGCAGTTTATGGATAAAATTGCTGCCGTGGATGTTGAAAAAATTTAAAATATAAGAATAAAAAATTCACCTTTACTAAAAATATCAGTGAGGTGATTTTTTATGAAAAAAAACAAAAAACAAAATGAAAAAAATAAAAATGAAAAAATCAAAAACAGCAAAAAAGTTATTGACCTGACTTCATATATCAGCCCGGAAATGGCAAACAGCGATACTTTCGGCAGTTATACGGGCACAACAAAAAACACTTATGAAACAGGCGAGTATGAGGAGCCGGAGCAGGACGCCGACGACCTTTAATTTAAACGCTGTATTATAAAAAATACTGTAAGCATAATAAAATGAGCGGTTGCTTTTCGGCGCCGCTCATTTTTTATATTTTGTTTTCAGCAACAAAAGATTACTGCAAAAAGGCACAGCGCAAGCGCGCCGGCGCTCAGCGCCGCAAGAATATCCGCCGATTTTTTGGATATATTTACGCCAGCGTAAAGACCGCCGCTTTTGTTTTTATATTTATTATTCCCGTTTTTCAATTTACCGTTTATCTCCTGCTCAGGTATTTTCTCATATCAATCGCGCACGCGGCAAGAATTATAACGCCCTTAATAACATACAGCATATTTGCCGAAACCGAAAGAAAATTCAGCCCCACAAATATAAGTTGCAGCAAAAGCACTCCTATTACTATTCCGCTTATTTTTCCCGTGCCGCCAACAAAAGATACGCCGCCTATTACGCACGCGGCAATAGCGTCGCTCTCATAGGTAAGCCCCGTGTTTGCGGAGCAGGAGGCTATTCTTGCGCCCTCAATAAATCCCGTAACGCCGTAAAGCGCGCCGGCAAGCACAAAAACACCCACTATAGTTGCAAAAACATTAACGCCTGAAACATTCGCCGCCTCTTCGTTTGAGCCGACTGCAAACATATTTTTGCCGAATTTTGTTTTGTTCCAAATCACCCACATTACCGCGGTTAATATTGCGGAATACAAAACATATTTGGGAACGGCTACACCGCCTACGGTAAACAGCGTGCCGCGTATAAATTCTGTATAAGACCCGTCCAACCCCGAAAGAGTCTGCCCGTTGTTGGTGCCGATCATAAGATACATAAGCACAAGCCCAAACACTATAAGCTGGGTTGAAAGGGTAACTATAAACGGGTGGAGTTTAAATTTAGCAACAAAAAAGCCGTTTACAAGACCAACCGCCGCGCCGATTGCTATAACAATCAGAAATACCGCCCAAAGCGGCAAAACGCCTAAATCGGGGAACATTTTGTTTGTGTAATCCGCCATCTGCAAAAGAGACGCGCCAACGCAGGCAGTCAGCCCAACCACTCTGCCGGCGGAAATATCCGTTCCTGTCAGCACTATGCACCCCGCAACGCCGAGCGCTATGGGCAGTTTGGACGCCGTTAATGAAATTATGTTTATTATTGACGGAAGCGAAAGAAAGGCAGGCACTTTTATCGCTATAAAAATAATCGCCAGCGCAATGATTATATACATAGCGTTGTTTAATATGAAATCAGCCGCCGAGCGCCTGCTCACGGCAGATACTGCGTTAAGCGCTCCCGGTGGCGTGTTTTTATTTGAATCAGGCATAAATAGTTATCTCCTTAAACATATTTTGCGGCAAGCGCCATAATCTCTTCCTGCGTGGCAGTCCCTGCGTCTGTTTCACCGGCAAGCCGCCCGCCGCTCATAACAAGTATTCTGTCGCACACGCCAAGCAGTTCCGGCATTTCGGAGGATACCATTAAAACGGTTTTTCCGCGCGCGGCAAGGTCGTTTATAAGTTTATATATCTCATATTTGGCGCCTACATCAATTCCGCGCGTCGGCTCGTCCAAAAGTAAAACATCCGGCTCGGTCAAAAGCCATCTGCCGAGGATTACTTTTTGCTGATTGCCGCCGGAAAGCACGCCTATTCTTGTTTCCTGCCCCGGAGTTTTGATTTTAAGAGCGTCTATAAGATGCCGAACGCTTTCTTTCATTTTTTTATCGCTTAAAAAGGGGCCGAAAGCAAATTTTTTCAGGCTGGAAATCACTGCGTTTTCACGAATGTTCAGTATGGCGAATATCCCCGTTGCCCGCCGCTCTTCAGTAAGCAGGGCAAAGCCGTTTTTTACGGATTCACGGGCGTTTCTGTTTTTAACTTCCGTGCCGCATAGGTATATGTTTCCGCTTTTTCTTGTGTTTATTCCGAATATAGTTTCAAGCAGTTCGGTGCGCCCGGAACCGTCAAGCCCGGCAATTCCCAGAATTTCACCGCGCCTTGCCGTGAATGAAACATCATAAAGCCGCTTATACTGCGCGCTCAGGTGATTTACGGTTAAAAGCGTTTCACCCGGCAAGTTCGTTTTTTCAGGGTATCTGTTTTTAAGTTCGCGCCCAACCATCAGCCTTATGATTTCATCTGTTGTCAGTTCGCCAGCGGGCCTTGTGGCAATATGTTTTCCGTCCCTCATAACGGTTACTTCATCCGATATGCGCAGAATTTCCTCCATTTTATGGGAGATATAAATTATTGCGCACCCTTTTTTCTTAAGGTGCTCTATAATTTCAAACAGCCGTTCAGCCTCCGCGTCAGTCAGCGAGGAAGTCGGTTCGTCAAATACTATTACCTTAGAATTGTATGACACGGCTTTTGCTATTTCAGCCATCTGCCGCTGTGAAACGGGCATTTTGCCCATTATTGTTTTCGGGTCTGTATCAATTCCGAGCGAATAAAATACCTGTTTTGTTTTTTCATACATCTTTTTTTCGCTTGTAAACGGCAGAAATTTTGAAACCGTCGGCAGGCGGCCGAGCCACATATTGTCCATAACACTGCGCTTTAAAGCCTGGTTTAGTTCCTGGTGCACCATAGCAACGCCGTTTTCAAGCGCCTCTTTTGAATTCTTGAAATTAACCTCTTCACCGTCTAAAAATATTTTGCCACTGTCTTTGGAATATACTCCGAAAAGACATTTCATAAGCGTTGATTTTCCCGCGCCGTTTTCACCCATCAGAGCGTGGACGGTGCCTGCCTTTACGCTCAGTGAAACTCCGTCCAGCGCTTTTACGCCCGGAAAACTTTTTGTAATATTCTCCATTTTAAGCAACTCAATGTTGTTCTTCATTAATCATCGCAGCCTTTCAGCCAGTCTTTTTGTTTTATTCTCCCGTGTATTCGGAGTATGGCACATTTACCCTCCAACTGCCAACAATATTATCTTCGTCAATATTTGTAAGCGGCAAAGCGGAGGAATTAAAATTATCAATAACGGTCTTTATAGTCTGCGCCATGCCTTCGCCGTCCTGCTTAATTGTACCCGCCATAGAGCCGTCCGCAATTTTTGCTTTCGCGGCGTCTGTGGCGTCAACTCCGAATACGGGTATCGTAACGCTGCCGCTGCCCTTGTTATAGCCTGCGCTCTGTAAGGCGGATACTGCCCCCAGCGCCATTTCATCGTTGTTTGCAATCACAAGTTCAACCATATTGTTGCTCGAAGTGCTGTGGCGGGCAAGAATAGTGCTCATATAATTCGTTGCCGCCGCCGAGGACCAGTTTCCGTCCTGGTCAACAAGGTATTTGTTTGTGTTGGCGGAATCGTAAAATTCAATTTCCGGCTTGCCTGCGCTTTGTAAAATCCTGTTGCAGTCCTCAACGACGTATTGAGTTCTTGCTATCGCCTCTAAGTTGCCCTCCTGCCCTTTAAACATAACATAACTTATTTTACCGTCGCCGTTTAAATCGTAAGCGTCGTAATTTTTTAGCAGGTAATTTCCTATCATCTCGCCCTGCATATGGCCCGCCATTTCATAATCCGTGCCTATAAAAACGCATTTGTCATAACTTGTAACAACGCTTTCGTCAACTGAGCGGTTAAAGAATATTACAGGTATATTCTGCGCTTTTGCAAGGTTAACTATATTCTGAGCGGCGTCGTCAGAGCCGGTGTCAACAACATTTACTATCAGCATGGAGGCGCCTTTGGCAATAGCCGTATGCACCTGTTCCGTCTGCGTGGTTTGGCTGCTGTTTGCGTCATAATCGTTGTAATTAAGCCCCGCGTCATTCAGGGTTTGGTCAAGCGCAGCGCGCACGCTTGAGATATAAGTGTCGCTGAAAGTATAATAGAGTACGGAAATTTCTCCGCCGGCACTGTCCGCCGAACAGGCGGTAAGGCAGAATACCGCAAATAATAAAGATGTAATCAGCGCGAATATTTTTTTCATATATTAATCACCATAGCCTTTCAGGCTACAAACAGTCAGTAAATTAAAAATTATGAACGCCTTACTGTAGCCGGATAAGGCGTCAATGGTGATTACAGCCGTTTCAAAATTATGCCATAGGTAAATTTTGAGGCAATATAATCTGCTTAGTGTGAATTTTTTACATTAATCACTCGTGTGTGTGTTTTTTCAGGCTTTTTTCTTTTGCCTTTCATATTTAATATTGCCAATATTTTTTCAATGAAACAATCAATTTTTGCACCGATTAAAATTTACGGCTTTAACCGCTTTTTGCCTGCTTAAAAGCAACAAAAAAACGCTCCGTTTCTTTCGGAGCGTTTCTGAGCGTTTTATAAATATCAATATTATTTTTTTGAAGTTTTTTTAAGCAGTTTTCTTCTGTAAGCGCTTGGCGAGCAGCCTGTTTTCCGCTGAAATGCAGATGAAAAATGATAAGCGCTGTAATATCCGAGTGATTCGGCTATATCAATTATGGGCATTGATGTTTTTTCAAGAATTTGCTTTGCTTTTTCAATTTTTAAATCTGATATATACTGCTTAGGCGGCATATGAAGCGTTTCGTTAAATATTTGATGAATTCTGCGTGATGACACATTAAAGAAATTCGCTATTTCGGTAACTGTAATACGCGAGTAAAGTTTTTGCTGAATGTATGCGCACACTTCGGAAAGTTTAACGCTGTGCGCCGCATCATCAGTCTTTTTAAAAGGCTGCAGGGTAAGATTAAAATAATAGTGGCTGAATACGGAATTTATATATTCAACCTCACCGGGAAACTGCCTGCCCACATCAAGCAGTTCTTCAAAAAGTTCTTTTTCGTGTTCACTGAAAACAGCGGGATAAGGCTTTCCCGTTTTTATGTTAAGTTTATCCTTGTGCAGAAAATCCACCCTGTAATAAATCCATTTTTCATCAGAACTGCATAATTCTTTTATCCTGTTTGTTTCTATAATAATATACGAATTTTCAGGCAGAGAAATTTTATCGCCGTTTACGGTTTTGATATATCCTCCGCCGTTTACGGTGCGCAGAAAGCAGTATGTATCATTAAGGGCAAGTTTGTCCTGCTTAATTTCATATATGTAAAATTCATCAGCCTCAACGCGCCAAGCGGCGGCAACAGCGTTTTCCTTTTTTAAAAGCATTAGTTGAGAAGTGTAAAACCAAGTGCACTGATACATTTTTATCACCCTGAAAATTATTTAAAGCGGCAATCTTTGCTGTGATTTGGCTTTTTGTATTTTTATGCGGCTTTTTTGTTGCCTGCCGGCGGCAAATATTATATTATAAAAGTCAGGAGCAGAAATAAAAAGCGTTCCGCTCCGCCTTTTCCTTAGGCTTTAAACCTTGTATATTATATCATAATTTATTTTGTATTTATTTGGAATTATGTATTTGTTATAAAAATTTTATATTTTGGTTTTTATTCCGCTTTTATTTAAATGAAGATTAATTTTGATTATCAGCGCAAAAATTTACGCTGTTAAAAATATATTTCCCTGAAATTTTCCTGCGGCATACTTTTGGGGCGGTTGTAATCATCGTTAACGCCTGTCGGGCTGCGGCAAGGTGTTAATGTTTTTAAATTTATTTTTGCAGCCTGAAAGGCTATGGTGATTTAATGAATAAAAAACGCCGTATTTTGAATATCGTTAACTTTATCCGCGGTTATGATTCTGAGCCCCAGCCCAAAGGTGAAACTTACCGCACCGTGCTGGAGCAGATAAAACTTATTGATAAATATAATTTTAAGGCAACTTTTCTTATTCAGTATGACGCGCTTACTTTCCCCGAATACCAAAAACTTATGCCGTCGCTCGATTCAAGCCGCTATGAAACAGGCGTGTGGTTTGAAATACATAAACCTCTTGCTGAGGACTGCGGCATTAAATGGCGCGGCGAAAGGGAGTGGGACGGCCGCGTTCAGTATGGCTTTCCTATGGGGTACAGCAGGGAAGAGCGCGCCGCTATGGTAAACAGGCTTTTTGAAAAATTTCGTGATGTTATGGGCTTTTATCCGCGCGTGTTCGGCTCGTGGTTTTTTGATTCGTTTACTGTAAGATATATCACCGAAAAATACGGGCTGGATGCTCTTTGCAACTGTAAAGAGCAGTACGGTACGGACGGTTATACCCTTTGGGGCGGCTATTACGGGCAGGCGTATTATCCAAGTAAAACCAATGTTTTTATACCTGCTCAAAGCAAAGAAGAGCAACTCAATGTTCCGCTTTTTCGCATGCTCGGCTCAGATCAGGTTTATCAGTATGACTGCGGTATGAATGAGGACGGCTCCGCTCGGGCGTCGCAGAGCGTTATTACTCTTGAACCCGTTTATAAAAAGGCGGGAGGCGGTCTGCCGCAGTGGGTAGACTGGTATTTGAAAGAAAATTATAACGGCGAATGCCTGTCTTTCTGCTACGCTCAGGCAGGGCAGGAAAACAGTTTCGGCTGGAGCGCAATGAAAGACGGCCTCAACTATCAGTTTAAAGAATTTGCAAGGCTTGAAAAAGAAAATAAAATAGAGATAGAAACCCTCGGCGAAAGCGGAAAATGGTTTAAAAATACTTTTGCTTCAACGCCCGCGTCAGCCATAACGGCGCACAGTGCTTTTGATGACCCTAATAAGGACTCGGCGTGGTACTGCTCAAAAAATTACCGTGTTAATCTTTACGGAGCAGGCGGGCGTTTTCGCATAAGGGATTTGCATATTTTTGACGATAGTATTGAAGACCCGTTTGAAAATAACATATGCAGGGAAAATTATGCCGTCTATGAAACTCTGCCCGTTGCGGACGGATTCCTTTTCAGCGGTAATCATATAATATCCGGAATTTATTTTGCTGATAAAGATACCGGCAGCGAACTTTTATACGATAAAATGGAGTTTGAGGACTGCGGCAAAGGCAGGTGCAAAGTAAGTTTTGCCGATTCCGCCGGCGGCGCCGTTATTTTCAGTTTAAATGAAAACGGGATTACTGTTTCACGCAATAAGGATTTTATAATGGAAAACAGAATTGGCAGGGTAAGCGAGTATCTGCCCGCGGTTTTCAGCGTCAGCGATAATGAACTTGCGCTTTGCTATAAGGGCAAAAATTATTGTGTTAAACTCTCAGCGGGGAAATTTTTAAGCGAAAAAAAGATAGTTTCCGAACACGGTGTTATAGGCATTAAATTTTTATTAAAGCGTTAATTTTCGCGGCGTGTTTTCCTGTAGTGTAAATCAGAACGGCGTGTAAATTCGCTGTTTTGCTTTTAGAATAATTTGTTCTCAAACGGCTGCTTTTGTTGAATGTGCTGCTGTTTTATGTTACAATTTTAACAATGTTATAAAAGGGACGGTAACTGTGAAAGTAGCAATATGTGATGATGAAAAATCATACGCTCTTGAAATTAAAGAGCAGATAGAACTTTTTTCAAAAGAGAATTGTATAGATTTTGATATAAGCGTTTTCACCTGCGCTGAGGATATGCTTAAAAGCGGCGGGAAGTTTGATATAGCCGTTCTTGATGTTGAAATGGACGGCAAAAACGGTATTGAACTGGGCGAGGCGCTCAGAAAGATAAATCCGCATATAGCGCTTATGTATGTTACTGCCTACAACAAGTATCTTGATGACGCTTTAAACCTCAGCGCTGTTAGATTTTTTGAAAAACCGCTGGATAAGGGCAGGTTTTACAGAGGCTTGAGCGACGCGGTTAAAAGAATAGATAATTCCACCGTTTCTTTTTATCTTAAAGACGGTAAAACAACAGAGCGTGTAAACGCCTGCGATATAATTTATATAGAGATAGAAAACAGAAAATCAAAAGTGGTTACTCAGGAAAAAGAATATCATTCGGCGGCGCCTATCGGTTTTTGGCGTGATAAACTGAAAAGTTCGGTTTTTGCGTCTCCCCACAAGAGTTTTATTGTAAATCTTAATTATGTAACTTCTTATGAAAGAAATTCAATAATCCTTAACAATAAATATCATATAGCCGTTTCAAGAAACAGACAAACAGAATTTTATAAAACATTTATGAGGTTTATGGAGGGCAGATAATGAGCCGGATTGCACTTTGCACCGTTGCATATGTAATTGAAATGATGATAGCCCTTTCCTATTTAAACAGAATTTTTAAAAGGAAACATAAAATCGGGTATATTCTCCTTATCAGTTCAGTTGTATATTTTTGCGGGCTTTTGCAGTTTATATTCGTTAATATTGAAATATTAAATCTAATAACTTTTTGCATTATAAATTTAATTGTTATGCTTTTGTGTTATAAGTGCAGCCTAAAAAGCGCAGTTGTGCAAATGATTTTAATGAGCGCTTTTATGGCCGCGTCTGAAATGATTGTGATCTATCTGATTTCGGCAATTATGGATGTACCCTTAACATTTTACAGAAATGATATAAATACTTCTGTGCAGCTTGTTCTGATAAGCAAAATCATCTATTTCGCGGCGTTACAGTTAACGGCGTTTATAATAAAGCGCGGTAAGAAAAATATTGACTCAAAGCGTTATATTGCGCTGTTTATATTTCCTGCCATAACATTAGTTACAACTGTGGTTTTTTTAATAATTTCAATCAGATATGAAATTTCTAATTCGTTTAAAATTGTAATTTCCGCTGTTTTGGCGTCTTATATATTCGCGTGTGTGCTTATATTAATCTATTTTCAGTATCTTGAGGAGAATGAGGCAAAAGTTAAAGAACTTGAATCGGAACGCAGTTTTTATGAGTTAAATAACACTTATCTTGATATATTGCAGCAAAAGAATGATGAATTGCAAATGCTGTTTCACGATACAAAAAATCATTACCTTGCCCTAAGCGCTTTTGATGATATATCTCAGGTTAAGGATTATATAAATAAAATTTACCCTGAATTTGAGAATAAAAATACAGTCCGTATTTCAAATAATAAAATGCTGGATCTTATCCTTAATAAATATATTTTTTTATGCAATAAAAAGAATATTAAGTTTACTTATGAGGCTAAAACGGCAAATCTTGATTATATTGATGATTCCGAACTCTCCATAATTTTAAATAATATTCTTGATAACGCGGTTGAAAGCGCAGTAAAAAGCCGTGAAAAAGTTATTGATTTCTCTCTGAGAAATATAAATAATATGGATATTTTAAGCGTTATAAACAGTTGCGATACTCCGCCCGTGAATAAAAACGGCAGGCTGATTTCCACTAAGCCCGAGTCCGCTAATCACGGTTTCGGAACGCGAATAATCAAAAAGCACGCAAAACTTAATAACGGCAGGGTTGAATGGCATTATGATAATCAGGAGCGCCGTTTTCATCTGTCAATCCTGTTTCAAAGAAAAACTGATAAAAATTAATCGTTCTGCATTAAAGTTAGAGTAAAAAATAAAAACCGACCGCTTTTTATGCGCCTAACCGTTTTGCCGCCGGTTTATATTTTTTGCGTTTTGCGCCCTTCAATTTACAGTAAAGCGTTTTGCTTTTTTGATTCAGGCATTGATTTTTGATTTTTTATCTGCTATAATACGCGGGCAAAACGGTAAACAGTGGTAATATTGGAAACGCACGGGTGCTTTTGGGTTTGCACTGATACGAACAACACAATGTTTATCCCTTATGAAAGGAGTAAACATTATGCCAAAAACAAAATTTCAGAATGTCATTTTCACACTTTTAATGTCCTTTGTAATGGTGTACGCTATGATATGCTACAACATTGCGCTAAGCACCGGCAAAATGGAAAACAGCGTTTTTCTTTCAGCCTTTAATGAGATAGTTATTATGTGGCCGGTTGCTTTCGTGCTTGAATTTCTTGTTGTGGACCGCCTTGCCCATAAACTTGCATTTAAGTTTACGAACCCTGAAAAGGATAATCCAAAACTTTTTGTGATAGCGCTGTCCTCAATGATAGTGTGCCTTATGTGCCCTTCAATGAGCCTTATTGCAACTCTGCTTTTCAAAAAAGCAGGCGTGCAGTTTGCGGCGGTGTGGCTGCAAACAACGGTGCTGAATTTCCCAATGGCGTTTTTCAGCCAGATATTCTTTATAGGCCCGTTTGTAAGAATGATTTTCGAGCGCATTTTCAAAAATAAAAATAAATAAAACCCAAAACTGCCGAAAGAGTTTAATTTTTCCCTTTCGGCTTTTTCTTTAAATTCATTTTGTTGAAACCAGAGCCGCCGCGTGATATACTTGAATAAAAAGCGGCGTAAATCAAAAGCGCCTGAAATATTTTTTCAGGCTTAAAATATTTGCGCCACCTGCGCCGATTTGCTTAAAAATCACCGCAGGCCTTGATTTCGGCTTTTAAAGAGGTATCTATGATAAAAATTTTATTTGTCTGCCACGGCAATATCTGCCGTTCGCCGATGGCGGAATTTATCTTTAAAGATATGGCGCAAAAGGCAGGCGTTTCGGAAAAATTTTATATTGCCTCCGCCGCAACAAGCGGCGAGGAAATTTGGGGCGGCGTGGGCAACCCTGTTTATCCGCCGGCAAGGCGCGAACTTGCAAAGCACGGGGTTTCGTGCGCCGGCAAGCGCGCGGTGCGCCTGAAAAAAGATGATTATGAAAAATATGATTATATAATAGGTATGGACAGCGAAAATATGCGCGGTATGCAGCGCCTGTTCGGCGGCGATAAGCAGGGCAAACTTTTTAAAATAATGAGTTTTGCCGGGAGCGGGAAAGATGTTTCAGACCCTTGGTATACGGGTGATTTTTCGGCGGCGTATGAAGATATAAAATCAGGCTGTAAGGCGCTTTTTGATAAACTTAATAATTAAAAAAAGAGGATTAGCGTGAAAATTCACACTGATTCTGATTATATTGCCCTCAAAATTTGCCTTGCTGAATAATTTTGAGATGGCTGTACCATTAACGCCTTATCAGGCTACAGTAAGGTGTTAATTATTTTAATTTTTTGTAGCCTGAAAGGCTATGGTGATTAGTATGGAATACAAAAGATTTGAAAACACGGTTTTTGCAAGGATAGATAAGGGCGAGGAAATTGTGGAAACTCTGAAAGCAATTTGCGAAAAAGAAGATATAACCCTCGCCTATGTAAACGCTATAGGCGCGGTCGGCGATGTTACCGTAGGCGTGTTTAAAACGGCTGAAAAACAGTATTATTCAAATAGTTTTAATGGCGATTTTGAAATAGTTTCACTTTCCGGCACGGTTACTCAAATGAACAAAGAGCATTATTCGCACTTGCATATGAGCGTTGGCAACGAAAAAGGCGAGGTCTTTGGCGGGCACCTTAATAAAGCCGTAGTCAGCGCAACCTGCGAAATGGTTATAAATATTGTAAACGGTAAAGTTTCACGCCGCTTCAGTGATGAAATAGGGCTGAATCTTTTTGACTTTGATTAATTCCGCCGGAAGTAAAATAAATATCCGCTGGGCGCGCTTAAAAATATATGTTTCATTATCCCGTACTGAAATCTAACAAATTTGTAATTATGCGGTCATTTATCCGTAATATAAATATGGTATGTTATTTATGAAAGGATTTGGTATTATGTCTGCAATAGGGAATATATTATGGTTTGTTTTCGGCGGCTTTTTCAGCGGCCTTAGTTGGCTTTTTGCAGGCTGCCTCTGGTGCGTTACCATAATCGGAATTCCCGTCGGCACGCAGTGCTTTAAAATGGCGGGCTTAAGTTTTTGCCCGTTCGGAAAAGAAATTGTTTACGGCGGCGGAGCAGGCTCTGCAATTTTAAACTTTGTTTGGATGCTGTTTTCAGGTATTCTGCTTGCGCTTGAGCATTTAATGTGGGGCATTCTGCTTTGTGTAACTATTATAGGTATTCCGTTCGGCAAGCAGCATTTTAAACTTGCAAAACTTGCCCTTTGCCCGTTCGGCGCAGATATTGTATCAAAGTAATATTTTTTGTAATAAATAAAAATATGCGCCGCGGCGCGGAAAGGTTTTGAAATACTATGCTTGAGTATAAATATGACACTCAACTTCTTATTGAGGGCAAAAACCTTGATGAGGACGAAATTAACGATTATTTTGAGGAGAACTTTAAGGGCGACTGCCTGCTTGCGGTTGGTGATGAAGAACTCATTAAAATCCATTACCACACTAATGAGCCGTGGAAAGTGCTTGAATATTGCGCGTCCCTCGGCGAAATATTCGATATAGTTATAGAGGATATGGATAGGCAGGCAAGGGGACTTAAAGGCTGAACAGCGCCAGTAATACAACAAAAAATCCGGCTGAATTAATTTTCAGCCGGATTTTTTATCCGATATTTTAAAACTTCTGATTTATTCAACGGGTTTCAGGTTTTTAAGGCTTACATCAAGCACGGGAGCGGAATGAGTGAGCGCGCCGCTTGAAACATAGTCAACGCCTATTGCCGCTATTTCCCTTAGCCTTTCTTTTGTAACATTGCCGGAACATTCCGTCTGCGCTCTGCCGCCTATAAGTTCAACCGCTTTTTTCATTGTGTCATTATCCATATTATCCAGCATAATAATATCCGCGCCGGCTTCAATCGCTTCTTTTACCTGGTCTAAAGTTTCGGCTTCTATCTCTATTTTTCTAACAAACGGCGCGTAATCCCTTGCCATTTTTATTGCTTTTGCAACGGAGCCTGCCGCGCCTATGTGGTTGTCTTTAAGCAGCACGCCGTCAGAAAGATTATAGCGGTGGTTTCTGCCGCCCCCAACCGTTACGGCGTATTTTTCAAACGGGCGCATATTAGGCGTTGTTTTTCTTGTGTCCAGCAGGGTGGTGTTTGTGCCCTCAAGTTCTTTTGCGTATTCGTTTGTTATCGTTGCTATTCCGCTCATTCTTTGCAGATAGTTAAGAGCCGTGCGCTCGCCTGAAAGCAGCGCCTTAATATCGCCGTAAAGTACGCCTATTATCTGCCCTTTAGTAACCTTATCGCCGTCTTTGACTTTTGTTTCAAATCTGGAAGTGTCATCAAGCAGGGTGAATACACGCTCAAATACCTCAATGCCGCAGATAATTCCGTTCGCTTTGCAAATAAGCTGCGCCGTGCCCTGCTTGTTTTCGGGCATAACCGCGTTTGTGGAAACATCTTCGCTTGTAATATCCTCTTTAAGCGCGTGAATGATATAATCATCCATATTAATCTTCATCGTTACACCACTTATCATAAAAAGCACGGTCCTTTCTTTTAATTTCATTCATAACAAGGTTTTTAAATTCCTTTTCACGCTCTTCTTTCGGCGGCAGGGAATCCCAGTCCGTGTCAGGGGCGTAAGAATCTTTTTCACTGCTGTCCGCCGCAATCAGGTCTGCCGCGCGTTTGGAAAATACAAGGCTTTCAAGCAGGCTGTTTGAGGCAAGCCTGTTTCTGCCGTGTACTCCGTTGCACGCCGTTTCTCCAACGGCAAACAGATGTTTCATAGAAGTCCTGCCGTTTATATCAGTCTTTATGCCGCCCATCATATAGTGCTGGCCAGGAGTTACGGGCACTTTGTCTTTTGTAATGTCATACCCCTCTTCCATACAGGCTTCAAATATGTTGGGAAATCTCTTTTTTGCCTGTTCGCTTGTCATGGTTGGCAGAGTTATATACACATGGTCAGTGCCGAATTTTTCCATTTCTTTGCAAATCGCCTCGGTAACAACATCCCTCGGCTGAAGTTCATCCGTAAATCTTTCGCCGTTTTCGTTAAGAAGTACAGCGCCTTCGCCGCGCACGCTCTCGCTTATAAGAAAGCGTCTGCCGCTCTTTTTGCTGTAAAGGGTTGTGGGGTGAATCTGTATGTAATTAATGTCTTTCAGTTCAATACCGTGTTTAATGGCAAGCGCAAATGAATCGCCTGTAATGTGCGGAAAATTTGTGGAGTTTTTAAAAAGCCCGCCTATTCCGCCCGTTGCAAGAATTATATCTTTTGCAAGTATTGCGCCGCGCTCGCCTAATTCATCTTCACAAACTATGCCGTAGCAGGTGTTGTCTTTTTCAATAATATCTATCATAGTAGTCTGTGTTATAAAAGTTATGTTTTTGCGCTTTTTTGCTATTGAAAGCAGTGTGGCGGTTATCTCTTTGCCCGTTTCGTCCTTGTGGTGCAATATTCTGTTTCGCCTGTGCGCGCCCTCCCGCGTGTAGTTGTAAGAGCCGTCGCTGTCCGTATCAAATTTAACTCCTAAGTTTATAAGAGTGCTGATAACATCAGGTGATGATTCTATCATTACACGCACGCTTTCCGGGTCGTTTTCATAATGGCCCGCCTTCATCGTGTCCTCAAAATAGCAGTCAAAATCCTCTATGTCTTTTAATACGCAAACTCCGCCCTGGGCAAGGTAAGAATCACATTCTTTAAGGTCTTCTTTTGTTATTACAAGCGCCTTTTTGTTTTCCGGCAGGCAAAGCGCGGCAAACAGCCCCGCAACGCCGCTGCCTACTATAACCACATCAGTCTTTATATAATCCCTTTTCATAATTTAATCCGGCGCAAAGCCGGGTGCTCCTTTTTTTATTTATACTAATATATAATTAATTCGCCTTAAAGTCAAGAAAATAAATAATAATACCGTCTTGCCAGCATTCAAAAATTCTGATAATATTTAATTAAAACAGCGCCGATTTTCTTCCGCCTGAAAATGTTTTATTTTTCGGCTTTTTTTGACGCGGATTTGACTTTGACTAAACTTAATCTTGAAAAACGGAGATTATATTATGGAAGTTAATGTCTACGATTTTGACAACACAATTTATGATGGCGAAACGCTTGTTGATTTTATACTGTATTTTGTACGCAGGGATATAAAAATCTGGAAATATCTGCCTAAACTTGCAGTAATTGCGCTTAAGGATATGCTGCATTTGTTTACCGTTGAGGACGCTGTTGAGGCTTATGCCTCTTTCCTTGAAGGGTATTATGTAAAAGCGGGCGATATTTCAGGCGCCGTGGTGGATTTCTGGAATAAAAACGAAAAAAAGATAAAGCCGTGGTATTCTTCCGTGCGTAAAGACAGTGATATAATCGTTTCCGGCACAACGGATTTTATACTTGATGAAATTATGAAAAGAATGGGCATAAAAAATTATGTCGGCTCAAGTATAGATAAAAAAACGGGCAAATTCCGCCGCCTTTGCTTTCTTGAAAATAAAGTAAAGATTTTTAATGAACTTTATCCGAACGCCCATATAGTCAATTTTTATACGGATAGTATGAATGACAAAGCAATGATGGATATTTCGGATAATGTTTATCTTGTTAAGAAAAACAAAATCGTAAAAATAAAATAATCAGCAAACCATATTCAGGAGGAGAATGATGGGAAAGTTTAATGTTAAGGAATTTCTGAACAGCAAGATTATCAAAAATGATGTCGGCGAGGAAACTTACCTTACCTGGAAAGAAACTCTTTCATATGCTGTCGGGCGCGGCGCGCAGGGTATGAATACAAGTATGACTTCGTCAAAATACATCAATTTCTTTTTGACGAATGTTTTGTTTAAAAAACTTGATGACCCTATGGGTACCGCCTCTAAAATACGCCTTTTTTGCGGTATATTTGACGCTATTAATGACCCGATTATGGGCGTTATAGTTGATAAAACAAGAACTAAAGACGGTCAGATGAGGCCTTACATAAAATGGGCGCCGATATTCGTTTCAATCGTTATGATACTGTTCTTTATCGGCAGCGCAGACGCACCCCCGCTTTTAAATATTATTTATACAACCATTTTGTTTGTGGGGCTTGATGTTACTTATACGGCTTTTGATATTCCTATGGGCGCCCTTGCTTTTTCTATTACGCCCAGCGGAATAGAAAGAACAAAACTTTTCGGTGTAAGTTCAATAACCCGTTCCGTGCTCGGCGCTCTGCCGCAGGTTTTTGTTGCCGGCGCTGCGCTTCTTCCTTATTTTAAGGACCATACGCCGCAGGCTTACCTTACATCTGCAATTATTTCCGCAATCGGAATAGTTTTCTTAACAAGATTTACTTTTAAAAACACCACCGAAAGAGCGGAGCATAAAGAGGATGTCCCGTCTGTTAAAGAGTGTCTTTTGCTGCTTTTCAAAAACAGGCCGCTTCTTATGCTGTTTCTCGGCAATGTTTTCTTTGTTATCTGCAAGATTGCAGAGCAGGTATCTTTCTATTTTGTTGCCGATCTTATGTTCAACAGGCAGTATAATATATTTATTGATGTTGTTAAATTCCCGGGATTTCTTATTGCCGGTCTGCTTGTTCCCAAGATTATTGAAACTCTCGGCAGAAAAGCGGACAGCAAAAAATTCTATCAGGCTTGCTGCGTAGTTGCAATAATCCTGCACGCGCTGTTTGCAATCACCTGCTATAACGGGCTTATGAATAAAGCCGCGGGTGAAAGCGTGCCGCTCTTTACCGGAATACTCGTAGTCCTTTTCACCGGTCTTACCTCCATACCACTTGAGTTTAAAAACCTTATTCAAAAGGAAATGGAAGCCGAAACAGTTGATTATATTGAGTGGAAAACAGGCACTCGTGTAGAGGGAATAATGCTTTCCATTATGAGTTTTACAGGAAAAATAGAAAATACATTTTCTTCTTCCATAGGCCTTGCAATTCTCGGCTTTACGGGATATGTTCAGCATACTGAAGGCTCTCTTGTTCAGAATACTGAAACAAACTGGGCGCTCTTCCTTCTCACTACCGTTGTTCCCGCAATAGGCTACCTGCTTATGCTTGTTCCTATGCATTTCTATAACATCACAGGCGACGGCCACAGAAAGATGATGAAAGAAATTATGGAAAGAAGAGAAGCGCGAAAAGCGGAAAAAGAAACGGCAAAAGCCGTAAACGAATAAGTAAAAATTACAATTAGGCGGCGTCTGCAAATGGCGCCGCCTGTTTTTGTAAAAGTCTTGAACTGAGACTGTTGCTGAAGTATAATTGTAATAGGTGTTGATATGAAGATAACTTTTATTGCGGATACGCATTATTATTCCAAAACTCTCGGCACAAGCGGAAAGGCTTATGAACTTCGCTCCGGCTCTGACCAAAAGTGCCTTGCTGAAACGGCTGAGATTATAGACGCCGCTTTTGATAAAATAGCAAACAGCGATACTGACGCCGTGTTTATCCTCGGCGATGTTTCAAATGACGGAGAAATGGTTTCCCACCTTGAGTTCAGAGAAAAGCTTTATAAACTGAAAGAAAAAAAGCCTGTATACCTGATAACCGCAACGCACGACTGGTGCTGCGACGAAAATCCCCGCCGCTTTGACGGCGATAATACATTTTACGATGTGCCCGTTATGAAAAGCGCAGACCTGCCGGAATTTTATAAAGATTTCGGCCCTGCGCAGGCGGCTGATAGTTTTATAACCGATATAGGCACCATTTGCTATACTGTAAATCTTTCTGATAAAGTGCGCGTGCTCTGCCTTAATGATGATAAAAATGAAAACGGCCACGCCGGATTTACTCCCGAATGCAGAAAATGGATTGTAAAACAACTCAAAAAAGCAGAGGAGGACGGCGCCCTTATTATAGGTATTGAGCACCATCTGCTTGTGCCCCATGTTTCGCCGCTTATTACGGGCGGTTCAACCTGCGTTGAAAACAGGGAAGAAACCGCCTCGTTTTTTGCTGATAACGGGCTGAAATATATGTTCGTGGGGCACAGCCATATTCAGAACACCGATTATTTTGCAAGCCCTGCCGGAAAAAAGATAACGGAAGTAAATGTCGGCTCTTTGGTAGGCTATCCCGCGCCTATCGTAAATGTAACGGTAAACAGTGATAATACGCTTTATTATGAGGTTGACTACCTTGAAAAATTCACTTTAAACGGCAGGGAAGTTGACGCCCGCCGTTTTCTTGCTCAGCATGCCTGCAATCTTATATTTAATCTGACAAAATGCCGCAGCAGGCAGGATTTCGTTGAGCGGGCGCAGGCGCTCCAGTTAAACGGTGAGAAACTCGGTAAATTTTGGTTTTTGCTGAAACCGTTTGTGCGTAAAATTGATACCGCCCTTGTTTGGGATGTGTATAAATTTCTGCGCGCGCTGGGACTTGCAAAAGGCGTTTCGCGGGCGGACGCAATGCAGTTCAGATATAAACCGTTAAGGGAAATGATAGGTGAAATCTGGCTCTCAATTCTGGACGGCTCAATTATTACGCACCCGAGAAACAGCGCCTATTACCGTGTTGTGATGTGCGCAATGAGCGCACCGTCCCGCCTGTTTAAAAATAACGATGATTTCCGCAAACTTGCGCTTGCCGCGGATAATATTTTGACCGGCGGTGAAATAAATAATCAGCACGCCGTAATTTAATTAAAAAAACTATAAATCCGTATGCCGCGCCGATTAACCGTATTTCGTGAATATAAATATACTGCGATTGCATACGGAATTTTGCAAAAATAATTTGATTAAATAATAATATAATAAAAAATAGACGCCGTTTAAACTTCTGCTTAAACGGCGTTATTTTATAATGTTAAATTTTATTTTGCAGGAATTATGCTTTGTCAGTTTTCGTCAGTGTTTTCTTTGTTTTCGGTTTCAGATTCCTGCTGCTCTTCTTTTTTTGGAGCGGCTTTGCACACAATAGCCGTCTGCACCTGGTGGTTTTTAACTTTCGTTACCTTAATAATAAGTCCGTCCGTCTCAACTTCAAACGGCGCGCAGCCGTCATCGGGAATTGAGCCGAGCGCTTCAAAAACAAGCCCGCTGAATGTATCGCATTCCTCGTTTTTAAGAGATATATCAAGCGCCTCTTCAATATCGTCAATAGCCGGATTGCCCATAATTTTCCATGTTTTTGAATCAAGGCTTTCTATTGATTCAATCGGGCGCGGCTCGTTGCTGTCGTCATAATCAAAATCGCCTACAAGTTGCTCAACAAGGTCGTTTATTGTGATTATACCTGTTGTTCCGCCGTATTCGTCCAAAACTATGGCAAAGGAGTTTTTGCTCTTTTTCATATTTTGAAAAAGCACATCAAGTTTAACGCTTTCAGGCACAAAATACGCGGGGTGCACCGCTTTTTTCATAACGGTGGCTCTGTCTTTCGTGCCAAGGCGGAAATAATCTTTTGCGTTAAGTATGCCCACCACATTATCCACCGTTTCATTGCAAACAGGGTAAATTTTGTGGCGGCTGCCGTGAATAGTTTTATCCCATTCCTCAGGGCTTTCTTCAAGCCAAAGCAGCGAAACTTCCGTCCTGTGCACAGCAACTTCGCCGGCGGTCAGATCGTCAAACTCAAAAACATTTTGTATAAATTCTTTTT
Organism: uncultured Eubacterium sp.; assembly: GCA_944380635.1. Lineage (GTDB taxonomy): Bacteria > Bacillota > Clostridia > Oscillospirales > Acutalibacteraceae > Eubacterium_R. The sequence goes on along the minus strand of CALWID010000004.1, from coordinate 37,246 downwards.
CTGTTCGGTCAATGGCGCCGCTTTCGCTGCCCACATCAACCATCATTCGTATGTCCTCTTCGCTTACTTCGTCATCATTCTCGTTCGGGTCAATTTTAAATAGCCTTAAAACAAGATTTGTAGAGGCGGTAAGCAGCCATACTATAGGTTTAAATATTTTTGATATGGCAAATATCAGCCCTGAAATGCCAAGCGCGTATGATTCGGGATTGCGCATTGCAATTCGTTTCGGCACAAGTTCGCCGAAAACGATATTGAGAAATGAAATTATAAGCGTAATTAAAAATACTACAATGCTGTTAAGCACATTTTCCGGGAATGAAATTCCCGTTTTCATAATAGCCTCTACGATTACATCTGAGAAACTTTCCGCGGCGGACGCGGCGCCCAAGAATCCTGCAAGCGTTATGGCAATTTGAATGGTTGCAAGAAATCTTGACGGCTGGCTTGTAAGTTTAACAAGGCGCGCGGCTTTTTTGTTTCCTTCCTTTGCCATTTTTGCCATTTTATTATCGTTCATGCTGACTATTGCTATCTCCGCAGCGGCAAAAACGGCGTTAAGCGCTATCAGTACTACCTGCAGTAATAGCAGAGGCCATATAGAGTCGTCCAAAATTAATCCTCCGTAAAAAAATAAAAATTAATAAAAAAATGAATATTTACAATCATAATACAATATGTAAAAAGATTTGTCAATATTAAATAATATATTAAGTGCAGCCCGGCGCAAACTGTAAAATTTTATATAAAAATACATAAGCCGCCGATAATAATCTTTAATAAGTTTCAAATAATATTTTTGCGCCGGTTTTTGCCCGGAATTTAAAAAATTTCAGTTATACAGTTTCGTCATTTTGCACTGAAAACATTGTAATATTTTTGTAATTTATGGGAAAAAGGGAGTTTTTTAAAATTTTTTTAAAAAAATTTGCAACCCCTTATATTGCACCGTTTTGGGCAAAATCACCATATATGTTGTTGTTTTTTCATCAATTTTATATATTACAAAAGTGTATCGAATTATTAAAAGGTCTTTATTTTTACAGACCATTCTGCTATAATATGCAAAGTTAGGTAAAACAATACTTATTAAGATTATAACTTTTTTATAGATATATTTATTATTCCGGGTTTAAAGAGGGAAATTGATTTGGAAGATTTTGTTATTAAAGGCGGAAAAGAACTTTTCGGTGAAGTTAATATCAGCGGCGCAAAAAATGCCGCCGTTGCCATTTTACCCGCAGCCGTGCTTGCGGATGATAAAGTTAAAATAGAGAATATTCCTAATATTTCGGATGTTTCTTTAATAATAGAAATTTTAAGCCAAATGGGCGCGCGTATAAAACTGCTTTCTAAAGATTCCATAGAAATAGATACACGCACCATTAAATGCCAAAGTGTGCCTTATGAGTTTTCATCGCGCTTCAGGGCAAGTTATTATCTTATCGGCGCAATGCTCGGCAGGTTCAGAAAGGCAGAGGTTGCTTTGCCAGGCGGCTGTGATTTCGGGGACAGACCTATTGACCAGCATATCAAAGGCTTTGAAATGCTCGGCGCAGATGTCAATATAATAAACGGTATGGTGTGCGCAGAGGCGGAAAAACTTGTGGGCACAACTATTTATATGGATGTTGTGTCCGTCGGCGCAACTATTAATGTTATGCTTGCCGCTGTCCTTGCAAGAGGGCTTACTATTATTGAAAACGCGGCAAAAGAGCCTCATATCGTAGACCTTGCAAACTTTCTTAACTCAATGGGCGCCGATGTGCGCGGAGCGGGAACTGATGTTATTAAAATCCGCGGCGTTGAAAAAATGCACGGCTGCTCATATTCAATTATACCGGATCAAATCGAGGCTGGCACCTATATGGTTGCCGCTGCTGCATGCGGCGGTGATGTGCTTGTAAAAAATGTAATTCCAAAGCACCTTGAATCAATCAGCGCAAAACTTGAAGAGGCGGGCGCGGAAATCATTGAATATGATGACGCAGTGCGTGTAACGCGCTTTAAGCCGCTTACAAGATGCAATGTTAAAACTATGCCGCATCCCGGTTTTCCAACGGATATGCAGCCCCAAATGGCTGTATTGCTTTCAGTTGCAAAGGGCACTTCCATTCTTTCGGAATCTGTTTGGGATAACAGATTTCAGTATGTAGGCCAACTGCTCAGAATGGGCGCCAATATCCAGGTGGATGGTAAAATAGCCGTTATAGAGGGCGTAGACCATTTAACAGGCGTTAAAGTTAAGGCAACGGATTTGCGCGCCGGCGCAGCAATGGTAATTGCGGGGCTTATAGCAACAGGCGAAACCGTTGTTGAAAAAATAGAGTATGTGGACAGAGGTTACGAGAATATTGTTGAAAAACTTACAAAACTCGGCGCCGATATTAAAAGAGTCCGTGCGGATGCGGGCGGCAGCGTTGCGCATGCAGGCTGATGACGGCTTAAATATCAGTAATAAAACAGGGGCGAATCATCGCCCCTTTTTGAATGTTTGTTGCTTTATTTAATTTAAAATTTATATTTTTTGGGAAGTTAATTTTATGGCAAAAGTGTGTCAACTCTTTTCCGGCAGCAGCGGAAATTCAATATACATAGGCGGCAGAAACGGCGGTATTCTTGTTGATATAGGCGTTTCCGCCAAAAGGTGCGATTGCGCCCTTAGAAATATCGGCGTTGACCCGGATAATATAAAGGCAGTTTTGGTAACTCATGAGCACACAGACCATGTTGCGGGCGTGCGTGTGTTTGCCTCAAGGCATAAAACCCCGGTCTTTGCCACTCCGGCAACGCTGGAGGAACTGCGTTTCAGCGGTATCGCAAATAATACGGTAACATCATATGAAATAAACTCGGTGCTTGATTTGGGCGATATGTATGTTTCTGTTTTTCATAATTCTCATGACGCTGTTGACTGCGTTGGTTATAAGATAGAACTTTCGGACGGCAGAACCGTTTCTGTCTGCACGGATACCGGCTATGTTACCGATGAGGCTAAAAAGGCTGTTTCGGGGTCTGATTTGGTTTTTCTTGAATCAAATCATGAAATATCAATGCTGCAAAACGGCTCATATCCTTACCCGCTTAAAAAGCGTATTCTTTCAGATAAAGGTCATCTTTCAAATAACGCGGCGGATTCTTTTGCAAAGGAATTGATTGAAAGCGGCACCACAAGATTTGTGCTTGCTCATCTCAGCCGGGAAAATAATGTGCCTGAAATAGCGCGCCTTTCCGCCGTTACCGCTCTGGGCGAACTCGGCGCAAAGGAAAATGAGGATTACCGCCTTTATGTTTCCAAGCCGGAAAATGACGGAGGTTTAATAGTTTTGTGATAAATATAACTGTTGTGTGCGTGGGCAAACTTAAAGAACAGTATTTGAGGGACGGCTGCGCCGAATATTTAAAAAGGCTTTCGCCGTATGCCAAAGTGCAGATAATTGAGGTTGCGGAGGAACGCGCCCCCGAAGACCCGTCTTCTGCTCAAATACTTAATATTATTGAAAAGGAAGGCGCAAGAATTATTGAAAAGATTCCGAAAGGCGCCGCTGTTATCCCGCTTTGTATAGAGGGCAGGGAATATTCCTCCCCGGAATTTGCCGCTCAGATAGAGAGGATAAGTCTGCAAAATTCAAAAATTGCTTTTGTTATAGGCGGTTCGTTCGGGCTTGCTGATAAGGTAAAATCGCTTGGAAAAATAAAACTTTCTTTCGGAAAAATTACTCTGCCGCACCAACTTGCGCGCCTTGTGCTTTGCGAGCAGATTTACCGTGCTTTTTCCATAATAAATAATTCAAGGTATCATAAATGATAAGAAAATTTAAAATAAGCGATGTAAATAAAGTAATGAGTATATGGCTTGATTCTAATATTGACGCTCATTCATTCGTTCCCGCAGGTTATTGGCGCGATAATTTTGAATACGCCGAAAAGCAGATTAAAAACGCCGAAATATATGTGTATGAAAAATGCGGCGAAACCGCGGGATTTATAGGGCTTAGCGGAAATTATATAGAGGGTTTGTTCGTAAAAAAAGAATACCGCTCTCTCGGCATAGGAACAGCGCTTATTGATTTTGTTAAACATAAAAAGAAAGAACTGTCGCTAAATGTGTACTGCCAAAATGAAAAAGCCGTAAAGTTTTATATAAAAAACGGATTTGAAATTAAGGAGAAACTTGATTTAAAACCCGCAGACGAGTATGTTATGGCGTGGGAAAAATAAAACAGCGCGAAATATAGAAAAGCGCCCCAAAAGTGTTCGGCTTTTGGGGCGCTTATAATTTTTACTCAGTTCGTTTGCTTTTTGTTTAACTAAAATGTTTTTATTTTGCAAAAATGGTGTAATAGATTATTTATTCTTTTCCGCTCCAGCAATAAGTACAAAGTTTTTCTTCACCTATGCCAACGGATTCAATAAGGTCGTCCAGCCTGTTGTATCTTAATGATGTGAAATGGAGTTCCTTGCCTATTTCGTCAACCATTGTTTTATACTTATCGCTGTCCGGGTCCGCATATTCTTTAAGCGTGGCGTCATCCGGGTCTTTGCCCTCAAGTTTCTTTATTACCCTGCGTGTTATAAGTTCCATTTCTGAAGATGTGCGCGAAAAATTCAGGTATTTACAGCCAAAAAGCAGCGGCGGGCAGGCGGGTCTGATGTGTACTTCTTTAGCGCCGCTTGCGTAAAGAAATTCCGTTGTTTCTCTAAGTTGGGTGCCGCGCACTATTGAATCGTCTATGAGCAGCAGGCTTTTGCCCTCAATAAGGTCATGTATCGGAATAAGTTTCATCTTGGCAATAAGATTTCGCTTGCTTTGGTGAGTAGGCATAAACGAGCGCGGCCAGGTAGGCGTGTATTTAACAAACGGGCGTGAAAACGGAAATCCTGATTCATTAGCATAGCCTATTGCGTGCGCCGTGCCTGAATCGGGAACGCCGGCAACAATATCCGGCTTAACATTATCTCGCCTTGCAAGCAGTTTGCCGCAGTTGTAGCGCATTTTTTCAACGCTGATACCCTCGTATGAAGAAGAGGGGTAACCGTAATAGACCCAAAGGAATGTGCATATCTTCATATCTTTTCCGGGGGCAACAAGTGTTTTAACGCCGTCTGCCGTCATAACAACTATTTCGCCCGGCCCTAGTTCCCTGCAATCAGCATAGCCGAGATTCAGATATGCAAAACTCTCAAAACTTGCGCAATAACCGTCTTCCTTTTTGCCTATAACTATAGGAGTTCTGCCCAGCTTGTCCCTTGCGCAGTAAATGCCTTTCGGCGTAAGTATCAGCATACTGAGTGAGCCGTCAATAATTTCCTGAGCGTATCTTATGCCGTCAATGAAATTTTCCTTTTGGTTTATTATAGAGGCAACAAGTTCAGTTGGGTTAACATCGCCGTTGCTCATTTCAAAAAAGTGAACATTTGATTTTATAATTTTATCAACTATCTCATTTGCGTTGTTTATTTTGCCTATAGTAGTAATGGCAAAAGTGCCGTGGTGCGAGCGCACAAGAATAGGCTGAGCCTCAAAATCAGATATACAGCCTATGCCTAAAGTGCCGTGCATTTCGTTAGATTCTTTTGTAAATTTTGTTCTGAACGGAGCGTTCTCAATATTATGAATTGCTCTTTCAAACCCGTTCTTCTCGTCATATACCGCAAGGCCCGCACGCCTTGTGCCCAGGTGTGAATGGTAGTCAACACCGAAAAATAAATCAAATACGCAGTCCTCTTTGGACGCTGTCGCGAAAAATCCGCCCATATTTTTCCTCCCTTTATTCAGCAAATAAACCGTTATAAAACAGTTTGCTTTGAAGTTATATCATAATCCCCGTTTGCTTTAACGGAAAATGATATTTATTTTCTTCGTGAGTATTATATCAGAAACGGGCATAAACATAAATATATATTTTTAAAATATTTAAAAATTGCAATACAGGCGTTAATTTTAAGAGCAAGTTATACAAATAATTCCTTGTTTTCTTGTGCTGTTTACACATATTTTTAATTTGCGCTTTGTGATAAAATTAAATTAAGCAGATTTTAAACAAAAGGGGAGGGGCGGTTATGAAATATATACCCAAAAAGGAAAAAATAAATTATTATGCCGGCCTTTGCGGTCAGAATATGGTCTATTCGCTTATCGGCGGCTCGTTTTTTAATTACTTTTTAACTGATATTGCGCTGTTTCCCGCTATTGTGGTATCTGTGCTTCTTATAGTTATGAAAGTTTGGGACGGTGTTAACGACCCCATAGTAGGCTCATATATTGATAAACACACTTTTAAAAACGGTGAAAAACTGCGGCCGTTTTTAAAATATACGCCGCTTCCGGTAGGTATTTTCACCGTTCTTATGTTTGTTGTTTTTTCAACCGATGATAATCTGCTTTGGCTGCGCGTTTCTTATTTTATAATTATGTATATATGCTGGGACCTTTGCTATACTTTGCAGGATGTTTCCGTGTGGGGTATAACTTCAAGCGTTTCCCCTGATTCGCAGGAAAGGGATTCTTTCGTGCAGTGGGCTCGCACTATCGGTTCCTGCGTTTTCGGCGCGCTCAGCGCAGGCATACCTATGGTGCTTGAAATGATTGCAAACGCTACGGGAGGCAGCATGGCTCTTCTTACTCTTGTTTTTGCAATAATATTCGGCCTCGGCGGCGCAATGCTCAGTTACAGATGCAGTTTTGCTCAGGAAAGGGTAAAAGTTGTTAAAGCGCAGCAGCAGGCTACTTTAAGGGAAAGTTTTTCATTGCTTTTTAAGAATAAAATGTTGCTGCTTGTAACCATAGCAAATATTTTAGGCTCGCTCGGTTTCGGCGCAAATCTTGTTACATATTTTTTCAAATATGAAATACCGGCTGATTTTCTGGGGCAAAACAGCATTATCGGCGCCTTGGGGCTTACCACTATCTATTCCGCAATAACAGGGCTGCCCGGATTTATAGGTATGATATTTGCTGATAAACTGAAAAAATGGTGCCGCGGTTATGTAAACGCGCTTATTATGATGCAGGCGGCTAATGTGGTTGTGCGCGTCATTGCGTATTTCATAGGGTTTGAGGGCAATAATCTATGGTTTGCGCTCGCTCTTATCGGGCTCGGCTGTATTCCTCTCGGCGCAAGTTCCATTGCCCAAACTTCTGTTTTTTGCGATAGTATTGATTATATGGAATGGAAAACAGGCAAACGCACGGAGGGTATCACATTCTCTATGCAGACTATGTTTACCAAAATTTCAAGCGGCATAACCGCCGGGCTTGCGGCTCTTGCTCTTCATTTGCTTGATTATAAAGCAATAGAAGGCGCATCGGTCTATATAGGCACGCAGTCCGCCGCGTTTGATAAGTGGATTTGGCCGCTTGTTATTCTGACTCCGGCAGCAGCAAGCCTGCTTTATATAATTCCGCTGCTGTTTATCAGGTATACCCCTGCCCAGCGCCAAAAGGTGGAAAGCGAACTTGCCGCCCGCCGCGCCGCTCAGCAGAATACTGAAACAAAATAAATATAAAGATATGAAAAATCCCGCTGAAACGCGTTTTAGCATTTCGGCGGGAAATTTTATTTATTCACCCTGATATGTCGGGGCGTTTTTCGGCGATTTGCCTTTAATTACATTGTGGTAATAGGCATATGTCATAGGTGCGTCGTCATTTAAAATATCGGCGTCGGTTACCTTGCCCAAAAATACGGTGTGGGTGGAAGTTTCCATTTTGTCAATCACTTTGCAGGTTATGTATCCGCTCGCTTTCGGAACTATCGGCATAAAATTTTTGATTACCGGCTCATAATCGGCAAATTTATTAAAGTCTTTTCCGCTTTTAAATCCAAAATTGCCTATAACAAGCGGGTCGCAGTGCTCGCCTAAAATGTTAATTGCAAAAACGCCTGTTTTGTTTATACATTCATTTGTAAAATTATCGTGGTTTACGGAAACCGCAACTGTTGCGGGCGAGGAGGTTATCTGCATTGCGGAATTTGCCGTGCAGCCTGTTGCTCTGCCGTCCGCCCAAGTGGTTATCACATAAACTCCGTATGATAAATTGTAAAGCGCAGCCTTGTTCATTAGTTTCTCCCTGTAAAACTTAATATAAAATAAATTGTACGCAATAGGGCGGCAGAAATATCCGCCGCCCTTTTATGTGATTGATTTGAATGTATTATTCGCCGAAATATCTCTTAAGGAGACCTGCGAATGCTCTGCCGTGGCGAGCCTCATCTCTTGCCATTTCATGAACGGTGTCATGAATAGCGTCAAGTCCCTGCTCTTTTGCAAGTCTTGCAAGGTCAGTCTTGCCCTGTGTTGCGCCGTTTTCAGCGGCAACGCGCATTTCAAGGTTTTTCTTTGTTGAGTCTGTTACTACTTCGCCAAGCATCTCTGCAAATTTAGCGGCGTGCTCTGCCTCTTCATAAGCAGCCTTTTCCCAGTAAAGACCGATTTCAGGATAACCTTCTCTGTGTGCAACTCTTGCCATTGCAAGATACATACCAACTTCGCTGCATTCGCCGTTAAAGTTTTCACGAAGACCCTGAACGATTTCTTCGCTGACGCCTTTTGCAACGCCGACAACATGCTCGGCAGCCCAAGCCATTTCGCCGCCTTCTTCACGAACTTTCATAGCTGCGCCGCAGATGGGGCACTTTTCAATAGGTTCGTCACTCTCGTATCCGCATACGGGACAATAATACTTCTTTGCCATAATTAAAAACTCCTTTTTAAATTAATTTTTTAATTTATTGTTACAGTCCGGGCAAATGCCGCTGTAATAAACATCTTTTCGGGTAACGGTAAATCCGTTAAGACCCTTGCCCACGGGTTCCGGCACATCAAAATCATATATTTCGCCGCATTCACTGCAAATGAAATGCCCGTGGAAATTTATATTTGCGTCATAATGAATTTTATCGCCGTCTATTGTAACGGGTATCAAAAATCCGCTTTCGCAAAGGGATTTTAAAGCGTTGTATACCGTTGTTTTTGAAAAACTCGGGTTGCTTTTAAGCACGCTTTCGTATATTTGGGAAGCGTCCGGGTGGGTTCTGTGCCCGTAAACATATTTATATACTGCAATCCTTTGCGGCGTGGCGCGAAAATGTTTTTCCTTAAAAATAGAAATTATTTGCTCGGTTCGCATCAAGCCCACCTTGTTATAATTGTTATCTTGTACCGAGTACAATTTAAGTATATCATAAAAAATTTATTTGTCAAGATTTTTTTAAAAAAATTTGACTATATTATTTAGATTTGGTATCTTTAATAAAGAAATCAGATGAAATATATTATAATCCTTTTAAAAAGGGGAGATAGTTTGTGATTAATGTTAACTGGAAAAAAATAAAGCCCTATGAAAAAGCGTCTTTTGCCGTTCCGGTAATGACGGCGCTGATTATTATTTTGCTTATAACCATGGTTATTGCTTTTGTAAATCCTCTTTTATATATGCCGCTGAAAGTTCTTACCGCAGTTTTCGTATTTTTAACATTTGTTTTCGGCGTTCATATAGAATCCCGTATGATACAAATTTATATGCTGCTCGGCGTGCTTGATATTTCTATGCTTGCGGCAGTGCTTATGCCGTTTCCTTCCGGGCTTACAATATTCTTTTTTGCCGCGTCGCTTGCAGCGGTTGTGGCGTCTGCGGGCGTTGCGGTGTTCGGCAGCGTGTTTTTTACTAAAGATACGCTTTATGATTTTCCTGAGGCAAACAGAAAAAATGTTTTCGGCTCAAAAAATGTTATGTTCTTTGCTCCCCATGAAGATGATGAGATTAATATTTACGGCGGCATTATAGAGCAGTATGTTAAAAACGGCTCAAAAGTTAAAATAGTTTTTTCAACAAACGGCGATTTTTACCGCCTCGGAAAACTCAGAATAAAAGAGGCTCTTTCGGTTGCCGAAACTTACGGCATTCCCGAAAGCGATATAATATTTCTCGGTTTCAGCGACAGTATTACAGATAAAAATTCGGCGCATATTTATAACGCGCCGGATGATGAAATTTTAACTTCTGCCGCCGGGTATAATAAAACATACGGCACACGCAGTAAAAAACCGTTTGTAAACTGCGATTTTACAAGAAAAAATTATTTAAACGCATTTATAAATGTGATAGAAAAATACAAACCCGATACCGTTTTTTGCTGTGATTATGACGGCCATGCAGACCACCGCGCAATAAGCCTGTTTTTTGAGGAGGCGCTCGGTGAAATCATAAAGCGCAACCCTCTTTACACTCCGCTTGTTTTTAAAGGCTTTGCTTATTCCACCGCGTGGGACGGTGCCTGCGATTATTACAGCCAAAACGCGCTTTCCACACGCCTTAAGGAGCCGGCAAATCTTATGCGTGAAACAAATACTTACCGCTGGAATCAGCGTGTGCGTTTCCCCGTGGCAAAAGAGAGCCTTTCGCGCGTAATGCAGAATTCCTCCTCTTACAGAGCAATGCGTGAATATTCAAGCCAAACCGCAACCGACCACGCAAACGGAATAATAAATTCAGATAAAGTTTTTTGGCTCAGAAGAACGGACAGCGTTCTTTATAATTCACAAATTACTGCGTCAAGCGGTGATGCGTCCCGCCTTGCGGATTTTAAACTTGTTGACAGCGATGATATAAAGAACGATTCAGGTCTGCCGCTGAAAGGTTTGTGGCAGGCAGACGCGAATGACGAAAAAAGAATAGTTGCTTTTAAACTGCCCGAAAATAAAAAAATATGCCGCGTTGTGATATATGAAGACCCGCGCAATGAAAATCATATTTTAAACGCTCAACTTATGGTGGGGCATATTTCTTACAATACCGGCGAGTTTAATAACGGCGGGCCGACCGTGTTTGAATTTCCGCCTGTTGATACGGATTTAATAGGCATAAAAATTAAAAACTGCACCGGTGAATGTACTCTTTTAAAAGTGGAGGCGTACACTCAGCCTGAAAGCGATAAAGCGGAATTTATTAAGGTTCAGAATTCAAACGGCGATTTCTGCTATGATTATATTGTTAATAAATCGGGCAAAGAGCAGTTTACGGTTTATACCTTTCCCAATCAGAAAGATTTTGATTTTACTGCCGAAAGCAGTGATGAGGGCGTTATTTGTTCTGTTGAAAACGGAGTTATAAATGTTTATTGCCCTCAGGGCGAACACGCCGTTATAACGGTTAAATCTGCCGATTCCCCGCAGATTTATGACTGCTTTACCGTAAGAAATCCCGATGAGCGGGAACGATATATTTTATCTTTAAAGCAAAACGGAGAGCAGAAAATGTGGTCTTTCTCTATGCAATGGGATTATTACCGCGGGCTTGTCCGCCGCCTCGGCGTTTATAAGCCGCGCAAAAATAAATAAGATTGCCGTTAAAATCCTTGTTTACGGGCAAAAAATTTTAAAAATTAAAAATTTTCAAATAAAATTTTTATCAAACTTTAACATTTCCGCGTTAAAATTATAACAAAGTTGGTAATAAATTTCAGATTTTTGCCCAGAATATAATAAGGAGGTAATCGTTTTGCACACTTCAGATAAGCAGGCTTTGATAAACCTTGCCGTGTTAACAGTAAAATTTATGAAAAACAGCGGCAAAACGGATGATGAAGTCAGATATATTTTATCAAAACGCCTTAATTTTTCAGATGTTATGATTGAGCAGATTATGTAAATTCAAAATCTAATCACTTTTTGCATGGCAAAGCCGCGCGTGTTAAATTCCGCGCGGCTTTGCTGTTTGTTTATGCACACCTGGTTTATAACTTTCCTTATAGCCTGCACTGTGTAAGGGGGATAGTTTCAACGCAAGCCGCTCCCAACTCATCGCCTCCCCTGTGTAAGGGGGGAGTTTCAACGCAAGCCGCTCCCAACTCACTGCCTCCCCTGTGTAAGGGGAGGTGAGTTGCCGCAGGCAACTCGGAGGGGTTGTTAAAGCGCTGAAATTTTAAAACAGCAAAAAAACAGCCTGAAAAAACAGGCTGTTTTTTTATAGATCACAAGTAAGCGTTGTGGCATTTCACATCTGTGTGTGAATCAAAGGCATTCCCTGCCTTATAAATGTTTTTATATTATTTATTATTAATGATTATAATTTATAATTCTGAAGGTCCGGTATAAATTCCTCCATACAGGAAATAAACTTTTAACACCTTTTCTCCGTAATAATCTGTACTGTTTTCTACATAGACATTATAGCCGTTTTTAGTTGTACCGTTATATACTCCGTTCGCATAACTTCTGCAACCTTCCTTAATTTTGCTTTCGGAATCATCAGTGTAAACAACCAAAGGTGTGTCCCAACCGGCATTGCCCTTTGTAAATTCCGGTGTATATATCGTTCCGTCTATATCCGCTATTTGTTCCAGCGCATAATTCCTTATCTCTGTCGCTGTCATAGCAAAGGTTGTGGGTTTTGTTGTGGTAGTTTTTTTGGTTGTTGTCTGTTTTTTAGTTGTAGTTTGCTTTTTGGTTGTGGTCTGTTTCTTGGTTGTTGTTTGTTTTTCAGCAGCAGTATCTCCTCCGCTGCGTGGTGCGGACTGCTTCGCCGTTGTGCCCTGTGCGGGCGCGGTTGTGCCGGCGCTCTCCTGCGCTGCGGCGCTTTCGCTTTCTTCCTCCACGGTTCGTGTAACGGTTTCGCCGTTTTCGTTCGTAACTGTTTCGCCGTTTGAATCGGTAACAACCTCTGTTAAAACTTCACTTTCATCAGCGCCCGCTGAGTTTGTTTCATTCGTTTCGGCATTGCACGCCGCAAAAGCCGCCGTTATCAATACGCAGGTAAGTATAATAGCAAAAACTTTTTTCATATTTTTTACTCCCCATAAATAAAAAATGCGCAGCAAATGCTGCGCAGAAAAACGCAGGCTCATTTGCTGCTACACAAATTCATTCCACCATATCTTAGTATGCGAAAAAAGAGCGTGCATTTTTACCGGGAAGTAAAAAACACCCAAGATATGGTTTATTCAAATTTGTGTAGCATATTCATTATACTATTTATATTTACTAAAATCAATGCTTTTATTAATCAAAAACCCCTGCTCAGGAGAGCAAGGGTTTCATTTTTAATTTATATTTTTTTGTATTCCAGCACGGTAAACGCCAGAGTTATGTTTAGGCTATCAACGCTGCTTATTCTTTCCGCTCCTTCTTTTGGAGTGTGGTAGTAATAAGGAGTCATTGCAAACAGCGTTTTAATATCTTCTTGTTTAAAATTAGCGGTGCGGCTGATTTTTTGCTTTGAAATCAGCCGCAGTCCGTTGCCGTCTGGGTAGTTTTCGTCATTTAGATACGGCGTTTCATAAATAAGTTTTTTCAGTTCAAACAAATGATCCGGGGCGGGAACAACGCTGTAAAGCCTTCCGCCTTTTTTCAGTACCCTTGAAAATTCAGCGGCGTTGAACGGAGCAAAAATATGTATTGCCGTATCAATGCTGCCGCTTTTAACAGGTATTGCTTTCAGGTTGGCAACAAAGTAATTGCCGCCGTTTTTGCGCTTTGCCGCAAGGCGCGCCATTTCTTTGCTGAGGTCAAATCCGTAAAGTTTACCGTTGTAATCATCGTAATATCCTTCGCCGCAGCATATGTCAAGCACCGTGCCGCTGAGTCTTTTTGCTATCTCGTCTTTTAGAAAAGCAAAATAGCCTTTTTGCAGAAATTCGTGCCTTGCGCGGGCGGATTCTTTGCTGTCCCCGGTTTTACTGCCGCTTTTGCTGCCTGTAAGCAGGTTTACATATCCCTCTTTGGCAAAGTCAAAACTATGCCCGCTTTCGCAGCAAAGCCGTTTTTCCTGCCTGCTCAGTTCTTTGCCGCATACCGGGCAGATGAGTATTCCCATTTATTCGTCCTCGCAGTGCCACGGCATATCAACGGTTGTTTCCCTGTGATTAACAGCCGGCAGAAACTTATTAAGAATATCGCTTGTCTTTATCGCAAGGCTTGATGTGTTTATGCACGGGTGGCAGCCTATGTATTCGCCGTTTAAAATGTCTTCGTCTATAACAAGTTTTACTCTGTTTTCCTTATCATTCATAAGCCCTAAAACAGATACTGAGCCGGGCGTAATATCAAGAAATTTCTGCATATATTCCGCCTGTGCAAATGAAAGGCGCGCGCAGCCAAGTTGCTTTGTTATATCCTTTGTTTTAAACGGCTTTGAGCCGGGCATTAAGAGCAGGTAAAAATCCGTTTTTTGCCTGTTGCATAAAAACAGGTTTTTACATATCGGCGTGCCCAAAACTTTTTCTATCTCAAGGCATGCCTCCATTGTTTCCGCCGCAGGGTGGTCAACGCGCTTGTATTCTATTCCAAGGCTGTCAAGCAGGTCATAAACTCTGATTTCCTTTTCAAGCCGTCCGCTTAAATCGGCAGGCCTGCCGTTTTGTAGTTCCATCTTTTTTCCTTTCTGTTTAATCAGTACATATAATTTCTTGAAAATATAAATTTTCCGTTTCGATAGTATGTTCGCGGCACCCTGCGGGCAATGCGGCAGGGCAGTTCATAATTAAACGAATACGCGCTTTCAGAAACCTCTTCCATGCTCAGTTCGTTTTCACCGCTTTTTCCTATAAGAACAACTGTATCGCCGATTTCGGCGTTAATTCCTGTTATGTCTGCCATAAACTGGTCCATACATACTCTGCCGGTTATCGGAGCAAACTTGCCGTTTATCAGCACTTTTCCTCTGTTTGAAAGGCATCTCGGGTAGCCGTCCGCATATCCTACGGGAATGGTGGCAATGCGGCGCGTTTCATTCGTTTTATATGTGCCTCCGTAAGATATTTCGCGCCCCGGCTCAAGTTCCTTAATGTGTGAAATATGCGTGCGCCACTGCATAACCGGGCGAATATCAAGCAGATTTTTATCCACTTCGGCAGACGGGTATAACCCGTATAAAATAATTCCCATGCGGCACATATCAAAATACTCGTCAAAATTCATAATTCCCGCCGAATTGTTGATGTGCTTTATCGGGATATTTATTCCACGCTCTTCAAGCATTTTTATAAATTCCTTGAATTTGTCCCGCTGGGCAATCGCTTTTGAAAGGTCTTTTTCATCAGCCGTGGCAAAGTGTGAAAACAGTCCCTCAGCCGTTATGCCGGGCAGTTTCGTTATTTCTTTGCAAATGTCCGCGTCATTTTCGTTTACCTGAAAACCTATGCGGCTCATTCCTGTATCCACGCAAAAATGAAAAGGCGTGTTTTTGCGCTGCTTTACAGACTCGTCTGAAAGCGCTTTTGCGTCTTCATAGTGAAAAACAGGTATGCGGATTTCATATTTTACTATATCTTCAAAAAAATCGCGGGGCACGGCGCCTAAAATGAGTATCGGCGTTTTAATTCCCGCTTTTTTCAGTTCAACTGCCTCTTCTATGCAGGCAACGCCGTAAAAATCCGCCCTGCCCTCAAACAGCCTTGCAAGCGGCACTGCTCCGTGGCCGTAAGCGTCCGCCTTTATAACACAAAGCAGTTTAACATTTTGCGGCAGTTTTGCCCTTGTAACATTAAAATTATGTTCTGCCGCGTCCAAATCTATTGCGGCTTCAGTTCTGAAAAACATTTTAATCGCCATAGCCTTTCGGGCTGCAAATATCAAATTAAAATTATCAACGCCGTATCGCAGCCTGATAAGGCGTTAACAGCAGTTCGGAGTTTCAAAATATACCAAACGGCAGATTTTGAGCGCCGTATAATCCTGTTAGTGCATTTTTAATACTGATTACCTTGGATTACCTCGGAAAGCGAAACTGTTTCTATGCCGTTTCGCTTAAATGCCTCGTTAAGTTTTTTTACAAAATTAATTGCTTTCGGCCCGTCCCCGTGCACGCAAACAGAGTGAGTTTCAATTTCAATATCTTCGCCGGTGTATGCCGTTACCATATCGCATTTTGCCATTCTGATAACGCGCTCCACAGCCTCGTTTTCGTCCTCTATCATAGCGCCGTCAAGCCCGCGCTGCCTCAGCGTTCCGTCAGCCTCATAAGCCCTGTCGGCAAATACTTCGCTTGCGTATCTTATTCCCGCGGCTTTTGCCGCTTTTATCATTTCAGAGCCGGAAAGCGCAAGCAATATTAAATCCCTGTCATAATCGTAAACGGCTTTTACTATTGCGTCTGCAAGGGCTCTGTCCTTGGCGGCGGCATTATACATAGCGCCGTGCGCCTTAACATGGTCAAGTTTAACGCCTTTTGATTTGGCAATTGAACCTATGGCGCCGAGTTGGTAAAGCGTAATATTGTATACCTCTTCGGGCGAAAGTTCCATTTTTGTTCTGCCGAAATTTTCTCTGTCCGGATAACCGGGATGAGCGCCGGCTCCCACTGAGTTTGCTTTGCAAAGTTCAAGCGTTTTTGCCATCATAACGGCGTCGCCCGCGTGAAATCCGCAGGCAATGTTTGCGCTGTTAATATGCGGAATTATTATCTCGTCCGCTCCCGCTCCCTCGCCAAGGTCGCAGTTAAGGTTTATTTTAAACAAATTATCACTCTTTCTCAGTATTTAAGGCTTGAATTTTTAATATCCGTAATAAACATATGCCCGGGCGAATGGGTTATCGCAATGGGCGGCTTTGCGTTCATTACCGCGTTTTGCGGCGTTACACCGCAGGGCCAGAATACGGGTATTTCACCGTCTTTTACAGTAACGGCGTCGCCGTAATCGGGTTTTGAAATGTCATTTATTCCTATGAGTTTCGGGTTGCCTATATGTATCGGCGCTCCGTGAACGCGGGGCATTGCCGCCGTAACATTTACCGTTTTAACAACAAGGTCATACGGTATCGGGCGCATGGAAACCACCATGTTTCCGCCAAATATGCCCGCCTTTTTAAGCGGAATATTTGTGTTGAACATAGGCACATTCCTGCTCTCTTCAATATGGCGCACGGGTATGCCCGCCTCTATAAGTTCCGCCTCAAACGAAAAAGAACAGCCTATAAGAAAGTATACAAAATCACTTTGCCAAATATCGGAAATATCGTTTACTTCCTTTGTAAGCACGCCGTTTTTCCATATCCTGTATTTTGGAAAATCCGTTGCCGCGTCCGCATTGTCCGCCATTTCTTTTATAATCCTTGAGCCGGCGTCGCCAACCTCAAGCACGGGGCATGGGCGCGGATTTCTTGTGCAGAAAAGAAGAAAATCAAAAGCAAGTTCTTTTGGCAGAATACAAAGATTTGCCTGGGCGTATCCGGCGCACATACCGCTTGTCTGCCCGGTTATTTTCTGCTCTTTAATAAGTTTTCTGACCTCTTTCGGGCTCATTGCTGAATAGTTCATATTATCACCCTTTTTAAAGTTTATTTATGTATTCTTTAAGCATTTCGTATTTTTTATTTTCCGCCTCGGCTGCCGCCTGCGCCTCTTTAACTGATATTTTGCAAAATCTGATACTGCACCCGGGCAAAGCCTGCGCAAGCAGCGGCATATCGGAGGAGATAACGGTTGCCGCTTTTGCGTAGCCGCCCGTTGTCTGTCTGTCCGCGGCAAGTATTATCGGCTGCCCGCTTTCAGGCACCTGAACACTGCCGGGCGCAATTCCGTCTGAAATAATATCCATACCGTTTTTCCCTTTAAGCGGCGGGCCGTTTAGGCGCACTCCCATTCTGTCCGCTTCTGCGGATACTTTGTATTCTGAGGAAAAGAAAGTTTTCATATCCTCTTTTGTAAACATATCGTCCTGAGGCCCGGGTACTGCTCTGAGCAGTATATCTTTTTTAAATTCAAATTCCGCCGTTTCCCGCTTTTCAATATTTTCGGGAATTTTATGCGGCATTATTTTTAATTCGTCGCCGGTGCTAAGCCTGCGGCCGTGAAAGCCTCCGGTTTTTGATTTCATATCAGTTGAGCGGCTGCCGAGAAATTCAGGCACATCTATTCCGCCGCTTACTGCAAGATACGCCCTTACTCCGCTTTTTGCCCTGCCGCAGATAAGAACATCGCCGCAGGATATTTTATAAACTTTGTTTGTGCGTATCGGTTTTTTGTTAATTTGCGCCTCAATATGTGCGCCGCTTATGCAAACGGCGCAGTCCTGCGTGAATACAGCGGCTATTCCGCTCAAAGTCATTTCAAGCACGGCAGCGTTCTCGTTGTTTGAGAGCAGTATGTTTGCCGTTTTCATTGCGCGCAAATCCATTGCGCCGCACTGCGAAAAGCCGTATTTCATATATCCGGTACGCCCGAAATCCTGCACGGTTGTAAGAATACCGCCGCGCACTATTTTAATTGCCACGGCGCACCTCCCCGCGCTCAACGGCGTATGTGCCGTTTTCGCATTCTTTATCTGTTTTTAAAAATTCCTCTTTTGATATTCTTACAAATCTTATGTAATCGCCGGCGCGGTACAGAATAGGGCTTTCTTTTCTTTCGTCATATACTCTTACGGGCGTTTTGCCTATCAGCCGCCAGCCGCCCGGTGAGTCGGAGGGGTATATTCCGGTTTGATTTCCGCCTATTCCGACGCTGCCGCGCGGGATTTTCACTCTCGGCGTTTCAAGGCGCGGCGCGGCAATGCGCTTATCCAAATTTCCAAGATAAGCAAATCCGGGCAGAAAGCCCAGCATATATATCGGGTAATCACACCCGGTGTGAATATCAATAATCTCTTCTTTTGAAAGCCCTGTTATCTCTTCCACGCTTTTAATGTCAGGGGCAAATTCGTCGTCATAGCAAACCGGAATTTTATAAAGCACCGGCTTAAAATCGTTTCCGCCGGCGCTTTGCTTTTGCGCTTTTTTCAGTTGCTTTATAAGTTCTTTTGCGGATGTTTTAAGCGGGTCATAAATTACTGTAACGCTGCAAAATGCCGGTATGTATTCAACAGCGCCCTGTATCTTTGCTTTTTCTGCGGCAGATGTAAAAGCGGTAACCCTGCCGTTTATCTCTTCGCTGATCTCGTTTCCGAAATTAACGGTTATACCGCAGTCGCCGCAGGGTAAAAATCTTGCCCTCATCGTGTAAAGTATCCTTTTTCAAGCGTGTGAGTAAACCATTCCTGAGTTTTATCCTCAACAGTGTGAGGGTATTCAATAAGCGCGCCCATTAAAGCAACAAGCGGCAGATTTATATTTTTGCCTATTCCGTCAATATAGGGGCGCGGCTTTCCGTACATATCAAGCATGCCTGCCGCAGCGGCAGCGTCCATTGCCGCGGATTGCTCTTCCGTGTCGTGGAAAAGTTCCGGCTTTTTAAGCAAAAACGCAGTCGCCGCCATAAGCGCGTTGCAACCCCAGTCTGATACGGTGGCAGTAATAATATTGTCCGCAACGGTGTCGGCAAGTATTCCGAATCCGCTGCCTGCTTTGCAGCCGCCCATTTCGGCGTACGGCACATATTTTCTGATGTGGTCTTCAATTGCCGCCATGCCTATTTCATTGCCGAGGTCGCCTATGGACAGGTTGTATATTCCGGCGTCTTTGCACATTTTAAACAGCACATCATATTTTGCCTCAACGCCGGTTGTATTTACGCCTACTGCGTTGTGGTAAAATCCGTTTTTGTTGCGCCCGGGCGCTTCTATGCTTACAGCCGCGCACGGCTTGCCGTGCGATAAAATTTCTTTTGCCTGAACAGGCGCCTCTTCGCGCTCTTTTGTAAAGATAATATATGTAACGGTGTTTTCGCTCATATCGTCAATATCGTCCGTTACTGCAAAGTCCAGCACATTTGAAATCGCCTTAACCGCCTTTTCACACTGGCTCGGAATAAGTAAAACAGGTTTTGCGCCAAATGCCCTCATAATGAATTTGGCAAATATGCAGCTTGATATTATTCCGTCCGTTTCAGCCTCTTCCCACGGCAGCAGAACAAATCCGGTAAAAATAAATACTTTTTTGCCCTTTTTGATATTTTTTATAAGCCCTTTTGCTCCGTTTGTAGACAGCGGTTCGCCGGTAAATTTGCGCGCGCCGTCATAAAGTATTCTGCACACGCCGTAACCTCTCGGGTCAAGATTCATAAGCGCGTCCAGATTGCAGCCAACATTAAATATGGTAAGTTCCTCTTTTGTCATAACAAACCTCTTAAAAGCAAATTAAAATCTTAATCAGTCCGCCTTGCACTGCTCTTCAAAATCAGCAACAAGCGCGTCCTGTATCTTTTTAAGCATTTCCGGCGCTTTTCCGCCAACCGGTTTTCCGTCCACCGTTTTAACGGGTATGCAGAACGAACCTGTGGAATGTACTACGATTTCGTCCGCATTCATAAGTTCGTCAAGCGTATAATCGCGCTCTTCCGTTTCGTAGCCGAGTTTTTCCGCAAAAGCAAGCAGCCTTAAACGCGCGGTGCCCGGCAAAACTTTATCGTCAAGTTGGTGAGTGATAACTTTGCCGTCTTTAAATATTGAAACATTTGAATGCGCACATTCCGTAACTATATCGCCGCGGTGGAAAATTGCCTCCTCACATCCTGCTCTTTCTGCCGCTGTTGCCGCAAGGCAGGAGGGAATAAGGTTAAGCGTTTTCGCGTTGCAGTATAAAAAGCGCTTGTCTTCATATGTAATAACATCTATCGGCTTATATGTGTCCGCCACAGGGCAGGGGGTAAGCGTTATCCAAAGATTTGATTTCATATCTTTTTCGTAAACATGCTTTCTCAGACCGCTTCCGCGCGTAACCTGCATATACACAAACTGGTCGCCGTCGTCAACTTTAAGCACAAGTTCTCTCAGCAGTTTATCAAGTTCGTTTCTTTCAACAGGCATATTGATATCCAAAATTTTAGCGCTTCTGTAAAATCTGTCAAGGTGCGCGTCCATATCAAATATTTTGTGGTTGTGTGAATAAGTGGCGTCGTAAATACCGTCGCCAAACCAGCATACGCGGTCAAGCATAGGTATTTTCATTTCTTCAATAAGTCCGTATTCGCCGTTGTAATAGCCAAGATTTTTCATGTCAGCACTCCTTGCTTTTATTTAATTATTTAGTAAAAAAGGGCATAAGGCGCTGTATTAAGCGCCGTTGCCCAACAAAATTAATTCTAATACAATTTTTGTTAAAAGTAAATACTTTTTCTTATTATTTTAAACTTTAAATTATATGTTTGCTTCAAGCAAAACAGGGCAGTGGTCTGAACCCATAATGTCAGTAAGTATGTCCGCTTTTGTCAGTTTGCTGTCCAGCCTGTCGGATACAATAAAATAATCTATTCGCCAACCCGCGTTCTTTTCCCTCGCTTTAAACATATAACTCCACCAACTGTAAATGCCTTCTCGGTCGGGATAAAAATATCTGAATGTATCAGTAAATCCGTTTTGCAGTATTCTTGTCATTTTTTCTCTTTCAGCGTCTGAAAATCCGGCGTTGTTGCGGTTGGTTTTCGGGTTTTTCAAATCTATTTCTTCGTGGGCAACATTAAGGTCGCCGCAAAAGATAACCGGTTTCTTTTCGTCAAGCGCTTTTATGTATTCAAAAAAAGCGTCCTCCCAGTTCATTCTGTAATCAAGGCGGGCAAGTTCACGCTGCGAATTCGGCACATATACCGTTAAAAAATAAAAATTTTCAAATTCAAGCGTTATAAGCCTGCCCTCTTTGTCGTGCTCTTCTTTTCCCATTCCGTATTTAACGCTTATAGGTTTTGTCTTTGTAAAAACCGCAGTGCCGGAATAGCCCTTCTTTTCTGCATAATTCCAGTATGCGTAGTAACCTTGGGGCGCAAAATCTATCTGCCCCTGCTGAAGTTTCGTTTCCTGAATACAGAATATGTCGGCGTTTATTTCGCTGAAAAATTTTTCAAATCCCTTGTTAACGCAGGCTCTGAGTCCGTTCACATTCCAACTTATAAATCTCATTTTATTTGCCCCCGTGCTTTTTCATTATTGATTTAAAAATAACATATTTTTTTGCCTCGCGCAATATGCGCCGCAATAAATTTAATTAAAACTCTTGACTTTGCTCAGATTTATGGTAAAATATATAGCGCTGAGGGAGTATAGCTCAGCTGGGAGAGCATCTGCCTTACAAGCAGAGGGTCACAGGTTCGAGCCCTGTTACTCCCACCACAAAATCCTGTCGGTTTTCGGCGGGATTTTTGTTTTTTTATTTACTCGGTTCTGCCGATTTTCGGCGCTTAAAGCATAACATTTGCTAAATTATATTTTTCCTTGAAATATCTTTTCAATTATGGTATTCTTTTAGAGTACAGATTTGCGCGCCGCGGCAGTCTGCAATTTCGCGCGCTGCCGTTTGTTTGTGTTAAATTATTTAATAAAGAGAGTGTCGGCAATGAATTTTGATAATTTTGTCAAAGAACTGCAGAAAAGGTATCCTGATTGCATAGGCATAAATAATGTTGGGTATGATGTAAGGGAAGCCGAGCGCTGCGAGGGCGACGGCGATTTCATTCTTGAAACTAATTCATTTGTTATAGGCAAGTATATACATACTTTAAAACTTTTCAGGCCGGGCAGCGATGATTATGAAACGGTTAAATTCTGCGCCTACGGCATAGGAACTAAGCATTATGAAACAATAGATGATTACGAACTTACCGATTATAACAATTTTGAATATATTTTTGCATTATAAAATATATTCCAATACATAAATTTATCATGGATTTTAACGCCGCTTAAGTATCTTTGGGCGGCGTTAAGTTTTTTTAAAAGTTCAAAGTTTCATTGTCTTTAGAATTTTGAAGTTGAAAAAGATCAAGTTCTCTGTTTGCAAACGAGCACCCGAACGGGTCTGTTACGGCAATTAATCGGTTTGTCTTAGGATTTACCATAATATTCCAAAATTGTAATCACCGTGTATCAGCGAACTTTGTGTAACTTCAATTTAAAAATATCAATGAAGGTTTATTTTACTTTGCTCTTTGCGCATTAATATGCTACAATAAATTAAAATAATATGAAATTTTAAGGCTGAAATAAGGCGTATGTGTTTTTTAATTTATGAAAGGCCACGGTGTTTATTGTGAGTGAATTTTGGGATATTTATGACTCTGAAAGAAATCCGACGGGAAGAACCGTTGAGCGCGGCAAACCAATGGGGCGGGATGAATATCATATAGTTGTAAATGTGTGGATAAAAAATTCCAAAGGGCAGTGGCTTATTTCAAAGCGTACACCGAATAAACATTTTCCGCTTTTGTGGGAGCCGACGGGCGGTTCGGTTGTGGCGGGTGAAAACAGTTTTGACGCCGCTTTGCGTGAAACACGGGAAGAACTCGGCATAAAATTAGACCCCAAAAAAGGTAAATTATTTGTAACCGCCAAAAGGCAGTACAGGGAGTTTCCAGATTTTCTTGATGTGTGGGTGTTTAGGCACGATTGCGATATAGCAAGCGTAACTTTTCAGCCCGGCGAAACCTGCGGCGCAATGTGGGCGTCGTCCGCCGAAATTAAAAATCTTGCCGCAAGCGGAAAATTCGTTCCTCAAAATGTTTTTCCCTATCTTGATAAATTGTTTGCAGTATACGGATAAACCGTTTTTTAAGGAGGTAAAGTATGAATAATACGCAGAAATTCAGCGGAAAGGCAAAAGTATACAGCGCTGCCCGTCCGTCATATCCGAATGAACTTTATGATTACCTTAAAAAAGAATATAAATTCGGCGCGGGAACCGTTGTTGCCGATATTGCGTCAGGTACCGGTAAATTTACCGAGCCGCTTTTAAAAATGGGCTGTTTGGTATATGCCGTTGAGCCTAATGAAGATATGCGCCGTCAGGCGGAAAACAGCCTTGGTGAATATGATAATTTTATATCCGTAAACGGCAGCGCCGAAAATACCGGCCTTAATGATAATTCAGTTGATTTTATATCTGCCGCTCAGGCGTTTCATTGGTTTGATTCAGAACTTTTCGCCGCAGAATGTAAACGCCTGCTTAAGCGTCGCGGTAAAGTATTTATACTTTACAACTCAAGAGATAAAAATGCGCCTGTAACGAGTTGCCTTGAAGATGTATGCAAAAGGCTTTGCCCTGATTTTAAAGGGTTCAGCGGCGGCATATCAAACAATGATAAAGATTTAATCGATTTTTTTAAAGGCACATATGAGTTAAAAACTTTTAGAAATGACCTTTATTACAACCGTGATTCATTTGTTAAGCGCATGCTTTCCTCGTCATATTCACCCCGTGAGGGGGATTCAAATTATACTGCTTTTGTATCAGAATTGAACGCTTTGTTTGATAAATTTGCAGAAAATGATATTCTGCTTGTGCCTAACAATACATATTTATATTCAGGAGAAGTGTAAAGTCGTTTTGCTTTACAGTTAAAACGAGCCGCAGCAAGGGAGATTCTTACTGCGGCATTTGTTATTTTTTTAGAATTTCCAAAACCATATTTCCGTTTTTACAAAACGAATCGTTATAGCACTGCCCAACATTAATTAGGTGCTTTATATCGTCCCAAAATCTGTAATACGCGTTTTTTAGTTCAAAATTTTCGCTTAACTGAATTTTAGACGCATAATTTTCTAAAAGCCTGTATTCGTTGCCGTTGGAATTTTGAAGTTGAAAAAGATCAAGTTCTCTGTCCGCAAACGAGCACCCGAACGGGTCTATTACGGCAATTAATCGGTTAGTCTTAGGATTTACCATAATATTCCATAAATTATAATCACCGTGTATCAGCGAACTTTGCGTAACCTCTGTTTTAAAAACATCATTATAGGCATAATATAGATTTTCCGCCAGTACAAATGATTGTTTTGAAAGTTTCTTAGGCGTTTCAGAGCATAATTTCTCAAAATATTCATTTATCTGTAATTTGTAAAGAGCACGCCAACTGCTTGAATATTTTTCAGTTATAAAATCACCGAAACCGTTTGGATTTGTTGCGCTGTGTATGGCAATAAGATTATCTACTATTTCGTTGCTAAGCCTGATTTTTTCCTGTTTGTCAAAAATTTTTATCTTGGAGGCGTCAACTCCGTCAATAAATTCCATAAAGAGAATATCAAAAAAGCCGTTTTGATTTTTTGTATTAACCCCAAATACTTCCGGAATATGTGTTAAGGCATATTTTGACAACATTTTAAGTTGTGCCATTTCTCGTTCGGCGCAATCCTCTTTTTTATAGACCTTTGCTATTGACTTTTTTCCGTTGGTATCTGTCAATAAATAAACATAGCCGTAATACCCTTGATTTATTTGCTTTACATATTTTATATTTCTGTTATTTTCTTTTAGTACGGCTTTTAATTGTTTTGCTCTTTTGATATTTCCAATCATTCGGTTTATTCCTTTTGGCTTTTTAATTTATTACAGCATTATTATATTAGCAAGATATTCAGAAATAAGCAATAGAAAACGCTCCGGAAAATAGCGGAGCGTTTGTTATTTTTATTTTATACAAAATTAACATTATTATCTTTTATCCAGTAATATATCTGCACGATGTATGCAAGTACCTGCGGGCCTCGCATAAGTTGACCGTACCACGGTTCGCTCAGCGCGTCCGGGTCCGCCATAAGTTCATTAATTTTGCTCATATTCAGCATATCATGCAAGGGCGAGGTTTTATCTTTTAAAACCTCTTTCATCATCTTGCACACTTCGTTAAAGTAAATCGGGTTGTGCGTTTTGGGGTAAGGGCTCTTTTTTCGCCATGTTATTTCGTAAGGCAGTTCGTTTTCAAATGCTTTGCGTAAAACGCCTTTTTCACGCCCGTCAAGCGATTTTATGCTCCATGGCATATTGTATGCGTATTCAACTATTCTGTAATCGCAAAACGGCACACGCACTTCAAGCGAACTTTCCATGCTCATAACATCTTTTCTTACAAGCAAAGTCTGCATAAACCAGTCAAGGTTCAGGCGAAACATTTCCCTCATTCTGCGTTCGGTTTTATTGTCCGTATCAAGGTAAGAGGTCTTTGCCACTGTTTCCAAATAGCGCGCGTGCGCATACTCTGCGCCGTTTGGCAGCAGCCCGTCTTTCAAAATACTTTGGCGCACATCGGTTGAACGGCTCCACGGGAATGTTTCCTCAAATAATATATCTTTGTTGTGGTACCACGGGTATCCGCCGAATATCTCATCTGCACATTCGCCGGAGAGCGCCACGGTCTGCTCTTTTTTTACTTCGCGGCAAAACAGCAGCAGGGAGGAATCCACATCGGTAAATCCGGGCAGAGTCCTGGCATAAGTGCTTTCTATCAGCGCGTGGGCAACATCTTTATTGTCCAGCACGATATTTTTGTGCTTGCTGCCGAGATATTCGGATATCATACCTATATAATCGCTGTCCTTATTCGGCTGGAAAAGACTTTTTTTAAAATATTTGTCATTGTCGGTATAATCAACCGAATATGTGTAAAGTGATTTACCTTTACTCTTGTAATCGTCGCTTGCCACACGGCTTATTATTGAGGAATCAAGCCCGCCGCTTAAAAATGTGCAAAGCGGCACATCGGATATAAGCTGCCGCCTGATTGCGTCTGTAACAAGAAAATGTGTGTGCTCTATTGTTTCGCTTTCGTTTTCAGTGTGCTCAGCCGCTTCAAGCCGCCAGTATTCGCTTATTTCATACTTCCTGCCGCTGAATTTCAGGTATGTTGCCGGCGGCAGTTCTTTAATATCTTTAAAAACAGCAGTGCCTATCGTTTTGGCAGGGCCTAACATAAATATTTCATTAAGCCCGTTTTCATCAACATCACTGCTGATTTCAGGTATCAGCAGCAAACTTTTTATTCGGCTCGCAAACGCGAAAATACCGCTTTTTTGTGTAAAGTATAACGGCTTTACACCTATTCTGTCCCTGCAAAGAAACAGTTCTTTGTTTTCATCGTCCCAAACCGCGTAAGCAAATATGCCGTTAAGTTTTTCGCAACTTTTTTCTTTCCAAAAATGATAGGCTTTAAGTATTACTTCGGTGTCGCAATGTGTGTTAAAAGAGTAACCGGCAGAAATCAATTCCCGCCTTATTTCATCAGTATTATAAATTTCGCCGTTATATACTATTGTGTATTTGCCGAAAGTCATCGGCTGTATTCCTCTTTCAGGGTCAATAACCGCAAGGCGCCTGTGAATAAGAGAAATATAAGGCTTTGTAAAATCTCCGCAGCCGTCCGGGCCCCTCATTTTAAGGCTTTCGCTTATATTTGAAATCAGTTCTTTTCTTTCTCTTAAATCTATGGTTTTAGACAGCATTCCTGCAATTCCGCACATAGTATCACCTCTAAAAATATGTTCACTTCCATTATATGCAAAATAATAATTTACGGTAACAAAATTGAAAAAAAGGCTTGACTATGCCTCTGACTTATGATATATTATTTAAGCGTTAAGAAACGCTGGTGTAGCTCAGTTGGTAGAGCAGCTGATTTGTAATCAGCAGGTCAGGGGTTCAAGTCCGTTCACCAGCTCCATATTTATGGGAGAGTTCCCGAGCGGCCAAAGGGAACAGACTGTAAATCTGTCGCTATTCAGCTTCAGTGGTTCGAATCCACTCTCTCCCACCAAAGTAACAGTCTTACCGTTTTTCGGCAAGGCTGTTATTTTATTAGTATTAATTGCCGCTTAAAAATTATTACGGTATGTATTCTTCAATAAGGCTGCGATAAAGCATTGATAACTTTTTATTTTGCAGCCGGAAAGGCTATGGTGATTAGTGTGAGCAGAATTTTGACCGCGTATTTTTCCCGCGCAGGTGAAAATTATTTCGGCGGGAAGATGCGCTTTGTAAAAGTAGGCAATACTCAAATTGCCGCTGATTTTATAGAAAAACTTTTGGATACCGATATTTATAAAATTGAAATGGAAAATCCGTATTCGGATAATTATAAAACTTGTGTTAAAGAGGCAGTGCGTGATTTAAAATCCGGCGCAAGGCCGCAAATCGTTAATTCGCCTAAAAGTATCAGTAATTATGATACGGTTATACTTGCTTACCCGAATTACTGCGGCACCGTTCCGTGCGCCGTGCTTACTTTCCTTGAAAAATATGATTTTTCAGGCAAAACGATTTTGCCGCTTTGCACTAATGAGGGCAGCGGTTTGGGCAGAAGTGTTTCTGATATTGAAAAAGCCTGCCCCGGCGCTGAAGTTAAAAACGGGCTTTCGCTAAACGGCAGCAATGTTGCCTTTGCAAAAGACGATATTGAAAAATGGCTGAAAGCCAATAATATAATTTAACAGTTAACCTGCGGCAGGATGGCGTGAATGAAATCGCACTCGTAAACAAAAATGCAAGGTATTATATTTCTGCAAATAAGTTGTGATTTTTTGCAGTATTTAACCTGATATATTTATAAACAGAAATAATCAAAATAAAAAAGGCAGCCGGAAAATCCGACTGCCTCATTTTTTTATTCGATGCTGATAGAACTGCTCGGCGGCAGATTCTTGTGCTGCGGTTTAGGAAGAGATACCTTCAAGATACCGTCCTCAAACTTAGCGCTTACTTCTGCGGGCTCAACATCATCGCCAACATAGAAACTCCTTGCCATCTGGCCGGAATAACGCTCTCTGCGGATATAGCGTTCGTTTTTCTTTTCGCCTTCTTTATCAAGGCTCTTGGCAGCGCTGATAGTCAAGTATCCGTTTTTCAAATCAACCTTTACTTCATCCTTCTTAAATCCGGGAAGGTCTATATCCAGTTCATACGAATTATCGGTTTCACGAACATCTGTTTTCATCATGTTCTTGCCGTGTTTTCCGTATAACGGATTATGACGGTTGAAAGCGGACATTGAATCAAAAACATCGTCCCACATATCATCAAATAAGTTTTCACCGAAAATGCTTGGCAACATAAGTCATTCCTCCATTCAAACTATTGATTTTACTCGTAGCTGTGGGGATTTGCCCTCGCGGTGGCGAGCTTTTGTTACCTGCTTTTGCCGGTTTGTGAACCCTTTGGAGATTACCTCTCTTTCAAGTTCATCTTTATTATATCACAAAAATTAGCACTGTCAAGGTTAGAGTGCTAATTTTATATTTAATTTATTTTTGAGTAATAAATTCATAATAATTTTCCAAAATAACATAAAAACTTATAATGAAAATGAATTTAGTAATTTTGCTTTTTTAGTTTTATCCTTTTTTATTGCTTTTAAAATAATCTTTAAGCACCTGTAAACTTTCCTCTTTCAGCACGCCCGCGGTAGTTTTCGGAAAGTAAAAAGAGCCTTTTGCTACATCTTTGCAGCATTCGCCGCCGTTTGAGCCGAGTATTTCGCTGAGTTCAATATCGCTTGCGCCGTAAACGAGTCTGCCGAGTTTTGCCCACACCATTGCGCCGCTGCACATATAGCACGGCTCACAACTTGAGTAAAGAGTGTATCCGCTGAGGTCTGTTATACCTGTTTTTTTGCAAAATTTTTTAATAAGCCCAAGTTCAGCGTGGGCAGTGTGGTCGTTATCCGTATATATGCTGTTTTCATTTTCAAAAACTATCTTACCGTCTTTAACAAGCACCGCGCCGAAAGGCTCGTTTGAGTGCTGAGCCGCAAGCCGCGCAAGTTCTATTGCTCTTTTCATAAATTTTTCGTCTTCGTTCATATTTTTCTCCTTCATTTCACCAAAATGATATTTACATTATACATTTTTTTAAACGGGCAAACAATATGTGTTTTTTAAACGGAGAAAAATTTTGCGGCTGTTGTTTTTCGCTTTGTAATCTGTTATATTACAGTTAGGTGTAAAACAGGAGCCGAATTTTTATTTTGTTTTTGCAGTTTGAAAGGTTATGGTGATTAGTGTGAAAATAGTAACGCCGCTAATGGATAACTGGCTGTTTTGCCGTGCAGAATATAAGAATGCTTGCGTGGCTGACGCCGCAGCGGTAAGTTTACCGCATACTTGGAACGCGCTTGACGGGCAGGACGGCGGCGATGATTATTTTCGCGGCGAATGTTGTTATTTTAAAAACATTAATATTGATAAAAAAGAAAACACGCTGTATTATCTTGAGTTTTACGGAGTAAACAGTGTTTGCAGTATTTATGTTAACGGCGCGCATATCGGCGAACACAGGGGCGGATATACTTTATTTAGGATTAATATTACAGACGCTGTGATAAGCGGCAAAAATGAAATTGCCGTTTCCGTAAGCAATTTTCCGTTTCCTGATGTAATCCCGCTGACTGCCGATTTCACTTTTTTCGGCGGGATATACCGAAAAGTGAATTTAATTGAGGTTTCCGGCGCGCATTTTTCGCTTGATGATTTCGGTTCGGACGGTGTATATATAACTTATCCTAATATCCCGCAGATAGCAAAACGCGCCGAGGTTACGGTCAGAGCGAAAATCAGCGGCGCCGAAAGCAGTTGTAAATTGCGTGTTTCAATATCGGGCGCCGG
Organism: uncultured Eubacterium sp.; assembly: GCA_944380635.1. Classification (GTDB taxonomy): domain Bacteria; phylum Bacillota; class Clostridia; order Oscillospirales; family Acutalibacteraceae; genus Eubacterium_R. The sequence goes on along the minus strand of CALWID010000004.1, from coordinate 7,016 downwards.
AACCTTTGAGCCGTGCCCCGGCATTAAAGTTCCTGATTTTGATAAAACTCGGTTTGAAAAATTTGAAAATAACGAATGTAAAACGATTGTTTCGGCTGAAAAGAATGTTGATAACAAAAATGCCACAGTAAAACTATGCGTTGATTATCCGCGCCTTTGGAACGGCAGAAAAGCGCCTTACCGTTATAAGGTGAAGTGCGAAATTATTGAAAACGGTATTGTCAGCGACAGAGTGGAAAAATTTATAGGTTTCAGATATATTAATATTGATGCTAAAAAAGGATTTTTCCTAAACGGCAATCGTTATCCGCTGCGGGGCGTTAACCGCCATCAGGACAGGGAAAATATGGGTTGGGCAGTTACTGAAAAAGAGCACGATCAGGATTTTGCCCTTATTTATGAAATGGGCGCCAATGCCGTTCGCCTTGCGCACTATCCGCACCACCCGCATTTTTATGATTTGTGTGATAAATACGGCTTGCTTGTGTGGGCGGAGATACCGTTTGTTGAAAATATAGGCGGAATGGGTATTTCACCGCTTAAAACGGATAAAAAAGTTGATTCCGCCGTTACGGCCGATATGCTTAAAAACGCCAAACAGCAACTTACGGAACTTATAGTTCAGCAAATTCACCGCCCCAGTGTGTTTTGCTGGAGTGTATCTAACGAGGTGCGGCGCGAATACGGCGATACTGCTGCTTATATGATGAGTGAATTAAATAATTTGGCTCATTCCCTTGATTCTTCGCGTTATACGGCGCTTGCCACAAATCATTTTGACGGAGATAAATGGCAGACGGATATAAAGGGCTGCAATATTTATCCCGGCTGGTATTGGGGAAGCCCCAAAATGTTTCGCTCCCAGGCAGCGGCGCATATCAGGGCAAACGGCGGCAGGGGAGTAGCCGTTTCTGAATACGGCGCCGGCTCAAATATTTATCATCATACCGAAAAACCAAAACAGCCAAAGAATACCGTTTGTGATTTTCATTCGGAGGAATGGGCGTCCATAGTTCACGAGCACGCGCTTAAATATTTTATGTCCCCAAAAGCGGATAAAATCTGGGGCGCGTTTGTGTGGAATATGTTTGATTTTGCAATAGACAGCCGTAATGAGGGCGGTATTCCGGGCAGGAATGACAAAGGCCTTGTTACATATGACAGAAAAATAAAAAAAGACGCCTTTTTCCTTTATAAATCTTACTGGAGCAGTGAGCGGGTTTTGTATATAACTTCCCGCAGATTTGTTAAAAGGAAAAATAAGCGTGTTTCAGTAAAAATTTATTCTAATGAAAATGAGATTACTCTTTATGTGAACGGTTTTAAAGCAGGGCAGAAGAGCGCTAAATCAAACAGCCGCGTTTTTGTTTTCCGCGGTGTAAAATTAAGGCGCGGAAAAAATGAAGTAAAAGCTGTGTCAGACGGCGGCTTAAAAGATATTGTTATTTGGGAATATTAATATTTGTCCGCTTTCTTCGGCAAATAAAAATCGGCTCGAAAAATCGGGCCGATTCTTTTTTGCTTATTTAATTTGCCTGAATAGCCGTCAATAATCCTCTCCGGAATTAGCCGCCGGGTGGTAATTCGGCACATATTTTTCAAGAGTTTCCCTTACATTCGATTCGTCAATATTGTGCAGGTCGTTTATCATCTGCGCAAATTTTTTATCGTCTATTTCAATCGGCTGGGTAACGAATATCTTTTCAAGCGCCGTTTTGCTCCTCGTTTCCATCTCGCTTTCAAGGGCAAGTTCCTCATACATTTTTTCGCCCGGCCGCAGGCCTGTAATCTTTATTCCTATATCGTCAACATCATAACCCGCAAGTTTTATCATATTAACGGCAAGGTCTTTTATCTTAACAGGTTCTCCCATATCCAGCACAAATACTTCGCCGCCTTTTGCAAGTCCGCCTGCCTGGCAAACAAGCTGCGCCGCTTCCGGAATAGTCATAAAATATCTTTCTATATCCGGGTGGGTAAGCGTTATCGGCCCGCCTTCTTCAATCTGCTTTTTGAATATCGGTATAACGGAACCGTGAGAGCCAAGCACATTTCCGAAGCGCACTGCGGCATAAACGGTGCTTTCGCTTACTGTGTTCATATACTGCACAATAAGTTCTGTAATTCTTTTTGTGCAGCCCATAACATTAGTTGGGTTAACAGCCTTGTCCGTAGAGAGGGTAACCATTTTCTTAACCTTAAATTCGTTGCACACTTCGGCAACATTAAGCGTGCCGAAAACATTGTTTTTAACCGCTTCGCACGGGCTGCTTTCCATTAGCGGCACATGTTTGTGCGCTGCGGCGTGGAAAACAACATCCGGCAAAAATTCCTCAAACACTTCTTTAAGGCGGTCTTTATCCCTAACGGAACCAATCCTGATGTGAACATCAATTTGGTCGCCGTATTTGTTTTTCATATCGTTTTCAAGTTCAAACGCGCAGTTTTCGTAAATATCAAAAATAATAATTGATTTCGGCGAATAGCGCGCAACCTGCTTGCATATCTCTGAGCCTATGGAACCGCCGCCGCCGGTTACAAGCACGGTTTTTCCTATCAGATAGCGGCAAACTTTTTTATCAAGTTTAACTTCCGGCCTCGCAAGCAAATCTCTTATTTCTATATTTCTTATCTTTCTTGCCTTTGCGCCGTCCTCAAGAAATTCATTAACGGAAGGGGAAATTTTGATAGCGCATTTAGTTTGCATAGCAATATCAATTATTTCTTTCTGCCTTGTGCGTGATGCGGACGGCAAACAAATCATAATAATATCTATATCGTATTTCTGCGCAAGTTGAGGTATTTCGGCGCAGGTTCCGCGTACTTTAACTCCGTTTATCCTTTTGTGCATTTTAACGGGGTTGTCATCAACCGCAAGCACGGGGTAGCCGTCCTTATAATGGTTTATAATAAGTTCGTTAATAAAGAAATCGCCCATAAATCCGGCGCCTACTATCATAACCCGCTTGTGCTTGCCTGAAAGGTTTATCGCTTTGCCTGTATACCTTTTAAACAACCTGAATCCAATTCTCGGAGCGCAGAGCGCAACAAACTCAAGCACAAACATAAGAAAGTACGCGTAAAACGGCAGCCAGCCATTAAAATGCAAAAGTTTTGCAAAAATAATTCTGTCAAAGAAAAACAGAGAAAAAGCGGATAAAAGCGCGGCAACTATGGTGCGCGCAATCTCATCAACGCCGGCAAAAGTCCATACGCTTTTGTAAAGGTCAAGCAGTTTATTAATAATGTAAAGCACGGCAAGCGTTATAAATAAATGCAGGTAATTAAAAAGAATACCGCTGTATTCGGTTGCCCGTACATGACCGCCCATAGTAAGGTATACTATTGCGGCGTTTGATAAAAAGTACAGAATAAAATCAACAATTACGATAACGGCTTTTTTGCAAAAAGCAGTAAGTTTTAAAGTTTTTTCGTCTTCCATCAGATTACTCCGTTTTTTAATTCTTCCGTTTTAAACTCCATATAGTATATTTTATAACATAGTTTCCTTTTTTTCAACAATATCATTAAAAAACCTTTTATTATAATTTTTTACAGTTTTTCTGTTTTATAAAATAGTTACAAATTTTTTATACTTGTAAAATTTTGTTGAAAATAATTGCCCGTTGGGTTAATATTGAAATATAGAATGGTATAATAATAAGTTTTTATTGACTGAAAGGCTATGGTGATTAGTATGATAAAACTTAAAAACACTCGGCTTCAGCATGTTACCCCGGAAAGCGTCGGAGTAAAAAGCGCCGCCTTAAAAGCGTTTATTGATGAAATCAATGAAAAAAGGCTCGGCCTTCAAAGTTTTACTGTCGTTAGGCATGATAAGGTGTGCGCCCAGGGATTTTTTAAGCCGTATTCAAAAGAATATCCCCATGTGCTTTATTCAATGAGTAAATCTTTTACTTCAACCGCGGTGGGTTTTGCCGTTGCGGACGGACTTTTAAGCGTTGATGATAAGATTTATAAATTTTTCCCGGAGTATAAAAACGCCAAACTTCCGCCGAATAATAAACTAACCGTTGAAATGCTGCTTACTATGCGCTCGGATAAACTTATTACTTTTTTGGATGAGAAAAACAAGCATGACTGGATAAAGCAGTATTTTGACGCGCCGTTTTTTGCTCCGCCGAACACGAAATTTAATTATATTTCTGAAAATACTTTTATGCTTTCGGCAATAGTTTCCCGCGTTACCGGCAAAAGTATAGCGGATTATCTTTATGAAAAACTTTTTGAGCCTCTCGGTATAGAAAAACCGTTTTGGGAAACGGACGGAAACGGCTACTGCGCCGGCGGCTGGGGGCTTTATATGAAGTCTGAGGATATTGCAAAATGCTTTTTGCCGTATATACACGGCGGTAAGTGGATAGACGGCACTCAACTTATTCCCGCCGAATGGGTAAAAACCGCAACTGCAAAACATACAGATTCTGTTCATGACGGATTTATTGATAATATGTGCGGTTACGGTTATCAGTTTTGGCGAAATCCCGTATCAAACAGTTTCAGGGCGGACGGACTTTTCGGCCAAAGATGCTTTATGTTTCCCAATTATGACGCGCTCGTTGTGCTGAACTGCGGCGAGTCCGAGGATTATAAAGTTATGAAAGTATTTTGGAAGTATTTTCCTGAATGTTTCCAAAATGATTCTCTTGAGGAGGACGAAAAAGCATACGCTTCACTTGTTGAAACAATAGAAAACTGCAAGGTTGAGGATTTGCCTGCAAAACCCAGAAACGCCGCCGCAGAGCACGCTGTAAACGGAAAAATAATAAAATGCAAAAGTAATAAATATGCATCTATAATTTCAATTTCCGTGCTGAATATGCTTTACAGAAAGCCCGGCAATATTAATGCAATGAAATTTGATTTTGATGATGACGGGCTTGCCTTTACATGGAGCGAAAAGGAATATACAAATGTAATTCGCGCGGGTATGAACGGCGAATATGCCGAAAGTGAGATAACTCTCGGCGATTTGCATTACCATACATATTCAAAAGCCGCCTGGCAGGAAGACGGAACTCTGAAATTGTGGATAAGGCCGGTTGAAACGGCGCATGTAAGGAAATTCACTTTTGAATTTTCGGCGGATAAGGTAAAGATAAAAAATGAAATGAGCCCCACTTTTGAGGAGTTAACATTATATTACCTCACCTTTATGGGTATTCCGGCAAAGCCGAAGGCGGCGCAGAAATTTATTGAAAACGCCGTCCACGATTTGGGTCTGCCGCTTCTTGAGCCTGATTTCAGCGGATATTTTGTTTGAGTTTGGCGGTCTTAAGTATGAAAAGGAAAAATTCTTTCTCGCTTTTTGATATACTGGCGTCGGCAGTCTGCCTTGCTCCCGCGCTTGCGGGCGCGCTGTTTTATTCAAAACTGCCGTATGCTCTTGCCGTGCATTTTGACTCGCAGTTTCAGGCGGATTCATATTTGAATAAGAATATTTTTCTGTTTGTTTTCCCCGCGGTCGTTACTTTGGTGCAGTTTGGCTTAATCGCGGCGCTTAAAGTTAAAGACCCGCTCGGCGACGGATTCTTCCTTTTTAAGCTGCTTATGCCGGTTGTGGATTTTACGGCTTATTTCATAGTTATCGGCAATGCGCTCGGAGTTTTGCGAAACAGCGGATTTATCGTTTGCGCCGTATGTTCGGTGCTGATGCTTTTTGCAGGTGCGGTTATTCCCTATATAAGAAAAACGCCAAAAATGATTTTTCGTATTTTTCCCACGCTTAAAAATGACTCCGTGCTTTTGAGAACCCGTATAACGGCGGGCGCGGTTTGGGTGTGCGCTTCCGGTATTTTAATGGTTGTTTCATTTCTGTCATCACTCGCGGCGCCGTTTGCAATTTTAATGCTTTGCCTTGTAATTCCGCCCGTCTATTCCGTTGCGGCTTATCACAGCGAATACGAATCAAACGCAAAAAGTTAATCAATAAAAACAAGCGGCTGAGATTTTCAGCCGCTTGTTTTTTATCTTACTATTTTTATCTAACTATACTATTTTTTCTTTTTCTTCTTCTTTGCTTTAGTTTGTCTTTTTTTCTTTTTTAAAGCGGTTACCGCCGCGGCGGTAATTACGCATATTAAAATAACTGCGCCCGCCGTGCCGAAAAGTATCGGCAGAAAAGTGTTTTTATATTCTGCGTACCCGCGGTTTAGTATGTATAAATTTGATATATCATAGTCAAGCAGGTCGTTATACAGAATAACTTCAGATTCAAAATCGATAAGATTATTTTCGTCAAGCGTAATGGTGCGGACTCCGTGAACGCCGCCGTAACTGTAAAATCCCGTTTCAGGGCATGCGCAGAGTTTTATTCCCTGATATTCGCCTGCAAAATCATTTGTGTGGTCATGGCCGAAGAAAGCGCCTATTATATCGCCCTGCTCAACCCAACTTTCAAACTGCCCGTGGTTCACATTCGGCGGGCACGGGCCTTCGTTCAAATTGCCCTGATAAATATATTCGTCGTTCGCAATATAATATCCGTCATGGCCGCCGTTTCCTTTTACGGCGCCGTTTGTGCCTTTCGGCACTTCGGTAAGCATTTCATAAACTTCGGGCACTATTATATGCTGGAATAAAAGCGACGGCATGGGAGTTCCGCCGTTTTGAGCCTTTAATTCGTTTGAAACTTTTTTATACCATTCGGTCTGATCCTCGTGAACATAGCCGTAACCGTCGCCCTCTTCTTCTGTGGCGTAAGGGTTTGAATCCATAAACCAAAGGTTAAAAATATCTTTTTCGCCGTTGCTGTCTTTAACAGTAAGATTGTAGTTGCCTACGCCGGTCATTTCTTCACCCTCGGTGGCAAGGCAGCCGCTGTATAACTGAAATCGGTGAAGTATGTACTCTTTTGCGGCTTCCTCGCTGTAGCCGTTTTCATCGCTTGCCAGCCCCTCGTGGTCATGGTTGCCGAAAACAAGCGCAAACGGAATTCCGCTTTCCTCTATCGGCTGGGCAATTTTATCTATTGCCTCATCTGTTTCGTCTTTGTC
>CALWID010000003.1 GCA_944380635.1 uncultured Eubacterium sp. | reverse complement strand
CGCCAAAGCCTGAGGAATAGAATTAATAAGTTCAAGATCGCCTGCCGAAAAGCCTTTTTGAACAAGCGCAGAATAGCCGCCTATAAAGTTTACGCCTATGGTTTGAGCCGCTTTTTCAAGAGCCAGGGCATATTTTATAGGGTCTCCGCCGCTGACTCCCGCCATAATGGCAACAGGTGTAACGGCAACTCTTTTATGAATTATGGGAATTCCGTAATGCTTTTCAATGTCCTCACCGGTGGAAACAAGTTTTTCCGCCTTTTTACAAATCTTGTCATAAATCTTAGCACAAGACTTGTCAATATCAGTATCGGCGCAGTCTATCAGTGAAATGCCCATGGTAATAGTGCGTATATCAAGGCATTCATCCTGAATCATATGTATTGTTTCAAGTATATCAGATGTATTAATCATATTTGAATATGCTCCTATATTCTGTGCATTGAATTAAAAATATCCTCATTCATAACATGTATGGATAATCCGTTATTTTTACCGTATTCAGAAAGTTCGTCCGAAAAATCTGAAAAAGGAATATTGCAGACGCTTACATCAGCCATCATAATCATACAGAACATATCTTCAAGGATAGACTGCGTAACCTCCGTAATATTAACATTATGCTCGGCGCATATGGCTGAAACGCGGGCAAGTATGCCAACCATATCTTTACCGACAACAGTAATTACCGCTCTCATAATACATTACCTCCTACAATTATTAAAAAGATTATAACAAAGAGAAAAATTTTTTTCAATAAAAAGTATAATAATATTTGATTTTGTGCCATAATGTGTTAAAATAGTCTGGCTTGGAAAGGACTATACTATGAAATACTCAAATTTTTATGATTTGCACACTCATTCCGAACATTCATTTGACGGTCATCATTCCTGCACTCTTATGTGTGAAAGCGCTGTTGAAAAAGGATTAAAAGGAATTGCTTTAACTGACCACTGCGAAATTGACTCAAAGGACTGTAATTTTGATAAATTGTGCAGCAATCAGTTTTTTGACACATCAAAGTGCCAATATGTTTTTAAGGATTCAATAGAGGTTTTCAGAGGGCTGGAAATGGGGCAGGCGATTTATAATAAGCCTTTAGCCGAAAGCATACTTAATAAATATAAATATGATTTTGTGCTCGGCTCCGTTCATAACCTTGAAAATATGGAAGATTTCTTTTTCCTTGATTACAAGGATTATGATGTTTATGAACTGCTGCAAAAATATTTTGAAAACATATATAAACTTTGCGAGTGGAACAGATTTGATTCACTTGCTCACCTGACTTACCCTTTAAGATATATAACCGGGAAGCATAAAATTAATGTTGACCTTTCAAGATTCAGTGAAATAATTGATGAAATACTTTTGCTCCTTATAAAGAATGAAAAAGCGCTTGAAATAAACACCTCAGGCTACTTTAATGAAATGAAAGATATTCTGCCGAGCGCCGATATAGTTAAGCGATTTAAGCAACTCGGTGGAAAATATATAACTATCGGCTCTGATTCTCATTTTTATGACAAGATAGGAATGGGCATTGAGCAGGGAATGGACGCCGCTCTTAAAAGCGGATTTACCCATATAACAATATTCAGAAACAGAGAACCCAAACTAATTGAAATTAAATGATTGACGGAGACTGCCATGACTGATTTTACAGAAAAACTGCTTAGAATATTAGAAGAAAATGCAAGACTTTCAAACAAAGATATAGCCGTAATGCTCGGCGTAAGCGAAAACGAAGTCGCAAGCGAGATAAAACTGCTTGAAGACAGCGGCGTAATCAAAGGATATAAAGCTTTCGTTGACAGGGATAAAACCGACCACCAAACAGTAACCGCGCTTATAGAACTCAAAATACAGCCTAAATACGGCCACGGATTTGACGATGTTGCCGAAAGAATTTCAAGGCTGGAGGAAGTTGAGTCCATTTATCTTATGAGCGGCGCATTTGACTTAACCGTGCTTGTTACCGATAAATCTTTTCACGAAGTTGCCATGTTTGTTGCTCAAAGGCTTTCACCGCTTGAAGGCGTAGTTTCAACAGCCACTCATTTTATTTTAAAAAAATACAAGGAAAACGGCGTGTTTTTAACAGATGAGCCGCATGATGACAGGGGGAACATTTCCCTGTGATTAATTATGACAATGTGCTGAATAACAGTATAAAAAATATCAAACCGAGCGGCATACGAAAATTCTTTTCAATTGCCGAGGAAATGGATAATGTAATATCTCTCGGAGTTGGCGAGCCTGATTTTCTTACCCCATGGCATATAAGAAATGTTGCAATTGATTATCTTGACAAAGGCGCCACACGCTACACGGCAAATGCCGGGCTGATTGCGCTTAGGGAAGAAATATCAAAATTTTACGAAAGAAAATATAATATTTCTTACGAGCCGAAAGATGAAGTTCTTGTTACAGTTGGCGGTTCTGAGGGGATTGATATGGCTATACGCACGCTTGTAAACCCGGGCGACGAGGTTTTGCTTGTGGAACCTTCTTTTGTATGTTACCGACCAATAGCCGAAACTTGCGGCGCAAAAGTTATAAGCCTAACAACTAAAGCGGAAAACGGCTTTAAACTTACGCCTCAGGAAATCGAAAACGCAGTAACTTCCAAAACAAAACTTCTTATTTTGCCGTTTCCGAATAACCCAACAGGCGCCGTAATGAGAAAAGAAGACCTTGAAAAAATAGCGAAAGTCATTATAAAACACAATCTGTTTGTGCTTTCTGATGAGATTTACAGCGAACTGACTTACGGTGAAAATTCTCACTGCTCTATTGCCTCAATAAACGGAATGAAAGAGCGCACAATTGTTATTAACGGCTTTTCCAAAACATATTCAATGACAGGTTGGAGGCTTGGATACGCTTTAGGGCCTGCTCCCATAATAGCGCAGATGACAAAACTTCATCAGTTTGCTATTATGAGCGCGCCTACTAATTCTCAATACGCCGCTATTGACGCTCTAAAAAACGGCGACGCAGATATAGAAAAAATGAAAAGCGATTACGATATGCGCCGCAGATACACAGTAAATATTTTTAACGAAATGGGTCTTGAGTGTTTTGAGCCGGAAGGCGCTTTTTATGTTTTTCCGTCAATAAAATCAACAGGGCTTTCAAGCGATGATTTCTGCGAAAAACTTATTCTTTCAAAAAGAGTAGCCGTTGTGCCCGGCAACGCGTTTGGAAACTGCGGCGAAGGATATATACGCGTTTCTTATTGTTATTCAATTGAAAATATAAGAAAAGCCGCGGAAAAAATTAAAGAATTTATTGATGAGTTAAAATAATCAGGAAATATAAATATGAAAGTAAAAGTAAATGCTTACGCAAAAATAAATTTGATGCTTGATATTATTGAAAGAAGGACGGACGGATACCACGACCTTTTTATGATTATGCAAAGCGTCAGCACTCATGATATTGTTACCGTTTCTGAAAACAAGTCAAAAAAAATATCCATAACCTGTAAAACAGACGGAATCCCGCTTGATGAAAAAAATATCTGCTGGAAATCCGCAGAGGCGTTTTTTAAATACACAAAAAAGAAAAACAAGGGTATTAATATAAATATCAATAAAAGAATACCTCACGCCGCGGGGCTTGCCGGAGGCAGTGCGGACGGAGCCGCAGTAATAATTGCCCTTAATGAAATATATAAAACAAATTTATCTGATAAAGAACTTTGTGAAATAGGCGTTAAAATAGGCGCTGACCTTCCGTTCTGCCTTACCGGCGGCACTCTGCTTGCGCAGGGGATAGGGGATAAACTCAGCAAGGTTAAACCTCTTAAAAAGTGCTACATAGTGCTTGCCAAACCTGATTTTGATGTTAATACAGGTTATGCTTACAAACAATTTGATACTTACGGTAAAACAAGAACGCCTGATAAATTCGGTATGCTGTGCGCAATTCAGTCTCAGAGTTTAAAGGAAATTTCCAAAAAAATGGAAAATGTTTTTGAACAGTTTATCGAAGTACCTAAAAGAGTTGATATTAAAGAAGTTCTTAAAAATAACGGTGCAATGGGCGTTTGTATGAGCGGCAGCGGACCGACTGTTTTCGGTATTTTTGAAAACAAGCTAAACGCTCAAAACGCTGCTGAAGAACTTAAACACCTTGCTAAAGATATTGATATTTGCACACCTGTTCGATACGGCTGCAAAATAACTGAAATAACTGAATAAAATAATTAAAACCTGCCCATAATCAATGCGAAAGGCAGGTTTTTTTATGAATAAATGTATTAAAATATTTGTACCGCTGTTTTTGGTTTTTGCTTTTTTATTTTCATATATAACGCCGTTTATTAAAACAAGCGAAAACATTTCAAGTGAAGTATTCAGACTTCACATTCTTGCAAATTCGGACAGTGAGGAAGACCAGGCATTAAAACTTAAGGTGCGTGATGATATACTTTCAGCAGGCGCAAAACTCTTTTCGTCATCCGAATCATTAGACGAAACAATTAAACTTTGTGAAGACAATATTGAACTGTTTAAAAATACGGCTAAGGAATGCCTGAGAAAAAACGGCTGTGATTACAATGTTGATGTATATGTTGACAAAGAATATTTCAACACAAGGAAATATGACGATTTTACACTGCCGAGCGGTATTTATAACGCTTTGAAAATAGTAATAGGCAAAGGCGAGGGTCATAACTGGTGGTGCGTTATGTTCCCGGCAATCTGCCTTTCAGGCGTTACGGATGATAAAATGAACGATTATCTTTCTAAAGACGAACAGGAACTTATAAATTCAGACAGCAAATACGAAATACGCTTTAAAGTAGTTGAAATTTATGAAAAATTAAAAAGCAAAATACTTTATGAATAACAAATTATGTACGCTGTGCTAAGCACAGCGTATTTTTATGAGTTATAAAAACGCCCTTACTTCATCGGCAAGTCTGTTTTCCGATGATATAATGCGTTTTGCAATATTTTTTGAATCTTCATCTGCCGCTTTGTATTCATTAAGATATTTGCTAAGCGATTTTACGCCCATATTACAACCGTCCGTCATTAAATCTGCTATAACTGAGTCAGATTCATTAACGCTCAGCATAACATTTGTTTTTATCCAACTCATACCTTTGGCAATAGGATTCGGCTCTTTGCCGTCGTCAGAGTACTTTTCAAGCAGGTTTTGCATTTCCCCGGCAAATTTCTCGTGTTCCGCTTTACAATCGCTTAAACAGGATTTCAGGCGGTCTGAATGAACATAATCCATAACTTCGTTAATAGAAGATAGTCCCATTTTAACGCCTGCGTCGCATTCTCTTAATAGTCTTATCGTATCTTGTTCAATCATAATTAATCACCGTTAGTATTATGCCGCACAAATATAAAATTATTAAAAAATTGAGCCGCCCATATAAGGACGGCTCATTAAAATTCTGAGAAGTTAAACGCCTTTTTTAACTTCCTCAAATTCCTGCTGAATTTCTTTTGAAGGCGCAGGCGTAATAAGTGATACAACCACAATGCAGATACAGGAGAATATAAATGCCGGAAGCAATTCATATACATCCCAAATGCCGCCGAGCGGGCGAATAGCAAGGTTCCAAACGAAAACCATAACTCCGCCGCCGACCATTCCGGCGATTGCTCCCCAGCGGTTTATGCGTTTCCAGAAAAGGCTCATAAGCATAAGCGGGCCGAATGTTGCGCCGAATCCTGCCCACGCAAAACTTACAATATTGAATATAACGCTGTTTTCGTCAAGCGCTATAATTATGGCTACAACAGTAACGGCAAGCAGGGTAATACGCGAAACAACAAGCACCTGCTTATCTGAAGCCTTTTTGTGAATCAGCCCCTGGAAAATATTTTTTGAGAATGCAGAAGCGGCAATAAGCAAATAAGAATCAGAGGAACTGATAGTAGCGGCAAGAATTCCCGCCATAACAAGACCGGCAAGAATAGGCGGTAAAAGATTAGTTGCAAGTAAAATAAATACATTTTCCGACTGAGCGGAAGTTGTTAATGCGGTAGGATAAAGAGTTCTGCCGATAACGCCGATAAACACTGCAATAACAAGTGAAATTACGCACCAAACCGTAGCAATTCGGCGGCTTGATTTAAGCTGCTTTTCAGAGCGAATAGCCATAAACCTCAAAAGTACCTGAGGCATACCGAAATAGCCGAGTCCCCAAGCAAGGCATGATACTACGCTTAGAACGCCGTAAGTTCCGGCTTCGCCGAATAATGGCTGGCCGTTTAAAGTCTGCTGAACACCGTCAGCGTCTGTAACAGGATTTGCAATACCGAAAAATTCAAAGAATCCGGGTATTGATTTAGCGTTGTCAACAACCGCGTCAAGACCTCCGGCGGCAACAGTACCTGTAATAACAATTACTACAAGCGCAACAACCATAACAATCGCCTGCATAAAGTCTGACGCGCTCTCTGCCAAAAATCCGCCTATAATCGTATAAATAAGTACAAATACGGCGCCCACAATCATCATGGGTATATAATCAAATCCAAATAAGGTAGAAAACAATTTTCCGCATGTAACAAGGCAACTTGCCGCATATACAGTAAAGAAAATAAGAATGAAAAGCGCAGCAACCGTCATAATTATTTTGCTTTTCTCATGAAAACGGTTTGAGAAAAACTCCGGCAATGTAATTGCGTTTGCTTTTTCACTGTAACGGCGAAGCCTCTTTGAAGTGATAAGCCAGTTTATATATGTACCAAGCGCAAGGCCGATAGCAGTCCAAGCGGCGTCCGAAATACCGCACCAGTAAGCAACGCCGGGCAAGCCCATTAAAAGCCAGCCGCTCATATCAGAAGCCTCTGCGCTCATTGCGGTTACCCAAGGGCCGAGAGTTCGACCGCCGAGGAAATAAGAATCCGTATTTTTATTTGCTTTTTTGGCAAAAGCAACACCGATAATGATTACAACCGCCATATAGGCTATCATTGTTATCATTATCTGCAAAGTAGAACTGTCCATAAAACTCCTCCAAATCTTTTATGGAGGTATTATAACTTAAATTTCATTCATTATCAAGCAAATTGTAAATATTTATAAATAAATTATTAATAATAATTGAATATTTATACCAAAATAATTTAACTGAATATTGCATTGAACATATGAAACCTGTATAATAATTGCGTTGTATATAACAATTTAAGCAGGAATAAATATGAAAATATTTAGCAAATTAAAAAATTTTATAAAAAAAGAAACCGTATTCTGTGTTTCTTTTATTCTGGCGCTGATTTCTTCTTTTGTTGTACTGCCTGATAAAGAATATTTAAATTACCCGGATTACCGCACAATCGCTCTGCTTTTCTGCCTAATGATAATAGTTGCCGGCTTTCGCTCTCTCGGTGTGTTTGACAGACTTGCCGCAACGCTGCTTAAGCGGGCGGAAAGCACTAAAAATCTTAGTTTAATGCTGATAATGATATGTTTCTTTTTCAGCATGATAATTACAAACGATGTTGCGCTTATAACATTTGTGCCTTTTACAATTAGGGTGTTTCAACTATCAGGGAATACTCGTCCTGTTTTAAAACTTGTTGTGCTTGAAACAATTGCAGCAAATCTCGGCAGCATGGCAACGCCTATAGGAAACCCCCAAAATCTTTATCTTTATTCAATATCGGGCATTTCTGCGGGAAAATTTGCGCTTTCCGTACTTCCGTATGCAGGTATATCGCTGATAATGTTAATTGCCGCTGTTTTATTTTCTAAAAATGAAAAAATATGCGGATTTACAGTAAGCGATAATATAAAAAGCATTTCCGGCAAAAGAATGGCAATAAGTTCTTTGCCTTATATTGCGCTGCTTATTTTATGCCTGCTTGTTGTATTCCGTGTTATAGGTTATCTGCCAGTTCTGATAATTATTGCCGGAGCGGTTTTGTTTTTAAATCGTTCTCTTTTTAGAAAAGCAGATTACTGTTTGCTGTTAACTTTTTTGTTTTTCTTTATATTTATTGGCAACATAAAAAGAGTGCCGCAGATTAGCGAATTTTTAAACTCGGCGGTGCAGGGGCGTGAGTTGATTTTCGGGATATTCGCAAGCCAGATAATAAGCAATGTACCTGCGGCAATACTGCTTTCAGGCTTTAGCGCTGATTATTCCGCACTTATGACCGGTGTTAATGTCGGGGGTCTCGGAACATTGATAGCATCTCTTGCAAGCCTAATTTCCTATAAATTTTTCGCCTCTGAATTTCCAAAAGAAAAAGGAAGATATTTAAAAATATTTACCTTATGGAATTTATTGTTTTTGGCTGTATTGACAATAGCGGCGCTTATATTTACAAAAATTTTATCATAAAACTTTTTGATTTTATAAATACGAAACAGTAAAATTAGGATAATAAATATATAAAAAGAACCCCGAAATTCAAACATTTTCGGGGTTACATTCATTATTAAGAAAAAACCATACCGCGGTTTATCTGTTCATATTGCTTTTTCGCAGTGAAAAAGCGTCTATAAATGCCCAGGCAAGCGAACCTCCGAGAATTGCAACGCCGCAGGTGATAAACAGCCACGCACGCTCGCCCTGAATATCATTTATATTTCCAATACCTATAAACCTGCAAATACACACCATTACGCCTATATATGTCATCAGGAAATGAGCTAAGCCGCTTGAATAATATTTTAAATAAAAATCATGCGCGCCGAAAACTCCCAAAAACAAAGCAAGGTAAAATGAAGTTTTATCGCTGTTTTTTTCAAACGGCTGCAAAGGCGTATTCTTCATTTGCGCAGGATATAAATTCGTAAAATTAACTATATACAGCAGTATTAAACCTGTCCAAATCGGTATTAACTCTGTAAGCCCATTTTTAAAAAACGCAGCATGAACAACAACGCACACAATCATCACCGCGGCTAAAATTACAGCAGTAACAAGGTAAATCCAATGCCTTTTACGATGATAAACAAAATAGCCTATAAGCGCAATACTGTTAAGCAGCACAAAAACTGCTGTTGCTACCAGATGAGCAGTTTGCTCCCAGCCCCAGTCATTTATAAACACTACGGGTGGCGCAGCAAAAACAGAAGCATACAAAGCAAATAAACCTACTTTACCTTTGCAGCCGCTGCATCTATATAACCGCAGCAGATTTAAAAAGTAGGCCGTAGAAGTCAGCAGGCACCATAAAATCAGAGAAGTAGGGTAATCATAGCCTATCCAGGAAAGAGTGCTCTCGCGGCTCAGCGGGTGGCGTGTAAAGCCATATAAAACGCTGTATATTAGTGCAGACACTAAAATAACAAGACACAGAGTAGCGTTAGGGACGCCGGATTTGTCCTGTACCTCTTTTTTGCTCACAACGGTTTCTCCTCTCTTGTCAGAATAATTCTTATAGCCCTATAATAAATGATTTTTCCGATAAAATAAAGTGTATTTTGATATTTTTTATAAGTTTCCAAAAAAAGCGACTAAATTTTGCGGAAAATAATCATATGACTCAGAAAAAGGCAAAAGAAAAGCCGAACCCAAAACGCTTATTGCGTTCAGGTTCAGCCTTGGTGCCGGCGGCGGGGGTCGAACCCGCACCCTGTCGCCAGGACCGGATTTTGAGTCCGGCACGTCTGCCAATTCCATCACGCCGGCAAATGGGCACCGAAACAAGACTGTTGCTTGCCGAAGGTGCCCTTAATGGTGCTGGTGACCGGACTTGAACCGGTACGGTATTGCTACCGAGGGATTTTAAGTCCCTTGCGTCTGCCGATTTCGCCACACCAGCGAACACAAAATATAATACATTAAAACTGAATCAATGTCAATATTAATTAACTTTATTTTGTGGTTTTCCGCTAAGATAACACTCAATATTTTTGTCAAGAATAGACAAAAGGCGCGCTCTTGTTTCTTTTGCCGCCCATGCAATGTGCGGCGTAATAATGCAATTTTTCGCTTTTAAAAGAGGGTTAGCCGCGTTTGCAGGCTCTGTTTTGAGCACATCAAGTGCCGCGCCCGCAATTTTTCCGCTGTTAAGCGCGTCAGCAAGGGCGTCTTCGTCAACAACTGGACCGCGGGAAGTATTAATTAAAACGGCGCTGTTTTTCATTTTAGAAAGAGAATCTGCGTTGATAAGTTTTTCTGTTGACGGGGTAAGAGGGCAGTGGCAGTTAACAAAATCAGACTTTGACAGCAGTTCATCAATATTAACCTGCTTTGCGTTTTTAAATTCCGTAAGATCCTTTGGAGATCGGGAATTTACAAGAATATTCATACCGAAAGCGTCCGCAATTTCAGCCACTCTTTTGCCGATTGAGCCAAATCCTATTATTCCTAAAGTTTTTCCGTCAAGCTCGGAAAGAGGGGAGAGCGTATAACAAAAATCAGGGCATGAACACCAGTCGCCATTATGTACTGAGTCAGAATGAAGTTCAACTTTATTAGTAAAATGTAGAATAAAAGCAAAAACCTGTTGCGCAACTGCGTTAGTTGAATAAGATGGAATATTGCAAACGGTTATTCCGAGTTTTGTTGCGGTTTCAAGGTCTACAACATTATATCCGGTGGACTGTAATCCCACATATTTAAGTTGAGGAGAAAGTTTTTTTAACAAATCAGAATTCAATACAGTTTTGTTGATTATAAGAATATCAGCGCCTTTAGCACGGCTTAGGACTTCCTCAGGTGAAGTTCTATCATACACGGTTACATCATCTGAATATTTATTTAAAAATTCCCAACTGAGGTCGCCGGGATTGGTTGTATAACCGTCCAGGTTAACAATTTTCATAAAAATTACCACCACAAAATAAATTTTATTAAATTATAGCCGTATAAGCCGATTTTTGCAATAATTTATTGAAAGTTAATGTTATTTAATATATAATTATGCATAGAAATTATTGGTGGTATTATGAAAAAATCGCTGATAATTTTATTTGTTTTGATATTTACATTTGTATCCTGTATATGCTTAAACAGCGTTTTTACTGATAAAAAAGCGGTTAACTACGAAACGAAAACAGGAAACAAATGCATAGTAATAGACGCCGGGCACGGCGGTGTTGACGCAGGTACTTCCTCCGCAAACGGCACTTTAGAAAAAGATATAAACCTTGCAATCGCGCTGAATCTTTATGATTTTTTAAACATCTGCGGAATAAACTGCAAACTTATCAGAGAAGATGACAGCGAATTTTACCCTAACGGGATAGACAGAAGTAAATCAGACCTATATAACAGGCTTGATTATGTAAACAGCATAGATAATGCAGTTCTTGTTTCAATTCATCAAAATCATTTTGAGGACCCTAACGAATGGGGAATGCAGGTTTGGTATACGGCAAATATTGATTCAAGCAAAAAACTTGCAGATAATATCCTGAACAACACTAAAATGTTCATTCAGCCTAACAACACAAGAAGCAATAAACAATCTGACGACAGTTATTATATTCTGTATAAGGCTCAAGTTCCGTCAGTTATGGTTGAATGCGGTTTTATGAGCAATCCGGGTGAAGTTGCAAATCTTGAATCATCAGCATACAGAAAGCGGCTTGCCTGCGCGATAACGCTTGGAATAACTCAGTACATAAACGAAGGAATATATTAACAGAAATCTAAGATAGAGATATATTTTATATCAAAAGGGAAAGGCAGTTAAAATGGCAAAAGCAAAATCACTTTATGTGTGCTCAGAATGCGGGTATGAAAGCGCCAAATGGTACGGCAAATGCCCCGGATGCGGCGAATGGAACACTATGAACGAGCAGCAGATAAACAGTGTGTCGCCGGGCGGTACAAAAAGCAGAAAGAGCGGCTCATATTCGGCAAAAGTTATGCGCCTGAGTGAAATAAGCGGAGATATTGAACGCAGAATTTCAACAGGCGTTTCTGAGTTTGACAGAGTTCTCGGAGGCGGAATAGTAATTGGAAGCCTTGTTCTTATAAGCGGAGACCCGGGAATAGGCAAATCGACCATACTGCTGCAGATATGTGAGCATCTCGGAAAATCAAGAAAAGTGCTTTATGTAAGCGGCGAAGAATCGGCAAGTCAGATAAAACTGCGCGCCGGCAGGCTTGGCGTTACAACGGAAAATTTGGGCATTTTGGCAGAAACCGATATTGGAGTAATAGTAGAAACCATAAAGACGGACAAACCGGATGTGGTTATAATAGATTCTATACAGACTATGGTTTATGATGAAATATCATCAACAGCAGGTTCAATTACTCAAGTCCGCGAATGCACAAATATTTTAATGCATCTTGCAAAATCCCTTGAAATTCCTATATTAGTTGTTGGCCATGTTAATAAAGACGGAGCAATAGCCGGGCCTAAAGTTCTTGAGCATATTGTGGACACAGTTCTTTATTTCGAAGGAGAACGCAATTATTCTTACAGAATACTTAGAGGTGTAAAAAACCGTTTTGGTTCAACAAATGAAATAGGCGTTTTTGAGATGAAACAAAACGGTTTGCAGGAAGTAGAAAACCCGTCCTTATTAATGCTCTCCGGCAGACCGAAAAATGTGAGCGGAACTTGCGTTGCCTGCGTTATGGAAGGCTCAAGGCCGATTCTTGCGGAAGTACAAGGACTTGTTACTGCAACCGGATTCGGAACTCCGCGCAGAATGAGCACAGGGTTTGATTATAACAGAATGGCAATGATTCTTGCTGTGCTTGAAAAAAGAGCAGGATACTACTTTAATTCAATGGATACTTATATTAATGTAATAGGAGGACTTCGCCTTGATGAACCCGCCGCCGATTTAACTGTTGCTATGGCGCTTGTTTCATCACTTAAAGATATTGTAGTAAAAGATAATATTATCGCATTTGGTGAAATAGGTCTGGCAGGGGAGATTCGCGCAGTAAATAATTGCGAACAGCGTATATCAGAATCAATACGCCTTGGTTTTGATAAATGTATAATACCGTTTCATAACTATAAAGGTCTTTCTAAAAATTTAAAAGTATCAGCCGATATAATACCTGTTCGCTCAGTACGAGAAGCATTCAATGCAATAACAGAATAATATAAAACGCAGCCAATCATAAACGGCTGCGTTTTATTTATCTAAATCACTTGTTTTAATTTAATTTCAAAGTTATGAAATAAAGCCGTATTAATTTTATCACTGCTCTTGACAGGGCACTTGAAAATTGATACAATTATACAAAATAAATGTTTTGTGCAATTTAGGGGAGTTTTAAATAGATTATTTCAAATATCAGCCGTATAGGTTTTTTGGCTTAAAACAAGGCTCTACGATAAACTTTAATTTTATAAATTCATCTTTTCTGTTTATAATAGTTTGCATAATAATTTAAAAGATAGTGCTCTTATGCTCTTTAAATTAAAATAAACAAATAAATCTTGCAATCAATAATTTTATTAATTATATAAACACCTTATATCATAATCTTTGTTTTAACCATAATCAACTCCTGATAAGTTTAATTTTACAAAAAATAATCAATATCAATTTTTATTTTATCAAAAGTCTTAAATAAAGTAAGTGTAATTTTATATATCTTTAAATAATCGGATTAAACATTATTACTCCAAGTTTAAGCGTAATTAGTTTATTAAATTTCAATATAATCCGCAAAGGAATATATGTTTATCCCCTGTTTTATATATTTAATTATTTTGTGAAACTGTTTCACGGAAAGCCATGGTGATTAATATGAGAAAAGAAGAATTCACGCAACTGCCCGCGCTTGTTCAGCAATATCTTATGTATCTGGAAGCCATTAAGGGTCATTCGGAACTTTCTGTAATTGAATATGCGTCCGACCTGCGCACTTTTTTCAGGTATATGGCAAAGCATAAGGGACTTACTGAAAAAGACACTCCTGATGAGGAAGTGGACTTATCCCCTATTGATATAGATTTTATAAAAAAAATAACTCTGAATGACGCATACGCATATCTTATTTACTTAAAAAACGAGCGCAAAAATAATGAAACAACGCGCGCCCGCAGGGTTATCTCCATAAGAAGATTTTTTATTTACTTAACGGATAACTTGGGATTACTTGAAACTAATCCGATGAAAAATCTTGATATTCCAAAAACAAAAAAATCTCTGCCGAAATATTTAACTTTGGAGGAGGCTGAAAAACTGCTTTCTGTAATTGACGGGCCTTATAAAGAAAGAGATTACGCAATAATAACTTTATTTTTAAACTGCGGAATGAGGCTTGCTGAACTTGTTTCCATTGATTACAACGATATTAAGGACGACGGCAGCCTTGTTATTACCGGAAAAGGAAATAAAGAACGAGTTATATATTTGAATAACGCCTGTATTAACGCTATTGCGGCATATATGAAAAAACGCCCGCACGACGGAGTTAAGGATAAAGCGCTTTTCCTTAGCAGCAGAAATAAACGCATAAGTCCAAAAACCGTTCAGCATATTGTATATACTAATCTTGATAAAGCGGGGCTTGGAGACAGAGGCCTGTCCGTTCATAAATTAAGGCACACGGCGGCAACTCTTATGTATCAGTACGGAAATGTTGATTTGCTGCTGCTGAAAGAAGTTTTGGGGCATGAAAATTTAGGCACAACAGAAATTTATACGCACACCACTGCCGACGCAGCTAAAAAAGCAATCGCATCCAACCCGCTGAACAGCGAAACGCCTAAAAATTAAATTGCTATGATTCCGCTTAAAGCCGCTGTTATTCCTGCGTTTACAAGTGCTACAACAACCGTCATCAAAGCATATAAAAGATATTTTTTCATATAACTTTTATAATCTATTTTTTCTGAGTTTTCACTTTTGCCAACTGTTAAGTTATATATTTTTCTGCTGAGTTGCGAACTTAAAGAAACAGTATAAACAATAACGGTGAGAAAAGAGCAAACAAACGGCGCTATCATAAGCAAGGTGTAACCAAAGCCTTTAAAGCCGAAATTAAGGTAATAATATGCGATTTCAAGGCCTGCCTGAACGCCTATAATCAGAGGCACGGCATTTATAATTGGAAAACCTACCAAACAAATTCCAAGCAATACGGTTAATGCAAACACAAAAAAATAAAATCCCAGATTATTTATGAAAAGATTTATAAAATCATTTCCGGCAGCGGATTTTATTATCTCATCAAGAGTATCAGTTCTGCAATTTTTATATAACAGCGCACCGCAAAGTAAACCGGCGGCAAAAAACAGCGATGAATAAATCACTGTTTTATACTCAGTAAAAAATTCATATAAACTCTTTTTTTCAGGCTTTTTGCCGTCATTTTCAGATTTCAGCAAACTTTTATTAACTGTTTCTGTATTTTTCATTTTTTAACCCTTATCTTCTTTGATTTTTTAACAGAATAAATGCCCGCCAAACCGGAAAAAATTATTGCGAGCGCAAATTTAACAAAAAACAGCCATACGGTGTTGTGATTTACTATTAAGTTAATGAACGAAAAAAGAATGAGGGGCAAAGATGATACAGCGCCAACCAAAAAGCCGCTGTTTTTGAAAGATGACGAGCATATAAATCCTGTAAGAGCGGCGCTAATCACCATTACGGCGGCAGAAAAATATTCTGAGGACTCAAAACTAATATCAAGTTTATAAAAAGCGGCGGAAATTATCGCAGAAAATACCGCGCAGAAAAGCGCAGAGAAAAATACAGATTTAATAATAAAAGTTACAAGTAATTTTTTATCAAGTGAAGATTTGATTTTTTTCATAAAAAAACTCCTTTGCTTATCCATTAAAGGATATTCAAAGGAGTAATTTTTTATTACTTTTAAATATGAAACAAAATTATTTTTTGTCTTCTGCTGTTTCAGCCTTATCTTCCGCTTTTTCGGTTTTGCCTTTAACAGCTTTGCCTTTTGCAGCGGCTTTTTCTTCTTTTTTCTTTTTAGCGGCTTCTTTAGCAGCCTCAACTTCTTTTTTGTGCTGCTCCATCTTAGTCTTATTAGTATTGACTGCCCAGCGCTGAATTTTCATTTTAGTTCTGTCTGCGCCGGTTTCAATAACAAGGTCTTCTTCTCTGATGGTTACAACTTTTCCTACGATACCGCCGATAGTAATGATTTCATCGCCGATTTCAAGCGAATTTCTCATTTCCTGTTCTTCTTTCTGGCGCTTTCTTTGCGGACGAACTGTAACAAAATACATAACCACAAGCAAAACAACCATAAGAATTATAAAGGAATAAGAATTACCTGTTCCGCTTGTTGAGCCTGAAGCGGCGCCTGATGACAACTGAAGTAAGGTTTCTAACATTAAAATGACCTCCAAATTTTACTAACAGTGATTTATATTATATAGACATTATTAAAAAATTGCAAGAACTTTTTAAATTCGTGTATCAAGTTTAACACAATATTCATTTTTATAATCATCAAAACTGCCGTTTTCAAGGTTATAACGAATTTCACTCATAAGGTTATTATAAAAATAAAGATTATGCATAACCGCAAGCCGCATACCAAGCATTTCATTTGCTTTCATTAAATGGCGTATGTATCCCCTGCTGTATCTTTTGCAAACAGGGCAGGAGCACTCATCGTCTATTGGTGAATCGTCAAGTATGTATTTGGAATTATTAATGTTTATTATACCTTTTTTTGTAAACAAATGGCCGTGGCGAGCGTTTCTGCTTGGCATAACGCAGTCAAAAAGGTCCACTCCCCTGCTGACGCCCTCCAAAATATTGCCCGGCGTGCCTACGCCCATTAAATAACGAGGCTTGTTTTCAGGCGCAAAAGGAGTAACGGCGCTTATAATTCTATACATTTCCTCTTTCGGCTCTCCGACTGCGAGCCCGCCGATAGCATAGCCGTCTAAATCCATTTTTGCAATTTCTTTCATATGCTCAATGCGCAAATCGTCATAAGTGCAGCCCTGATTAATGCCAAAAAGCAGTTGTTCTTTATTGATTGTTTCAGGCATAGAATTCAGCCTTTCCATCTCCGCTTTACAGCGTTCAAGCCATCTTAAAGTTCTTGAGCAGGAGGCTTTTGCGTAATCATAAGAAGCAGGGTTTTCAACACATTCATCAAAAGCCATTGCAATAGTTGACGCAAGTGAACTTTGAATCTGCATAGATTCTTCGGGGCCCATAAAAATTTTTCTGCCGTCTATGTGCGAATGGAAAGTAACGCCCTCTTCTTTTATCTTATTGAGTTTTGCAAGGGAAAACACCTGAAAACCGCCGCTGTCAGTCAATATAGGTTTATTCCATGTTGTAAATTTATGAAGTCCGCCCATATCGTAAATAATCTTTTCTCCGGGGCGAACATGCAGATGATAAGTATTGCACAGCATAACCTGCGTGCCTATATTTTCAAGGTCTGCCGCGGAAAGTCCGCCTTTAATTGCGGCTACTGTAGCAACATTCATAAAGGCAGGGGTTTGAACAGTGCCGTGAACCGTTTCAAACTCCGCACGCCTTGCATTGCCAACTTTTTTAATTACAGTAAATTTCATAATCAGTCCTCAATAAACATAGCGTCGCCGAAACTGAAAAACCTGTATTTTTCCTTAACGGCAGTATTATATGCATTCATAATGTTATCATAACCCGCAAATGCGCACACAAGCATTATAAGTGTACTTTCCGGCAGGTGAAAATTAGTAATTAATGCGTCCATACATTTAAACTCAAAACCGGGATAGATAAAAATAGAAGTATCGCCTTCATCGGCGCAGATACAGCCGTTTTTTGCTGCTACTGATTCAATAGTCCTGCAAGAGGTTGTGCCGACCGCTATTACACGGCCGCCGTTTTTCTTTGTTTTATTTATAATATCGGCAGCCTCTTTCGGCATTATATAATGCTCTGTATGCATTTTATGTTTTGTTACATCATCAACTTTAACAGGTCTGAAAGTTCCTAAACCTACATGAAGCGTTATTTCCGCAATATTTATGCCCTTAGCCTTAATCTCTTTAAGCATTTCAGGTGTAAAATGCAAACCGGCTGTCGGCGCGGCGGCAGAGCCGAGTTCTTTGCTGTAAACCGTCTGATAACGCTCTTTATCCTTAAGTTTCTCTTTAATATAAGGCGGCAGAGGCATTGAGCCTATCTCATCAAGAACAGCGTAAATGCTGCCTTCGCATGAAAATTTGACAAATCTGTTGCCCTCTTCGCTGTCTACATCAACAACTTCACCGATAAGCTTACCCTCACCGAAAGAAAATTTTGTGCCGATTTTCGCCCTTTTCCCGGGTTTGCAAAGACATTCCCATACATCATTTTCTTTCTGTGAGAGAAGTAAAAATTCAACAACGGCACCGGTTTCCTCTTTTACTCCGTAAATTCTTGCGGGAATAACGCGGGTATCGTTAATAACAAGGCAGTCTCCGGGATTAAGATATTCGGTTAAATCTTTGAAAATTCGATGCTCAATACTGCCGTCTTTTTTATGAAGAATCATAAGCCTTGAAGAGTTTCTTGGCTCAACAGGCGTCTGCGCTATTAAATTTTCAGGTAAATAGTAATAAAAGTCTGAAGTTTTCATAAAGTCTCCGTAATTTTTGTTTGACATATATATATAATAAGTGATATTATATCATAAAGATATGGCAAATGCCGCTTAATATTATATTCTATTGTATTTGTTTTTACAAGAATTATTTTATATCAGATAGGAGAATCATTATGGCAAAGCAATACAATGTTGGCGTAGTAGGCGCTACGGGAATGGTAGGCCAGCGCTTTATTACGCTGCTTGCAAACCACCCATGGTTTAATATCACAAGCCTTGCAGCATCAGCAAGGTCTGCGGGAAAAAGGTATGAAGACGCAGTTGGCAAAAAATGGTGTATGGATACCGATATTCCCGAAAAAGTTAAAGATATGATTGTCAGGGACGCAACAGCGGATATTGATAAAATCACTTCTGAAGTTGATTTTGTTTTCTGCGCTGTTGATATGAAAAAAGATGAGATTAAAAAACTTGAAGAGGAATATGCAAAACACGAGTGCCCCGTTGTTTCAAACAACAGCGCAAACCGCTTTACTCCTGATGTGCCGATGGTAGTTCCTGAACTTAACGCGGAACATATAGGAATAATTCCGGCGCAGAGAAAACGCCTCGGAACAAAACGCGGATTTATTGCGGTTAAATCAAACTGCTCGCTTCAGTCTTATGTGCCCGCTCTTTTCCCACTGCACAATAAATTCGGAGTAAAAGATGTGCTTGTATGCACATACCAGGCTATTAGCGGAGCAGGCAAAACTTTTCAAACTTGGCCGGAAATGATAGATAATGTTATCCCTTATATCGGCGGCGAAGAAGAAAAAAGTGAAAGAGAGCCGCTTAAACTTTGGGGTAAAATTGACGGAGATGAAATTAAACTTGCGGATAAACCGAATTTTACGGCTCAGTGCATCAGAGTACCTGTTTCAAACGGCCACCTCGGCGCTGTATTTGTAAATTTTGAGAAAAAACCATCTATGGACGAAATGAAAGAAATTTGGAAAAATTTCAAAGGTCGCGCTCAAGAACTTGAACTTCCGTCTGCTCCTAAGCAGTTTTTACATTATTTTGAAGAGGATGACAGACCTCAGATAAAATCAGAAAGAATGCTTGAAAACGGAATGGCTATTTCAATCGGCAGACTCAGAGAAGATACTCAGTATCAATATAAATTTGTATGCCTTTCCCACAACACACTGCGCGGCGCTGCCGGCGGCGCGGTACTTCTTGCAGAACTGCTTTGCGCAGAAGGTTATATGGACTGATTGTCTTAACTTAATTTGAATAAGGAGAGTGTTTATATATGAAAGAACCTATCTTTACCGGCGCCGCGGTTGCAATAATTACACCTATGAATGAAGACGGCTCCGTTAATTATGAAGAGTTCGGAAGATTTATTGACTGGCAGATTGAAAACGGAACTGACGCTATTGTTGTATGCGGAACAACAGGTGAAAGTTCTACGCTTGAAGTTGAAGAACATTCGCAGTGCATCAAATGGTGCGTTGATTATGTTGCAGGCAGGTGTGTAGTTATAGCCGGAACAGGCTCAAATTCCACTAAAAGCGCTATTGAACTCAGCACGGAGGCGTGCAGGGACGGCGCAGACGCTTTACTGCTTGTAACGCCGTATTACAATAAAACAAGCCAAAGAGGTCTTATAGCCCATTACAAGGCTATTCATGACGCTACTGACAAGCCCATTATTCTTTATAATGTTCCCTCAAGAACAGGAATGAACATCTTGCCGGAAACTGCGGCTGAACTTGCGAAACTTCCAAGAATAAACGGTATTAAAGAAGCAAGCGGAAACCTTGACCAGATTGCCAAAGTGCATGAACTTTGCGGCGATGAACTCAATATTTGGAGCGGCAACGACGACCAGATATATGATGTTATGGAAAGGGGCGGACTCGGCGTTATAAGCGTTCTTTCAAATGTTTGCCCTAAGGAAACACATGATATTGTTGCAAAATATTTAGACGGCGATAAAGCCGGCTCGAAGGCAATGATGGATAAATATATGAAACTTGCTAAAGCGCTATTTTGCGATGTAAACCCGATACCCGTTAAAGAGGCAGTTAATCTTTTAGGGTATAAAGCAGGCCATTGCAGACTTCCGCTTATTGATATGACTGATGAAAACAAAGCAATGCTTAAAGAAGTAATGAAAGAATACAATCTTATTAAATAATTTTGCGGCAAAGGAAGTTTAAAAATGACAAAGATTATTTTATGCGGCGCTAACGGTAAAATGGGTCATGTTATCCAAAGCGTTGTAAGCGGCAGAGATGATTGCGAGATTGTTGCCGGTGTTGATTTAAATACGACGGGCGATGCGTTTCCTATTTATTCTTCTTTTGATGATGTAAAGGAAAAAGCGGATGTCATAATTGATTTTTCAAATCCCGCTCTGCTGGATTCGCTGCTTGCTTATTCAAAGAAAACTAAAACTCCTGTAGTTATTGCAACAACAGGATATGATGACGCACAAAAGAAAGAAATTGAAAACGCCGCAAAAACCACAGCAGTATTTTTCACATACAATATGAGTATGGGCATCAATTTGCTTGCCACGCTGGCAAAAAAAGCCACAGCGGTATTGGGCAGCGATTTTGATATTGAAATTGTGGAAAAACATCACAATCAAAAAATAGACGCTCCGAGCGGCACGGCGCTTATGCTTGCTGACGCTATATGCGAAGAAATTGACGGTTCTATGAAATATGAATATGACCGCCACAGCAAGCGTGAAAAACGCAGTAAAAATGAAATCGGTATACATTCCGTAAGAGGCGGAACGATAGTTGGCGAACACGAGATAATATTTGCAGGAAGAGATGAAATAATTACTCTTTCCCACTCTGCAAGAAGCAAGGAAATCTTTGCTGTCGGCGCAGTAAACGCCGCCGTGTTTATGGCGGGCAAAGAAAGCGGTATGTATTCGATGAAAGATTTAATTGACTGACTTTTTTAGGCTGTCTGGATAAAAACAGACAGCCTTTTTTATTAAAAATATTCACAAAGTTAAGTATCGTATTTACAAATCAGGAGGTAATTTTGAAAAAAGGAAACAAACTGTTTGAAGAATTAAAAAACATTAAACTATCCAACTTTTTATTTTTACTCGTTGCGGGTATTATCAACTCTATAGGAGTAACTTTATTTTTAGCCCCCGCATCACTTTATGACAGCGGCATTTCCGGCACATCAATGCTTTTGTGGCAGTTAACACCGGATCAATTTACTTTATCGCTGTTTCTTGTTGTACTAAATATTCCGTTGTTTTTAATAGGATTAAAAAAACAAGGTATTAATTTTACTATCTATTCAATATTTACTGTAATCATATATTCGGTTTCATCATACATTATCAATTACATACTGCCAATAGACAATATGACCTCCTCCCCTTTCGCCGGAAACGATTTACTGTTGTGCGCTATTTTCGGCGGACTTATTTCAGGTATAGGGAGCGGACTTGCAATAAGGCACGGCGGTGCTATGGACGGAATTGAAGTGCTTGCTGTTATATTTTCTAAAAGAATAGGAATTACCGTAGGCACATTTGTTATGGCGTACAATGTAATACTTTATGTATGCGTTGGGCTGATAACAAGATAACAAGCAGTTACATTTTGCCGCTTTACTCCATAATTGCATATGCCGCCGGACTTAAAGCAGTTGATTTTATTGTTGAAGGCCTTGATAAAACAAAAGCCGCTATGATTATCACATCAGAAGAAGAAAAAGTATGCAAGGCGCTGTCCGAACAATTCGGGCACGGCATAACTCAGATAAACGCAACGGGATATTATGAAAAGCGTGAACTTACTGCTGTATATTTTGTTGTAAACAGATTTCAGATTCCGAAACTAAAGAGCATTGTTAAAGAAACAGACCCGTCCGCTTTTGTTACAATAACTGAAGTAAGCGATTTTATGGGCAGCAGTATAAAAAGAAAATAAATTT
The DNA here is from genome assembly GCA_944380635.1 of uncultured Eubacterium sp. GTDB lineage: Bacteria > Bacillota > Clostridia > Oscillospirales > Acutalibacteraceae > Eubacterium_R. The sequence continues at coordinate 75,518 of CALWID010000003.1, read as the reverse complement.
TCTAAGTTTAAAGGAGCAGAATATGAAAAAATTTTTTGATGAATTTAAACACTTTGCCCTCAAAGGCAATATGTTTGATATGGCAGTAGGAATTATAATAGGCGGTGCATTTACAAGCGTTGTAAATTCACTGACTGATAATTTTATAAATCCGTTACTGCAATTCATTACCGGCGCAGCAAAATACAGCACGCAGGAATTACTTGGATTTCTTTCTTCCTTTCTATCAGCATTTTTTAATTTTATAATTATGGCTTTCGTCCTTTTCTGCCTGCTTAAAGTTATAAATAAAATTATGACAATAGGAAAGAAAAATGAAGAAAAAGAAACGCCTGCAACTAAAAAATGCCCATACTGCATGACGGAAATTAACGCTGAGGCAACACGATGCCCTCACTGCACTTCAATATTAGAAACAGAAGAAAAAGTAAAAGAATCAGTTGAAGAAACTGTATAATTTTAGAAGTAAAAAAGACTGTAAAGGCTGCAAATAAATTGCAGTAACTTTACAGTCTTTTATTATAATATTATTCTTTAGTCCATGTTACGCCCTGCGGAGTATCCTTAAGAATTATGCCCTGCGCTTTAAGGTCATCACGGATTTTATCCGCCGCAGCCCAATCCTTATTTTTACGAGCTTTCTCTCGCTTTTCAATAAGCGCCTCAATATCACTGCCCACATCATTATTCTTTCTGTTATAAAGAAGACCGAGCACATCACAAATCTCATCGAATATTTGCGCCGCTTTTTCGCAAACAGATTTTGAAACATTTTTAGAAAGAATATGCGTATTAATATCTTTTGTAAGTTCAAACAGCGCGGCAATTCCGTCTGCGGTATTAAGATCATCATCCATAGCCGTTATAAATTCATTTTTACGGATTTCAAAAAGTGCAATAAGATTATCTTCATTGCCGCATACCTCGTTTTGAGCGTTTTTAAGAGCAAAATCAAGACTGTCGCGGCATGTATAAAGCCTTTCAAGCGCACTTTTGCACTGCTCAATAATCTCAATATTATAATTAATTGGAGAACGATAATGCGCGCTGATAAGGAAATATCTTATAACTTCATAGCCGTAAACATCTGCAATTTCGCGGACGGTTTTAAAATTGCCGAGCGACTTGCTCATTTTTACATTATCAACATTTATATAGCCGTTGTGCATCCAATATTTTGCAAAAGTACAGCCGTTAGCACATTCGCTCTGTGCAATCTCATTTTCATGGTGCGGGAAAACCAAATCCTTTCCGCCGCAGTGAATATCAATAGTATTTCCAAGATATTTTCTGTTCATGGCGGAACATTCAATATGCCAGCCGGGTCTGCCCTTTCCCCAAGGTGAATCCCAATAAGGCTCACCCGGTTTTGCACCTTTCCAAAGAGCAAAATCAAGCGGATCTTCTTTAACTTCGCCTATTGCTATTCTTGCACCGCTTTCAAGGTCTTCTATCGGCTGGTGGGAAAGTTTTCCGTATTCTTTAAATTTAAGAGTTCTGAAGTAAACATCTCCGCCCGCCTCATAGGCATATCCTTTATCCATAAGCGTTTGGATAATATTGATTATCTCATCAATATTTTCTGTTGCTTTTGGGTGAACGGTGGCATGCTTAAAATTAAGCCCGTCAGCATCAGTCCAGAATTCTTTTATATATTTTTCAGATATTTTATCGTAAGAAACGCCCTCTTCATTTGCTCTTTTAATAATTTTATCATCAATATCAGTAAAATTCTGAACGAATTTAACATTATAGCCTCTGTATTCAAGATAACGCCTTAATACATCAAAAACGCAGAGCGGGCGCGCGTTACCGATATGAATGTAGTTATAAACAGTAGGGCCACATGCGTATATCTTAACTTCGTTTTTATCTATGGGAACAAATTCCTCTTTTTTTCTTGTCATCGTATTATAAATTTTCATTTTGACGCCTCCTCAAGTTTTTTAATTTCTTTTTCAAGTTCTTCAATTTTTCTTTTATTTTCCGTTATTGCTGTCATAACCGGGTCAGGAATATGAATTTGGTCAAGGTCATCTACCCTTTCTCCGTCTATTCTTACAACTTCGCCCGGAACGCCTACAACCGTACAGTTAGGCTCAACATCTTTAACCACAACCGCGCCTGCGGCTACTTTGGCGTTTCTGCCGATAGTAATAGGCCCCAATACTTTAGCTCCCGCGCCAATCATAACACCGCTTTCTATTGTGGGGTGCCGTTTGCCGACATCTTTACCTGTTCCACCCAGCGTAACGCCCTGATAAATCATAACATCATCACCGACTTCAGCGGTTTCGCCGATAACAACGCCGTGGCCGTGGTCTATACAAACACGCCTGCCGATAGTTGCGCCCGGATGTATTTCAATGCCGGTTTTATGCGCGCTCTTCTGGCTAATATAGCGAGCCGTAAAAGGCATATTATGCCTGTAAAACCAATTTGCTAATTTATGACTTCTCAACGCTTTAAACCCGGGATAAAGAAAAATTATCTCAAACGGACTTTTGGCGGCAGGGTCATGCTCCATAAAACTTTTTACGGATTCTTTAAATTCGTTAAACATAAAATAACACCTGTAAAAATAAAAGCCCCTGTCGTTTGACAGAGGCAATAATAACTGCGGTTCCACTCTTCTTTATACTCGACTGCCCAAAACAGCCCTGCCTGTAACGGGGCAAACCGTTCCGAAATACTAAATTTCCTTCGGAAAACTCCGGAGTGCATTTCACTGCCTGTTTAATACATGCATTTCACCAAACTGCATGCTCTCTGAAAAAAACAACAACAGTTACTTCTCTCCATCAAAGTTTTTAAATATCAATAATATTATATACAAAATTATGAATTTTGCAACACTTATTTTGTTTTAATAAGATGCCAGCCGTCTTTTGCGTAAACAATTCCGCTGAGCATAGTTATAATTCCAACTATCCAAAAAGCAACAGTACAATAAATATTAAGCCATGTTGTATTCATATCTATATCAGCAGGCCCCTCGCCTATTGCAAGCAAAAGGAAAACAAGACCCGTTGTAGCCATCTGTAAAAATGTTTTTGCTTTGCCGAAAGCGTTCGCCGCTATAACTTCCCCTGTTGTTGCGGCAGCCATTCTTATACCAGCAACAAGAAATTCACGCGCAAGCATTATCATAATAACTATATCGGTATGCCAGCCCATATCAATCAGAATTATGTATGCGGCAAAAACAAGAGTTTTATCAGAAAGAGGGTCCATAAGTTTTCCAAAGTCAGTTACAATTCCTGATTTTCTTGCTATAATGCCGTCCGCCTTATCGCTCATACAGGCTATGAAATATATTATTAGAGTTGCTACCCAGTGATATTTAAACTCTATAAATGCGCACGCAAGCAGCGCAGGCACGCAGCAAAATCTGAATACAGTTATTTTGTTTGGCAAATTCATTATACTTTCTCTCCTATCAAGTCATATCCGTTATAATCAGTAATTTTTACTTTTATAAAATCTCCGGCGGAAAGTTTTTCTTTTGATGAAATTATAATTCCGCCGTCTATTTCAGGAGCGTCAAGATAACTTCTGCCTATATAATTATTTCCGTCTATGCCGTCAATAACGGCGTCAAAAACCTTGCCCACTCTTGCTTTATTAGCCGATTCCGTTACTGAATACTGAATATCCATCAGCACTTCTTCACGCCTGATTTTAACATCTTCGTCTATTTGATTTTCCATATCAAAAGCGGGGGTATCTTCCTCAGGCGAAAACTTAAAACAGCCCATTTTATCAAACTTCATTTCTTTAACAAAATTGCAAAGTCCTTCAAACTGTTTTTCTGTTTCGCCCGGAAAACCTACCATAAGAGTAGTTCTGAGGGAAAGCCCGGGAATCCGCTCTTTCATCTTTAAGATAAGTTCTTTAAGTTCATTATAATTTCCGCTTCTGTGCATATTTCTTAAGACTTCACCATTACAGTGCTGAAGCGGAATATCAATATACGAGCATACTTTTTCCTCAGCCGCAATAGTATCAATAAGTTCATCGGTAACCTTATCAGGATAACAATAAAAAAGCCTTAACCAGCGTAATTCTTTAATTTTGCAAAGTTCTTTAAGCAACGCTGCAAGTTTATACTCTCCGTAAAGCGCATAACCGTATTTAGTTGTATCCTGAGCAACAAGAACTATTTCCCTAACGCCTCTTGAAACAAGCTCGTTTGCTTCATCAATTATGCTCTGCATATCACGCTCTCTGTACTTCCCTCTTATACCGGGAATAGCGCAATATGAACATCTGTTGTCGCACCCGTCGGAAAGTTTAAGATAAGCCCAGTGCGGAGGCGTAAAAAGAGTTCTTTCACCGCTGAGGGGAAGAAGGTCTTTTGAAGGAAAAAAGTTTGTTGTAACGCCGCTGAGCGCTTTCATACAGACCTTAACTATATCATCGTCTGCGCCTATTCCGATAGCGGCGTCAATCTCCGGTATCTCCTTCATAACTTCGTCCTGATACCGCTCTGTAAGGCAGCCTGTTACAATAACAGCGGAGATAATCCCTGCTTTTTTATATTCTGCAACTTCAAGTATGTTTTCAATAGCCTCGGTTTTAGCGTCCTCTATAAAAGCGCAGGTGTTAATAAGGACAGCGTCTGAATCCTCAATACTTTCTGCAATTTGAAATCCGGCAGAAATAAGTTTATTTGCCATAATCTCGCAGTCCACCTGATTTTTAGGGCATCCGAGCGAAATTATAAATATTTTATAGTTATTTTTCATTCTCTAACCTGTTAATCGCTGATTTAATATCCGAATAAGAAAAACCTTTTCTCATAAGTGCGGCAACAATTTTCTGCCTGCCGCCCTCTTCAGAGAGTTTACCGATATATCTTTTGTTTATAATTCTGATAATAGAATCTACAGGGTCAGTGTCATTTTCATCAATAACACAATTAATTATATTCCTGTCAATTCCCCGTTTATAAAGTTCCGAGCGCACATTACCGGCAGAATAATTTTTTGTTTTAAAAAGATACTCGGCAAGTTCGGCGGCAAATTCCTCATCATTCAGATAACCGAGTTCAAGCAGTCTTTGCACTGCCTTTTCGGCTGAATCCGGGTCGCAGGTACGCATTATTTTTGTTTTAAGTTCATAAACGGAATGGCTTCTTCTTGAAAGCAAATCTGCGCCTTTGTTGAGCGCTTTTCTGTAATTAATATCACTTTTAAGAGAATCCCATTCGGTTTCATCTAAATCCGCGCCGTCTGCAACGCCGTATTCAGACCAATAATCAATATCTGTAGTTATCTGATATTCACCGTCAACAAGAATATGAATCTTTTTGCCGCGCCCTTTTTGAGATTTTATAATCATTAGTCTTCGTCGTCTTCAACTGCTATATCAAGTTTGGCTCTTGCCGCCGCCCTTGTTTGTTTAACGGTATTTTCATTTTTAACTTCAGGCTCAGTATCGGCCTTTGGAATAGCTTTGCCCTGAAACTTCTGGGCAGCGGCAGCCTGAACTTCCGCCATTTTAACTTTAATCTTTTCTTCAAGTTCATTGGCAAATGCCGGGTCATTTAAGATTATATCTTTAACCTTATCACGGCCCTGACCGAGTCTTTCATCTCCATAAGAGAACCAAGAACCGCTCTTTTTAATTATGTCATACTCAACAGCCATATCAAGGATTTCGCCTGTTTTGCTAATGCCGGTGCCATACATAATATCAAATTCAGCCTGTTTAAACGGAGGCGCAAGTTTGTTCTTTACAATTTTTGCTCTTGTTCTATTGCCTATTAATTCATTTCCCGGACCTTTGATAGTTTCTATTCTTCTAACATCAATACGCATTGAAGCATAGAATTTAAGAGCGCGTCCGCCGGTGGTAACTTCCGGATTGCCGTACATAACGCCGACTTTCTCACGAAGTTGATTAATAAAGATTATAAGGCAGTTGCTCTTATTGATTGCGCCTGTAAGTTTTCTTAAAGCCTGGCTCATAAGCCTTGCATGCAAACCAACATGGGAATCACCCATATCGCCGTCTATTTCAGACCTTGGTACAAGCGCTGCAACAGAGTCTACAACAATAATCTCAACAGCGCCAGAACGAACAAGCTGTTCGGTAATTTCAAGCGCCTGCTCGCCGTAATCGGGCTGAGAAACAAGAAGCGAATCTATATCCACACCGAGATTTGCGGCATAAATCGGGTCAAGCGCGTGTTCAGCGTCAACAAAAGCGGCAACTCCGCCTTTTTTCTGGCACTCCGCTATGCAGTGGAGCGCAAGAGTTGTTTTACCTGAAGATTCAGGACCGTAAATCTCAACAATTCGTCCGCGCGGAAGTCCGCCGATACCTGTTGCAATATCAAGAGTAAGAGAGCCTGTTGAAATAGCGTCAACATTTAGGTGAGGATTTTCACCCAGACGCATTACAGTGCCGGGACCATATTGCTTTTCAAGTTGTTTAAGAGCGTTTTCTAACGCTGTTTTTTTATCCTGCGTAACACTTTTTTTATCTGCCGCCATATATGTAACCTCCGTAATATTTAAACTTATTTTATCTAAAATATTATAATAAATATTAATAATAAAATCAATATAAAGCGAAAAATTTAACAGAAAGTTTCCCTTATAAAAAAATTATATAAAAAATGCTTGCATTTTGGTGAGATATGTGGTAGTATTTATGCGTTCGAAATTTATAAGGAGGTGTTCGCTAATGGCAAAATGTGAATACTGTGGAAAAGAAATGACATTCGGAATCAAGGTTTCCCATTCTCACAGGCGTTCCAACAGAACTTGGAAGCCCAATGTTAAAAGAGTAAAGGCTATTGTTAACGGCTCTCCTAAAAGAGTATATGCTTGCACAAGATGTCTTCGCTCCGGCAAGGTTGAAAGAGCGTGAGTTAAATTTATCTTGATATTAAAGTCCGCCTTAACGGCGGCTTTTTTATTTATAAAATAAAAGAACAGCACGAACGCAATAATAAATAGTTATCAAATTATCTCATATAAACAAAAGCGGGTAAAGAACAACTTCTTACCCGCTTTTTTCATATATTTTAAAATGCGATTAAATCATAAATTACCGATTCTTGCTTTTACTGCTGAAAGAAATTTTATTTTCAGTGCCTTTAATAAGCCTTTTAATATTTTTTCTGTGTGCAATTATAACAATAGCGGTAAACAGCAGCGCAATAATGCAAAGAATAATGTTTTTATAAAAGGCGTAAATCAGAATTGGATATAACAGCGCGATAACTATTGAGCCAAGGCTAATCCATTTTGTTATTAGTATGACCGCCATAAAAATTATAAATAATATAAGCGCTATACGCCAGTCTACCATTATTACCATACCGGTGCAGGCCGCCACGCCTTTACCGCCTTTAAATTTAAAAAACACCGGAAAAATATGGCCTAACACACAAAAGAAACCTGCAAATTCCTTATAAATCATAATTCTTTGTATTTCCTCTGCGCTTTGAGGGATACCAAAGAGAAATTTCATAGGCTCGCCGAGAATAGCAAAAGTGATTATTATTGAAACGGCAACTTTTAAAATATCGCCTATCATAGTAATCACGGCAAAACGCTTTCCGTAAGTTCTGAGCATATTTGTGGCGCCGGCATTACCGCTGCCTGACTCTCTTATATCTTTCTTAGCAAAAAATTTTGAAAAAATAATTGAAAAATTCAGACTGCCAAGAAGATATGAAATCACGATAACCGCGGCGTATTTGATAATCAAGGCGGGAGTAATCACTTTTTGCCCTCTCCCCTTTCTCGGATTATAAATCTGACGGGAGTACCGTCAAGCCCAAAAACATCTCTTATCTGATTTTCAAGATATCTTTGATATGAAAAATGAAAAAGTTCAGCGTTATTAACGAAAAACACAAATGTCGGCGGCCTCGTTGACGCCTGAGTCATATAATAAATTTTAAGCCTTTTGCCTTTATCCGTAGGCGGCTGAACACGGGCTGTTGCCTGAGCAAGTACCTCATTAAGTTTACCGGTTGATATGCGCATTGAATTTTGTGAATGAACAAATGCAACAAGTTGAAACAATTTATCAAGCCTTTGACCCGTTTTAGCGGAAATAAACAAAACCGGAGCATATGGCATAAAAGAAAAATCAACACTTAGTTTTTTCTTGTAATCTTTCATTGTATCCGAATCTTTCTCAACGGCATCCCATTTATTAACGGCAACAATGCAGGCTTTTCCCGCTTCAAGCGCTATGCCGGCAATTTTTGAATCCTGCTCTGTAAATCCCTCAACGGCATCTATCATAATAATGCAGACATTTGCCCTGTCAACAGCGGATTTTGCTCTGATAACGCTGAAGCGCTCAATAGCGTCAGTAACTTTACTCTTTCGGCGTATTCCGGCTGTATCAATAAAATTAAATTTGCCGTAAGAATTTTCAACGAAAGTATCAGTCGTATCTCTTGTTGTGCCCGCAATATCGGAAACAATAGTTCTGTTTTCGCCGCAAATTCTGTTTATAAGCGATGATTTGCCAACATTTGGCTTGCCGATAACCGCAACATTAATTATCTCGTCGTCTTCATCATCATTATTATTGTCCTCAGGAAGATATTTTATAACTTCATCAAGCAGATCTCCCGTTCCGTGACCGTGAACAGAAGAAACAGCGTAAGGGTCGCCAAGGCCAAGATTGTAAAATTCATAAAACTCAGCAGGCGGCGCGCCTATGCTATCACATTTATTTACGCATAGCACAACAGGCTTTCCGCTTTTTTGCAGCATGGACGCAACTTCACTGTCCGCCGCAAGGATTCCGCTTGTAACATCCGTAACAAGTATAATTACATCAGCAGTTTCGATTGCGATTTCAGCCTGAGCGCGCATCTGTTTTAAAATAACATCGTCAGAATACGGCTCTATGCCTCCGGTATCTATAAGCAGAAATTTATGGCCGAGCCATTCGCAATCGCCGTAAATGCGGTCTCTTGTAACGCCGGGCGTATCGTCAACAATCGAAATACGCGAACCTGTAAGTTTATTAAAAAGTGTAGATTTGCCGACATTAGGCCTACCTACTATTGCAACAGTGCCTTTCACGGCAAAACCCCCTTAACTAAAATTAAAAAGAAAGGCGGACATATTTAATATGCCCGCCGAAATGTTCAGAATTTACGCTTCTTCCTTAACTACGACCTGTTTGCCGTTATAATATCCGCAGTTTGAGCATACTTTGTGAGATACAGTGTATGCACCGCAGTTTGAGCATTTAACAAGAGTAGGAGCACTCATTTTCCAAACATTTGAACGCCTCTTATTCTTTCTTGCTGTAGAAGTTCTTCTCTTAGGTACTGCCATCTTTATAGCCTCCTTAATTTATATTCAATATGGTTCTTATTGTTCATCAAGCAACTGAAGAAGCGCCTCCATACGCGGGTCAACATCTTTCTTACAGCCGCAATCTCCTAAATTAAGATTTTTACCGCATTTATAGCAAAGACCTTTGCAATCAGGTTTGCAAAGAATTTTTGACGGTAAAAACAAATTGATTTCCTCAGTAATAAATTCGTCTAAATCAAGAACGCCGTTAGGCACAACAACATACTCGTCAAAATCGGCATCCGCATCATTAGCAAGTTGAGGAACAAGAATCTTTTTTACAGGGAAACTCATATCTTTAATAATTTCCTCGGCACATCTATCACAAAAGCCGAAAAACTTAAAAGATACTTTGGTATCCAGAAATACAACGCCTGCCTTTTCATAGGCAGAGCCTTTAACTTTTGCGCCCTGCTTAATAGGGTTATAAGTACTGTAAACAAGGTCCTCTAAATTCAGCGTGTAGTCAATTTTGATGGGCTTTGAATCTCCGTTAAAAAGATTTGAAACATCAATTTTCATAAAGCCACACCTCATCTGCACTTTTAGTATTATATATATAAGAGTGCTTTTTGTCAATAGTAAAATTGAAATTAATCATAACGGAAATTTTCAAAATTTTAAAATAAATCGACAATTATTTTTGCGATTTACAATTTATTATCAGTTACCGAATTAATAATAGAACAAAAAAGCCGCTGAAAACAGCGGCTGTAAAAACAATTTAAAGTTCTTCGCAATAATCAAAGATTTCAACCGGCAAATCTTCCTTATCACAACTGATTGTGAAATAGAAGTTAACATCAGTAGCCTCTGAAAGTTCAGAAAGCATATCAAAAAACTGAGGAAGTTTTGAATAATCGCGGCCGACTATTTTGAATGTTGCGTCAATAAGAATATCGGTAACATCGTAGTTACCGGCACAGATACCGGCAAGGAATCCGTAAAAAGCCTTGCAGCCGCTGATTCTGTATGTTTCTGTTTCAAGGAGCCTTGCTTTTGATGAAATATCATAAGTAAGTTTAGGCTCTTTTTCAACGCAAACTACATTACCGTCTGAATTCTCAACGCAGGAATTAACAAGGTCTACAAGTTTTTTTGTTTTTCCGGAACCTTTATTTCCGATAATAAGTTTTATCATTTATTATTCCTCCAAGGTAAAAACAATTATTAAATTCAACTATATAATATCATATACCAAGTTCTTTTTCAAGTTTTTCTTTTTCACTTTCATATCCGGGTTTGCCGAGAAGAGCAAACATATTTTTTTTGTAACTTTCAACGCCGGGCTGGTTAAACGGATTAACGCCGAGCATATAACCGGAAACAGCGCATGCCTTTTCAAAAAAGTAAATAAGATAACCTATATTTTCTTCCGTGATTGCAGGTGATTCAAGCACAAGATTGGCTACCCCGCCTTCAGTATGAGCAAGCAAAGTGCCCTGCCTTGCCTTTTCGTTAATGTAACTCATTGTTTTGCCGGCAAGGAAATTAAGACCGTCTATATTGCCCTCTTCCGCTTCAACGGTAAAATCAGAAAGAGGCTTATTGAATTTTACGCAAGTTTCAAACATAAGATTTGAGCCGCTTTCCTGAATATACTGGCCAACTGAATGAAGGTCTGTTGAAAAAATACAGGAAACGGGATAAAGACCTTTTCCGTCCTTACCCTCGCTTTCGGCAAAGAGTTGCTTCAGCCATTCGTTAAACATAGTCATACAAGGCTCATAGCAAATGAAACATTCAAGTTTTTTGCCCATATCATAAAAACAATTCCTGATAACGGCATATTTAAGGCAATCATTTTCATTAATATCTTCACTGTTAAGATTATCCTGAGCGTACTTAGCGCCGTTCATAAGCGCTTTTATATCAATTCCGGCGCAGGCAATAGGCAGCAAACCTACTGCGGTAAGAACAGAATATCTTCCGCCTACATCATCGGGGACAACAAAAGTTTCGTACCCCTCTTTATCCGCAAGTTCCTTAAGAGTGCCTTTAGCCTTATCTGTTGTGCAGAATATGCGCTTTGCTGCCTCTTCTTTAGAATATTTTTTATTAACAAGTTCGCGGAATACACGAAAAGCGATTGCAGGCTCGGTAGTAGTACCGCTCTTTGAAATAACATTAACGCAAATATCCTTACCTTCGCAAATTGCGAGAACATCGTTAAGCATAGCGGGGCTGATACTGTTGCCGATAAAATAAATTTGAGGCGTATCCTTGGCAAGCGCATTATAATTTGAAGATTTAAGAGCCTCAATAACAGCCCTTGCACCGAGATATGAGCCGCCGATACCGATAACCACAAGCACATCACAGTTATTTTTAATATAATCCGCGGCTTTTTCTATTCTTGCAAATTCTTCTTTATCATAATCCGTGGGAAGAGTTACCCAACCTAAAAAGTCGCTGCCGGCTCCGATTTTAGAATGAAGAGTTCTGAGAGCCTGAACGCCTCTTTCCGCATTATTTGATATTTCTGTATCGGAAATAAACTTTTCAGCATATTTATTTATAAGTTTTAATTTTTCCATATATAAATCCCCTTTTATCTCGTATTGTCAATTGACTATTCTACAACAAAAGGCACTTATAATCAACTGTTTTTTACTAAATATTGCAAAGCATTTCCCTGAAAATGTATGAAAAACTGATTTTTTCCACTGATTTTCCGGCGTAAAGTTTTATTGTCCTTATAGTTTCGTCCCCGGATTTAATCACAATCTCTCCCAAAGTGTCCCCTTCTTTTACAGGAGCGGGTACGGACGATTCAACAGTATAATCGTAAGTAACATCTCCGCTGCCTTTTTTAACAAGTATTTTATCCGTTTCGTTATAAACAGGAACTATTGATTTTTCTATTCCGTTCTTAATTTTTACAGATGTAATCTGCGATTCGTCAATTTTGGGAACAATTACCTGATAATTAGCAAATCCGTAATCGAGCATATTTGCGGCGCTGCTGAATCTTTCCTCGCTTGTTTCAGCGCCGAGAACAACGGATATAAGATTCATTGAATCCCTTTCGGCAGTAGCGCAGACACAAAATCCTGCCTTAGAGGTTGTGCCGGTTTTAAGACCGGTTATTCCCGAATATGAGTTTACAAGTTTATTTGTATTATTGAGTTCGGTTTCTCCGTCCCTTAAATAATCAAGCCACACGGTAGTATAATTTTTGATTAATTCGTGATTCATAACTTCACGCGCCATAACAGCAATATCATAAGCGCAGGAATAATGATTAACGGCAGTATCGTCAAGGCCGGTGCAATTTTCAAAATTAGTGTTTTCAAGGCCGAGTTCCTTTGCACGCTCATTCATCATTGAAACAAAAGACGAAGTTGAGCCCGCAATGTGCTCTGCAAGCGCGGTGCAGGCGTCATTTGCAGACGCAATGGCAACGGCTTTAAGCAGTTCGTCAACCGTCATTTTTTCGCCTTCCTCAAGCCAAATCTGCGAGCCTCCCATTGCAACGGCGTTTTTGCTTGTAACTACCTCATCTTCAAGAGAGATTTTACCGCTTTCTATTGCCTCAAGAATCAAAAGCATACTCATTACTTTAGTTACAGACGCAGGCGAAAGATGCTCATAAGCATTTTTCTCATAGATTATATCGCCCGTATCTGCGCACATAAGAATGGATGATTTTGAAAAATCCTCAAACGGCGCAGAAGAATTTTCATTTTCAGCGGCAAAGCAATTCAGCGGAGCGAGCAGAGCAAAAACAGCACACAGCATAACGGAGATTATAGATTTCATAAAAACAAATCCTTTCGCGAAAAGCAAAGTAAATCAATATAATAATATTCAATCAATGTTGATATAATGCGTTTCTTTTGTTATAATCATTAAGAATTTAAATAAACGATATTGGTGATTATAATGAAAGCAGCATTTTACACGCTCGGCTGCAAAGTTAACCAGGCAGAGAGCGAATATATGGCAGAATTATTACAGCGCGCAGGTTTTGAAATTGTTGACCCGAATGAAGACGCGGATTACTATATAATTAATTCATGTACGGTTACTGCCACGGCAGACCAGAAAACGCGGCAAAGCGTTCGCAGATTTAAAAGAAAGCACCCGCAAAGCACAGTAATACTGACAGGCTGTATGCCGCAGGCATTTCCCGAAGATGCAAAAAAACTGGAGCAGGCAGATATTGTTTTGGGCAACAAAAACGATAATGATATACTTGCTCTCATAAACAGGCATACTGCGGAGCAAAACAGAATTATCAGCCTGAGTGAACACGAAACAGGCGAAAAATTCGCTAAATGCAGCGTAAGTTCTTTCGGCGGCAGGGTTAGAGCATTTGTAAAAATAGAGGACGGCTGCGACCGCTTCTGCTCTTACTGCATAATACCGAAAAGCCGCGGCAGAGTACGCTCAAAGCCGCTTGAAGATTTAATAAAAGAAGTTTCTGAACTTGCTCAAAACGGTATAAAAGAAATCGTGCTTGTCGGCATAAATCTTTCCGCATACGGAAAAGGCACAGACCTCAACATTGCCGATGCTGTTGAGGCCTGCGCCGAAATCAAAGGCATTTCAAGAATAAGGCTCGGAAGTCTTGAGCCGGACCATATTACAGACAGTATTATAAACAGGCTTGCAAAAGTAGATAAATTCTGCCCGCAGTTTCATATTTCCCTTCAAAGCGGCTGCAACAAAACCCTTAAAAGCATGAACCGCCACTACACAGCGGAAGAATACAGAGAACTCTGCGCAAAACTGAGAAATGCGTTTAAAGACTGTTCTTTGACTACTGATGTTATGGTGGGATTTAATGACGAAAGCGAAAGCGATTTTAAAGAAAGCCTTGAATTTGTGAAAAGAACAGGATTTGAAAAAGTGCATGTTTTCCCCTATTCCGAGCGAAAAGGGACCGCTGCGTCAAAGCGCGGCGACTCGGTTTCAAGGCAGAAAAAAGAAAAACGCGCCGCAATAATGATTAGTGAAACAGAAAAAGTACGGCTTGAATACCTTAAAAGTTATATAGGTAAAAAAGTGAATGTTCTTGTAGAAGGACGCGCAAATGAGGAATATCTGCGCGGATACACCAAAAATTATGTTCCGGTGCTGCTAAAAAGCAATAAAGATTTAACGGGCATTGAAACAGACTGCGTAATACGCTCTGTAGAAAACGGTGAATGTATTGCTAATTAAGATTTTTAATGTTTTCAACTTCATTTTTTGCGGCGTCCGTCTGAGGGTCGGCAAGATAACTGTAAGAATAAATATAATACCCGCCTACATTGGATAAATTTTCAAGATAAATTATCTGCCTTGAAATTATATTATTGTTTTCCACAAATTCATTAATTGCATAATCTTGGTCATCTGAGGCAAATTCATCTTCCGTTCCCGCCTTATAAAGCGGAAGGCCAACATACAGATTAACTACTGTTGTTCGTTCGCTCCACTCCTTAGCGGTGCGTGAAAACGGCTGAACTTCATTATAAAATCCAAAATAAATCTGCGGGCAAATGTAATCCACAAACCCTTCTTCAGACGCCCATCTTTCAACATCCGCGTAAAGCGTATTATAATCCGTTTTAACATTTGACTGCGGGCTTATACCAAACTGCACGGCTGAATTTGACTCTTTAACGGCATTATACACACTTTTAACCATATTAGAAACATTTTCCCTGCGCCAGTCGCCGAGAGAAAGTTCTCCGCCGCCCGAAACATATTCTGAATATTCCTTGGAATCTATTTCCTCTTTATCGGTGGGATAAAAATAATCGTCAAAATGAATACCATCAACAGCGTAATTCATAACTATTTCTTTAACGCCGTTTACAATAAGTTCGGTAACTTCTTCGCTTGCCGGGTTAAAATATATTTTATCCGAAATATAAACATTGCTTTTTGTATCGTCGTTAAGATACCAAATTTTTGCCTGATTGTCATCACTCAGCGCGTTAATATCGTTTGACTGCGAAACACGGTACGGATTTATCCACGCCTCGAATCTTAGATTCATTTTATGGGCAGTATTTACCATTATTTCAAGCGGGTCATAAATTAAATCAGAACCCTGTGTGCCGAAACAATATTGAGAAACGGGAAAATATGCCGAATCATAAAAAGCATCTGCGCAGGGGCGCACCTGTACTGTAACCGTATTAAGGCACGCGTCTTTTACTACATCAAAAACACCTTTCATAACTTCTTCAAATTCCTCAGCCGTTTCGCTTGAAGAAGTAAACTGCTCGAGTTCAAAATAAGTTATCCATACTGATTTCACATAATTTGAAGATGATGAGGTTTGAGTGTTTCCGCCGGCTAAACAGCCGGAAAATAAAAATAATACGGAAATTAAAACTGCAAATATTTTTTTCATACTTGACACTTTTCCTTTTATCTGCAAAAATATAATTAAATAATAAAAATAACTGCATTCGTGCAATTATCATAAGGTTAAAATATTAAAGTTGACGCCTTGTCAGGCTACAGCAAGGCAGAGTTAATTAAATAATTTTGTAGCCTGAAAGGCTGTGGCAATATTATGGAATACAGATTAGGCAATTCAATAAGAGTTAAAGATAAGGGCGAAACAGACCCTATTGAATGCCCGAACTGCAAAAACAAGGTTAAATTTAAAGTTTTCAGGAATATGAATGTGCGTTTTATTGCTCAATATCCGCTGATAAACGCTGAGGGCGTTTACTTTCTTGTTTGCCCAAAATGCGCGTCAATTTACACTGTTGACGAAGACCAGGGCGACCTTTTGGCTAAAGGGGAAAAATACGCCGTAGGTCCTTATGACCTTAAGAAACTTAAGGAATTCAAAAAATGAGTTTAAACACTGCGATTATTATTTATTTGATTATAATAAACGCTGCTGCTGTTATATTAACATGCGCCGATAAATACAAAGCCGCAAAGGGCAGATACAGAATATCAGAAGACTGCCTTTTGACCGCAGCGTTTCTCGGCGGCGCGTTGGCAGAGTACATAACAATGCTTGTAATACGCCACAAAACAAAGCATAAAAAATTTATGATAGGTCTGCCGGCAATGATATTACTTCATATTGCTGTTATAATACTTGTCTTATATATCTCAAAACTTTAAGAGGTTCAAAAGAACCTCTTTTTTATTTGTATTAATTTCTAAAGTATTATACAGATAAGACCGCTGCAGCCTTCGTTAATAACACGCTCAATCGTTTCACGGAATTTACTTCTTGCATCGTCCGGCATTCTTTCAAGTTTTCCGCGAAGCCCCTCATTAACAAGTTCATGAAGTGATTTACCGAAAATGTCCGTTTCCCAAATTTTATTCGGATTTTCCTCAAATTCTTTCAGCAGATACATCACAAGTTCCTGGGACTGACTTTCGCTGCCTACAGTCGGTGCAACTTCCGTGTAAGTATTGCATTTAATCATATGAATGGACGGCGCCTGCGCTTTGAGTTTAACACCGTATCTGCCGCCCTGCTTAACAATTTCAGGCTCCTCAAGAGTTAATTCATCTATATCAGGCATAACTATGCCGTAACCTGTTCTGTCCACTTCCATAAGCGCGGACGAAAATTTTTTGAATTTGTTTCTTACCTGAGCCAAATCGCACACAAGGCGCATAAGGTCCTTTTCGTCCCTTATTTCATCGCCGCATTTATCCGAAAGCACCGAATAAAAATAAGTACTTTCAATACTGATTTTTATACTGATTCTGCCTGTTGCAAGGTCTGAATCAGCCAAAAAAACATCTTCAATATCTTTATAATCTTTCAATTGGGACGCAAATATTTTTACGCTTCTGATATTTGTAATTGACTTGCTGATTTCCTTAACATATGCAAACATCGAATTTTTAAATTCATCTTCCTGGTCAAGGCTCTTTATCCAGCCCGGGAAATTAAGTTCAATGCATTTTGCGGGAAATTCATACAGTACCGTTTCAAGAATACTGTTTATCTGCTTTTCATCAAGTTCCAGGCAGTTTATGGGAATTACCGGCACATTATATTTTTCAGTAAGTTCCTGAGCAAGAGATACTGCCTCGCTACTCTGAGGCTCAACGCAGTTTAAAGCAACAACAAAAGGTTTATTGATTTCTTTTAACTCGTTAATAACACGCTCTTCCGCCTCTTCATATTCCTCGCGCGGTATACTGCTGATAGAGCCGTCCGTAGTAACAACAAGACCTATTGTAGAATGTTCGTTTATAACTTTTTGTGTTCCGATTTCCGCTGCCATATTAAACGGAATCTCTTCGTCAAACCATGGAGTTCGCACCATTCTGGGCTGGTCTTCCTCAATATATCCAACCGAACTCGGCACTATGTATCCAACGCAGTCAATAAGCCTTACTCTGAAATGGAGGTTATCATCCATTGAAAGTTCTATTGCCTCTTCCGGAATGAACTTCGGCTCGGTTGTCATTATCGTTCTGCCTGCGGCGCTTTGCGGAAGTTCATCCCTTGCGCGTTCTTTTTGAAACTCGCCGTCAATCCTCGGTATAACAAGCGTATCCATAAACTTTTTAATAAAAGTAGACTTACCTGTTCTTACCGGGCCTACAACGCCGATATAAATATCGCCTTGTGTACGCTTTGAAATATCTGTATAAATACTCATTTTCGCAACTCCTTATACTCCGGGAATCAAAAGGACTCTTTTTGTTTCGCAAAAGTCCTTTGTTATTTCATTTTCTTTTTTTATCAGCTCAACGGAAGTTTTGAATGTTTTTGCTATATCCCAGAGCCGTTCGTTTTTATCGGCAAAATAAACCACAAGCGCCGGCGATTCAAAATTGCTGGCGCCTTTCAGTTCAACATCTGAAAGCACGCTGAATTTTTTTCTTTCAAAATTCAGGGAAACATACGCAATCACAAGCCTGACTTCAATTACGCTTTCTGATTTTATTACAAAATCAAATGAAGTTATGTAAGCCTGCACACGCCCTGAAGCCGATATATCCGTTTTCTGCTTATCGGTTATAAACTGAAGTTCACCGTTTGAATCATAAATAAAAGCGCCCATTTCAACGGTGTTATCGTCATTTAAAGAAACAGAAAGGTCTAAAACCTGCTTGATACTTACTGAATCAAACTCAAACCTTAATGTAACATCATTTGATTCTTTTCTGAGTTCATAATCAGTATTAAGTTCAATCTGCGAAAGTTTATTTTCAGTATCGCATTTTAATGAATAACAGTCGTCCGCAAGGTCAATACTGCACTGCCTGTAAACAACGCATGCAAGATTTATATCGCCCATAAGTTCAATAACCGTAAGTTCATTATTAACATCTGCTTTTATCTTATAAAACAGATTACCTACCCTTGCCTTTACCATAGGCACATCGTTTTCTTTTATTCCGGGTATATCCACAATGGTGCTTACCTGAGTAGTTTTTTCACAGCGCCTTATTTCCTCGCTCTCGCCGTCAACAGTATATAATACAGAGAAATTAATATCTGTTTTAACAAGCATTTTGTCATCTATTAATTTAATTTCTCTGCAATCTGTGTTTGCAAAAACATTAATTATTTTTTTAATTGCTCCGTCCGAAACAGAAGTTTCATCCTCAAAGTCTGATTTTACATAAGCGGAGCCGACTCTTGAAATATACGAAACACTCTGCTTATCTATCAATATATCGTCGCACTTATCAAGCATTTCTGCGGAAGACTGCGCATAAGCACAAATATTAACTGAGAAAGAATTATGAATATCAACACGGCGCTGGTTAATAATTCTGTAATTACAGTATTTATTGCATATGCTTACATCTGCAAAAATCTCCTGCTCATCAGTTTCAACGGGAACATTTTTTTCAAAATCCTCCTCAAACTCCGCCGATGACAGGCACGCGCTTGATTCGCTAATATAAGTAATGAATATTTTTGATTTTCCGTGAACAGTGATAACGCCGTTTTGAAATACGGAATTTACAACAAAATTATTTACACTGCATCTGATTATTTTTAAAATATCATCATTATATGACTGCAGATTTTCCTGATAATCAAAATCCGCGTCAATGTTTTTAGAGAAGATACAGCATTTTTCTTTAATTTCTGTTTTCCTGTTGTCCATACTAATGCTCCTTTTTATTTACTGCTAATTGATATGCTGCAAAAAAATAAAATATAACAGTTTTAAAACCGAGCACAAAAAAATCCCGGGAATAAATTCCCGGGTAAAGTAATAATTTATATGTTTATAAATTTCAGCAGCCCTTTTTAATCTTAAAAATCATTCTTAAAAGCGGTGCCGCAAATTTAGGCGGCGTGATAACAATAACCTTCAAAAAGCGTATCCTCCCATCATTTAGTGCAACAAATTATTCCGAGTATTATTACTGCGATTGCCAAAATACGAACGAGCCATTCAACGGGAAGGCAAATGGTTATTGCACAGCCGACTCCGAAAGCAAGCCACAAAAAATCTCTTCGGCACATTTTTTTCATAGTAACAACACTCCTTTAAGCTGCAGCTGTTACATTCTATGATGAAAAAAATTAATCGTTACTCAAAATAAGAAGAATTACGCCGTCAGCAAAATCAATATTAACTGTGCTGTTTTTAAATTCGTTGCTTTGACCTATAGACGCAAAGGGGCTTAAAGTATAATCGTCAAGTTCATACTCCGCGCCCTTTATGCAAAGCCCTTTCACGGCGCCGCCAAGGGCGAAAAGAGAAAAGAACCTAAAATTACCTTTATTAATTGAAAAACCTCTGTTATGAAGCGAGAGAGAGCATTTTTCGCTGATTATTGAAGCCTTTATATTATTTTTAAGCAGATATTCAAGGCTTAAAATATTTGATAATGAATGGTCTGTTCTGCCGCCGAGCGCGCAAAAAACCTCAACTTCATCTGCGCCCCGTTTAACAGCCTCTTTAATGCAGTAAAAAGTATCCGTGTCATTTTTAATAACGGGCAACTGAATAATTTCGCAGGAAATATCCGGCTTTTCGGAAGAGTCAAAATCCCCTATTATTAAATTCGGTGCAATTCCCGCTTTTTCACAATTTAAATATCCGGAATCTGCGGCGATTATGTACGAATCTTTATCTACATTATCTTTTAAAAAGCGCGGATTTTGATTCGGCGCGCCCGCAATAATAGTAACTTTCATTTTGAAATTTCCCATTCCTTAATATTTTTAACATCGTTATACATTTTTACATAACTGTTATGGCGGCTTTCGGGTATATCGCCGCTTTTTACCGCGGCGCAAACTGCGCACCCCTTTTCATTTATATGCGCGCAGGAAGTAAATTTGCACAAACCGAAATAAGGTTTAAATTCCCTGAAACAATCAAACAAATCATCTTTTAATATTGTTTCGCTCTTTTCAAGGTCAAGTGAAGAAAAGCCGGGCGTATCCGCAACATATCCTCCGCCAACTTTATAAAGTTCGCAATGACGGGTAGTATGCTTTCCCCTGCCGAGTTTTTTACTTGTTTCACCCGTTTTAAGGGCAAGTTTCGGGTCAATCGCGTTTAAAAGGGACGATTTGCCCACGCCGGTATTTCCTGAAAACGCGCTTGTTTTATTTTTTAAAAGCGGAAATACTTTTTCAGCGCCCTCGCCGTTTAGATTATTGCAAGTAATTACGGTAAATCCTGATTTTAAATATATATCGGCATATTTACTGTAATCTGCACACAAATCAATTTTAGTAAACACAATAACCGGCTCAATGCCCTTATACTCCGCAAGCGCTGTCATTTTATCAATATTATAAGTATTAACAGCGGGGTCAACAATTGATGAAACAATAAAAAGTTGGTCAATATTGGCAAGCGGCGGCCTTATTAGGCTGTTTTTTCTGGGTAAAATATTTTCTATTCTGTTTTCAGCGTTTTCATTCACGGTTATTTCAACATTATCGCCAACCAAAGGGATAATTTTTTTATTTCTGAAATTACCGCGCGCCTTACACTCATATACAGTATCGGCGGTTTCCACATAGTAGAAACCGCCGATTCCTTTTATAATTTTTCCTGTAATCATATACACCTGCAAAAATTATGTTAAGTTGAAACTTGACTCTTTATCCTCATTCATATTGAAAGAAAGCGAATGAGTTGCGCTGACTTCTGTAAGTTCAACAAGAATCTGAACCGTTTCACCGGCATTAACTGGTATTGCTATCTGAACAGTTGAACCGTCAAGAGTAACGGACTGAGTTGAATACTGCGTACCGTTAACGGTTACAACAAGAGTATCGTTGGGGTGATTGCCTGATGAATCACGCTCGTTAGGCAACGTAGCATTAAGAGTAACGGTGTATTGCTGCGGCGCCGTAGTGGGCGGATTTCCCGTTGAAACGGTTATGGTAATTCTTTCATCCTCACGGGCAGATGTTCCGGAGCGAGGCGACTGACTTAAAACTACGCCGCGCCTTACAGCGCTGTCCTGAGTTTCTACATTAACATTTGTAAATCCTGTTTTTTCAAGAAATTCCTGAGCGTCCGTCTGGCTTAAACCTACTATATTCGGAACGGTGAAAGTAGACACCTGAGTGGTGGTAGGGCCTGATGAAACATATAAAACTATAGGAGTATCGGCAGAAACGATTGAACCTGCTTTCGGCTCCGTATAAATTATGCAGCCTTCATCAACAGTTTCGCTTGCAACTTCACTGACAGTGTAATTTGTAAGTTCACTTGCATTCAGAACTCTTTCGGCAGCCTCAACCGTATATTCATAAAGATTCGGAACTTCAATATCATCATTGCTTGCAGCAACATAAAGAGTTACAGTGGAACCCGAAATTACTCTTTCGCCCGCTTCAGGCATTTGGGAAATTACAATTCCCGGCGTATATTCATCAGTTTTTTCATATTCGGCAACAAAAACATAATCATACTCATCGCTTGACGCAAGGTCATCATAAGACTGCCCCACAAAGTTTTCAAGTTGATGAGTAGTTGTATTTACACCTTGAGTCATAAAGATTACTATACCTACAACCGCAGCAATAAGAAGCACAACGCCTACAACAACAGCGGTTATAACTTTTTTCTTATGATTCGGGTCTTCTTCTACTGTTGAATCGTCTTCCTCGTTATCTTCTTCATCATTTATTTTTTGAGCGGTTTCTTCTTTAAAAACATATTTTGTTGGCTCTTTATCAACAAAATATGTGTAATCAAATGTTGCCTGAGGATTTCTGATTACTTCTTCAAGGTCAAGCAGCATCTCCGTTGCCGTCTGATACCTGTCATCGGGATTTTTCTGCATTGCGTGAAAACATATCTGCTCAATTCCGAGAGGTATGTTGGGATTTATCTCTGTCAGTTTTTTAGGCTCTTTCTGAAGTTGCATAAGAGCAACGGAAACAGCGCTGTCCGCATCAAACGGCACTTTTCCGGCAAGCATTTCATAAAGCACTACGCCTACTGAATATATATCCGCGCGCTCATCGGTAAACTCGCCTTTTGCCTGTTCCGGTGAAATATAATGAACAGAGCCGATAGCGTTTTCAGTTAAAGTTTTTGTTTCCGTTCTGGAAAAACGCGCTATGCCGAAATCAGTAACTTTAATATTACCATTTGGCAAAAGTATAATATTCTGCGGCTTTATATCCCTGTGAACGATACCTTTATCGTGCGCATGCTGAAGCGCTCTTAAAATTTGAGTGGTAAAGAAAACAGCGTCATTCCAAGTGATGATATGCTGCTTTTGGATATATTCCTTAAGGGTAATGCCGTCAACATATTCCATAACGATATATTGCAGTTTTTCGCCAAAACTTACATCATAAACTTTAACGATATTAGGATGTGAAAGCACGGCAATTGCTTTAGATTCGTTTTTAAATCTTCTTAAAAATTCAGCGTCATTTGAATATTCGTCTTTAAGTATTTTTACGGCAACGATTCGGTCGTCCACATTATCATACGCTTTATAAACAACCGACATCCCGCCTACGCCTATGATTTCCTGAACTTCATAGCGGCCGTCCAGCCTTTTACCTACATAATTTTCCATTAAACAAAACACAGCCTTTCGGGCAAATTAAATTAGTTATTTTGCGATGGCAACAACCGTAATATTATCTCCTCCGCCGTTATTATTAGCCTTTTTAACAAGTCTGTCCGCAAAAGCGTAATAACGGCCGTCTTTGACCTCGCTTATCATTTCGTCATTCGTTACATAGTTTGATAATCCGTCCGTACACAAAATCAGGACTTCATCATCGTCAAGGTCAATCTCATCAAAATCAATTTTAATGTTTTTATCAACACCGATTGCCCTGGTGATAATATTTTTATTTGGATGATGTTCAGCCTCTTCCCTTGTTATCTTTCCTCGGTCAACCAGGTCCTGAACAAGACTGTGGTCAGTAGTTACCTGCTCAATTCTGTCATCACTCTTAAAAACATAGGCGCGGCTGTCTCCTGCATGGGCTATATAAGCGCAGGAATCCTTTACTATTGCGCACACAACAGTAGTTCCCATGCCTTTTAACTCAGGTTTAGCATCCGCCAAGTCATAAACCTCAATATTTGCGGCGACAAGCGCAGAATCAAGCATATTATGAATTGAAGAAGGTTTCATATTCGCACGGTAAGCGGCGTTAATCTTATCACTAATTACCTTTACCGCCAAAGCAGACGCAATATTACCGCCTGCGGCGCCGCCCATACCGTCGCACACAACTGCCCATGCAACCTCATCGGGAAATTCACCGACTGCGTAAGCGTCCTGATTAGACGAGCGCACCTTACCCTTATCCGTTTTAGCGACTATTTTCATTGAGCCACCTCTGTTTTCTTTCTTCTCAACTGACCGCATGAAGCGTTTATATCACTGCCGAGAGTCCTTCTTATTGTAGCATTAATGCCGTTTTTTTGCAATATATGCAAAAAATTATTAATAGACCTGTCGCTGCCGCGGATATTTCCGCGCTCTTCAACATTGTTTACGGGAATAAGATTTACATGGCACAGCATTCCTTTTAACAACTGAGCAAGTTCCAAAGCACATTCATCACTGTCATTAACGCCTTTAATCAAAGTATATTCAAAAGAAATGCGCCTTGAGGTTCTGCTAATATATTCTTTGCAAACATCAATTATATCTTTAACGCACCATTTATTATTAACGGGCATAATACCGCTTCTGATTTTATCGTTAGGCGCGTGAAGAGAAATAGTTAGAGTTATCTGCAAATTAAAATCCATAAGCCGCCTGATTTCAGGCACAACGCCGCATGTTGAAAGCGTTATATTCCTTGCGGATATATTAAGACCGTTTTCACTGTTTACATTTTCAATAAATCTTATAACATTATCAAAATTATCAAGCGGTTCGCCTATTCCCATAAGAACTATGTGGGAAATCCTTATATTAAGGTCTTTTTGCGCTGTATGAAGTTGGCTTTCTATTTCGCCTGCGGTTAAATTTCTTTTATATCCCGCAAGGGTTGACGCGCAAAATCTGCATCCCATTTTACAGCCTACCTGGCTTGATACGCAGATAGTATATCCGTACTTATATTTCATAATAACGGATTCAACATATTCGCCGTCGGTAAGTTTAAAAAGGTATTTAACGGTGCCGTCTATTGCCGAAACAAATTTATTTTCAATTTTACAGTCAGATATGTAAAATTCTTCAGAAAGAGTTTTTCTGAGTTCTTTAGAAACATTGCTCATTTCGTCAAAATCACAAACGCCGTATTTATGAAGCCATGTGAATATCTGATCCGCGCGAAAAGCGGGCAGATTATGAACGCTTACCCATTTGCGCAATTCATCAAAATTTAAAGACCTAATATCTTTTTTCATTTATTTCCTTTCAATAACGCTGTAAAAAAATCCGTCTCCGCCGTCTTCCCCGGGAAAGAAAGTTTTTATCTCGCAAAGAGAAAAATCATTATTGTTTTTCAAAAACTCATAAACTACTTTTTCATTTTCTTTTTTATTAAGAGTACAGGTTGAATACAATAGCCTGCCGCCGGATTTCAGATATTTAGATGATGTGCTCAGTATTTGATACTGAATCTCAGGAAGCGCCTTAACCGAATCAAGTTCTTTATATCTTATTTCCGGCTTTCTTCTAACAATTCCGTATCCGCTGCACGGAACATCACATATAATCTTATCAGCAGATGCAAGATTACTATTATATACGCTTGCGTCATTTACCCGGGCTGAAATATTTCTTAAGCCAAGCCTTTCGGCTGATAATTCCATCAGGGCAACTCTGTTTTTGTGAAGGTCAAAAGAATATACCTGCCCGCTGTTTCCTGCAAAATAAGAGGCAATAAATGATTTTCCGCCCGGAGCGGCGCAAAAATCATAAACAGTATCACCTTTCACAATTTTCAATGCAGAAACTGCCTTTACGCAGGAAATATCCTGAATGTGGAAAAGCCCTGCCTTAAACGAATGCAAAGTTGTTATATCGGCAGTAAAATCTATCCTGACAACATCTTCATAAACGCTGCACTTAACGCCTTCATCAGTAAGAAGGCTGCAAAGGTCGCGGGCGTCTGTTTTATTTGGATTAGGAACTGCAAACAACGGCGGGCGGCCGTTTAAAAACGGCAGAAATTTTAAAACCGTTTCACTTGAGTACGCTTTATTCCACATATTTATAAGATTTTGAGGGACGGAATATTTAACGCTTAAATCACTTAATGCGTCAATATCAATCCTGTTATTGTCAATTTTATGAAGTACAGCGTTAACAAAGGAAGAATAATACTTTAGCCCGTTTGCTTTTGCAAGTTTTACGCTTTCGTCAATTGCAGCGGCTGAAGTAACTTTATCCATATAGTACAACTGATATGTACCCATTCTCAAAATTATTCTGAGTTTGGGTTTCGGCTTTTCACAATGCTTTTCAATTATATAATCAAGCGTAATAAGCCTTTCAAGAACGCCGTAAACAAGCCTTGCGGCAAACGCCCTGCCCTCTTTTAAATCAGAAAGAACATTATCTACCGCAATATTTGAATAAGCGCTGTCAAAGCAAACTTTATAGAGCGCTTCAAAAGCCGCCTGCCTTGAATTTATCATTTTCTCTTACCCGCAACAAGCAGAAGTCTCAACAGTGTTGCAAGAGAAGACGCAAGAGCCGCCACATAAGTGAGAGCCGCGGAAGTAAGCACTTTTTTTGCTCCCGAATACTCGGCGCCAACAAGAAATCCGTTTGTTCTTATAGTTTGAAGCGCTCTTTTTGAAGCGTTAAATTCAACGGGAAGAGTAATAAGTTGAAATACAGCAACAGCCGCATAAAGTATAATGCCTATATAAAGCAAAGGCTGCCAGTTAAAAATAATTCCTATAAGTGCAAGCGGTATGCCCAGATTTGAACCGAAACGGGTAACCGGAATAATAAAATTCCTTATTTTAAGAGGAAAATATCCCTGAGCATGCTGGCAGGCATGACCCGCCTCGTGGCACGCAATGCCCACTGCCGCAATACTGTTAGAATTAAAAACGCCCTCGGAAAGGCATATCTCTTTTGTTTTAGGGTTATAATGGTCTGTAAGATTACCTGAAATGCGCTTTATTCTTACATCGGTAATACCGTTCATAAGCAGAAGTTGATATGCCGCATCAGCGCCTGTAAGATTACGCATATTTCTGATTTTGCCGTATTTTTTATAATTAGACTGTACTTTTATCTGGCAGATAAAAGCGAAAATTATAACGGGAATCATTAAAAATCCTGTTAAATAATAAATATAAATATCCATAAAATCACCTTTCATCTGCATTGTTTGCAGTATGAACTTTAATATTAATGATGTTTGCTAAATTTAAATATTTAGCGCAGTTTAATTGCCTAAAATAGTACCCGGAGCAATTTTGTTTCCGGCAAGAAAAGAGCGTATATCCATTTTCTTTTTTCCGGCAGGCTGAACCTCTGTAACGGAAATACATTTGCCGTCCCCACAGGAAACAATAAGTTCTTTGTCAGCCCTGATAACTTCACCCGGTTTAGCGCCTTGCGTATCAGTTAAAACCGAAGAATGAATCTTTACTGCTTTTGAGCAGATAACGGTTTCAGCGCATGGCCATGTTTGAAGGCCGCGAATCTGATTATGAATTTCAAATGCGGATTTGTTCCAATCTATTGGGCTTAACGATTTATCAATCATAGAGGCATAGGAAGATTCGCCAACCTGCTTTTTGGGGTCGGCTTTTCCGTTTTCAATAAGATTAACGGTATGAATAAGAGCGTCAGCGCCCAAAACGGATAATCTTTCAAAAACTTCGGCAGAAGTTTCATTAATGCCTATTTTTGTTTTTACTGTATATAAAATGTCGCCGGTATCAATGCCCTTATCCATTTGCATAATAGATATACCAGTTTCCTTATCACCGTTTAAAACAGCGCGCTGAATCGGCGCCGCGCCTCTGTATTTAGGGAGCAAAGACGCATGCACGCAAATACAGCCGTATTTGGGAATATTCAGCACCGATTTCGGCAAAATTTTCCCGTAAGCGGCAACAACAATTAAATCAGGATTGATATTTTTAATAATATCAAATGCAGCGCCGTCCTTAAAAGTCTGCGGCTGATACACCGGCAAGGAATACTTAAGCGCTTCCGATTTAACGGCAGACGGCGTTATTAACTGCTTTCTGCCTGTTTTTTTATCCGGCTGAGTAAAAACAGCGGCAACTTCATAGTTTTCTTCAATCAGTTTTTGCAAAGACGGCACGGCAAAATCCGGCGTGCCCATAAAAACTATTCTCATAGTTCCTCCAATTTTCCGTCTGCAAGATGAGAAGTAAACAAAATTCCGTCAAGATGGTCAATTTCGTGGCAGAATGCGCGTGCTTTAAGGTCCTCGCCCGTAAACACCTGCCATTTTCCGTTTCTGTCCTGCGCTTTTACCTGCACTTTTTTCGGGCGCACTGTTACGCCGTATTTACCCGGCAGAGAAAGGCAGCCTTCGCTTTCCCTCTGCTCACCCTCTTTAAGGGTGATTTCGGGATTTACAAGTTCTATGGGTCCTTCGCCTATATCAATAACAACCACTCTTTTAAGTATGCCCACCTGAACTGCGGCAAGACCAACTCCGTTTGCGTCATACATAGTTTCAAACATATCATCAATAAGCATTGCAAGTTTTGAATCAAACTTCTCTACTTTTCTGCTTTTTTTATATAAAATCGGGTCTCCTAATTTAACAATATTTCTGAGCGCCATATTTTCACTGCCTTTCCGGCTGCGTTTTTTAATTACGCGGCAGGCAGCCGAATTACCGCGAATACTCAGTTGAGATCATAAGGATTGAGGTCAATCGTTACGGAAACTTCTTTATACTCCTTAATTTTATCAACTTTTTTTAATATTTCATTTAACATTTTACGAACTGATTTTGAATTTCTGCATTTAACAGTCAGCCCGTATCTGTAATGATTTTTAAGTTTACTTATTTTTGAAGGACTCGGCCCTAAAACAATTAATTTTTCAGAAGAAAATTCTTTTTTATTGAGTTCAACAAGAATTTCAAAAAATGCTTTAGCGCACAAAGCCGCCTTATTTTCATCTTCACAAATAAAAGAAATAAAGTAAATATCGCAAAACGGCGGATATGTAAGCACCCGCCTTAAAGCAATCTCGCTGTTATAAAACGATTTATAATCCTGGCGGGACGCAAATTCGATTATTTCATTATAAGGATTAATAGTTTGAATAACCGCTTTACCAGGCTCATCACGCCTGCCGCTCCTGCCTACCACCTGAGTTATCAAATCAAACGAACGCTCATTTGCAAGATAACTTTCATCATAAAGCGAATTATCCGCGTTGACTACGCCGACAAGTGTTACATTCGGAAAATCAAGACCTTTGGCAACCATCTGAGTGCCGATAAGAATATCATATTCGCCGCTTGAAAAAGCGTCAAATAATTTTTGGTGGCTGAATTTTGCGGTAGTGGTATCAGCGTCCATCCTTAAAACAGAAGCATTCGGGAAGAGCCTTGAAAGTTCATCTTCAATGCGCTGAGTACCGTAGCCGCTGTATCTAATGCTGTTTTTACCGCACTCGGGACAAATGTTATCTAGCGGTTTTGAATATCCGCAGTAATGGCACATAAGGCGGTTGTTATAACTATGATAAGTAAGACTGATACTGCAATTCGGGCATATTATTACATGACCGCAGCTGTTACAGGCTATAAATGTATTATACCCGCGCCTGTTAATTAGAAGTATAGTTTGCTTTTTTCTGTCTAAATTTTCCTGTATGAGTTTACGCAAAGTTTCCGATATAGGCGACTTATTGCCGGACGCAATCTCGCTTTTCATATCGACCGTTATTACTTCAGGCAGCCTTGAATTGCCGTATCTCTCATTAATTTCACATAATTTGTATTTTCCGCTCAAAGCGGCAGAATAACTTTCAACGCTCGGAGTGGCGGAAGTCATCAGAAACAGCGCCTTATTATATCTGCATCTGAAATTAGCCACTTCGCGCGCGTGATAACGGGGAGTGCGCTCGCTTTTATAAGTATGCTCCTGTTCCTCATCCATAACAATTAATCCCAAATTATGAACGGGAGCAAAAACGGCGCTCCTTGTGCCTACAACTATCTTTGCTTCGCCTCTGTCCGCTCTCTTATATTCGTCAGTACGCTCGCCTATTGAAAGTCCGCTGTGCAAAACAGCAACTTTTTTACCGTATCTTCCGTGGAAAATAGCAAGCATTTGCGGCGTAAGCGAAATTTCAGGAACAAGAACAATAACATCTTTTCCGAGAGCAACGGCATTATCTATAAGTTTAAGATAAACCTGAGTTTTTCCGGAACCTGTAACTCCGTACAAAAGACCCGTTCCGCCGTCGCCCTTAAGCATTTCAAGATACGCGTCATATGCCTTTTGCTGATTTTCAGATAAATTTATCGGTTTCAACTCGCCGTTTTCTGAAATATTTTTAAAAGGAGTTCTGTAAACTTCTTTTTGATAATACTCGCATATTCCGTATTTAACAAGATTATCCAAAACGCCTTTTCCTACTGAGCAAAATTCGCATACCTCATTAACGCCTGCGCAAACAACATCGCATAGCAAATTATAAACAGACTGCTGTTTAGGCGTAAGTTTAGAAGGCTCGGTATAATTATCTGCAAGTCTTATCATTTTGCTGCTTTTATCGCGAATTTTATCTGTACCGCGCGGCAGCATCTGCCGTAAGCAGTCATAAGTTGTGCAAAAACACCGTTCCTTAAGCCAAAGCGCAAGCGACACCATTTCATCAGACAGGGTATTTGTTTTATCATCAACATTAAGAATGTCTTTTAGTTGCGAATTCATAGCGTAATAAAGTTTTACAACTATTCCGTGCCTTTTTGTATTGCCCCTGCCAAACGGAACTGTTACGCGGCTGCCGCATTTTATCTTTTTTTCAAGACTTTCGGGAACATAATAATCATAATCATCACCGGCGCTGAAAAAAGTATTTTCAACCGCAACGGTGGCAATCAGCCTGTTCATTACTATTCGTTATCCGTATTGCTTTCGCCTTGCTCGGATTTATCATCTGCTGAGGCTTTTTCACTCTTTTGTGAATGAGAATGAATCTCTTCAGGTTCCTCTACAACAAATTTGCCGTCATAAATTTCATTAATTGCAGTTGACACACATTTTTCATCAAGCAAAACTTCATTTTTAACTGCTTCGTCTCTAATTTCACGCGCTCTTTTGGCAACGCCTACAACAAGGCTGTATCTGCTGTTGCAGTCCTTAAGAAGTTTCTTTAAATCAGGGTTAAACATAACAAAATCTCCTTCAATAATTATCAGTTATTTTAAATTACGCTTTTCAAGTTCAGCGTTAAGAATATCATTTATTTCATGAACTGCCGTTTGCAATTCATCGTTTACAACAACATAATTAAATTTTGAAGCCGCGTCAATTTCTTCTTTTGCAATTTGAAGACGCTTTTGTATTACTTCATCGCTTTCCGTATTTCGCTTTTTTAAGCGGCTTTCAAGAGTCTGCATATCGGGCGGCATTAAAAATATTGAAACGGCGTCCGGATAATTCTTCATAACTTTCTGCGCGCCTTTGCGCTCAATTATAAGAAAACAAATTTTTCCTTTTTTAACAGCCGCAAGCGCCGGGGCGGCAGGAGTGCCGTAATAACAATTATTATAACTTGCGTACTCAAGGAAACTATCCTCAGATATCATCTTCTCGAATTCATCAACTGTTTTGAAAAAATAATCAACTCCGTCTATCTCCCCTGCCCTCGGCTGACGAGTGGTAGCCGAAACAGATTCGCAAACATCACTTCTGATTTTTGATATTTCCCTAAATACTGTATCTTTACCGCAACCGCTCGGAGCGGACAATATAACTATCATGCCTTTTTTTCTCATTGATCCTCCCCCTCTGCGCCGAATCTCTGAGAAATCTGCTTTAAATCGAGATAAGACAGCACAATATTATCCGAATCAGTAATAATAACGCTTAAAGTTTTTCTGCCGTGAGTAGCGTCAATAAGCGAACCGTTTGCTTTAGCCTCCTGTATCATCCTTTTAACAGGCGCCGATTCAGGACTTACAATTGAAACAACCCGCCCGGCGTTAACAAGATTGCCAAAGCCAATATTTACAAATTCCATAGTAAAACACCCGCCAAAAAAGGTTATTCAATATTCTGAATCTGCTCGCGAATTTTTTCAACTTCCGCTTTTATATCTACAACCTTGCGGGCTATTTCTACATCGCTTGCTTTGGAGCCAATCGTGTTAGCCTCTCTGTTTATTTCCTGAACAAGAAAATCCATTTTTCTGCCAATAGGCTCATTGCTGTTTAGAAATGACTGGAGTTGAGATATGTGCGAGCGAAGCCTTACCGTTTCTTCTGCAACGGCAACTTTATCAGCAAAAACAGCAACTTCCTGGATAATTCTGCCTTCATCAAGCGAAACATCACCAATGAGTTCATGAACGCGCGCGATAAGTTTATCGTTATACTCCTTAACTGTTTCCGGCGAACGCTTTTCTATATAAGATACGCAGTTAAGAATATAATCAGCACGGGACGCAATGTCAGCGCGCATTTTTTCGCCCTCAATCTCTCGCATTTTAATAAATTTTGTAACAGCCTCATCCGCAACAGGCTCAATGAGCGACCATAATTTATCTTCGTCCTCATCTGCTTTCTTTAATACGAGAACATCGGGAAAACGCGCAACAGTTGATGCGCCGTAATCTTCTTTTAAAAAGTATGTGCCGGCCAACTCTTTAAGAGCATTAACATAAGCAGACGCAAGAGTATGGTTAACAACAACTTCCGCGTCATCTGTTTTAAGCGCCTCAACACCTAAAAAACAGTCTATCTTCCCGCGTGAAACGCGCGAATTAATATATGATTTAAGTTTTTCTTCTGCAAAACCGTATTGCCTTGGCAGACGGCAGTTGAAATCAAAATAGCGATGATTAACTGATTTTAACTCAACTGTAATAAAATAGCCATCTGTTTCAGCAGTAGCGCGGCCGAAGCCAGTCATAGATTTTAACATAAACATCACCGAAAACTATAATTTAATTAATCCATTTGATAATTATTTAATATTATATAGCGCATACTATACAAGGTCAATAGTTTGTTAATATTTTATTTACAATATTCATTATTTGTTTACATTCTTATGACAGAAAAAAGGGCAGAGGATTTAACCTCTGCCCAAATCTGAATTAAAATTCGTTATAAGCGTTAATATCTATACCGGTATCTTCGCCGCCTTCTTCTATTCCGCCACCGGAAGTAGTAAGAATATTGTCGATAATGAACTTTTCTATCTCCACAGAAGGAGACTCATAAAATCTTTTCATTTATAAACTCCTCCCTAAATTAATCACTTACAACAATATTGCCGTAATCTACAGTTTGAATAAGTGTTGAATCTGAATACTCATGATCAGACGCCGAAACACCGTCGCTGAAACTGTATTTAATATATGACCTTGTATATACTGTTGTACTTCCGTTATTAATTCTTAAGAAATACTGCTCAGTATCAAGTTGATTCTTCGCTGCGATATATGAAACTCCATCTGCACCGAGTACAAATGAATTCGGGTTAGAAGCAACACTCGGGTCAGTTGTGTAAAGAGTACCTACTTCGGTAATCTCAACACCTTCAGGAAGATTAGCAGTAGAAGCACTGTATGAAGTAAACTTACCTTCTGAATCCTGACCGATTGTATAACTGAACGGGAGTTGAAGTATGAGTTTTCTTGCTGTTTCAGCGTCAGATACTGTTTCGCCGTTAATTACGAAATCACCGTCTTGACTCTGAGTAATTGAATAGAGAGCAACATTGCCGACTGTATAGAACGAATATGGCTCAGAACCGTAAGATACAGCGTAATACTGATCACTAATCTTAATTGCGATACCGTAAGCACCGTCTGCAGGTGTTGCTGTTACCAAAGTATCATATGCAAATGCATTTCCGTCCGTATCAGCCAATTCATCATGAACTGTTGAACCATCCATAGAAACATCATACATACCGGACGCTACATTAAATTTCATCTTTAATGATACAACGCCGTCTTCAGCAACATCGGCTACAGTAAATGTAGTACCGTTATTATAGTTGTGGCCGTTTACCTGCCAGCCGTCAAATACATAGAACGGAGTATCTTCAACTCTGTATTCCTGACCGCCGATATTATATACATTCTTATCAACGGTTATCTGAGTATCGCTGTTAACAGCATACTCCTGAACAAGGTGGCCGTACTGATTAAGTATCTGAACAGTTACCTGATTTTCAGTAGTTTCCTCAGTGCAGTAAGCAACTATTTGAGTATCGCTTGTAATATAAGCGGTGTAACTCTGAGCGGCAGGTATTTCCATAGTAGTGCCGTTTGCAGTTACTACCCACTTATAAACATGAAGCCCTTCAGGGATATTTGCTGTATAGGAATCTCCGTAAAATACGGTTTCAGGAGATCCTTCATGCAAAGTATTCTGAGCGTCATAATAACTGAATGTAACATTGAATGAATTACGGTTACCGTTAGGATCAGTTGAAGTATTAACTTCCTCAAGTTCTGTAAGGATATAAGTTGTTTCACTATCAAGAGCGTTCTGGTCGCCCTGATTCATCCATACAGCGCCGTCAGCTACAACATATGCAGTTGCTTCATCATTATATGCAGGAGTATCAACCTGTACGCCTTCACTTGATGACGCAACGCCGTTGTAATAAGTAACAGTAGCGTCTTTAGTACCTTGTTCACGAATTTCTGTGTAAACTTCATCTGCTTCTGCATCTTTAAATGCATTTACATCCTGATATTTCAGAAGTTCTGTAGTGGCGTCATATGCAGAATAATCAACAGGTTCGGTAAGTTGATTGTAAGTTGTATCAACATTTGCACCGTCTGAATTAATTTGCTGCTGACGGTCAGAAAGAGTAGGTCTGTTAATTGTTTCAGGAGCGTATCTATGGCCGTTCAACTGAATAGTTTCGCCGTCAATCTTGATATAATCGCCGGTTTCAAACTGAGACGGTTGACTGTCATCAGGATTATCATAGAACTCTCCAACATACATATACCACTCAGGAGTTTGCGTATCAGAAGTTACTACTTCGCCATTTGCATCAATGCCTACATACGGGCTGAGGTCGCCCTGAACATAATCAGTATCATACTTTTCTGTATCTGCCTTGTAACGGTCAGATTTACTGTACCATGATTCAGCAGCGTCATAGGAATCTTCAAAAGATTTCCATGAACCATATGTATATTTCTGATTTTCGTAACTTGTGCCGTTTGTTTCGTTAATGGTTTGAGTATAAATGCCGTTATAACCTTCATCAAAAGTATCAAAAATTCCATTAACGGGTGAATAATCCGCTCTTGCAACAAGGTGAGCTTTTGCGTTTTCAATATTGTCAACAAGTGTGTCAAGCTGATCCTGACTTGTTGCATACTGATCATTATTACCATAAGGATTCAATCCGGCATAGTATTCCTGAACAGCTTTATATGCGTTATCATACGCAACCCATGAAGAAGCAGTGTAAACTTCACCTGCGTTTTCCTCGCCCTCAGGAATCATAGCGTCGCCGTTATCAAGAATATCAACGCTGTCATGGAACGCTGTTTCACTATCACGGGTATTCTCAAGTTCTGTGCCGTCCGCAAATTCTTCGATATTCTGAACATCTACAGCTTCAAGATCCTTAACCTGCTGGTTAACAGTTTCGGCAAGAGCCTCAACAGCCTCTTCGGAAGCAGAATTAAATCTGTATTCCTGAGAAGTTATTGCGTCATAAGCCAAAAGAAGATCTGAAACAGAATCAGGTGTATAATTCTGTATATTTGAAAGAATTCCTACACGGGTTGAATCAATTAAAGCGTCTCTTACCTTAGCAAAGTTAAATACATAGATAGTACCCTGAGGCCAGAATGCGGAATTTGGATTGTCAGGATCATTAGGCGTATTATGTTGATTTTTAGTACCCCAATCCCACCATTCAGTATGAATACATCCTGTAAATGTCGGCTCAATTTCAATATAATAATCAGAAGCGTTATTATTATTTGAAAAATCGCTTTCATCGCCAGTATAATTCATTTGGTTTGAACCGTAGAACCATTGACCGTCAGTAGACATTTGCAAACAATCTCCATAAGAAGCATTCGGATTTAAACCAACAGTATATGAGCCGCGGTTCGGGTAATACCAGTCAACAGTGCTTGAATTACTAAACTGCCAATCGCTCTGTAATGAAACATCCCCACTTGTAATATAGAGATAATGAACGAAATAAGATGCACCGGTTGTAAAATTGTTTACATAGAAACCTGCATTAATCGGAGCGGTTGGTGTATCGCCGTCAATGCCTGTATACATCCAAACAAACGAACCTGTAGCGAGCGACATGTTCTGACCGCCGCCGTCAGTAGAATATTCATCGTCTTTTAACATCGTTCCGCCTTTCCATTCCATAGGTCTGGAAATATTAACGGATGAAAGCATATTGTTGGTATACTGAGCGTCAATTGCCGTTGAAACGCCTGACTGGGTTTCTGTCATTCCGCCGATGTCCGCCGGTTTATTATACGGCTCCATTGCGTTTGTTTTAGTAACAAGGTCAACAAAAAGTTCTGCGCAATGTTCTGCGTCTCTTACGCCGCCGTCAACATTACCCTTTTCAACAGAATCTATATAACGCCTTGCTTTGTTATAAGCAGAATAGGCAGGCTCCATATTTGTATAAATGGTGCTTGAACCTTGAATAGCAGACATTTTATCAAGATATTGCTGCATAGCCGTATCAAGAAGAGTTGTTGCGTGAGAAATTGCATTTTCTCTGTAAACATCATATGCGCTGTAAGAATGATTATAAATAGTTACATCATCAATAAGTCCGCTTGCAAAGCCCCAGTTATAACCGTCAAAATAACCGGTACCGTACCAAACATCAAGATTTTCATTCTCAAAGAAATTAAGTATGGTGCGGTTATCTTTCATCGTTCTGTTTCCGTTGCCGTCAACAGATTTATAACTCTCAAAGGTATTTACAAGTTGACCGTCAATATAAACATAAAGTATTTCATAATTTCCGTTTGGAACAATCTGAATAACTATATGCTGCCATTCATTTGTCGTAAGTCCAGCGCTGCCGAAAATATTTTTAATATCAGCATAGGACTGATTGCCGGCGTCTCCAACATTGTAACAATACCAAAGTTCGCCGGTTTCCTCAAGAGTGAAATACTTTTTAGTAGCAGTCTCATCTGTGCCTGAATGCTGACCTATATTGAGCATAACGCCGTCAAGCGAATCGCCGGGATTGTACCAGAAAGAAACAGTATATCCATTATCCGATGCAGAGGCTTTATAAGTATCATGTGCCTTAATGCCGCTTCCACTGAGTTGAAGAACATTGCCCATAGATGAATCACTTACAGTCTGATCATATGCAGTGTAAGTATCAACATTTTCCATCGGGTCATAGAAAATTGCGGTTGCGTCTTCAGAGAGATTTTCACCAACATATGAGGCGTCGCCAAGTTCATTTAAAGAATCTTGTACTTCATCATTGCTGAGCGCACGGTTATAAATACGGAAATCGTAAATATCACCGGAAAACATCGGGTCTGATGACCAAGAAGAACAACCTATAAGAAGATTACCGTTTGTAATAGTCTCAAAAGCAGAATCAGTAAAATTACTGTTGTATATAGGTGTATTCGGAGTTTGCCTCTGAATAATGCCGTCAACGCTAAGAGTTACAAAACTTTCGGAAATAGTCATCGTATAAAGATGCCAATCCGAATTGTAAGCAGTTCCGCTTCCGTAAGTTGTGAATGAATTATTGTAAGAACCAACCTGAATTTCAACACGGCTGTCCGCGCAGAAGTTAACATATGAACCTGCTTGGCTGTTATCACTCCAACCGCCGCGGTTATATGTTGTAAATTCAAAAAATCTTCTGTTATTGTTGCCGCTGTTGTTTCTGGCGTAGAAACTTACGGTAACACCATCTTTTGAATTAAGTTCATCATTCATATCGCTCATTGCACGCTGAGCGTAACTGCTGTCTCCGTTAACAGATTGACCACCGCCGTTAAACTGAGCATATGTGCGGGCACTGTCAAATCCAACAGAAATATTTGCGGACTGCAAATCATAACCGTTGCCTGTATTATCCTTATTAATATCATCATTTATAAAGTAACGGGCAATAAGATTATCATTAACAGAGCCGGAGCCAAAATAGTTCTGGCCGCTATAAGTTACCTTGCCGTAATTTTCAATAAGATCCTGATATTCAGATGCTTTTATCTGGCAAATCTTACCATGGCGGGGTTTAAGATAATTTATATTGACTGATTCGTCAATGTTATTATGCATGAAGTTTTCCAAATCAGAAGAAACATACGATATGAATCGTGCATTATCATAGCCGTCGCCGTACCTCTCAATCAAAAAGACATATATATCGGCCGGTAGCTGATAAGTAAACGGACCTTCAAGATTACTGTCATAATCCGTATCTTCAAAATTGAACTGATATGTATATTCGCCGTTAGATGAAGTAGCAGTTGCAAGAGTTAATACTTTACCATTTTCATCTTTGCACCACATATAATAAGTTCCATTATCATATGTAATATCCGCGTCTATTACAGGATAAGAATCAGGATTATAAAGCAGCATTGCCTGTGAATCAGCAGTCATTTCAATGCCGTATTCATCATAGAAAGTTTTGAAATCTTTTGTATAAACACCGTAGATACCGAAAGTTTCATAATTACTTGTATTGCCGGTATCATAAGTATTTCTGGAATCACCTGCACGGCCGGCAGACCAATAAAGCAGGTACATATCTCTGTCCGGAACATAAACTGCGCCGGGCGCCCATGCATAGAAATCGGGATAATTGCCGATATAACCATTGCCTTCATAGTTGTTGAACCAAGCAGAAGTTTCAATATTCCACGGTTTAACATCGCCGGCATTACCAAGATCATTAACATCCCAAACAAGAAGTTTTGAGTTTCTATAAGAAGACTGATTAATGTTAAGATCCGTTGCAAGGATATAATAACCGTTGCCGTCTTCTTTAGCAATGACATATGGATCCCTTGCGCAGTTAGATGCAGGCATACCCATCGAAGACGCATAGGAAGGATAAACCTCGCCCTGAGTATCATTGCTGAGAACCGGTTTATTGCCGTTCAGGGCTTCAAAATTCAGCCCGTCATCGGACACCGCTAATCTTACCTGCTCTTCGCCGTCATTGCCGGTAAAATAAGCGAAAAGATAACGAATATCGTCGCCATTATAGCCGTCAGCAGCGGAAGCTACAAACGGTGCGCTTGTAACGACCATCATTACCGCAAGAAACAGCGAAAGCAGCCTTTTGGAAAGGTGTTTCTTCATTTAAGTACCTCCTTAAATTTACGCTGATTTAAGAATAAACAGCGCATTTCGTGAAATGGTTATTTGGTATAATAAGCATAAAAATACATATACAAATCCCACTTTTCCACATTTCCTAAATAATATAGCATATTATTTAAAAAAAGTAAATAGAAAATCAAAAATTATGTTAAGTTCAAATAAATTTTTATAAATCAATAAATTATTGCTGGTAATTTTGTTAACAATTTGTGAAATATGCATAATTTAATTTGAATTTGGAATTTTTATTAATAATTATTCTAAAAAAAGAATTTACAAAAAGTTTTCATTTTCGGGAATTATTGAGATGAAATAAAGAAACATTTTATATGAAATTAAATAAATTTAATTATATTAATTTATACCTATTTATAAAGTACCTTTAAAATTTGACTAACTACATTTTGTGCCTCTGAAAAATTAATATACAAAATAACCATTTCACGAAATGCGCCGCTGCATTTTATTCGGCGTAAATTTAAGGAGGTACTTAAATGAAGAAACACCTTTCCAAAAGACTGCTTTCGCTGTTTCTTGCGGTAGTGCTTCTTGCTACGAGCGCTCCTCTTATAGCATTCGGCTATGATTTTTCAAGCGTTCAGGAAGCAGTTCAAGCCGCGCAGGATGACGGAACAAGGTATCTTTTTGCCTATTTCACATCTAACAGCCAATACGGGCAGCAAATCAGATTTGCGGTTTCAGATGACGGATTAAATTATGAACCGCTTAACTACAACCGTCCTATTATTGAGCACAGCGACGAAACTTTTAACGAAGGCAGCGTTCAGGCTAATACACAATATGTGGGCACGCAGGATACAAGCGCAGGTTATGCGCGCGACCCGTACATATTTAAGGGCAATGACGGTAATTATTATTTGATTGCCACTGATATGGACGCTTCGAGCGGCGGCGAGCATGCAAGTTGGAGCGGTGATACCTGCTTTGCTATCTGGCAATCAAATAACCTTATTGACTGGTACCAGATAAATGTTTTTGATGTCAGAACACTTGGCGATTTTGAATGTCAGGACGGCACTACGCGCAATTTCAATTATACTATAAGAGCGTGGGCGCCGCAGGTTATCTGGGATGACGCCAAAGGCGCTTATCTTCTTTACTGGTCTAACTTTACGAATGACTGGTATGAATCAATATACGGTATTTACACAACTGATTTCAAGAATTTTGATCCTTCTTCAATAGTTGAAATGTACCATGCTGTTGATTCAGAAGGTATTAACACTTCTGCAATAGACGGTGATATAACATACTACAACGGCACATATTATCTGTTCTATAAGCAGGAATCAACTGCCGAAGTAGGCTGCGTTACTTCAAATACGCTTACAGGCCCATATAACCAGGGAACTTATAAAGACTGCACATTCTCTGATGACGGCGTTGCGGTTGAGGGCTGCCAGGTTTATCAGATAGGCAATTCAAACTATTATGTTTTAATGCTTGATGAATATGTTAACGGCTCATTTGTGCTTGGCATAACAGATGATTTAAGCAGTCTTAATTTTGAAAAAATGGCAACTACCGATTACAGCCTTCGCGGACTTTCACCGCGCCATGGTTCTGTAATTCAAATTAGTGAAGCCGAATATCAGTTATTGCTTGATACTTATACATTCACCCCCGAAATCGGAACTATTCAGTATATGTTTACAAACGAAGAGAATGCTACCGATGAATCGGACGGTGGCGGCAATGATAACTGGTATTATAAGGCGTTATATGATGCCTCAGGGCATACATTTGATGGATTTATTAGTTCTGCAGAACAATCATCAGCATATGGATCAACTACAGAGCCATACATTTCAACCGGCAACGGCACTCTTAATTTGTATAACTCACAGGTTGCTATAAACGATGTTGATGTTGAAAGTTACCTGTTGTCAGAAAACTTCACAGTTACATTTGACTATATTAAAAAGAACAACAGCGTAACCATTAACGGTTCAACTATCTATGATTTCTCAACGAGGCCGATTTTCAGCGTATCAGATAACCCAACTGATTACATTGCCGTTTTGAATGACGGTACTCTTGTTGTTTACGCAGGCAACGGAACTTACTCAACAATATCATCCAGCAGAACTCCTCTTGAGGGTGAGCAGATATCCTACACAATAACATATGACGGAGAAACTGTTATTCTCTATATGGATTATGTTGAAGTTGCAAGAATAAATACTAACGGCGGTATTCCTAATTATCCTACAAATGCCGCTATTTATGCAGGACTTGGATTTAGTGATCATTACGGAACTTCACCAGGTATATACGGTTCTTACGAGAATTTAACATTCCATGACAGAGCCTTTACAGCAACGGAAGCAAAGATTAACATGCCGCTTACTCTGGATTCACTTGAAGCGTGTGTTTCCTCTTTTGAAGACATCATTACATCAGGTAATATTTATATCAATACGCCCGAAGCGTATAAGTATTATAAAGAAGCGCAAAGACTTTTTGAAGTACGCGATTACGGTACGGAAGATGTTACCGATGAAATAAACACATGCACTACTAATTTCAGAAACGCAATTGAAAATCTTGAACTCTGGACTCCGGAATATCAATCGGAAAACCTTTACACCTCATATATGGGGCAGGAACAGGTTGAAGGAAATGTTATTGCTGCCGACGGGAATACACTTGGTGCAGTACAGGAACAAGGCGGATGGGTCCTTGACACAGGAGATGTAGCCGCTAATGCTCAAGGCGGTGAACAAGACGCAAACAACAATTACCGCGAAATCCGTTTTGCCTATCAATCAAGAGAATCAAGTTGGATTGAAAGAAATATCCAAGGTTGGGGCGATTATGTATGGACCGGTGAGAATGTTGCCATGAATGTTTACGGCGATAGTTATATTGCCGTTTATGATGGTGTAAACGAAACTTCTTTCCCGCTAAAGGTAAGATATTTTAGAGATAATGCGAACACGGATTATAATTGCGGCTTGCAATCTATTTATCTTGCTAATAGTAATCTCACTGTAAAGAGTCAGGAACCAAATTTACTGTATTTATATTCACTTAACGACGACCAGGCTGACACAACAGATTTCATGTGGCCAAACACTTATATGCACCGAGTTGCAAATCAAGATGTTAGCGGTCTTGGATTCAGCGACACCAATCAAACCGATTTGCACCAATACGGTTATCTGTCAGCAGTTCTTGATTCTGATGCATTTAGTAATGCAGAAAATAATCTTCTGGTAATAAACCCCAATGTAATATTTACTGACCATCTTGGAAATAAATATTCATTTGGCAACGGCGGTATTTCATCTCAGTTAAATTCTCCGGTATACTCTTATTATTTAACTGAGGGTAGTGACAACTTCTCAGACATTGAAATCACTTCTTCTGAACTCGGCGCTATTGCGGACGGAAACTCAGCAACTTATTATGTAATCAATGTTGAGCCTATTCGCACCGCTCTTGAAGAAGGCGCTGAAAAACTTAAGACAATTGACCTTTCACAACTTTCAGAAACTGATATGACAGCGGCATTTGAAGCGGCAGACAATATGATGACATACAATCCGTATCAGCGTTTAACAGATCTTAACTACAGAGACGGAAGTTATATTGCTAAAGACAGAATGCAGGAAGCTACTCAAACAATCTCAAATGAAGTTACTCAACTTGTAAACGCTTATGATGAAGAAACTTCATTTATGGATAATGACGGTTATCAGCTTCTTAATGCGCTTAGAACTAATGTTGAGATAAACTCTGTATACGAATCCAACAACGCCGCTAATTATACTGTATCTTCTTGGAATGAATTTGTATCAGCTTATCAGGCCTCCATTGAAGAAGTAAATAAACTTGTCACAACACCTTTTGAAAACGAGTTAAATGCCGACGGCACTAAAAACACAACAATTCAAGAAGTTGTTGAAAAAGTTTATGAAACATATTATGGTTTGAGGCAGCGCGCTTCAT
Source organism: uncultured Eubacterium sp. (assembly GCA_944380635.1). Taxonomy (GTDB): domain Bacteria; phylum Bacillota; class Clostridia; order Oscillospirales; family Acutalibacteraceae; genus Eubacterium_R. The sequence goes on along the minus strand of CALWID010000003.1, from coordinate 32,309 downwards.
TTGACGAACTTGAAGAAACTGTGGCTGATGAAACCATCAATGAAAAATATAATGAAGACCTCGGCGGTGATGTTACATCACAGGTTGCGCAAAACTACACAATCGGTTCATGGCTTGATTTCCGTGACGCATATGACGCCGCAGAGAAATTCCTTACTGAAAGCGATACAAGCGATATTCCGATGTATGACGGAAAAGTAACTACTATTATAACGGATACAGGAATTGTCTTTGATAACATTTATGTTGAAGACCCAACAAATACTTCTGTTGAAGTTGATACAAGTATTGCACTCAGCGACAAAGTTAAAGAAACGATGGATGCCCTTGTTGCTCCTGCAAACGATGACTATTATGAAGTTTATGACGCATTTATGGTTGTTTACGGCACTCAGGATATGAATGCATTTACCGATGAGTACCTTGCTCAGGATGATTCAATCCTCAATCTTGCCGAGAAGAACGGAACTAAAGATGAGGCGCAAACTTACACAATTGATTCCGGTGCATCGGCATACGCTGAGTATAACGGCCGCATTTATAAAAATGCTCCGGCACCCGACGGTACAACATTCGGCGGGCAGGAAATTTCAGTTTCTATTGACGATATTACCTCTCAGATGATACAGGAATTGAACAGCGCAAACACTGATACGAGTACTGAAAACAACAAGCGTCAGTCTTACAATGTTACATTTGAACTTTGGAAGAATGATCAATTAGTTGATACAATGAGAAACGCTGAAAAGCACTATTACGGTGATGTAGTTGACCTTAACGCTGCTGAAAGCGATATGCTTAACGGCCTCACCTGTTACAAGTGGGTAGTTGTTTCTGAAGATGACGCTGACGGAAGTTCTTCTGAAAAACTTGTTGTTAACGAATCAAACAACTACAGCGTTCGTATTCAAAGTGATTCTGTAATAAGAGCATACTGCGCAGATAACAACGGAGATTCTACGGCAATACCTGTTGAAATTCAGAATGTATACGGAAGCACAGTAGAAACGATTTATCTTCCTACTGACACAAGCATAACTCTCGGAACCAAAAATGTAACTGTTGACGGCAGTGAAGTTTATAACATTCCTGATGTTCCGTTCTACACCTTCTATGGCTGGAGAGTAAACGGCAGCAGTTATTCAGCAAGCACATACAATTTAGCAGATCTTGCTTCCGGAGCAGACAGTGTTGTTATTCAGGCTATGTATACAGCATCTGACGGCAGATACACTATTACCATTGATAACAACGAAGTATTTACAAACCGCTGGTATGATGACAGAGTTACCGTAACTTCAAATAACGAAGATGCTTACGCAATTCTTATCAATGAAAACGGACATTACTCAGTTGCCGCTTACGGCAATTCATATGAGTTCTATGTAAACCGCAATATGGATTTCTATACTCTTACAAAAGATGAAAACGGCTACAGCATTAATAATATACCGACAAGCGCTTTCAGCGAAGAAGAAATCTATAGACTGGATAATAAACTTCCGTTTGTTTACAGTTCACCTGCGGCAAGCGGCGACAACAACGATAAGTACACCACATTCAGTTCATTCTCTATGAATTTGGGTGAAGGCGTTACGATAACTGAAGTCGGCACGCTTTATACTACTGATGACGCAATCGGCTCTGACGCTGACGCAATGGTTTACGGCGGAAACAATGTAAGTTTCATAAAGAGCAAAGACCAGGCAGATTTCAGTAATCAATATTCACTTACATTTGCCGGCGCTGCAGATATTTCCGCAACGGTATACACAAGGGCATATGTAAAATACTCTTACACATATACCGCTCTTAACGGTGAATCTACAACAATTCAGGCAATTGCTTACGGCAATATTGTTGATGACAGCGCTATCTTTTAACTAAAGGAGGATTTTAAATATGAAAAAGTATTACGAATCTCCTTTAGCGGAGATAGAAAAATTCACGGTGGATAATGTAATGACAAATCCGCAGTCAGGTCAAGGAGACTATGACGAGGAATATCCGCTTAATTCAATTAACGAATTTTAATTCGGATGTGGGCAGAGGTTAAATCCTCTGCCCTTTTCTTTATAATTCATCTTATATTATTTAAGAGATAACAAAGCCATAAAAATAAAGGCGATATGTGCTGATTTTGCACATACCGCCTTTAAAATTATGTAATTTAATCTGAGGGCTTTTTCTCATAAACATTCAATATTTTTTCTGCTTTTTCTTTTACCATATCCGCAAGATAATAAGGTCTGATTACTTTAATCATATCGCCGAACTGCATAATCCATGAAACAAATCCGTCGCTTACAGCGGCTTTAACATTTGTTTCAAAATGCCAAATATCAACGGCGGTAAGAGGTATTTTTGAGCCGAATCTGTCCAATATCTGCTCTCTTAGGTCAAGATGGCATCTAAGCGTAACAGTTTCAACTTTGCCGCTGAACATATTAAACATTTTTGAAGAATAATCAGCAGGGTCAAAAACATCATACTCGCTGCACTCAGAAACAGGCCTTGCGTTTTCTTCAAGCACGGTAATATTTCTGATTCTGTCAAGCCTTAAATTCATAAGATTATCGTGGCTGCTCTTATTGCATACAAGATAATACCTGTCATCTTTCCAAATGAGCGCATAAGGTGAAACAATAAAAATTTTAGTTGTATAACTTTTTTTATTTTCTTTATCAATTTTGCGGGTTCTGTATTTAAAACTTACCTTTTTATGCCGTGCAATGGCATCGTCAAGCACATCAATAATATTATAGATTTCTTCGTTATCGCACTTATTTACACCCTCTTTATAAACCTGAGAGGACAGCGATTCAGCCTGATTATCGGAAAGAAGGCCTCTTAACTTATCGGTAAGAGAAAGGGTTTTCTGAGGGGTTATAAAGCCCGCAGAATTAACCGCGTCAATTAACAGGCGTATTTCCGGAGAAGTAAACTCACGGGATTTAAGATAAAATCCCCTTTTAGGAGAAAAAACAGATTCAATTTCAAAGCCGCACTGATTAAGCGCCTTAACATCTGAATAAATACTTTTTCTCTCACACACAACGCCGTCTTTATTAAGCAATTCAATAAGTTGATGAGATGAAAGAGGATTATCCTCGTCCGAATATTTGCGCAGATATTTATATATCAGCAATGTTTTTAACTTGGTGGACTGCATATAATCGCCTCTTATAAACAAGATTATATAAATTATAACATAATTAAGTTATATTTTCAACAATAGTACGAAATATAGGACAGCAATCCGACGAGCCGCTTTTTCCGTCTTCCGTCATTACAACAATGCAGTATTTAGGGTTATCATAAGGATATATACCTGCAAACCAAGTATTTAGCACTTCCCTGCCGTTATTATAAATGCCGCTTTGCGCAGTTGAGGTTTTGCCGCCGGAGAGATTATTATAATCAGCAGCAGCGCCTGTACCGTTCGTTACAACATAGCGCATATAATTTCTTAAGGTATTCACAGTATTCTCACTCAAAACGCGGTTAGAGGGATTATACGGAAGTTTATTTCTATTTCCGGCACTGTCAACCGTGGCGGTAATTAATTTAGGCTCTGTGTAAAGCCCTTTACTTGACAGAGCACAAAGTGCGGTGCAAAACTGTAAAGGCGTTGAGGTTAACAGCCCTTGACCGAAGCCGAGAAGGGATAACTGTCCTTTTGATTCCTGTAAAGCACTGATACTTGGCAGATTGCCGTCAGAAACTGTATATCCCGGCATTATCTCAGTATTTCCGCCGAATCCAAGCGACTGCGCGGTACTATACAAGTTTTCTGCGCCGAGTTTTAACGCAAGTTCAACAAAATAACAATTACAGGAATTTGCAAGCGCCGCTTTAATGTCTTCCCTGCCGTGCGCCTTATTATGCTGGCAGGAAAACTCAGTGTCCCCTACCTTAACGCTGCCCGTGCAAGTAAAATCCATATTAATATTATTTTCCAAAGCGCACGCACAAACAACAAGTTTAAACACCGAACCAACCGTATAAGGCATTACCGGGCGAAACATATTATCGTCCGGCGTTGAATACATTGCAAGCACTTCTGCGGTTTCAGCGTCCATAACAACTACCGCACCTTTTCGCATATATTTTGCCGCTTTTTCAACTTCTTTTTGTATTTCATCATTAATTGTTAAAATTACTCCTTGGGCGACTTCGTTATTATATTCTTCCGTAATCTCGCCTTCATCGCCCTCAAGCAATCTGCCAACAGCGTCAATGCCGAAATTTATATTTTCCTCATACGCTGTTTCGCCGTACTGCTTTTGAATAAACTTCAATAATGCCGAAGAATCTGAATCTTTCACTTCGTAAATTTTAATATATTTACAGGCGGCATAATTTTCAATCGGGCGCACAACAGGGTAACCCTGTGAAAGTTCCTCAACTATATCTTCAATTTCATTCTGTGAAAACAGCAATTTAAGTTCAGAAAGGCAATTTTCATTGGGTCTTATAACCGCTACAAGTGAGTCTTTATTATTATTTAATTTTTTCATATTTCTGTCATATATAGTTTGCTTTTGAGAAGTAATAGTAAGCGTATAACTGTTATAGCCTGAAGAAACAGTATAATTTCCGCTCAAAGCAACATAACCGACTCTTCCTAAAGCGGCGGCAAAGAGAATTGAAATTACAAGCGCCACGCTGATTATTCTTTTACCCATAAAAAACGCCCCCGTGATATTATTCACGGAGGTGTTTAAAATTAATCACATTTTCTTCTGAAAACAGCGTCCGGCGACACCGGTTTATCAGAATCGAAAGAATATACGGCAGTTGCTTTATTTGCAACGGAAGTTTTTTCATTATCGGTTTCACAATACAAATTAGAAACTTTAATGTTATACGGCTTTTTATGAGGCTCAAGGACTTCTAATTCCTCACCCTCAAAAAATCTGTTTCTCTGGTCTACCGTTATTCTGCTGCCGTTTATTGCGTGAAACAGCGCGCAGACCTCCCAGGAGCGCACATAACCGCCGTAATCGGTAACCTGCCCCTTCTTTATCGAGCCGAAATAAAAACCTGTTGTATACTCTCTGTGGCTTATTCTGTTAATTTCATCAATTATCCACTGAGAGGGTTTAAAATCCGGCGAAGGATTCTGCAAATATTCATCAATCGCCGCTCTGTATGCGTGTGTTACAGAAGCGGTATAATATTCGCTTTTTGCCCTTCCCTCAATCTTAAACGAATTGATTCCTGCGGCTGCAAGCTGAGGAATATATTCAATCATACAAAGGTCGCGGGAATTAAAAATATAAGTACCGTTTTCTTCCTGATTTACAGGAAAAAACTCGCCCGGGCGTTTTTCTTCCATAACGCTGTATTTCCAGCGGCACGGCTGAGCACAATCGCCTCTGTTAGCGTCCCGCCCGGTAAGATAATCAGATAAAATACACCTGCCGCTGAAACTCATACACATTGCGCCGTGAACAAATGCCTCTATTTCAAGTTCCGGCGGGCATTTATCACGGATGGTTTTAATTTCATCAAGTGAAAGTTCGCGCGCTGTTACAACCCTTGTGGCGCCCATTTCATAATAAGCGTTTGCCGAGGCATAGTTAACTATACCTGCCTGAGTGGAAACATGAATATCAACATCAGGAGCGTATTTTTTGGCAAGTTGAATTACGCCCATATCCGCAATAATAAATGCGTCAACACCAATATCCTGAGCATACTTTAAAAAATCAGGCAACTGAGGAATTTCCACATTACGCGGCAAAGTGTTGCATGTTAAATAAAGTTTTTTGCCGTTTTTATGAACAAGTTCTACTGCATCTTTAAGTTGAGATTCGTTAAAATTTGACGGATTTGAACGCATACCGAATTTATTTCCGCCGATATATACAGCGTCCGCACCAAATTTAACTGCGAGTTTAAGACGCTCAAAATCGCCGGCAGGTGAAAGAAGTTCTATATTTTGCATACAATTCACCTGCTTAATAACTTAAATACGGCGCATATTCCTGAATAAGGGTTCTGAATTCGGAATATGTTTCAGCGGTATAAAGATTGCCGTCCATATCATGGAAGAAGAAATAATCATCTGTATCGGCAGGATTCAAAACCGCCTCTATTGCGGCAAGACCCGGATTACATATAGGGCCTTCCGGCAGACCAACCACCGTTGAATCGGAATTAGTATTATAATACTGCAAATAGTATTCAGCGGTGTGAGCAGAAGTTGACGAAAGCGAAGGCGCAACTTTATTATTAATATAATCAGTAGTGGACTGACAGCCGAGAGAAGGATAGTTAGTTGTGTCCGCAAGCCTGTTTTCTATAACGGACGCAATTGTTTTCATTTGCTCCTCAGAGCCTGCCTCGGCCTGAACAATGGACGCAATGGTTATAACCTCGCGCATTGAATAGCCCATTTGCTGTGCTTTAGTTCTTAATTCTTCAGTAATAACATCCTCGCCGTGCTTAAGGAATGTTTCAATAACGCTTGAAGCGCTTTGACCAATATAAAAATCATAGGTATCAGGGAAAAGATAACCTTCAAGCCTGTATGGTACAGTCTCTTTTGACTGAAGGTCTGAAACAAGGGAATACGAAAAATCAGTTGACTCAATAACAGAAAGCAGCGAAGCTCTGTCGCAAACCTCATTTTCAACAAGGAGGTCTACAATTTCAGGAACTGTTGAACCCTCCGGGAACATAATTCTTACGGTTTCCGAAGTATCAGCCTCGCCCATTAAATTGATGAGCATACCCTCAAGACCCATCTGACCGTTCAGATAGTAAACGCCGGCTTTAAAAGGGCCTGTTACATCGTAATCGCCAACTACCACGGAAGCGAGTTTTATATAAAACTTACAAAAATTTTTGCAAGTGATAAGTCCGTTATCAGCAAGTAGGTCTATGGCTTCTGACGAAGATTCAATATCCTGTGTGTAACTTACTGTTACAGAAGATTTAGATTTGGTCATACCGAAAATATCGTTTATGCAGAAAATAGCGTAAACGGATATTATCATAGAAACAACTATAACGATAATAAAAAACCAGTAAGTGGAGGCAACTCCGCCCTTTTTACCCTTTTTATTTCTGCCTTTTTTAGCAGATGCCGTTTTGGTAGGCTTTTTATCAGTTTTAATGCCGGAATAATCCTGATTTGTAAAATAAACATCCTTTTCTCCGCCGCGGGAATTTGTATCAGAAAGGTTTATTCCGGTTTCATCAAGTTTGAAATCATCTGCCATAAAATACCTCCTTTACACTTTAATTACACCTTTATTCGTAAATATGTAATTGACAGGAATATCGTGCTTATCACAAGGGATAGTTTCACTTATCAATTCATTATAACACAATCCGGCGCTTATAATTGTAAACTTTTCTAAAAATCTGTCATAATAGCCTTTTCCGTATCCAAGCCGACGCCCTTTTTTATCAAAAGAAAGCCCAGGAACAACGCATACGGCATTATGAAATTCATAAGAAGGAACACATACTGAAACATCCGGCTCATATATACCGAAAGCGCCTGTTACAAGATTTTTTGTGTTTTCAACTCTGTAAAACGCCATATTCCCGAAATTGTTCAGGCACTTGGGCAAATAAAGTTTTTTGCCGTCATTAAGTGCAGAATTGATTATTACAGAAGTATCAACTTCACTGCCCGTGCTGCAGTAACAAAGAATTTCCTCCGCGTTTTTATAAATATCGCTGTTTAAAAAATAAGAGCATATAATTCTGTCTTTTTCAGGCTTATTCTGAATTTGGGCTCTTTTTGCTTTTAATTCACGGCGCAAATCACTTTTTATCTGCACTGAATTGAAGTCCTAACTTTATCAGACGCTTCTCTGCCTTTAAGAGCGGCAACAATCTCAAGCCCGAAATCAACTGAAACGCCGGCGCCGCGTGCAGTAATAAAATTACCGTCTTTAACAACATAATCAGATGAAATTTCAGCGCCTTCAAGATACTGCTCAAAGCCGGGATATGCAATGGCTTTTTTGCCATTGAGCAGCCCAAGTTTGCCCAACAGAGACGGTCCTGCGCAGATAGCGCAGACTAATTTATTATTCTCTGCCGCTTTAAGAACACTGCTTTTAACAAAATCGCTTTTTTCAAGGTTTGTAACGCCCGGCATTCCGCCCGGGATTACAACTGCCTGAGCAGAATCAATATCAACATCCTCGGGAAGAATATCAGCAGTTACTTTTACTTTGCAGGAAGATTCTACAACAGCGCCTGTAACGCCTACTGTTTTAACTTCTATACCGGCTCTTCTCATCATATCAACGGGTGAAAGCGCCTCGATAATTTCAAAGCCGTCTGCAAGAAATACATAAACCATAATTTTTATCTCCTTTTAAATATTCTTTTCAAATCCCGTGCCGCCGATTGGTAAATCACAGCGCGAATACATCATACCTTTCGGGTAATCATAACTGCTGCCCTCATAAAGATATTCGCGTACCGCCCTTTTTTCATCAAAAGCAACACTGTAATCATACTTTTTATCTGAAAATAATTTTGTTTTAAATTCAAACTGCTCATAAAAGCCGAAAAGAGAATCATCAGCCGGTATAAGCCAAAGAAAATCATAATTTTCTTTTTTAGATTTTTCTATTAATTCAGAAACATATCCCCTGCCCCTAAATTTTTCATCAGTACATACGGCATAAATATAAGCGCCGTTTCTGCCGCAGTAAGTGCACTCAACAAGAAACAACATTGAAACAAGTGCATTACCGCTGAAATAACCGAGGCAGGATTTATGAACGCAGTTATCAAGAAAAAAACGAATATCTTCTTCTGTATCGCCGAAAACGCGCGACCAAAGAGCAATTATTTGTTTATAATCATTAGTAAAAGCAATTTTATCAGCCATTATATACCGCCGTTTCTTTTTTCAGCCAAATCTGCGGCTTATAAGACTGCTTTGCTTTTCTAAGCCCGGGCAGACCAAGGTCTTCTTCCCTGTTTACATAAATATAGCCATCATCAGCAAGGCGTTTTGCAAATTCACGGTTAATAATAGCGTATGCTCCCTGAACATCAGCAGGCGCTTTTTCAAAATGCGTAACAAAACAATGCTTATTAAATCTTTCGCCGTAAGTGTAGGCAATAGGCTTGTTATTCACACGGATTAAACCGCCTTTAAAACCTATTTCCGAATAATGCTCAAAGCCTGATAATACAGCCTCAAACTCAAGCGAATAATCCGCTTCATTATCTGAATTATCTTTATTTTCTATCCAGTTTGTATGAAGTTCGATACATTCCTCAATATTATCCGCATTTATATCCTCATAGCGCCAATCGGGATTATTTTTTATAAAATTTGATATATGATTGCGTTTTGAATGATATTTTTTTCCGGAAAGCGACGCCAGATTTTCAACACAGTAAATATAATCATTATTGCCGTCATCATATTCAAAAGAAAATTTTCCCGGGAAATCAGATTCAAGAACAGGTTTATAACTTTCTGTTACGCCGTATATCCTTGGAGTGATGCCGAGTGAGGAGGCGTCCTCAATAACAGCCCTGACAGCGTCTCTGAAATCGCCCTCGCCTATCGGCAGGGAATACTGAAGATTTGAACCGTTTCCCCACCTGCATATTACAAAATTATTATAGCGCGCAACAAATGATTTATATGCGGCACGCCAAAGATAAATATTGCCGAATGTGTATTCGCAGTTCATACTGTGCGCATAGGAAAAGCACTCTGATATCCATTTTTTGTCTTTTATTTCCGGGGTCTTGAAATTCAGCATAAAACCTCTTTTATATATTTAATTATTTCATTATGGATAAATTCAACTGAATAGGGTTCATTGCCGTCTGAGCACTGAATAATTTTCCAGCCCTCTTTTTCTGCGGCATACAGAGCAGCATTGCGGCAGTTTTCCAAAAAATCAACATTATTTTCATGAACATCTTTTTCGGATTCATCGCCGCCGTACCGCTCAGACATAAGCCTTTGCGATATATCAACGGGCATATCAAGAAAAATAACAAGATTCGGTTTTGGTATGCCGAGTTTTTCATACTCAAAATCAGCGCCCCATGCAAGGTATGAATCCCATTCGTTTTTATTTATTTTTTCCATTTGATAAATGGAGTTGGAAGTTGCATATCTGTCCGCAACAATAAGGGTACCGTTTTCATAATCTTTTTTCCAGTCAAGATTATATGAAGCATATCTGTCCACAGCATAAAATGCGCTTGCGGCAAAAGCATTAACATTATCGGCATCCTTACCGAAATCACCGGAAAGATACATTTTTACCAAGGTGCTTGACGGGCTGTCGTAATCGGGCAGTTTTATCTTTCTGAAATTAACATTTTCATTTTTAAGATAATTCTGAATCAACTCGGTTTGTGTTGATTTTCCGCTGCCGTCAAGTCCTTCTATAACTATTAATTTTCCCATTGCTTTTTTCTTTTTACCTTTTTCTTATTTCCATGCTCATCAACAATATAAGTATTATCAAGTTGAGCAATAAGATTTTCCTTAAAACTGTCTATATATAGTCTTCTGAGTTCTGCCTGCTCTTTTTTCTCTTCTTCGGAAAGTCCGCTTTCCTTAGATTTACGGGCAAGTTGATTAATTCTGTCTATCTGTTCTTTACTAATCATCAGTCCAAAAAATCCTTTAACTTTTTACTTCTGCTCGGGTGGCGCAGTTTTCTGAGCGCCTTTGCCTCTATCTGGCGGATTCGCTCCCTTGTAACATTAAATTCCTTGCCGACTTCCTCAAGCGTTTTAGGATTGCCGTCTTTCAGACCGAATCTTAATGAAAGGACTTTTGCCTCACGGGGTGTAAGGGTTTTAAGGACTTCGTCAAGTTGTTCTTTAAGAAGGCTCATAGAAGCGGCGTCTGCGGGAGCGAGAGCATCATCATCGGGAATAAAATCGCCGAGGTGGGAATCTTCTTCCTCGCCGATAGGTGTTTCAAGAGAAACAGGCTCCTGAGAAACACGCAGTATTTCACGCACTTTTTCAGGAGGCATATCAAGAAAATCTGCGATTTCTTCCGGCGTTGGCTCCTTGCCGTTTTGATGCAGCAACTGGCTGTTTGCTTTTTTAACCTTATTTATCGTTTCAACCATATGAACAGGTATTCTTATCGTTCTTGCCTGGTCTGCAATGGCTCTTGTTATAGCCTGCCTTATCCACCAGGTGGCATATGTTGAAAACTTAAAGCCTTTTGTATAATCGAATTTATCAACGGCTTTAATAAGGCCCATATTGCCCTCCTGAATAAGGTCTAAAAACTGCATACCCCTGCCTACATATCTCTTAGCGATACTTACAACAAGGCGCAGATTTGCCTCAGCAAGGCGCTTTTTGGCAACAGGGTCATTATCCGCTATCCTCATAGCATACTCGATTTCCTCCTCCGGCGTAAGAAGAGGAACACGGCCTATTTCTTTAAGATACACTTTTACAGGGTCGTCCATAGCGGCGTTGTCATTAGTGGCAACGGTATCGGCAGCGTCTGTTTCCTTTGGCAAATCAACTTCAAGCGGTATTCCGTCCAGCGCCTCAGAAGAAAAATCGTCAATAATATTTATATTAGCGCTGTCTATCATATCGTTAAGTTTTTCAAGTTCATCAACATCAAGGTCAAGGTCAACGATAAGGCTGTCTATCTCCTGAGCAGTCAGGTGCCCTACGCTTTTGCCCTTTTCAACAAGTTTCTTAAAAGCAGCGGTCTTTTTATCATCTGCCGCCGTTGAAGTTGTGTTTTTATTTGTTTTATTATCCATAATCATTCTCCTCTTTAATTATGTATTAAATATTTTTCTGAATTCATCATCCGTCATATCAGCGGCGGATTTTTTATGCTTTTTAGAATTTTCGTTTCTGATTACAGCAATGCAATCCGTAAATTCCTCTTTTGGATTATCGCTTTGATTACCGCGGGCAATTATACCGGATAATCTGCCGAGTTCATCATCTGAAAGAAAAGAGGAAAAACTGATAAGTTGAATATCAAATCCGTTTTTAATATTTTCGCATACCTTATCAAAAACTTTTCTGAAAAAGCCGGCCGGCAATTCCTCGGATTTAAAATCGTTTAAAAGATTTATACAGTCCGGATATTTTATCAGAAGATAAAGCATTCTGTCAACCGCTTTTATAATTTTTGAGGTTATGCCTGTTTCACGGCTGATTTTCTGGCTTTCTCTGATTGATTCGGTAACAGGCGCATTAAAATCTTTTCTTTGCTGCTTTCTGCGGCTTGTCCTAATATACTCCTGAAGTTGAGCGTCAATAGCGCTTTTTTGAATTCCTATTTCCTCTGCAATTCTGCTCATATAAATATCCCGCTCAACGGGTTCAGCCTGAGCAAGTACCGGCACAACGGCTGACGCAAAATCTATTTTGCCCTGAGTAGTTGCAATATTGTATTTCGACCGCAGGCTTAAAATATAATATTCGGTTTCATTCATAGACTTTTCAATCATTCCGCCGAACTTTTCAGCACCCACATTTTTAATTATTTCATCAGGGTCTTTTCCGTATTCCAAAGCGGGGATTCTTACTTTTAAATCTGTTTTATTAAAAAGTTTTATTGCTCTTTCAAGCGCTTGTCTGCCCGCTTTATCATTATCATAAGCAAGGATAACTTCATCAGCATACCTGCTTATGAGGCGTGCCTGCGCTTCGGTAAGCGCTGTGCCGCAGCCGGCAACGCAGTTAGTAAATCCCGCCTGATTCATAGCAATAACATCCATATATCCTTCGCAGATAATTATTTCTTTCTTACCGCTGTCTTTAGCAAAATTAAGACCAAATACCTCATTTGTTTTTTTATACACCAAAGTATCTCCGGTATTCATATATTTACGCTTTTCGCCGTTCGGGGCGCGGTTATCGTTAAGAATACGCCCTCCGAAGGCAATAACATTGCCGCGTACATCTATAATAGGCGTCATAACGCGGTTTCTGAAAAAATCATAATAATTATTATTTTTTCTGCTTTTTGTTATAAGTCCTGCCTCGTAAAGTTCAGCCAAAGTAAAGCCTTTTGACCTTAAATGCCTCAACAGCCCGTCCCACTTATCGGGAGCATAGCCGAGCCCGAATTTTTTTATTGTGTGCAGAGTAAATTTTCTGTTTCTGTAATATTCAAGAGCAACGCTGCCCTCTTCACTCATAAGAACGGAATAAAAATACCTGGCGGCCTCCCTGTTTGCCTCATAAATTCTTCTGCGGCGTTTTGAAAGGCTGTCATCAAACCCGTCATCCGGCATCTGAATACCAGCGCGCTGGGCAAGAGTTTTAACTGCGTCAATATAATCAAGGTTTTCTATTTTCTTAATAAAAGTTATTACATCGCCGCCGGCGCCGCAGCCAAAGCAGTAAAACGACTCCGTTTCAGGATAAACGGTAAAAGAAGGAGTTTTTTCATTATGAAACGGGCAAAGACCCACATATGTTGAGCCTCTTTTTTTCAGGCTGACATAGGTTGACACAATATCAGTAATATCCGTCTTACTTTTAAGTTCCTGCAGGAAAGATTCATTTACAGGCAAATTAACAACTCCTTTCTTCGCAATTTATAAATATATTTTAAAACTCAGCAAATCTCGGAATAAATAATCTGTTATACTCTTTAAGAGCGTATGTATCGCTCATACCCGCGATATAATCGCAAACAGCCCGCTGAGTTCCCTCATTTTCCGCAATTTTTATATATGTATCCGGCATTTTATAAATATTTGAAAGATAATATTTATAAAGCCTTTCAACAATGTAATACGCTTTTTCATCTTCCTGAGCGCAAACCGCGCTTTCGTATACATTTTCAAACATAAACGAGCGGAGTTCCAAAAAAGCCTTTTCGCAGCCGGGGCTCATTTTTATATCCTGATCGCTGTTTGATATAATATCCGAAACAAGGGTGTTTATTCTCTCTGTTTTTCTGTATCCAAGCGTTTGCCTTAAATGAACGGGTATATCATCTTCTGCCATAATTCCGGCGGCAACAGCGTCATCAATATCATGATTTATATAGGCAATCTTATCAGCGTAACGAAGAACTCTGCCCTCAAGGGTAAAAGATTTCATTTTCCCGCTGTGGCAGAGAATGGCGTTTCTGACTTCTTTTGTTAAATTAAGCCCGGCGCCCTGTTTTTCAAGTTTTTCAACAACGCGCACGCTCTGCTCATTATGGCGAAAGCCAATATCGGATAAATCTTTAAGCGCTTTTTCACCGGCGTGGCCGAAAGGCGTGTGCCCCAAATCATGGCCGAGAGAAGCCGCTTCAGTAAGGTCCTCGTTAAGCCTTAACGCTCTGGCAACCGTGCGCGCTATCTGCGCAACTTCAAGCGTGTGAGTAAGGCGCGTTCTGTAATAATCGCTTTGGGGAGCAAGAAACACCTGAGTTTTATGCTTAAGCCGCCTGAACGCGGAAGAATGAATAATTCTGTCTCTGTCACGCTGAAAACAAGTGCGAATTGAACATTCTTCCTCCTGCCTGTCCCTCCCTCGTGATTCACACGATAAAGAGGCGTACCTGCTCAGGAACTCCTTTTCTGTTTGTTCTGCTCTTTCTCTGATAGTTTTTTTCAAAATTATCACCGTAATCACTATTCTGATAAATAATATGCATTATAGACCATAAATCCTTTTTTATTCAAATTTTATTCAGATTTTTTTCGCTTGACATATTCTTTTCAACCGTTTATTATCAAAATGAGGTAAAGATTTATGATATATATAATTATAGCAGTTATTATTACTTTAATATTAATAGTATTTTGCTATTATCAAAACAATACAATAGATAAAACGGAATATATAATTCAGAGTGATAAAATAGAGGGCGGAGTAACAATAGCCCACCTTTCGGACCTTCATTCAAAGCCGTTTAAGAAAGTTTTGAAAAAACTGGACGAAATTAAGCCGGATATAATTGCCGTTACCGGTGATTACATTAATGACAAATGTAAAAACAAAGAAAAAATGATGGAATTCGGCAGAGAACTTTTAAACCGCGCGCCTGTTTTTTACATTACAGGAAACCACGAACGGCGGCTTGAGAATTTCAGCGAATTAATGGAAGAACTTTCTGACCTTGGATTTACTGTTTTGCTCAACGAAACAGCGCAGACAGAAATTAATTCAAGCGTTATAACTTTTTTGGGCCTTGATGAAAACCAGGCGGATTTTAAGGATTACAAGGCCAGAAAAAAGGGAACTTTCAAATATAAAGATATGAAACCGTATTTTGAAAAATTAGACAGACTTAACGGTTTTAAAATAGTTTTGAGCCATTTCCCGGAAAATTTTGAAAGCGTAAAGGAAAATAATTACAGTCAGTACGATTTTGATTTGCAGTTATCAGGGCACGCGCACGGAGGTCAGTTTATTCTGCCGTTTATAGGCCCTATATACAGCCCGGGTCAGGGACTTTTCCCCAAATACGCCAAAGGCTCATTCGGAGAAAGACCGCGCCTTATAGTAAGCCGCGGTCTGGGCAACGCGGAATTTCCGCTGAGGCTTTTTAACCACCCTGAAATTAATGTTATATATCTTGAAAAAGACAAATTTGATTAACTTAACGCGCCCTTAAAAGCAGGTAAAATCCCGTGCGATTGCACGGGATTTTTATATTTTAGCAAACTTTTCCCCTGTTTTAACAAAGGAATATCTGCCTGCGCTTATCTCCGTAAGTTTCTGCGATATTTCATCACATCTGTTATCGCGAACAGAAAAAACGATTTTAACATCATCGGCAAAAACGCAATTCTCAATATTGGCGCCGCATTCCTCAAGCATAATATGTATTCTTTCATAATATGAATAATCAACTTCAACCTGAAGCACGGCACACGGAGCCATAGTGATTATTCCGCCGGCGTCAAGTGCGATTTTTGAAGCGTGAGAATATGCTCTGACAAGTCCGCCGGCGCCAAGCAGAACGCCTCCGAAATAGCGAGTAACAACCACGCAGACATCTTTAACTCCGCTTTTAAGAATAACATCAAGCACTGGCGCACCCGCAGTGCCTGAGGGTTCGCCGTCATCGCTGCAGCGCTGAATATTATTATCACGCAAAACATATGCCGGAACATTATGCGTTGCCTCTCTGTTTTTACTTTTTACGGCTGATATAAAATCCTGTGCTTCCTGAGCCGAGGAAACAGGCTTTACATAACCGATAAACCTTGATTTCTTCTCAATAAATTCAGCGTAGGATTCCCTTTCAACAGTTTTGTATTCCAACATTTATTACTCCAAAGAAAAAAGGCAACGAAACCGCTGCCTTAATTTGTAGTTACGCCTTTTTGCCGTATCTCTTATTAAATCTATCAACTCGGCCGCCTGTATCAACCAGTTTCTGTTTGCCGGTGAAGAAAGGATGGCATTTGGAGCAAATATCTACCTTGAGTTCGCTTTTTGTGCTCTTGGTTTCATAAGTTGCGCCGCAAGCGCACTTAACTGTGCAAGTATCATATTTGGGATGAATTCCGTCTTTCATTATTTTCACCTCTTTAATTAAAATCTTCTAATGCTAAAGAATAATAACACAAGTGAGCGCAAATTGCAAGTGTTTTTTTTACATTTTATCAGTATTCGCACACTTTTGAAAGATAAAATGAATATAAAACCGCTTTTTTAACGGGTTTATTCAAAGTTTTTTCAATAACTTTCCTGTAAAACGCAATCTGGTTTTTATACCTGTCAAGAAGTTCAGACTCGGTTTTAACTCTGTCAGTCTTATAATCAACAAGAATAAGTTCGCCGTTTTTTTCAAAAACGCAGTCTGAAATACCTCTTACAAGAACCTTTTCATCAGAATCGGTATCAAAAATTTCACTTGCGCTTACAAATGATGACAATTTTATTTCCCTGTAAATATTATCAGCGGAAAACATTTGATTTGCAAAATCGCTTGTGAAAAATTCCAAAAGTTCTTTTCTGTTCAGCGAATCCGCCTGAACACTGCTTATAAAACCTTTATTTTTAAGCCTTGATATTTCAGACTCAATATTATCACGCGCCGCGCCGTAATCACAAAACTGCATAAAAGTGTGCATAGCAGTGCCTTTTTGACCCGGAGTAAGCCCGCCTTCGTTCATAAACGCGGGTTTTGAGAGCGCGAAAAATTCCATTTGAGTATCTTTCTTATCAAGTTCAGAGGCGTTTAATTTTGCCGGTATACGGGAATTTTTCAAGCCGGGGTATTTATAACTGATTCTGTCATCAATTAACTTAATAATATCTTCATCAGGTTTAGCAGGCTCTTCGGCTGTAATATCGTTTTCAACCGTCTGAAGTTGAGAAATATGAATATCAATGCGAAAATCATCATCCGCAACATTAATTTTAACCGGTGAAAATTTTCTCAGCACAGCGCCGTCCTTATGCGCAAGTGCAGCGCAGAGCAACAAATCAGAATCGCGGCTGATGTCTCGGCAGACACACGGCTCTACTCTGCCCGACGCAATTTTTACAGCGTCTGTATTCACCCTTTTTTCAAGATTTTCCAAAGAAATCATTGCGATAAACTGCTCTTTTGCCCTTGTAACAGCAACATATAGCACACGCAAATCTTCGCTTAAAGCAGAGCCTTTATTAATATTTTTCATTATTTTACTTTGCAGAGTTTCCGCCCTGTAAAGTTTTTCCTCATTATGCCGTTTAAGGGCAATTCCGTACTTTTCATTAAAAATAATATTTTTATACAAATCGTCAAAATTATACTTTCTTTCAGTGCCTGCAAGTATAACAACGGGGAATTCCAGACCCTTTGAATGGTGAATGCTCATTATTTTTACGGCATTCTCGCTGCCTTCGCTGAGTTTTGCCGCTTTTATTCCGTCATCAGTTTCGGCAATTCCGTCCACAAGGCGCAGAAAAGAAGTAAGCCCTACCCCTGAAGAAGAATCAAAATTCTGCGCAAAGGCAATAAAGGCGTTTATATTTGCGTTTCTCTGCTGAGCATTCCCGAGAGCATTAATAAACGCGAAAACGCTTTTATATTCGCATATATAACGAATAAACGAAGAAATACTCATTGATACGGCGGTTTTGGAAAACATTTGAATTTCCTTTATAAACTCAACCGCTTTTTGAGATTTGGAATTTACAACGCTTGTATAAAGGCTGTGTTTAGCGCCGCCGCTTTCAAGTTTAACGGCGGCAAGTTCATCCGCGGTAAAGCCGTAAAAAGGAGACATCATTACGGCAAGAAGCGGAACATCCCTTGAAGGATTGTCTATTACCCTTAAAAGAGATATTATCATTTTGATTTCCGCGCAATCAAGCAGATTTGAATCGGTTTCGCCTATTGTTGGAATTCCGCAGGAATTAAGAACACGGCTGTAATTATCAACATGCTTTTTGCTGTTTCTTAAGAGAATGGCAAAATCGCCGTAATTAATATCCCTCAAAGCACCGCCGTCAGAAATTTTTTCATGGGATTCTACTTTTTGCTTAATGATTTTGGCGATTGAAACAGCCTCGTTTTCATCTAAATCCGCTAATTTACAGCCGTCAGTTATCTCCAGGCGTATGCACGGTTCGTTTTTTTCGGGATAGTCGGCGCCGCAGTTTAAATATTCCCTTTCGTTATAATCAAGTTCGCCGGCTTTTTCACTCATAGTTCTTGAAAAAATGAAATTTGTAAAATCGCAAATATCTTTTCTTGAGCGGAAATTTTTGTCAAGTATTATTCTTGCGTCGCCTGCGGGATCATCTCTGTTATAATCTTTGTATGTTTCTTTCTTTTCGTTAAAAATATACGGCATGGCAAGGCGGAATTTATAAATACTTTGCTTAACATCGCCAACCATAAATCTGTTTTCACCGTTTGAAAGAAGTGCAAACAAAGTATCCTGCGCCTCATTAGTATCCTGATACTCGTCAACAAGTATTTCATAATATGACGACTGCAAATCTTTTGCAAAATTTGATTTAACGATATTTCCGTTTTCATCAATATCCATTAAAAGATTAAGCGCAAAATGCAGAATGTCACTAAAAGTATAAGCGTTTCTTTCATTTTTAAGTTTCATATATTCTTCTATATAACGCTCAACAACTTTATATAACATTTTAAGAATGGGATAAAGCGCCTTGTTATCCTCTTCAAATTTTTCTTTGGGAATAGTTATTTCTTTCTTTAATGAATCAACAATTCCCTTGTAAAAAGCCCTGCGGGCAACTATCTCATCTTTATAAAGAGGAACATCAATATTCTTTTTTGACGGATAAAATCTTCTGAACGAAACTTTTGACAGTTCTTCAATAAGTTCGTCCCAGCCGTTCTCAAAAGCGCTCAAAAGATTTTTAAATATGCTCTTATCGCCGTCTAAAATTTCTCCGTAATATCCTGCGCAGGTGTCAGTCGGAATAATAAAGGCAAGGCATTCTTCAATAAGTTTTAGGCCGTAATTAAGCCTGTCTGAAATATATTCCGCGGCATTCTGATACCAAATACTGTTCTTAAACGAAACGCCTGGTCTGTACTCCTCAACGGCACGATTTAACCAAGCAAGCGGCACGGGCTGAGCGGAAATATAGTTATAAGTTCTTTTAACAGCGGAAATAAGGCCCGATTCATCTTTAGGATTGGATAGTGTTTCAACAAGTTTTATAAAATCCGCATTATTTTCCTCATAAAACTCATCAAGAACGGTATTAAGCGCATTATCGGAAAGAATATTCGCTTCAGAATTATCAAGAACAGTAAAATCCTGATTAACGGACAATTCAAAGAAGTTTTCTCTTACAAGATTATGGCAAAACGCATCAATAGTACATATTTTTGCAGACGGAAGTAAAGATAACTGACGCATAATTCGTCTGTTTTTTGGTGAACTGCGCAGCATTTCTTCAAGCCGTGATGAAATTCGCGCTTTCATTTCGGCGGCTGCGGGAATAGTGAAAGTTACAACAAGAAGTTTATCAATATCAACGGGATTATTTTCATCAGTTATGATTCTGACAACTCGCTCAACAAGCACTGCCGTTTTACCCGAACCCGCCGCAGCGGAAACAATGATATTACCGCCTTTGGCGTTTATGGCGTCTTGCTGCGGCTCAGTCCATTTTTTCACCGTCTTGCACCTCCTCTAAAGCGGAAATTACCTCAGCATCATTCATCTGTTTCATTTCGTGTTTATTAATATATTTTCTGCTTGCGCAGACATCGCCGTAATCGCAGTATTCACATGTATGTTCGTGGTCTTTGCCGTCTATCGGATTTTGCTCAATATGACCTTCGTGAAGTCCGTTGCCCATTTCTGCAATCAGGCTGTTTATCTTCTTTGCTATCCTGCCGAGACCTTCAAGCGAGGCAAAACAGCCTTTTAAACCGCTTTTAGTGTAGGAAACGGGAATAAATCTGCCCTTAACGCCGTCCTCCATATCATTAAGTATATCGTGCTCTTCATCATAAAGCACAATACCTTTCATTTTATACTCCGAATCAGTATCAGAGGAGATTATATCCTGAGTAACCTTACCGTCCACGGAGAAAACTTTTCTTGACGCGTGCATATAAAGCACGCCGGCAGGAATTCCGCTGAATTTACTGCTTTTATCAGAACAGATTGTAAAAAGATAAACAAACATTTGAAGATTAAGACCGTAAATCACATCTGAAAGTTTAAAAGTTTTCTTTCCCGATTTGTAATCAACGACGCGGATATATTTTTCTCCGTTTTTATCAAGCACATCAACGCGGTCTACAGCGCCCCTTATGCGAACGGAACCGTCTTTAAGTTCTATAACGGCAGGCTGAACATCGCCATCCTTATCAATTGAAAGTTCAAATGCCTCGGCGGTAAAAGATGAATGTGAAAATTCATCGGCAAGGCGCATTACAACGCTGTAAAGCATTTTGGAAATACGCATAAACTGATATTTGAACCGCTTTGAAAATTCAGCCGTATCACCGAGTTGCGTATCAAAATACTGATTAAGATATTTATTAACTATTATTCTTATATGTTCTTCGCTTTCGCCGGCAAGTTTTTCAGTGCCGATATTCTCAAGCACATTTTGAAGCACATAATGAATTACAGTGCCGGTCTGCATAGCGTTCATCTGCGCTTTTTGAATAGGCCGAGCCATAAGGCCGAATTTGCAGAAATATCTGAATCTGCAGTTAAAATAATCCTCAAGCCTTGACGCGGATAAAAACATATCCCTACCGAAAAGTTTTGTTGAATTTTCTTTATTACTCAGCGTTATCTCATCATTATCAAAAAGAAGCTTAATTGATGAGTATCTGCCGTTATTTTCAAAATATTTTTTAAGAGATTCGGAAAACGGAGTATTATCCTCAAATTTTGCCGCCATAAGGTCAAAAGCGGAAGTTTTGCTTTCTACAAGTTGAGTTTCCGGAATATCCTCCCGCCGTAAAACTTCTGCATTTGGATATAAAGACAGCATAGAGGTAATTATTGACGACGGAGCGTCATTTTTAACATTACCCTCATACGAAACAAAAAGCCGTTCTGAGGCAACGCTGAGCGCCATATAAGCAAAATATCTTTCCTGAAAAGAAAGAGTTTCACCGAAAGAGTATAAAGTAAAATCATTTTCGCTGAGAATAACTCTGTCGCTCTCGGTAAGCAGTCCGCCGCTGAATACTGATTTCGGGAATTCTCCTTCATTTGCGCCGAGAACAAAAACTATCTTAGGGTTATCCGCTCTCATTCTGTCTGCCTGGCCAAACTGAACGCAGTCTATGCCCTGCGGCAAAACGCCGAGGTCTTCCGAATTAATCATTATGGTAAAGAGGTCTGCATAATCCTTTACCGTCATTTTTTCTTCACCGGAAACCACTGCCAAGTCATTAAGAATTTCCATAAGAAGTTCCCAAACACGCTGCTGCTCATCAGCAAGAGCATTTCTGCCGAAATCATTAAGGTCATGGGCAAGGGATTTTAATTTTCGGTTAGCGCCGAAAGATAAAAGCGCATTATAAACCGCGGCGCTAATCTGAGAAGCGTCAGCATCATGCACGGCGTTCTTAAATTTACTTAAACGCGAATAAAGATATTCCCGAGACTCATTCAGTTTATCCAGCACTGTTTGGTCATATTCGGAAAGTTTTGAAGTAAATCCTTTTGCGGAGTTAACAAAAGGAGAACGCCACTTTTTAATTCCGCTGATACTCCACATATAAATATAATTTTCAAGGGCGTTAACATCTTTCATATCAAGAGCGGTAAGCCCCGTTTTTGCAAGGCTTAATATATCATCAGATCTGAATGAATATATAACCGTTCTAAGCAAAAAACGAACAAAAGCAACCACGGGCTGGGCGCTTATACTTTGCCGCTCATCATCAAAAAACGGAATTTCATATTTTCTGAACGCATAGGCAAGTTCACTTCTGTATTTTTCCGCATCCCTGCAAATCACGGCTATATCGCCCGCTTTATAACCTTTTCTTAATTGTTTTTTTATCATAAGAGCAGCGAAATCGCACTCATCCGGTACGCTTTTTGCCTTATAGATGCAAACGGAATCAGGCTTTTCATTTATAACGGCGCCGTTTTGCGAATATATCTCCTTTTCGCAGCAGAGCAGGTAATTGTTATTAGTTCTGTAATTATGCGTAAGGTTGCGAATACTATACTCTACGCCGAATTCTTCCGCTATTCTAATTACAGAAGACGCTGTTTTATTTATGTAGGCAAACAAATCATATTCATCGTTTTTGCCGTATGAATCCGTGGTGAGGGTTATATAAACATCATCGGCATCTTTAATAATAAGTTCAAGAATTTTTATCTCGTTAGCAACAAAGCCGTTAAAACCGTCTATAAAAACCGTTTTGCCTTTTAAATAGGAAGTTTCGGCAAGTTTAAGATAAAGCCGCGTAAATTCATCTGCCGAATCATAATAAACGCCTGATATTATTTCCTCATATTTTTCGATTATTTTAGAAATATCTGAAAGTTTACCCGAAAGAAGTTTTTTATTAATTTTTTCGGACGCCGTTTTAATTTCCTGCCATGATTTTGAGCAGGATTTCATTTCATCGTAAATATCAATCATTGAGGAAATGAAGGACATCATTTTTGTTTTCTTGGAAAAAACGGAAAGTTCATCCTTAACAGATTCCATTGCCTTCTTCATTAAAACGGCTTTTGCGCCTTTTGACAGAACCGGCAGAATATCGCCGCCGTAAAGCCTTTTAAGTTCATTTGAAAGGCGGGTAAAAGATAGATTTTGAACATAATTTACCCTGCTTTCGCCCAGCATTGTCAAAAGTTTTTTTTCAGCGGTAAAATTATACTGCTCCGGTGTGATGAGCAGTATATTTTTATTTCCGCTTTCAGCAAGAGAATTTATTTTATTAAAACAAAAATCGGTTTTGCCGTAACCGGCACGGCCTAATATCAAATTCAGCATTACAATACCTTATTAAAATTATCTAAATCAAGTTTATTAAACTTTTTCAAAAACTCTTTGATTACAGCGGCGGTATCGGCGGCGTTGCCATTTTCTTCGCTCTCTATATTAAGCGGAAGTATCGGGTCGTGAACAGAAAGCCTGAGCAAAAACCAGCCGCCGTCAAAATTAATTCTTACGCCTTCGTAATTTTCCTTTTCAATACTCCAGGATTTTTGAGTCTTTGCAAAATCCGTTAAAGAATCAATTACATTCTGACCGTAAGATTTAAAGTCATCTTCATTTATCGGTATTCTTATTTCAACGCTTTCGGCAGGCTCTCTAAGAGATGAAATAAGCGAGTCAATATCCTTGCCCTGCTTTTTCATAACAGCCGCCAAAGAAATGATTTCAGCGGCAAGATAAGCGCCGTCATCAAGAAAATAATTTTCCCTTAAAGCGGCGTGGCCGCTTGTTTCAATAGCAAGCGGGCAGTTCACGCCCTCTTTGTTTAGTTCAACGGCTTTATCAATAACATTTTTATAGCCGCGCTTATACCTTAACTGTTTGCCGCCGAGTTTATTTTCAATAAAATCGCGCAAGCCGTCTGAAGTAAGGCTGTCTGTTACAACAGTGCCGCCGGGCGCGTTTTGCAATGCGATAACGCTTGCAAGCGCAACAAGGCGATTTCTGTTAATCTCTTTGCCGTCTTTAGACACACAGCCCATTCTGTCCACATCAGTATCAAAAATAATGCCAAGGTCCGAACCGCTGCTGAGCACCATATTTTGCGCGCTTTCCATTGCTGATGAATTTTCAGGATTCGGAATATGATTCGGGAACATACCGTCCGGCTCTAAAAACTGACTGCCTGAAACATCCGCGCCTAAAGGCGCAAGCACCTTTTCTGCATAAAATCCGCCTGCACCGTTACCGGCGTCAACAGAGATTTTAATGCCGTCAAGAGGTTTATCACCGTCATTTACACGGTCTATAATGATATTTCGCAAATGGGCGGAATACACACTCATAAAATCATATTTTTTCACTGTTCCCGTTTCGTGGTTTAGGGTTATATCATAGGCAAGGTTAAGTATTTCCTCAACTTCAAAGCCCTCAAGCCCGCCGTTTGGAGTAAAAAACTTGAGTCCGTTTTTATTATAAGGATGATGCGACGCCGTTATTTCAAGAGAAGCGCAGACTTTTATTTCAGAAACAACAGCCATAAACATTGCCGGAGTTGCAGTAAGTCCGCAATCATAAACGAGCGCGCCCTCTGAACAAAAAGCGGATATTGCCGCGTTTTTAATTCTGTTTGCCGATATTCTTGAATCATGGCCGACGGCAACACTGAAATCAGCGCAGTTAAATTTTGATTTATACCACCTTACAAAAGCAGCGCAAACAGATTTTACAACTTCATCGGTTAATTGTATTTTTCCCGAATCGGTTTGAACGGCGTTTCCTCTTATATCGCTGCCGCTTTTAAGTTTTAACAGTTCATCTTTTGTAATAGTCTGCATTTATAAGCCCCTCGTTAAAAGCATTATCATAAGCCTCAATCAAAAATTTATACATAGGCGTTGAAGTTTTTATCATTTTTCTTAAATCGTCTATAATTTTTGTTGTGGCAATTCTTTCAAGGTCGTTTTTCCAAACGCAAAAAACAACATTTTTAGCATTCAGATATTTTTTAAGTTTCTCCGGCGCGCCGGGCACTTTGTCTTTTTTATAAAACTCGTCAACAGCATATTCCAGTCCTGCTTTTTCTGCGCTTTTTACGGCGCTGAGCCATCTATCAGGCTCTTTTACAATAAGTTTTCTGACCTCGTCAAACTGCGACGGTTTACCGGTCCACATACCTAGCCCGTAAGCATATCCCTCCGGCTTGAACTCAAACCAATAAAACGGCGCGAACGGATATTCAAATTTGTTGCGCCTGAACATAACCCACAGGTTTTCCCTGTATAAAAGTTTACTTTTTGTGCGCCTCGTATCTCTTCTGATTCTTGATACAATATAAGTTGGATTTGTATCCATTAAAGGGTCAAGGTCGCACAGAATATCGGATAAATCGAGCACCATTTGACGCATAGGAACAGTTGCGCCCTGTTTTAGTTCTTCTTTATGTTCCTCATAAAACGCTTTTGAATCATTAAATCTGTTTATTGAAAGAAGTTCTATAATTTCAGGCTTAATGCCCTTATAATTATACATCCATAAGACCTCCGTCAAGCATTTTCTGAGCGGCTAAAAGCGCGCAAAGTTTTGCCGAATGGAATGTTAAGCCGCCCTGAATCCATGCGTAATACGGCTCTCTTATAGGCGCGTCAGCTGAAAGTTCAATTGAAGAACCCATTGTAAAAGCACCTGCCGCCATAACCACTTTACTGTCATACCCCGGCATATCCCACGGCTCAGGGGTAAGATAACTGTCTATTGGGCTGCCGCTTTGAACGCCTTGGCAAAATGCAACAAGGCGCTGCTCGTTGCCGAGACCCAGTGACTGCACTATATCACCGCGCTGAGCGTCATAAGCAGGAGTAGTATCAAAACCGAATCCGCTGAAAAGAGCGGCAATATAAACAGCGCTTTTAAGCGCCTCCCCTACCGTATGCGGCGCGTAAAAAAGCCCCATATAAAGTTCTCTGTTCATACCGAGAGTTGCGCCGACTTCTTTTCCGAGACCCGGTGTGGTTAATCTGTACGCACATTTTTCAACAAGGTCTTTTCTGCCGGCTATGTAACCGCCCGTTCTTGCCATACCGCCGCCCGCGTTTTTAATAAGCGAGCCTGCAACCAAATCAGCGCCTACATCACATGGTTCTGTTTTTTGCACAAATTCGCCGTAGCAGTTATCCACCATAACAATCACATCGGGATTTTTGGATTTAACGGTTTTAACCACTTTTTCAATTTCTTCAACAAGCAGACTCGGTCTTAATTCATAGCCGCGGCTTCTTTGTATATACACCATTGTTACAGTATCATCAACAGCGCTGCTGATAGACTCATAATCAAGTCTGCCGTTTTTAAGCGGCACTTCATCATAGAGAATACCGAAATCCTTAAGTGAGCCCATTCCCTCACCGGAAATACCTATAACGCTGTGAATAGTATCATAAGGTGTACCTGTTACCGAAAGCATTTTATCTCCCGGGCGCAAAACGCCGAAAAGCGCAGTGGCAAGAGTATGAGTGCCGCAAGTGAAATTATGGCGGACAAGAGCGTCCTCAGCGCCGAAAACATCAGCCCATATTTTATCGAGCGTTTCTCTGCCGCGGTCTCCGTATCCATAACCGGTTGTAGGAGTAAAATGGCTTTCGGAAACGCCGTGTTTAATAAAGGCGCTTATAACTTTTTGCTGGTTATATTCAGTAATTTCGTCAATTATTTCAAACTGTTTGCTGACTTTTTTCATTGCGTCATCGGACGCTTTCAAAATTCTTTTGTCAATATTAAAAAAAGGGGTCATTTATAAATTCTCCACTTATCAATATTTTTAAATCCGAGACGGCGATAAAAATTTTCGTTTTTATCATTCTCCCGCATAAGAAACACAGCGCCGTTAACTGCGCCGCATAATTTTGATACAAGCGCTCCGGCATATCCTTTATTTCTGAAAGACGGCTCCGTCCTGACTCCTGTAAGAACAGCGTTTTTATCAAAAACAGAAGAAAGCAGCGCGCTTGAAACAATTTTATTTTGCTCATATATGGCATATACCGTAACGGTTGATTTTGATATACGCCGTCTTACATCAGCATACCACAAATCAAAAGAGCCTGAGTAACCGATAAAATTATATAAATCGCTCAGTTCATTGAAATCTTTTAACTCGCGGATATTGTATTCAGCCTCTGTAAGCACTTTTTGGGAGGATTTCATTATAGTTCCGCACTCATAATCGCAGTTTAAAACAAAATCATCTGCGCAAAGCAAAGAAGAAAATCCTCTAAATACAAAAAACTCGGAAAGTTCCTCAATATCTGCCGTTTCAGTATCAACAGCAAGTGTTATATCAGAATCAAGAATACTGAAAACAGCAGTGCAGACGCCGTTTACTGACTGCCTGTAAAAAGAAACGAACGAATAATCAAAACCATAAGTTTTTGCAAGCGATTTTATACGGACTGTATATAAATTTACAACCTGAAAATCGCTCAGTTCATTAAAATCTGTTATTTTTTCAATCATAGAGTATATTCAAAAATGCCTTTAAAAATTTTTCGGTTTCCTCAATATCGCTCTTTTTAACAACGCTTGAACCGGAATGAATATATCTGCAAGGAAGAGAAACGGCACACACACGGCATCCCCCTGCCGCAGTCTGTATAGCGCCTGCGTCATTCCCGCCGGCGATTTTTGTTTTAGTCTGCACGGAAATCCCGTTTTCTTTTGCAACAGAAACCGCTTTAGCATAAAGTTCACGGTCATAAATCGTTCTGCCGTCCATATATGAAACAACAGGGCCTCCGCCGAGTAGGCAGCAGCGTTCCGCGCCCTGCACTCCTTCAATATCGGCGGCGGTTGTTGACTCAAGCACAACCGCAATATCAGGCTGAACTGAAAACGCGGTGCACTGCGCGCCCCTGAGGCCTACTTCCTCCTGAACATTAAAGCAAAAATAAGTATCATACTCAAGGCTGCTGTTTATGAGTTTTATCAAAAGCATACAGCCGATTCTGTCATCAAGCGCCTTTGCTTTTATAAATCCGTTACCGAATTCGCAGTAATCAGAAATAAAATACGCAAAATCTCCGGGAGAAACAAATTTTTGAGCCTCATTTTTATTTTCAGCGCCTATATCAAGAAGAAAATCGCTGAACTGCGGGGCTGAATTTTTTTCATCGTTACTCATTAAATGAACTGCTTTTGAGCCGACCGCGCCAGTTATTCCGTTTACGCTTAAACGGCGGGTTAAAACTACTTCCGGCTCAATTCCGCCGACGGGTGAAAATTTCAGATAACCTTCTTCGGTAACTGAGGTAATAATAAAACCGACTTCGTCCATATGGGCGCTGAGCATTATTTTCTTTTTCGGCGTTTTTTTGCCTTTTTTAAATGCAATAATTGACCCGAGAGCGTCAACTTTATATTCACAACTGTCTTTAATATTTTCTATAATAAAATTTCTGACTTCGCTTTCATCGCCCGAAGTTCCGTTTAAAAGGCAAAGTTCCTTAAGCATCAATATCACCTGCCCTTTCAGAAATATAAGCGGCAATAAGATTAGCGGTTGCTTCCACATCTTTAATATCAATAACTTCAGACGGAGTGTGCATATATCTTAACGGAATTGAAATAAGGCCGCATTTTACCCCGCTTTTTGAAACGGTAATTACATCAGCGTTAGTGCCGGTCTTGCCGTTCATTATTTCCTTTTGGTAAGGGATATTATTTTTTTCGGCGCATTTAACAAGCGCGTGCGATATATCTTTATCTAATGTTGGTGAAAAGCCTATCATCACGCCCTTTGATAGAAAACCGCAATCGTCTTTACTGCACTGAGGAGAATAGCCGAAAGAAACATCAACGCATATTGCCTCATCAGCGTCAACGGAAAAAGCACCCGCTTTTGCGCCGCGTGTGCCTACTTCTTCCTGCGATGAAATCATCAGTGTAATTTTAACAGGCAGTTTTTTCAGCCGTTCAAGGGTCAAAATAAGAGCCGCAACGCCGCATCTGTCATCAAGGCAGTTAGAAACAACAAGGCTGCCGCAAAGATTATCAAATCTGTGATTAAATACAATTCTGTCGCCAGGCGAAACAAGTTTTAATGCCTCTTCCCTGCTGTAACCTATATCAACAGCAAGTTCGGAAATCTCATTAACTTTTTTATCTTTATCAGACCTGAGATGAGGCGGGACGGAGCAAATAACTCCGCGCAGATTTTCTTTTGCAAGTACGGTAACTTCGCTTGCGGGCAGAAAACGCCTGTCCACCCCGCCGCTTGATGAAAATTTAAGAAAACCGCCGTCCGTTACCGAAGTAACTATAAGCCCTATTTCATCCATATGGGCATCAAGCAAAAAATGTTTTCCGGAACCGAATGTGCAAAACACATTTTTCATACTGTCCGTACTAACATCACCGTACTGACTTAAAATCTCAGATAAAATTGAATAAATATTATCCTCGCAGCCGGAAAGCGCCGCTCCAGCCGTCAAATTTTTTAATAATTCCAAAGTTTCCATTATTCTTTAAATCCATTCACAAGTTCTTTAAATTTTCTGCCCCTGTATTCAAAAGTTTTAAACTGGTCAAAAGCCGGGCACGCAGGGCAAAGTGAAACAATATCTCCGCTTTCAGCGTTTTCTTTTGCAATCATCAGAGCATTTTCCATTGTATCCGTCTTTTCAATTTTAAGCCCGCTCGTTTTATAATTCGGGTCTGATACAACTGCGTCATAAATTTTATCCGCTGTTGCGCCGTTTAAAACAAGCAATTTTACTTTTTTCAGAATAAGGGGCACCATTTGGCTCATATCGTTGCCTTTATCCGAGCCGCCGCATATCATAATAATTTTTTGGTCAAAAGCATTTAAACCGCTTATTACTCGGGACGGCGATGTGGCGATAGAATCATTATAATATTTAACGCCTTTAAATTCTCGCACAAATTCAATTCTGTGCTCTACTCCGCCGAATGTTTCGGCGATTTTTTTCATATTTTCTGCCGAAACAAGCCCCCAAACCGCAGTAATTGCCGTACAGTAATTTTCTACATTATGCATTCCCGGTATTCTGATAATATCCTTACTGAACAACTTGGTATGCTTACCGTTTTCGCTGTAAACTATATTGCCGTTTTCATCAAGATAAGCGCCGTTTTGAACCGGGTGCTTAACTGAAAACTCATAAAGTTTGCCGCGTATATCATAACGCATATCATGATATACCCTGCCGCCTATTGAATAATCGCAGTCCGCATTTAAAACGGCTTTTGAATTAGGCGATTGATATATAAGGATATTTCTTTTGGCGTCCACATACTCATCAAGATTTATATGATGGTCCTGATGAGTTATTTCAATATTGGTAACAACGGCAATATCCGGTCTGCCGACCATATTGCCCATGGTTAAAAGTTGAAAAGAAGAGAGTTCAACTACCGCAATATCATCTTTGGTAATATTTTCGAGTTCCGGCATCAGCGCTTTGCCTATATTACCGCCGAGGTATACTTTTTTTCCTTGCGCTTCAAGCATTTTAGCAATAATGGTTGTTGTGGTAGTTTTACCGTTTGAACCTGTAACGCCGATTATCTTTGCGGGGCAGAGTTTAAAAAACACTTCCATTTCTGTTGTTACTTTCTGACCTCTTTCGATACATTCGCCTATCCATTTATTCTGAAAAGGCAAAATACCGTGAGAGCGAAAAACAAGGTCCATATCAGGAAGAATATCAAGATAATTATCTCCAAGGCTAAATTTAACGCCGAGTTCATCGAGTTCGGCGCAGACATCCGAGCCTATATATTCTCTGTCTCTTTTATCACAGGCATAAACCTTTACGCCGTGTTTTGCAAGCCATTTTGCGCACGGAACATTGGCAACGCCCATTCCTACAAAAGCAACTTTTTTACCTTTTAAAAATTCAAGATATTCTTTTACTTTATCCGTCATTATACCACCTCTAATGAGCATAAAAAGTACCATTCAGGTAATCTTTTATTGTAAAACTTTCCATATGTTTTTCAAGTTCCTTCTGAAAAGGAAGGATTTCTTTATGTTTCAGTTCATCAGGTATGGGCACACGGCTGTTCATTAGATACTGAGCAGTCATAGCCTGGGTTTTGGTTTGCATATTTCCGAGGAAAAAACATTTCTTATCTTCAGGCTGAACAACTGCGATTGCGATTTTCAATTGTTCTTTTTTGCCGAATGTGCAAATCATTTTTGAAAGCGCAACAGCGCCGTCCTGCGCTTTATCGGTAACAAAAACAAGCAGGCAGTTTCCCGCTCTTTTAAGACGGCGGACTGTAAGGTCGTTAACGGCGCAGTCAAGATAAGCGAGCACATCGTCCTTAGATAAATCATCAACGCCGCAAACATAAAAAAATTCTTTCCTTTTAAAAGCAGTATAACTGAATTCAAGACCGTCATACTCAACATTACTGTCAACTGCGAATCCGTCATTCTTCAGTTTTTCAAAAAGTTCCTCAAGATAATTTTCGGGAGTCTTTTCACTGCTGTTTATTTTGTAATAGCCGCAATCTTTTATCTCATGTTCTATTCTTGTTAAAAAAGCATTTGTTTTGCCGTATCTTGAATAATATACAAGGGCAACCGCAAGACTGGCAACAATAAGTATATCGCTTAGATAAGCGAACACCAGCGCCGCAGTCCTTCCGAGTTCGGATATATACGGCTGAACGCCGATATAAACAATAATATAGACAAGCGTTACCCCTACAATTATACGCATTGCCGTAAACAATGCTTTTTGCTTTTTTCTAATCTCTTTCATAAAATCACAGCCTTTCGGGCTTTTAAAATACTTACTTTATCATTTCTTTAAACTGTTCTTCACTGATTACCGTAACACCGAGCGAATTAGCCTTATCAAGTTTACTGCCGGCGGATTCTCCCGCCAAAACATAACTTGTTTTTTTAGAAACCGAAGAAGAAGTTTTCCCGCCGAAATTCTCTATAATTTTTGAAGCCTCCGCTCTTGTAAATGAAATCAGAGTACCTGTTAAGACGAATGTTTTACCGTCAAACCGAGCGTCCGTAACTACTGAAAGTGAGTTCATATTGACTCCTGCGTTTTTAAGGCTTTCGATAAGTTCCCTTGATTGCTCGTTATTAAAGAAATCGCAAACGCTTTCAGCCATAACTTCACCGAAACCGTCTATTTCAAGAATTTCAGCCGCCGACGCGTTCATAATATTATCCATGGATTTAAAACGGTCGGCAAGAAGTTTACCTGCTTTAGCGCCAATGTGAC
>CALWID010000002.1 GCA_944380635.1 uncultured Eubacterium sp. | reverse complement strand
GCGTTCAAAATCATCCGCGTGGCAGGTGAAATACACCCTTGGTTTGCCCTGTGCGCTCGCTCCGCCCGGCGTTTTTATTTTAATATATTCAGCGCTCATAAATTTCACCTTTTTCTGATTTTTTACATTTATCATTTTATCACGCCGTTTTTTGATGAATTTATTTGCGGTTTTTGTCATAAAAAAGATAAATATAACCTATTATCAATTATAACATTTAAAGGTTCAACTTGCAATACAAATCTAATCCTTTCAACTTCTTGCAATTAAATTCAATTATTTTATATGTATAATAAAACAAAGGGCGCCTTTTAATAAAGGATTTAATCTTTTTAAAGTTATTTTTACTTTTACAAAAACCAAAATTTTGTAATTTAAAATTTAAATATGTTACCTTATATAAAACAGACATAATATATTATTGCTTAATATTACTGTAAAGGAAAAATTTATGAGTAAATTATTTAGATACAAATATCCAAAGCGCAAAAGTTATATAAAATTATTCAAAGACAAAAGCACAAATCAATTTATGTTTTATGATTATGTTGAAGAGGATGCATTTAAACTTTCGCGGGATGAATATGTTATAGCGCGGGGATTGGACGGCAAAACTGACCCGTTCACCATAGACCCTAAAATGCCCGCTTGCAGAGTGCGCGAAGTTCTTTTCAATCTGAAACATATCTATAAAATGACTACAAAGAATCGTATAGAAAGAACAGATTTGTTCTCCTGGAATTTAACGCTTATTGACTTCAAGAAAACAAATAAATTTTCCGGCTTGATTTGCCGCATACTTACATATTTTCAGTTGCTTTTAACAATTCCGATAACGGTTTTAGGTGTTTACTTGTTATTATCTGCTGATAATTTTTCTTATAGCCTTGCTTATAATTTTAATTTTATCGAATATTTTATTGGATTAATTATTTTTATGCTTATCGGTGTTATTTTTCATGAGGCAGGTCACGCTATAAGCGGAGTTGCATTTGGCGCCAAGTTGTTTGAAGCCGGAATAACTTTTGGTGTTATCGGAGCGTATGTTATGATGAGCAGTGATAAAAAATCGGTAAAAAGCAGGATGCAAAGGCTGCAAATCAACGCCGCCGGGATACAGAATAACTTACTGCTGTCCGGAGTTTTGATGATTTTGGCTCATAACGCTTGCGGAAACTTATACTATTTGCTGTTTGGCGGCAGCATTATGAATTTAACTCTTGCGCTTGCTAATATGCTGTTTGTGCGCGGTGTTGACGGTTACTATATAGTAACGGAAATTTTGGAAGTTGAAGATGACCCCGTTTCAACAATAAAAAATGCAATAAAGAGCAGGTCTTTTACAAATCTGAGCATTAAAACAGGGAATATAATACTTCTTGCAGCATTTTTATTAGTTTTTATCTGTCTGCTTGCAATAATGGTGCTTCTTATAACAAAAATGTTTGTTCCGTTAAACTAAAGTTTTTTATTAGATGTAATTACTTTGCAGCGATAAATAAAAGCGCCGCTCTCAGCCTTTTTAAGGTTGAATGGCGGCGCTTTTTTGTTATTATTTTATTGTATATCCTAATTTAATTATCAATTTAAGTGTTTCAAGTGCAGTATTTCTGTCATACTCTTTTTCGCTTTCAGGCAAATCCTTGTAAGGCACCAAAAGCGGTGTGGTTTTCTTTTCTGTATCTTTTTCCTTTCCAAGGGTCCATCCTTCGGCAATCCTGCCTTTAGCCCAAACATCATGAACATTTTCAGCTATTTTTTCAGTTAAAGCCAAAAGGTCTTCTGAAAGTTCAACTTCACTTGTATCTATTGGTTTCGGGTTATACATAAAAATTCTCCTAAAATATATAAAATTATGATATTTAATCAATATTCATAAAATACTGATTTTATGTTTTATTTTTGTATTTTTTATATGCGCCGACTAAGCCTTCTTCCCAAACTGTTGCGTTTCTTTCACTGTCAAAATGGCTGGGAAGATCATATATTTTATAATTGACATTAGTTTGTATGAATATATCGTCCAACTTATCAGGGTTAATTATTTTCGAAAAGTCATCGTAATATTCATCGTTACACTCTCCGATACAGTTGTGCCACTTAAATTTAAGATTTTTGGATACATTTAGCGGAGCGCTTCTATATCCCTGTTGGCGCATATAAGCATTCCATCTTCGATGCTCTTGCCACATAAGTTTTCTTTTATAAGAATTTTCGGGGTCAGAAATATCGTCGTTGCTTTTTATTTCAAACTTCTTAATAAATTTCTCTGTAATTTCTTCTTCGTATTTAGAATCATCAAGCAGCGGAACAGCGCTTTCTCCGAAAGCGGAATAAATCTTGTAGAAAAAATCAAGATTTCGCGCTATTGTTGACCAATAATCATAATTTTTTTTATATAGATTTTCCTCTCTCAAATGAATAAGATTTTGCTTTATTGCGAGGCTTGTATTTTCATATGCAGCTTGCGTAAATTTAGTGGACTCTGTAAATCTGCCTACTGATATTTTCTCATAACTATAAATATCAGAAAGATTTGCAAAGGCATACATTAATATTCCGTTTTCCAGTTCAAATTTTTCTCCGTTCATAAGCATATTATTAACATTGTCATCATATACAGCATAGGCAATAACTTTTTCTATGCCGTTATTTTCATTGGCGGAGCAGTTTTTAATATTTTGATATTCAAACTGTTTTTTGAGCCTTTCCGCGGTTAAGATGTTTGCGTCATCGCTGCCTAATGCAACAATAATATAATCGGCGTCCGCAAGATACGCAACCTTATTTGGAATAATATTATATTCATCTTCATTTGAAATACTTACTTGATGACATTTTAAGTGCTCAAAATCCGCATTTTCAATATTTTCTTCTGCATAATACAAAGTATAGTAAGGCTCGCCGTAACTGCTGTTTTCAGGGTTATTTGGATATATCTTTAATAATTGATTTTTTTCCTGAGCCTGCAACAATATTTCAGGATTAATTGCAATTATTCGTTTTACAAATTCATCGTAAGGAGCATTATTGATAATACTTATATTCAGATGCACATTTTGTTCGTTTCCGTTAAGCATCTGCCCAAACCATGTGGCAGAAAGAAAACTTTCAATCCCGATGGAACCGGCGCCTATGATAACCAGATTTAATTGGTCAGGGGTTTTTTGATGCAGCAGCGGCGTATATAAAGGGCATTTAAAATACAGATCCCACACTATTAGTCTGTAACAGTTTATAAGTTGTATATCAATGCTTTTGTTATCATCGCTCTCATTTATATTATTTTCAGAAGATGATTTATTTTGAATTGGTTCCTCGCTGCTTTTATCCTGCAAAAACATATTTCTTATTGCTTTTTCTTCTATTAACGAATCAATATTGCCGGAATGAAATATTCTCAACTTGTTTGAATATAATTTTTCGCGGCTTTTTTCATTTAAAACTATAGCGGCAAGCGCGGTTAAGTTGTTATATTCGTTTTCATCTATTAAGAAGCACTCCATCGTGCCTTTTAAGCCTATTTTTGTGTCTTGCAGCACATTAATAATATCGTCTTTAACACAAACGGCATTTTCTCTTTTTGCCTCGGCATAGAGCTCCGTTTCTCTTTCATTAGACGGGTCAACATATGTGTCAGTATAAATTATTATATCTGAAGGATGCTCTGCTTTTATGCTTTTTGCCAGCGTTACAGAACATTCATTTAATTCGCTGAAAATATATTTTTTCCTTTTGCTTCGGCAAGCAAGAGCCAAACGGAATTTAGGGAAGAAACTTGTTAAAATTTCAAACAGCAGTCCACCGCCAAGAACAGGCGCAAGAACATTGATTACTGATGAATAAAATCCAAAAAGGATTCCTGCTATATTCGTTCCGAATCGGTCAATTAAAAAACTTTTTCCGGCGTTGGTATAAACCGTGTAGTCTTCATCCAAGCTAAAAGTTTGAAATGTGTGAACGAAACTATCCAGCATTTTTTCAATTAAGTTAAGACCTGCCCACGCTTCGTGTTCTGCCGAAATTTCAACAAAAAATCTCAAAGACCATATTGATAAGATTAAAACAGCTGCTAAACGAAAGAGTTTTGAGCGAAATGATATGCTGCTCTTTTCTTTGTTTACAAAATATTTGATTATCAGTACGATCTCACAAACGAAAGCGCCAATAGATACAATAAGTAGTAGTAATGTAAGATCCTTTATGCTCATTTATGTACAATCCCTCTTTTCTATTATGGCCTTTTACTTTAAATAGAAACTCTGCTTTTGATTTTTTCTATTTTATAGATGACGGCACCTGATTTTCTGCCAGTTCTTCCGCCTCCTGAGTATCTATAAAATAAACAAGTGAATAATTTAGAGCCGCTTCTAAATGCTTTTGCTTATCTGCCGGGCAATTCAAAAAATAGTATTTACTAAAATTACCATTAAACACCGAATAATCGCAGGTGTCAGAATAATCTAATATATATACATCGCTGTTTTTATCTTTTAACGGCGCAAAGTCAGAAATTTTGTTTCCGTATAAAGATAAGAATGTGTAATTTGTATTCGGGAGCATATCAATTGTGGTTAGTTTGTTGTTACTCAAATTTAATGTTATTTTTGAATTTGTATAATTTAAAGCTTCGCTCAATACAGAGGCATCTGTTATAAGATTTTTAGATAAATCTATATATTGCAGGGCTTTACATTCGTTTAACCCGCCAATATCTGTAATCCGGTTATTGTTTGCAGATATTATAGTAAGTTTAGATAAACCTTTTAAAGCGTCAAGATTACTTACGGAATTTCCGTCCAAAGTCAGTGTTTTAAGTTCAGTACATCCTGAAACGGCGCTAATGTCTTGAATATTGTTATAAGACAGATAAATATACATAAGCGTATCTTTGGATTTTGAAAGCACGGAAATATCGTCAATATTATTTCCTTTTATATTAACACTTTCAAGCAAAGTGGAATTACCTATGTAACTCAGGTCGGAAACAGAATTATCGGCAATATCAAGTACCTTAAGTTCAAGTGCGTTTTCAAGCCCTTCGAGGCTGTTGATTTTGTTGCGCGCAACATATAATTCGGTTATATTTGCGCAGGAATTTAATGCTTTTAATTCGGAAATATTATTGTCGTTTAATATTATGTATTTAATATTTACATTTGCTCCAAGGCTGTCTATATTATTTATGCTGTTGCCGCTTGCACTGATTTCTATAAGGTCAAAATCAGCGAGTACGGAAATATCGGAAATGTTGTTTTCGTCTACATATAAGTATTTTAAAGTGTTACAAATCGGCAGCAAAAATTCAAGGTTACTTATTTCATTGTTGTTTAAACTTAAATAAGCAAGTTTTGAACTCTGAATTTCAACCGATTCAAAATCATCATCGCTAAGGGCGCATGAATCAAGATAAAGCGATGATATTGATTCAATTGAAAATAAGCGGTTAAGTGTATTATTGCCTTCTAACTTGCAATTATCAAGTGTCAGGTTATTCAAATCTTTTATCTTTAGTAATGAATCTATGTCTTCTTCTGTTATTGTTTTTTCGTTAAGAGATACAGAAGTATCATTCCTCTTGAATTTTTCTCCCGCCACTTTTACGGTATTATATAAATTAAAGCCGGCCGATACAGAAATTATTACTATAACTGCAACAATTAACAGAACGCCTATTTTTTTGCTTTTTACTGAAATACGGCGTTTTTCTTGTGTTTTTTTCTTTTTTGGTTCTTTTGCCGGTTTTGTAGTATGTGGCTTTTCAAGCTTTGCCTCTTGGTTAATTGAGGAGCCTTTTAATGATGGATTTTGGACTTCATTGCAGGTGCTATTATCTTTTTGCGGAGATGAAGAGGAATTTAAGATTGCTTTTATTTCATCAGTCATTTTTTTAAGAGCGCGTGATTTGTTTTCATATGCGGCATATCTTTGCACATTTGAGAGATAAAAATTAAATTCGTCTTTTAATGAACAATCTTCTGTCATAAAAGGCATTATAACTTTATTTTCATTTACTGCTTGATCTAATTCTCGTGGCACCCATTTTGAAAGTTGAGCTTTGCTGGTAAGAATTAGCACAAAAACCTTACACTCTCTTATAGCCTTTGGAATTTCGGCGGCATAGTTGGATCCGCCTGGGATATTGTTTGGAGCTATCCAGCAGGTTATTCCGTTAGTCTCTAAAACAGACTTTACGAAATTTGCACTTTCCCAATCCTCTGACTTGTAACTTATAAAAACATCCATTTATTTTCTCCGCTTGTCTTAGCTTAAAATTGTATGGCTTTTGCTTAATGTTTGTCTTTTAAACTTATTCTATGCCGTCAACAGTTTTAAAACGCTCAAGTACATAATCGTTAAATTTCAACTGTGTTCCAGTAAGCTCGCCTGTTGAATCCAAAAGCCGGTAAATATTATCGTTTTCGTCTGCAAGATAATAATCACCGTCGCCTTGATCTTCAATTGCGGTGAGCCCTTTAGTTTGCGGGAAAGCGGAATGAAGCCATTTCGTTGTAGTTACCATATCGGAATCTAACCCCTGAGCAGCATTTATTCCGTAAAATTCAATAAACTCGTATCCCAAATAACCATATTCTGTTATATAGTTAGATACTTGCTCTCCAAATATAACGCCCATATGATTTTCGTATTCGCCAAGTTGATTAACATTTATTCTGTTTGATGAAAAATCAATATCTCGATCTTTTATTATATCTTTTAACATATTTGTTACTCCTTTGAGCGGGTTTTCCAGTGGTTGGGCCTTTCAACATTATTATAGCGGTCATTAAGCTGCTTGTTGTGGCGCCAGCTTTCTCCTTCCTTTTGATGAAGTACAGAAAAATTATTTTTGTGCTCTTTTTCCGTAAGTTCGGCAAGCGGCGAAGAACTGTCCTGACCGATATGGTGCAATTCTATTTTTTCGCCGGTCTCAGCATCATATGGAGTTCGCCCTTTTGCCATAAGTTCACGGTTGGTCTTATTGGTTTTGGGGTCTACATAATCCATATCTATATTTTCCCTGATAAGACATTTTCTTCCGTTTACTTCTGCTTCTTTCAAACCGGCTTTTTGATAGACTTCAAGTTCTTCCGGGGACGATATATAATCGTTAATTTCAGTTGAATACTCGCTTTTTTCATTAATTTCTGCGCGCTTTTCTTCCTCGTTTTTTTCTGTTTCTTCAGAATTTTCAGCATTGTCGCTTTCCGAAAGTTCTTCATTTTCGGCGTCTTCGGAAGTTTCCGCATTGTTATTATCAGCGTCTTCCGCATCTTCCGTATTTTCAGCATTTTCTGAAGATCCAGTATCAATGTCATTTTCTAAAGATTCATTGTCAGCGTCATTTTCTGTTGTTTCGGCGTTATCCTCTGTGGATTCAGTGTTCTCGTAAACTTCAGTTTGTGTATTTGTATTTTCGTCTGCTTTGTTGCTGTTCTCAAGATTGTTATCTGCTTCATTGCTTGCTGTTTCTTCATCTGTATTTTCTTCTGATGATTCGAGCTGTTGTTCTTCGCCGCTTTCGTTTAACTGATCTGTTTCGCTGCTTTCTGATTCTTGTTCATAAAGCTCGCTTCTTTCGCTTTCTGAGGATTCAAAGTCGTTTGTGCTTTCATATATCTCTTGAGATTCATAACTGCTGTCAGTATACAATTCTGAATCTCCGCTCTCAGAGCTGTAATCTGAAGTTTCTAAATCTGATTCGCCTGAATTGTAGTCAGATGATTCCGAACCCGAATCAAAGCCGCTGTCGTATCCTGTTGATTCGGAACCGCCTTCATATCCGCCGGAATATGAACCGCTGTCTCCGCCGGAAGCGTCTCCGCCGTAACTCATATTATTCTCCTTTACTCTTATTATACACCTTTATTAGTTTATTTTGTAGTTTTTTATTTAAGTTCCATTCATCAAGCAGGCAATTTAATATGCAGGACATATCCTTAGTGCTGTTTTCAGAATGTTTACATAGATGAAGAGTGCAAAATTCAGTAATACTTTCTTTAATCTTATTTACTATACAGCTTTTTCTTATATTAGGGTTTAGCTGCGCGGCAAAGTCAAAGAAACATCTTTTGTCATCTACATCATTAAGTATGTCTCTATAATTTTTTTTACAATGTGAATCACAATATCTGCAAATTTCGTTTTGCCGATTTGTTAGTGTGCAATAATCCGGGCATCCTTCAGTGGTAATATTATTTGACCTTGTCAGCAGCAAAACATTTTCTCTCGTAAGATTAACCGCGTCCTGAGATATGTATTCTCCTGCGTATCTTGAACGGACTAATTTGGGCCGTTCATCACCTTCTGAATAAACTGCTGCCACCCCCTGTTTTAAGGATGCCAAACTATCTATTTGATCCGGCGTCATATGCATTGCTCCGCCTATTAGCAGCCGTTCCTCTTCATCAACAGTTCTATGAACAATTTTAAGATTGGTGTTTTTTATTAAATCCGGTGCTAATTTTGAAGGAATTTGGTCTGCAACTATAAATCCTTGGCCTTTGCTTCTCAGTTCTGCAAGCAGATTGCAAAAAAACTCAACGGCGGCGCCTCGTGGATCGGCGTTTTCGCCAACGCCGCTTTGCACATTTTTTAATAGTCGATGTGCCTCTTCAATCAGCATTAAGTGGCGTAACTTAAGCTGGCAATCATCCTGTTTGCGCCTGTATTCCAAAAGATTTACAAGCAGGATGCTAATAATAAATGCTTTAACATCGTCATCACCAACATCTTCAAGTTCTATTATGCAGTTTCCTTCCAAAAGAACATGCATAGGAAACGAGCGTGATACATTAAGGGCATCTCCTTTTGCTCCCAAGCGCATAGAATTGATTCTTGCCTGAAGAGAGCCTATAAGGTCATTTCGCATGCGTGCATCGTATCCCATATCATTTACTATTTGCGGAATTTTATAATAAAGGTCTTCAATTGTGGGGTATATTTCTTCTCCGTTTTTATTTATACTGTTTCGTATGTCCCAGCCGCAATCTTCATATATTGAATATATTGCTTTTTCAAGAACATACGGCATAGGAGTGTACATAATAAAACTTGCCTTAAAAGCAGCAAACACAAAATCTATGTGCGTTTGTATCGAAACAGTTGATCTTTTACCGCCTGAATCAATATATGCAGCGCACTCAAAAGGATTAAGGCATAGCGTGCAGGCATTTTTTTCGCTTGAGCCAACACTATAGATTTGAAGATTATTATAGCCGAGTTTAAAAAGCTCCCAATATTCTTTCTTAGCAGGTTCAATTACCATTATCGGCAGTTTTGCCCCTTGCGTAAGATTGTAGACCAGACTTTTTATAGTGTTTGTTTTTCCCGAACCGGTCAGGCCCGTAACAAGGCAGTGCCGATTTAATTCATTGGCATTGATTTTGTAAGGATTTTTTGTTACCCTTTCACAGTCAAGAATGTTTCCTATTACCAAATCGCCGTCTATATTTCTGTTAACATCAAATTCAACATATTCATTTACAGAAAATCCGCTTGTATCCATTGT
Source organism: uncultured Eubacterium sp. (assembly GCA_944380635.1). Classification (GTDB taxonomy): domain Bacteria; phylum Bacillota; class Clostridia; order Oscillospirales; family Acutalibacteraceae; genus Eubacterium_R. Next base: position 93,385 of record CALWID010000002.1, on the reverse strand, counting down.
TGGTAAAGCAGAATATATCGCAAGCTCTCTGCTGCTGAGTAAAGTTGAATATTTTGGATAGGGAATATCGCAAAATGCCCGGTGCGTATATTCGAATCCGTCAACTATATATTTTGGTTCTTCACCTTCAAAAAACACTGCGTGAACAGGTTCCGGAACGGATTGCTCGCCGTAAAAAGCAGATGTTAGAAGCCCGCCCAATAAGCGGCATGTATCTTTTCGCTCGGTTGAAAAATTAATGGTTACACACCATTCGCCTGAGGCAATGCATTCGGCCGACCGCTCATTAAAGGCATCCACCTTTTCACGGTATTGCTCACTATGATAGTAATTTTTTTTATATGTAACAGCCTCAACATTATCATTATCAGTAAAGGATATGTCTGAGAGTTCACTGCATTGTGTAGACTGAGCCAGCCAGTATTGCTGTCTGAGTACGGTTTTTGGGCGTTGCACCGGTTGAGCAAAAATTGAAATATTCCAAGAATTACCCGCCATTCCTTTTATAATGGAATCTATTTGAAAAGGAGCGCTAAAATTGCAATCCCCTGTCGGATTGCCTTTAAGAAACCCGCCGAATCTGCCTTTTGTGCCGGTTTGAGCAAAAGTAAAAATTTCAGTGTTTGAACGCTCGTTTTTTGAATACTGTATCTGTGCAAATGTTCCGTTCAGCATACCGTCCAAAACATCTATATGCTCGCTCTTGCAACCGAAAAAAACGCTTGTTTTCACCGAATCATTGCTGAATACCACCGAAACAGGAATAGATATGGCGCTAAGACCAACGAATAATTCGGTCATAATATCCCAGATTGGTCTCTCGTCAGTTATCCAGCGTTTTGATATTTCCTCCACCTTTATGTAGAAATAATCTTTTGCATCTTTAACAGGGGGAGCTTCGCTATCTGTTTTTTCGCGTGTCATTTCTGAAAGCATTGAGAAATACTTTTCAGTAATTTCCTTGCTTTTGTTTTCTATGTCGCTTCGTTTCAATTTTGCAGCACCACTTTATTTGATTATTGCTTTAAAAAGAATTATAACGCCTGCTATCAGGATTATTAACGGCAGTAATGCAATGAGCAGGTTTGAAAACAAACTGCCTAAGCCTGCTACGCCGCCAAGGCATTTTAAAAATATTACAGTTGCTATAAATGAAATTACCAAAATTCCAATTAAGGGAAACCGCTTTGTACTTTTGCTTGCAAAGCGTGCCAACAGGCCGAGTTTTGAAAAGGAAATTATAATATATAAAACAGTAGTTATAGCGGCAATAATCGCCCAGGTTATCATAAAATACTTTAATTCGCTCAAAAAGTTTCCGTTGGACGTAGCCGCAAAATATATAGTTACAACCGCCGCAATGAATAATAATATTGAATAAAATATAGCTTTGGTTGAGTGCTGAAATTTAACTCTGCTTTTATATCCGTTGTTAATAACATCAATGGTTTGTGCCATAAGTACATGATTTTTATATTTTCCTTTTACTTCTACTTCACAATTATCAGTAATCTGCATTCCGCCGGAAATTGTACCGTGAACATTTACGGGAACATCTATATAATTGCCAAATCCCATTATGTCCTGGCCGGCGTTGACACGAACTGTAAATCTGTGCAGGACATCTTCAAGGCGTTGATGATAAATAAGTGCGTCAAATAACTTTGGCAGTAATAAGCGCCTGTATGAGCCATCCTCTTTACCTGTACTGCTATAGGAAGCCACTTTGCCGCGTATTACTTTTTCCATTTTCTTATTTTCGCTGTTGCCGCTGTTGCTTCTGGAAACAACTGGATTCTGATGTTCAGCAGAGTTAATTTCGGCAGCCGGCGGACCGGAGTTGAATGGTGTTATATCATCATTGTTTTCAAATGGGTTTCCAAATATGTTTTGAGGGTCACTTGATTCATAACCGTCAAATTTTTCATTTTCGGGGGCAAAAATGTCTGTCCCATCAAAAGAAGAATTGCTTGCAGGAGTTTTATCCGGAAGCTGCGTTCTGGCAAAAAGTTCGTCTTCCCCTACAAACTCGGACGCCAGCGCTGCGCCGCAGACAGGGCAGTTCAAAGTATCAAGATTTTTCGTATATGGCTTGCCGATACATTCGGGACAATATTTAATAATCAATATGTGCCTCCTGTTTATTACCAATTAGTCTTATTATCAGAAAATGGATCGTTTAAATCACTAAACGGATCATCAAAGTTGCCAAAGGGAGAATCAGCCGAATCGCCGGAATTATCAGAAAACGGGCCGTTTCCAAACGGATTGCTGTTGTCCTGAGAATTATCTGTTTGATATGAGTCATTGCCGTTTTGGGTAATACGCTGCCGAGTAGTTGATGATTGATTATCCGGTTTATAATTAACAGATTTTTGCGCGTCATCATTATAACTGATGTTATCGCCTGTTTTTGCAGGGTTTATATCTATTGCCGCACTTGCTTGATTTTTTTTCAAAAACATTGCAGTGCCCGGCGTTAATGCCCAAAGAACACAGAAAATGAACCTTACAAATTTTATGGATAATGAACTGTTTGCTAAGCATTCTACAAGAATGCCACCGGCAACGCAAGCGGCAAATGAAATTAAAAAGATACGAGTTGTTTTATCACTGCGTTCATATGTAAGTTGTACTTTCATAAATGACCAAACGGCAGCAAGAATAGTTAAAAACAGTATCCTAAGGAATGCATATAGCGCGTTATTTTTAAAGACTATTCTCTCAGACAGTAAATTTCTGCTTGTGTCCACCTGCATTGCAGAACCGATATTTTGAGCAAGTGAAGAAATATCACTGCAATAAACAAAAACTCCTCCGGTTTTGTGTGCTATCTTTTCCAAAAAATTCTTGTTGCAATTTGATACCCCTATAGTGCTTACGCTTATTCCGGAGTTTCTGCATCTTGAAGTTACTGAATTCATATTTGCCGAGCTGCTGGCTCCGTCGCTGATTACTATGATTTTTGGATTACTGCCCGAACCGGAAAGACGCCCTTGTTCAAAATCTCCTAACACTTCGCGGATAGATTTTATAACTTCAGTGCCGCCTTCGGAACTAAATTGAAGTTCATCTGTGCTAAAACCGTTGTAAGAACCCATAGGCCTTATACATTGCGCAGAATCGGTAAAACTATATACCGCATACGGCATGTCCGCTGCATCGCTTTGCATAAGGGAGTTAACGGCATCTGCCCGTTCCTGCTCCGTTCCCTTCATTGATCCGGAATCATCAAACATAATTATTACTGATGTGGGTTCGGGTATTTCCTGCTTTCCGAGTTCGTAAAGAAATTCAAACAGACCGCTTGCAAGCAAAAATACAACAAGCGTTATTGCAGTGATTTTTGTGGAAGAGATTATATTGCTCTTATTTTTGGGATCTGAAAAATCTGTTTTATAAAATGATAAAGCAATTAATGCAACCGCAACAAAAATAAAAAATACAAGCATATATATAGGAATTCCGAACGGAGCAGGCATTTCTTCAGTAAGGTGCGGAAAAATTAATTCACCAACTATCCAAAACAGTGCTCCCGAAACAGCGGTAATCGCTATATGCTTAATCACATTTGATTGCTTTTTGCTTTTTTTCATTAAAATCCCCCCGTAAGGCTGGGGAGACCGCAGACCCTGCCGCGGTCTCCCGTTGAAATAATTTCTTTAATTAACCCCTTTGAATCTTGCGTAATCTTTAACAGTATTAATTATCTGTTTAACATTGTTAATAATGCTGTCAGTGCCGGAAAATGCAGTCGGATATGAATAGTACTTTCTGTAATTTGAGTTGGAATAGCACTTGCGTATCTGCATATCTCTAATATCTGCGTCTGAATTTGTAAACAGGGGGCTGTCAAGCATGCTTATTATCTCATTTACGATAGTTTCAACGCTCTCAAAGCCGCTCATATTATGAACCTTTTCATTATAAATGGCTGTAATTCCATCTTTAATCTTAGGCTCAAGTGCTTTTTCTGCAAATGCAGAAATGAGCAGATACCAGCTAAGCGGCTGATCAAATTCATCGCTCTTGCGTAACTTTTCATCAAAGAACAAAACATCAGTGTTATAAATGTTATTGCTGTATTTAACAAGCCATGTTCTGTTTTCCTCATTATGAGTAATAAGGCCGCATTTAAACGCGTTCAGGAAAAGTTCAACCACAGAGCCAAGATTTGATATATTTTCAAGATTCTCAAAGAACTGCATGGATTTAAAGTATTCCGCAGTTTCAAACAAAATCTTTGTCATACGCATATCAGCACGGAAAATTCTGTAAATATTTTTGTATTCGTAAGGGTCTGATGGTTCAATGCATTCTCTGTTCTTTAATGCTTCGTTGTTAACATATTCGTCTATAACGATTTCCTCATGCATTGTATGGTGCTCGGTTTCTTCGATGTATTTAAGAGCGTCAATCCAAGTCAGGCTGTCATTTTGCTGATCAAGCCTGATTTCGGGCAGTACGCTGCTGATTCTTTTCAACAGCTCCGGGCGAGGATCATTTTTGTTGATTCCGCCGCTGTTAAGCACTATCATTTCGTATTTTTTAATTGTATCGTCCTTGTATATGAATCCGTTCTTTATGCCGTATTCAACAGCTTTGCGAATTCTCTCGTACTGTTCGCGGTCATTGTCTTTTACAGTGCCGTCATCATTCATTTTACGGTATTCCGGAGTGATGGCAGCGTCTGTCCTGTTAAAGATTGGGCCTCCGAAATAATCTTCAGCGTCTGCGCCGTATATTTCTGGAAGATTAAACTGCCAGCATTCCGTTACTTCGTCAAGATGGCGGCCTGCTGCAGAAGTTTCACCTCGCTCGGATTTAAAATATCTTTCGGCATAATCTTTCATATTTTTTACAATAGGAAGAGAAAACGGGGCAAGCATCATTGCCATAGTTACTTCTGTCTTTCTTTCGCAAGTGTGCGAATTGCCGACATAACTGCAAGAATATTGTTGACCGAAAACCCTTTGCAGTTCCAGTTCTATAAAGTGATTTAATTCAGGAGTTTCATTAAGCAAAATAACTGATGCCGAACGCGATATTTGCTTTATTTGCGTATCAGGCACATCAAAAGCCGTCATAATATTGCCTGTTAATGCGTCAACAATGTTTTTCGCGGCGCTTCTGAGAGCTGTGTCGCGAACACTGGTGTTATTCCAAATTCTATTAATGTCTTCAATGGATATGGTTTGGCCCTGTGAACCTGCAGCTTGGAGCAGGCTTGCACTATTCCCATAGATGATAACAATTAGCTTTTGAAGCATATCTGTTACAATCGGCGCGGTTACACTATTAAAGATTGACCTGAGCTCATCTGCAAGCACTGCCGGATCAGAAACAATTTTTTTCCATTTTTCTCTGGAGTCCTTGCCGAAAATGCTTTTTGCGAAACCATCGGCAACTTGCTTTACTTTTTCGTTATCGACATATCCGTCAAAAAGAGAGCGGAATAAACCGTTCGACTGAAGCGCACTGTTCATATTGAACGCGTTCAGCGAATATGTAGTTGTATTGCCGGTTCTTTGATATATGGAATCGGAAAAAGCAACTGAATCTTCATTCAGTAAATCCTTAAGTGCGTCAATAACCGGAACGAAAATCTCAAATGTTTCTGAATTAAGAGCGTTGAGCTCTGTTACAAGCCCGCTGAGAATACGCGGCATATATAAACGGTAAAATTCCTCTTCAAAATATGTTTTTGAAAACTGCTGGCAAATGTCTATAAATGCTTCTATCTCGTCATCATGAGGGTTTGAATCATTTGCTAAAGTTGTTTTTCCCGCGTCAAGATTAGACTGTGCTACTCTCAGCTTTTCCTGTTTATTATTTAAAACCGTATTGAAATTATTAATAAACCCGCCGAGTATATCAATAAGTCCGCAGGGATTTCCGTTGTTGCCGGACAGCGCCACAATACCACCGTAAGGTCCGTAATTTTCAAGGAAAGTGGAATTGTCAAGGATTAAGCCTTTTACGTTTGCAATTATCGGTGAAACGATTTGGCTGATAATTTTAGGGCTTGGATTGCCTATAGCGCGAAGTTTTGCATCCACTAATCCTTTGGCAGCTGCTACGGTATCGTCAAGCCCTGTAACCCTGCCCAATAATGAGGTGCCTCTTCTTACGGGATAATTGTCATGATCCTCCGGTTTGATTCTGAATTCATCGCTGTTTATACCAAGAGCAGCGCAGGCGCTTGTGTAAACAGCGTCAAAATCACCTATTCCGCATTGTTGTGCGAGACCGTCAATTGTTTTTTGTGTAAATTGAAACGCGCGCTTCCAAACATCATATACGCGCATAAAGGCCTCATTGGCAAAATATGCCGCCATTTCATTGCGTGGGAAATAAATAGACCTGTAGCCGAATGAAGCGTAGTTATAGTTCATAAATGCCGGGAAACTGCAGTTTATATTACCGCTTGGGTCACTTTCAAGATTGTTCGCAGCTGTGGCAGCGTTGTTGACCACCCATGTAGCCATCTGACCGTTTTTGTTGCACAGTGTGCTGATAACAGATTGAGTGCCATTATCATCTCTTTCACCGTCTCTGAACATATTAAGGAAGCTTGCAGCAGTCGATTTAATTATATCATCGCACTTTGAACATTTTGCAGTAGCGGAAATAATAAAGACTCTGTTTTTATCAAACATAGGCTGCGTAGAAGAATACACTTTTCCGCTCGGCACCTGTACTGAGTATACAGGTTTTCCGCTGCTTTCCTTGCCCACGGTCATAAAGTAATCAAGTTCTTTAAGGGCGGCATAGCCGTTGCGTCTTAAATTAGAATATGTAGCCTCATCTCCGCCGATTTCCGGCACGCTTTTCTGTACATCGGGGGTATAGAATATGCCGAAATATTCTGATGCAACGCTGTTATTGTCTTTTTTCTCTTTGAGCAAACTTCTTATCATATACCCCACATCAATAAATGTGCCGCTTCCGGTGCCGCCGGAAATTCCCGCAACCAAAACAACATTCAGTTTTTCGGTTTCGGTCATATTCATTGAAAGTTCATCCATTATGCCGGAGATATAGTCTCTGAGCGCTTCGTATTTGCTTGTGCCGCACAGCATAACGCGGCCTACTGCTCTAACACCCTGAGCGCCGTCCGGATTAATGGGGCGGGATTCAACCGAGTTAGAAAGCCATTGTCTGACTATCGGGGGGCGGTCTATAAGGAGGTTCCTTGCCTCAGATGAATATATTTCAAAAGATTCACCGGGAGAAAGATATCCGCCGTTTATAACAGCCACTTTGCTTAAAGCATTCGAATCCGTATCAATTGCAAGAAATCTTATATTTGAGCTGCTCGCAAATTCGTTGCTGTATATTCTCTTCATTGCGTTTACGGTTTTGCAACCCATGCCGCCAAGACCTATAACAAGAATTTTGGAATTGGAGTTCAGCTTTGATTTGATAACCCTTTTAACAAGGCTGCCGCCGCCTTTTGCGGAAAGTTCTTCAAGCTGGTTTTTTACAAGTTTTTTATCAAGCATAATATTACCTCACAAATTATATGTTTTTCTGTAATCTGTTTTCTCATAAGAGCAAAAAATTAAATATTTCTCTGTTTGTCATTATGTTAAAACAGGTACAAAAGTTTAGTTTGCCCTTTTGGGGATTTTTGCCGCGCCTCTTTACAAGGTTTAGCTAATGTAATGATTAAATTGCTCTTCTTATCAAATGAATTTTTATCCGAGTTAAGAATTACACCTCCTTTGCCGCGCAGCATTCAGAGCAATTTTGTTTAAAAATATATTGGGGGGTGAAAAGGAATGTTAAATTTCAAGATTCTCAAAGATAAGAAGGGCCTTCGCCTCAGGTGAATATATTTCAAATGTCTCACCGGGAGAAAGATATCCGCCGTTTATAACAGCCACTTTGCTTAAAGCATTCGAATCCGTATCAATTGCAAGAAATCTTATATTTGAGCTGCTCGCAAATTCGTTGCTGTATATTCTCTTCATTGCGTTTACGGTTTTGCAACCCATGCCGCCAAGACCTATAACAAGAATTTTGGAATTGGAGTTCAGCTTTGATTTGATAACCCTTTTAACAAGGCTGCCGCCGCCTTTTGCGGAAAGTTCTTCAAGCTGGTTTTTTACAAGTTTTTTATCAAGCATAATACTACCTAACAAATTAATATTTTTTACCGTATTCAATCTCAATATGAGCGCAGGGGAAGGAGCCGTCTTTTGCTTTTTCTCCGGTTATAATTGATACGGAAATTTTTGTTTTGCCTCGTTTGGGATTCATTGTTGCCTTGCCCTTTATCAAGCTTGGGGAATGAATAATAAAGTTGTTTCTTTTGGCCGAATCTTTATCCGGCTTAAGGATTATACCGCCTTTGCCATATAGTGTTCCAAGCAATTTTATTTTTGAAAATACGGCAGAGTATTGCATTATGAAGTTAGCGATTTTATCTGACATAACGCTGTTTTTGCCGCCGAATTCCATATATTCCTTGTATGTCTTTACAAACCTGTCTAACACTTTTTTAAGGTCTGTTTTACGCACGCGGCTGCCGCCGACTGATATTTTTTCATCGAACTCGTTGCTTCTGTCAAGTTCCTGTTCATTATTTTCGTTTGCCTGCGGAATATTTCCAAACTCCATACCCGAAACCGGTATATTATTAGCATCATCAGTTTTATCAGTATCGTTTTCCGCCTTTTCAATTGGCGCGCTTGCGCTGCTTGAAAATGGAGAATATTGACCAAACGAATCATTGCCGCTTGAATCAAACGGGGATGAAGTGGAAAAGATATCATTACCTTGCTCGGCAAAAGGACTGCTTATATCTGCTGGATTTGAGAACGAACTGTTTTCATTGCCGAAAGGACTGTTTAAGTCTCCAAAAGAACTATTTGTATCGCCAAAGGGAGTGCTTGAATCGTCTAAAGGCGAGGAGTTTAAAAATTGGTTGCTTTGGTAATCACTGGCCATACTAGCATCGTGACTAATGTTTGGATTTTCGTATATCAACTCCGTGCTGTTATAGTTGTTTGAACTGTCTATGCGACCGTTTGCTATATACACTACTTTCATAGCTCCGGATACACGCTCTGATGCTTTTTTAAGCAAATAAAGTAAAAGCAACACAGCAATTACAAGCAGCACAATACCGCCAATTATAAGCGCCATAGCAACAGGGTCATAAACTTTTACCTTAAATGTAGTATCTACTGTGTTGCCCTGCTCATCTCTGTACTGAACAGTAATAAGTGTGGAACTCCATTTTTTGCCGGTAATTTTCAATGTGTTCCCATCAATAACAGCGTCTGCAACATCCGGTGATGCAACATTTAAAACGCTGGCGGTTACAGCGTCTCCTTCGTCATCATTTACATATTTATATAAATCAGGTATTTCTACAGTTTTGTTTTTGTTTACATTCACATCTGAAATGCTGTTAACTAGTGTTACAGGCTTGTTGCTGGATGCTACGGTAAGAGTATCCTCTCTGTATACTGTATCCCAGTCAAGACGGATTGTAACATCATAATAACAATCTTCAGGTATTGTGAATGAGCCGGTAAATGCATTACCGTCTCTGGTGAGCTGTACAGTCTGAGTATCGTCTTGATTTGCTCTTGATACACATGTTGCCGTAGCTGAAATAACAGAATCATAAATAGCAGTATCAGTAATATCGGCACCGTCATATGAGAGCCAAGCCCTAATACCTACCGTATCGTTAGTATAAGCTACCCCTACAGGATTTCCTTGCGGAAATATAAGCTCACTTGTAAGATTCATCTTAAAATGCTCAAGGCGGCTTACTTTTATATCTTCGCCGCTTATTCCGTTAACGGTGAGCAGCCAATTTCCGGACTGAGGGAATAATACCTTGATGCTGGCGGCGGTAGCGTCCACATCATAACGCACATTGCCAGAATTTTCTAATTTTATTTCAGTCCCGTCCGGAGAATACAAATGCACTTCACCGTTTTTTATGGCATCCTTATTGCCGCCTTTAATCCTTATATTAACTTCTACTACACTTGGGCTAACCTCTATATTGCATTCATGGTATCCGCCGTCGCCGGGAATTGTGTCTACTTCTTCAAAGATAACATCACATACATCGGCAAGGAATTCAATTAACATTTGCTCCATGTTTTCAATATTTTGGCACTGCCTAAACTGCCCATCAGTATTTGAGGCAATGCTCTCCAGTTTTTGAAGACCTTCGCCGTTTTCGCCCATAGAGCTTTCACCGTTTGGCATTATATAATTATAGCCGACGCAGTATATTGGGCATGCATTTTCTTTTGCCCACTTTACAGCTGTTGCTTCGTTGTCATCACACGCTGCCATAGCAATTTTGTCATCATCAAAATCGTTAACACCGTCGGTAAAGAGAATTATTGCTTTTGAGCGGTCTTGCTGCGAATTATCTTTAAGTAATTGTGTTGCAGCGTTAAGCGCATTCCCGATTCCTGTGCCTCCGTTGTATTCAACAGAGTCAATGTCAGTTCGTATAGTTTCTACGCCTGTAAAATCTTCAAGGCTTATTAAAGTTGGGTTACCTTCGCCGGTGGTGGTTAAAACTGTAGGCTGTTCATTAAAGCTGATTAACCCCACGCGGCTGTCTTCTGCCGGCATCATATTGGTGAGCATTCTGACGGCGTCCGGAGCTATTCTATCAGGGTCGGACGAAAGCATTGACCCGCTTGAATCAACTACTACAACAAGGTCAAGCGCTTTATATTCCTTTTCTTGAGTCATTTCTTCTGCAAAACTGCTGGCAGGAAAAATAACTGCAACTAAGATAAGTGAAAGTAAAAACGAAATGGTCTTTTTCATAAGTTTCTCCTTTACCGATTAATGTAAGTTTACTTTAGCACATAAAAATCGGGCATTTCAAAATTCGGGTTTTCTGTATTTAAGTTTCTTGAGTCCCTAAACAGTCAAAACCTCAAATAATATTTAAAATGACAATGATATTTATAAAATTATCATTTTCCCTTAATTGTTATGACTAAATTTAATAATACAGCATATATCAATAAATTGCAAATTATTACTATATATTGCAATATTTTTGTAATATTTATCTTTATTTTATTTAATTGTATATTTTATTAAACAACTATAAATTTGTTATAAAAAACCGCTCTGTGCAAATTGTCTAATTTGTTGCTTCGTAACAATAAAACCGGGAAAAACTATTTTCGATTTCTTTTTATTTAAACTGTTAAATAAGTTGAAAGTGCATTTTTAAAATTTAAAAAATGATTTCGGATATGTATTATTTGGCTGATAAAATTAACAAAGGAGATGATGACATTTATATACAAACATTTAGCGAGGCGGGAACAGAGCACATAGGAAACGGGGAAAATAATGAAGATGCAATAGAAACTGCTGTTTTCAAAAATTATATATATATTGCTATTTCTGACGGCGCAGGAAGCAGCGCTTTTGCAAAAGAAACTTCAAATTGCTGTGTCAGAGCAGCTGTTGATTTTTGTAAGATAAACGGTATAGGGTTATTTAACGGCGATATGTGTGATACGGCTAAACAAATGCTCTGCTTTGTGAGACAATCACTTAACCGGCTTTCAGCAAGATTAAGTGCAGACCCGCAAGAATTTATGTGTACGCTAATGCTTCTCGCAGTTGATACGGATTCAAAGCGCTATACCGCGGTGCATATAGGCGATGGTCTTTTTGCAAAAACTGAAAATGATAATACTCAGATAATATCATATCCTGAGAACGGCGTAACAAAGCAGTATACCTATATGGTTAATTCGTTGCATTTTAAGGAACATTTGAGAATAAAAACCGGTAAATATGTAAGTTATAATACGGAATTTTTTGTTGCCACTGATGGAGCGTTCGAAAATTGTAATTCAACAAAACAGTATATCGACCGAATTTGCAATATTACAGATTGCAAAGGTTTCACTGATGACGCAACATATTGCATTGTACGCCCTTTTATGATATAATTTTATTGAATTTAATTTAAAGATTAATATATAAATTTGGTTTTTACCTGTCAGGGAGTGTTGCTTAAATGGGTATGACTCAGAAAATGAATGAGGTTGTGCAAGAAATGTATGACCGTCAAGACAAATTCCTTGACAAGGTTACTATAACCGGCTTGATAAAAAAGATAGGTGATATCAAGCCGATTTTTTATTATAACCGGCTTATTTGCAGCCTTTTCCCTGACAGTGAATATTCAAAAGCCGTAAACTCCGGCAAAACCGTTGATTTGGATTCAGAGATTACTAAATATTACAGTTTAGATAAAGAAACAGGAAAGCCAAATAAAAATTTAACCGGAAAGCGCAATGAGCTTATAAGAGCTGCTGTTAAGGATAATTTGCTGAGCTTTACCAAAAAAATAATTTATTATAATGGGGTTTTGAGAGACATACATATCTCAGAAATATCAGATGCCGTTGTGACGCTTCCGATTGATAAAAGACTGCAAATTCTTAACGAGTATTCGGAAAAAAATTTCATTCCGCGGAAATTTAACAGTTCAAGGGCATTGCCTGAAAGCCGCAAAGCCTTATTGCGTGATTGGGGAATAGATTATTATGATCCAAAATACAGCGGCGTTAACTGTGTTGATGAACAGCTTGTGCTTGACGCTTATAATTTGGAAAAATATAAGCGCCATGAAGCTCAAGAAATTCAGAGAAAGGAAAAATATATAGCGGAATTTGCACATAATTGGGTGCAATCTCCTCACGCATGGCCGGAAAAAGCATTGCTTTTGGCGAATGAAAAACTAAAACTGATTACAGGTAAGCCGGTTGATTTCAAAGCGGGCGATAAGATAGAGTTTCATTATTTGAAAAGGTCAAAGGCTCAAAAGTCCGGTGTTTTGAAAAAGTCTGAATACAATGAAACTGCTTATTTAGAAATGTTTGGTAAAAAGCGAAGCTTACCGGTGGCGTTACACCATCATGATAGTCAGAATATAAAAAATGCTTCAATAGAGTTCTATCCGTATGAAGAAACTATTTACCGCGGTACTTATTTGAGAGATGAAATTTTAACAATAAATTCTGCTGAGGAACGGTTTCACATAGTTGATTTTTGCGGCGAAAAGATTTATATTTCCGCGCAAAATGATGATTTGTTGGCAAAATGTGCAGATGCTGCAGAGGATTCTTTGCCTAAAAAAGGCATATATTCTTGTTCGTTTATTTTAAATCCAAACAAAACTTTTAAAGATGTAGAAACTGTTTTGATAAGCAATACATCTAACTCCGGTATTGCATATAGGTTTGACCGTGAAAAAGTTTTTCTTGTGGCACTTGCGTTTAATATGGCCTATAAGCAGATGGAAAATCTTTTGGTTCATTGCTTGGGAGAAAGAATAATAAATTACAAAGATCCTTATGAGGTCATTTTAGCATATTGCCTTATTCAGCATACAAATGTATGTGAAAGGTATGTCCATCTTGTAGAAATGTACCAAAAACAAATCAAAAACAGCGCAGAAGATAAAAATGTACGAAGCACAAATTATTACAAAAAGATTTTTAATGATATTGATGAAGATAAGGGGCTTCTTAATTTCTTAAACACTTTGCCGAAAAGCGGTACGAATTCAAAGGCTCTTAAACGATTTACCGAATGCTGTAATGCTATTAAAGATTATGTGTCATCTGCAAGGCAGCAGGATTACATTGAAAAAAATTATGAAAAAAACAGGGGATATTGGTCCATTGACGCTGTTGAACAGTATATAATGAGTCACCATAAAGTCAGGTATGAGCGCGTTGGCGCCATTAAGTATACAACTGCCATAAAAGCCGTTACAGATTCGTTTGAAATTAACAGCGGCAGTTTTGTGCAATTTAAAAAAAGCACTTTCTCATCACGAAACATAGATGCAATTCTTGATGGCAAAATTCCCGTAACAAAAGAATATTTAATACAAGCTTTATTTATTGAATATTGTCTTGCTCCTGACGGGTGGATATCTGCCGCCGATGACTCAAACAAAAGCAATATCGTAAAGGCTGTTTTTGAGGATTTTGAAGAGTGGTGCAATTTTACTTTTGCAGATTGCGGATTTGACGGACTTTATCTGCCCAATCTTTTTGAGCGAATCATAATATTTTGCCTTTTAAGCGATTCGCCAATATCAGTATTTAAGTATATTTGCAATCATTAAAATTGTACATTATTCAGGAGTGGTGCTAAATGCAGGATACGCTTACAGGTAAAAAAATAAATTTTATCGGACGGCGCCGTATTATTGTTGAAAGCGAAATACTTCCTCGAGGTTCGTCTTGCAGATGTTATTACTGTACTGTTAAATATTCTGACGGCACTTCTGAGACTAAGATGTTAAAAGAGTTTGCTCCTTTAAATTATAATCTTCCTGTTTCTCAAACGGGCGGTCTTAGAAATATAGATTCAGCAAATAATAGCTTTGAATTACTTTTTAAATCACATTTTAAAAAGATGAAACAGGTAAGGAGCTTGCTTCTTGATATTTCTAATAAAGAAAACTCCTTAAAAAGGTATTTTGTAATTCCGCCTGACGGCGAAATGAATAAAAAAAGTGTAAATACAATTATTTCATATAATAAACAGCAGGGAAAATATTGTTACCTTTCACTATTAGATTTTGATTCTACCGCAGCAATAAATAATATCGGTTCTTTCCCAATAAACGAGCGGATAGAGGCTTTAATAAAGTTAAGCAAAATTATAAATATATTTCACAAAAAGCACCTTATTTTGGCAGATATTAAACCGGATAATTTTATTTATGATACGGACGGAATAGGTTTTTGCATAAAGTTGTTTGATTTCGATTCGGTTATTGATTTAAACCAAAAAATAATAGCTGATGACATAACTTGCTCTTTGCCGTGGGCTCCATATGAACTTTTTAGAGGTAAAACAGACCGGATAGGTCCCCAATCGGATTTGTATTCACTTGGTGCAATGCTGCTGTATTTTGTAATGTTTACATATTTTCAAAATGAAGGTGAAAAAAATTTTGTATATTTTCTTCATAGCAAGCATGACCCGTTAAACAGTGAATATTTAAAAATATTGCAGCAATATGATAAAAAAGTAACAGTAGGATTTTGGAATAAATTTAAAGAGATTGTATATACAGTTACAAATAACCGCAATCCAAACGCTCGATATGACCGGAGTTTTGGAAATCCACTGGATTATTTTATTGTGCAGCTTACGATATTAAAAGAAATATATGAAAGCAGAGGAGCTCATCCGCAGATAATGATTGATAATGCAGTAAGGTTGATAAACGAGCCCGGCAGCAACCTTTTTGATGTTCATAATTTTAATCCGTTTCTTTTTGCAGATATAAATATAACAGAGCCGGATTAAAATATTTGATACCGTGCTAACAATAAACAAATAAAAAAGATGTAAAATACAAAAAAGTTATTATTCGCTTGTGTTTGATATTTCAATATATAAGAGCAGTATATTTATAAGGAGGAAAAATGAAATATAAAAAAATCTCAGCGTTCATTTCTTCAAATTATGAAAGCCTTAAAGCAGAAAGAGATGTAATTATAAAAAGTTTGCTTGATGCCGGGATGATTCCTATTTGTATGGAATATTTTACCGCCACATCAAGCAGAAATTTTGATGACCTGAAAGTAAGAATAGATCAGTCGGATCTGTTTATAATGCTTCTTGGTCCGAATTACGGAAGCGTTGATGAAAACGGAATAAGCTGGACTCAGCGCGAGTATGAATATGCTTGTTCGCAAAATAAAACAACATATGTAATTTTAAGCAAAAAATATATGCAAATGAAGCAATCGGCAAAGCAGGGAGCTGCTATAACCGAATCCGAGCAGAAACAAATAAAATTTGCCGAAGGGATAGAATTTACTCAAACAGAGGAAGATAACAGACCGCTCAACCGTATTATGGGCCAGATAATTGCAAATATTGATGTTTCAAAATGTAAAGGTTGGCTGAGAGATGACGGTATCAACGATGATAAGCAAACTGAACAAAAAATTTTTAAGCCGTCAGATATTTTAGGCAAATGGTATCATGTGCATCTAAAAGAAAGAAATAAAGATTACATAAGGTTAGGAACAGTAGAAATTTCACAAAAAGAAAACACCGGTAATGTTATTTACAGGCTTAATGCAAAAAATTATGATGTGCTTCGTTATGAACCGGAGCAGGATAAAATTGTTTTAGACAGGCTTAACAGAACTACATGGAGCGGCGATTATTATTTCAAGGACAAAGATACACTTGTCGGAATATATGAAGCGTCTCGAGAAACCAGGGGCAAATATGACAGCTGGGAAGTAGATAAAGGAATTTATAAAGGAATTCATGAATTGAATATAGTTGAAAAAAATTATGAATTTGTTTCCGATGAGAGCAAATATATGTTTGAGGGCACTTTCCATGATGTTTATCCCTCCCCCAAAGCAGGGCTTGTGTATATGTTTCGCACCGAAAATGAAAGATATAATTTTTTGAAGGAATATTTTGACGATGTATTAAGGAGGAAAAACAGTGCCGATATCAGTTGATTTTGCCAAGGTGGTTGAAGCTGTTCAGCAAACAAGAGAAATAGTGCTTGATAAAAAACTTAAATCCGATATTGTTGTAAAAGGTGAGGCTGATTTTGTAACATCTGTTGATTTCAAAATCAGCAAACTTATAGGTGAAAAATTGGCGGTTATAACACCTGATATTGGGTTTATGAGTGAAGAGGAAAGCGCAGTTCCAAAAGGCACGAGGTGGATATTGGACCCTATAGACGGGACTACAAACCTTATATACGATTATAATATGTGTTCTGTTTCACTTGCTTTGTGTGTGGATGAAATAATTGTATTTGGCGTAGTATATAATCCTTTTAACGGCGACTTATTTGTGGCTAAAAAGGGAGAAGGCGCATATTATAACGGGCAAAGAATGGGTAAGGCGCCGGATCGTGAAATCAATAAATGTCTTATTGAGTTTGGCGCAGGAGCTACTAAAAAGCACCAAACGGAACTTGCATTTTCAGTTGCAAAGCGCGTTTTTTCCAAATGTCTGGATCTCAGACGCATCTGTTCTTCAGCATTATCAATTTGTTATAATGCCGCGGGCAAGATAAACGGTTATTTTGAAAAAGAATTGAAACCCTGGGATTATGCTGCTGCCGGGCTGATATTAGAAGAATGCGGAGGTAAAATTACCGATTGGCAAGGCCAAAAAATAAATTATATTGAGCCATGCAGCATTGTTTGCGGCACGCCTAAGGCATATGATTTTTTAATAAAAACTGTGTCAGAATCAGAAAAAGAATTTAAATTATAATTCATTATCAAATTGCTGTTTCGGAAAGCACGAATAAAATTAAGCAGACAGAAGAATAAACGCCTTTTGTACGCTGCTTTGTTGAATTACCAACAGAATAATAATTGAAGAAAATTATAAAAAATTAATGAGCTAAAGGAGGGCTTGCTTTATGAATAGTTGTTGCAGCGCATATAACTCTTCTTTAGTTAAATATTTTACTCAGAAAAATCTTGAGGTTGAAAATATCTTTCTTTACGGCGCCGGCGGAATGGGAAAGACAACAGCAATAAAAGCCCTGTTTTGCTATCTTGTTGAGCTTGCAAAACGCGGTGAGCCGATAGTCCCTATTTATATAGATATAAAAAAGATAGATGAAGATGTTAATAAACCGCTTATGCACTATATATACTCTGTTTATTCCGGTGGCGACACTGATATTGTAACAATTGAAAAATTATTTTTACCGCATAGCAGCACAACAACAAATGCTTATAGATATTTTATTCTTATAGATGGTTATAACGAAGTTCCCATTCATTTGGCGGATGATATTAATCGTGAAATCAATACATTAAAAGCTTGTAAAAATGTGCGGCTGGTTGTATCCTCGCGTGTTAATAAAGATAATTCTCAGATTTTTAAAGATTTTGTAAAAATTGAGATGCGCGGCCTCTCGGATAAACAGATAATAAATTATTTGAAGAAATTTTTTAATCAAAATATAGATTTAAATAAGGTAAATAAGCATTTGCTTTCGCTTTTGAGAACGCCGCTGTATTTAGATACCTTTACAAGAACATACGGCAAAAATATTCCGTATAAAGAGCTTTACAACAGTAAAAAAATACGCAGCGGAAATATACTTGATGATTTTATATTTCACAGCCTTAAAAAATTACAGCCGGAGCTGTATATCGGCGACAGACTTGCAGAATTTATACTGCTCTATTTTATGCCGGCGCTTGCCTTTAAAATATATAAAAACAACAGTTATGTAATAGAGGATTTTGAATTTGCCGAACTTTCAGGTGATATCAGTTATTTTCGCACGCTTCTTGGACCAAAAAAAAGCAGCGAGTATATTGAAGTATATAAAAGAAATGTGGATAACATTGAACTTATATGTTGTGATAATTTAGCCATCTTAAGTCGTATAGAAAACGGATATGAGATGCATCATGTCTGGAGGGATTATTTTACCTCAAAGCACATAATCAACTGCATGAATTTCTGTAAAGCGGATGATCTTGAAGTTTCTGCAAATTATGATATAAGAAAATTTACAGGCGAACTTTTAAGAGAATATGATAAGCGCTACGGATACAGTGTAAATTATGAAACTGATAATGATGACAGAAAATGCGAATGTGATTTTGAAAAGAAAAATAATCTTGAAAGTTGGAGTGAATCGCCTATAGAGCATTTTATGCAAAGATATTATTCTGAATTAAATAAACACCCGCAGGCAATAAGCAATCTTATAAACATAATGAAAACATCACGTTCATACCATATAACTGCTTGTTATAATAATTTAGAACTCAAATATGCAGATTTTTATACACCGGTGCTCGATATTAAAAATTCAAGTTTTAAACATGCTAAAATATATCCGTCAAATTTTATTTTAGGCAGTCAAAACGGAATTTTGCCGAGAGCGGAATTTATTTATGATGGCAGTATGATTTTTTGCGAATTTGAAAAGTCCTTTGGCATTTGGAATGTTCAAAAATCAGAGTATTATCTGTTAGCGTCTCGTTGTGAATTTGCTAATGCCACCGTATCAAAAAATTGCCAAAAAGTTGCTTTGGTTTCCTCGAAAGACAAAAGTATAATAACTATAAAAGATATTCGCACGAATAAAACCTCTATTCTTTCTAATAAAAATTTTCAAACCATAACTAATCTGCACTTTTTGGATAATGACTCAAAACTTGTAGCTTCAGCGCGCAATAGCGTGTTGCTCTTTGATACATCAAAAAAATCAGAGCCGTATGCGGTTCTTGAAGGTCGTTTAATGAACATTTCGCCTTTTGGGAATTTGATTTGCTATTTGCGTGATAATTCACTTTTTGCTTACAATGTTGAAGAAAAGCGAGAAATATATCTGATAGATGATGTGAATAAAAAGCATACAATAAACGCAAAAGGATCTTATAATATTACAGATATAAATTATGTATATTGTTCGGATGACTGTAAAAATATATTGGTAATATATTCAGACCGCTCAATGAAAATGTTTAAAAACGGCAAAATGGTTTTTGAAAAGGATTTTTTAAAGAGCGATATGTGGGTAACATCCATTGCCGTTTTACCCGATCTTTCAAAAATTGCTGTTGCTTGCGCCGGAAACGGAATATATATATTTAACAGTTATAAAAACGAAATAATAATGCACATTAACAGCGAATTAGCTCTGCCTACTCGCACCCTCGCTTTTTCGCACGGCGGAGATCAACTTATAAGCGGCGGAAATGGTATTTGTATTTGGAAACTATCCAATATAGAAAAACCTGCTTTTGAGTTTGAAAAATGCTCGGAAATAATTGAAAAATTAATAATTGCAGAAAGCGGTAAAATGATTATCGGAATATGCCAGGATAAGACCATCAGGTTTTTTAATGACGCAGGAAGAAATTATCTTGCTCTAACTGATGCAGCAGAAGCGCATAATTTGAGTGGCTGTGATTTCACGGAGTCTTTATTTGTGGGAAATAATGAACAGCGCTTTTATAATCGTATGTATCTTAACGGAGCTGCCGTAGATAAGCGATTTATAAGCAGTATTATCCGATTAGAATCTTAAACTTATATATTTGAAAATATATAAAAGCTGTTATAATTTGCGAATATTATGCTTGAGCCTTAAAGCGGGTATTATTGTTTAAGTAGTGTAACTATATTTTTTACCCTCATTTCCTCCGCCGCCGCGCAGGGGTAAGAAAAAGCGCGGCCCAAATAAACCGAACGGTCTTGGCTGCGCTTTGTTTATAATTTTGTTTTATTACAAACAGAGAGCCTCCCTAAAAGGGAGGCTCTTTTGTTGCCGCAAATACGGTTCATTATTTTGTAAAGAAAGTGATGAAGGCTTTATATGCCATATAAACATCTATTTTGCTGACTACTTCATACGGCGCGTGCATAGAGAGCACGGGAACGCCCACATCAATTGTATCAACATCAAGATTTGCAATATACATAGCAACGGTGCCGCCGCCGCCTGCGTCAACTTTGCCGAGTTCGCCGCTCTGCCAAAGAACGCCGTTGTTTTCAAGCAGAGCCTTTACCCAACTTACAAATTCGGCAGAGGCGTCATTCGTTTCGCTCTTGCCGCGGCTGCCGGTAAACTTAGTTACGCAAACGCCGTTGTTGATAAGGCTTGAATTGTTCTTTTCATAAGCGGACGCCCAAGTGGGGTCAAACGCGGCGTTTACATCGGCGGAAAGGCATTTGCTGTGTCGCAGCACATCTCTGCCCTCGCAGCCCTCAAGGCGGGCAAGGTCCTCAATAAAATACTTAAGGTAACTTGAATTAAGCCCCGTGTTGCCGACGCTGCCTATTTCTTCCTTATCCGTAAGCACCGTGATGGCAGTGTATTCCGGCGCGCCTTTTATTTCTGTAATCGCCTCAAAAGCGGGGTAAGCGCAAACCCTGTCGTCATGGCCGTAGCCGCCTATCATACTTCTGTCAAAGCCGATATCGTCAACGGTGAAAGCCGGCACAAGTTCAAGTTCGGCCGAAAGGAAATCACGCTCAACAATGCCGTATTTTTCATAAAGAATATTAAGAATATTAAGTTTTATCTTTTCGCTTTCCTCATCGTCTTTAAACGGGCGGGAGCCGATAAGCACATTCATTTCCTCGCCTTTTATAAGTTCGTTTGGCTTTCTTGTGTATTGTTCAAGCGCCAGATGTGGCAGGATATCCGTAATGCAGAATTTTGGCTCGCCCGGCTCTTCGCCAAGCCTTATATCTACATAAGTGCCGTCATTTTTGCAGATTCTGCCGTGCAGTGAAAGCGGAATTGCGCCCCACTGGTATTTTTTAATACCGCCATAGTAGTGCGTTTTAAAGAAGGCGATTGAGCCGTCCTCATAAATCGGGCACTGCTTTAAATCCACTCTTGGCGAATCAATATGCGCCGCAACAATGCGTACGCCCTCTTTAACCGGCTTTTTGCCTTTTACGCATAAAATTACCGCCTTGCCTCTGTTGGCAACATAAACTCTCTGCCCCGGGGTAAGCGGAGCGCCGAATTCGTTAAACTTGGTAAAATCGGCGGCTTTTGCCGTTTCAACTGCCCACGCCGCAACTTCACGCTCTGTTTTGTTGTTCCACAAAAAGCCTTTGTAACCCTCGCAGAATGTGTCGCAGAGCCTGAGCTCGTCATCGCTCATAACATCAATTCCGTTCTGCTTGTTGTTGAAAAGCAGTTTTTTAAGTTCCTTTGCTTTTTCACTCATAATGATTCCTCCTTGAATATTTTGAGTTGTGAAATTATATCTCTGCCGTCATTAATAACGGTAAAATCCGAATTTTCCTTAAAAAATTCCTCGCTGTGCTGGGCGTTCATTCTGTCCCGCGCCTGCTGTTTTGATATTCCGTCCCGCTCAATTATTCTTTTAAGGCGCAAATCTTCAGGCGCAGTAACGCTCAGCACCCTTGCGCAAAGCCTTTCGCCGCCGCTTTCAAATAACTGCGGAGCATCCAGCACGCACGGAAATTCTGCCGCGCTTTCGCACATTTCAAGAATCCTCGGGTGCATAATTTTATTCAGCTTTTCAAGCAAATCCTTGTTTGAAAAAACTTTTTCGGCAAGTATTTTTCTGTTCAGCACGCCGTGCTCAACGGTATCAGCGCCGAAAGTCTGCGCAATAAGCGGCAGTATCGGCGAGTCGTCCTCGGTTAATCTGCGGGAATAATAATCTGCGTCAACAATATTATATCCCATATCACGCAGTTTTTTTGCCACATAACTTTTGCCGGCGCCCGTCTGCCCCGTAAGCCCTATAAGAAACGGCTTTTCAAGGTCTATAACGCAGAATGCCGCCGCCCGTATCAGGCGGTTATAAACCGCAAGGCCGACTCCCGTAAGTTTCGGATTGCGGGCATATACCTTTTCGGCGCCGAGTTCGTCCAGCCGGCGCAATGCGTCAAACAGCGCATGACTTTGGCTTAAATCATCGCCCTCTCTGCCGAATGTAACTTTCGGTATTGTAATATTGTCCCCCTCATAGCAAAGGGCAAAAGCCCCGTCCTGAGCGTTTACGAATTTTTCGTATTTTTCTTTGGGGGCGTTTACTATTATTATTTTTGCCTTTGGGGCGTAATGTTTGTATTTCATTCCCGGGGACGCCGCCGTTTCGCCGTCCGCCATACCCTGAGTAACGGCGCGGGCAATATCAACTCTGCCGATTACTTCACTCAGCATTTCCTGAGTTATCGCGCCCGGGCGCAGGATAGTGGGTATCTCGCCCGCAAGGGTCAAAACAGTTGATTCTATACCAAATTCGCTGCTGCCGCCGTCAATAACCGCGTCTATTTTACCCTGCATATCCTCTATAACATATTTGGCGTTAGTCGGGCTGGGCAAACCGCTCGTGTTGGCGCTCGGCGCCGCTATAGGTACTCCTGCCGCCTTTATAAATTCCCTTGCAATCGGGTTTTGCGGCATTCTTATGCCCACGGTGTCAAGCCCGCCGCTCACCACTTTTCCTATCTTATCGCTTTTCGGCAGGATTATTGTAAGAGGCCCGGGGAAAAACGCCTCCATAAGCGCCTTAGCCTTGGGCGGCACTTCTTTAACAAGCGGCAGAATATCCTCTTTCTGAGCAATGTGTACTATCAGAGGATTGTCGCTCGGGCGGCCTTTTGCCTTATATATCTTTGAAACAGCCTCGTCGCTCAGCGCGTTTGCACCCAGCCCGTACACTGTTTCCGTAGGAAAAGCAACAAGTCCGCCGCGGCGTATTATTTCACCCGCCGCCGCAATGTTTTCACTTGTGGGTCTGAATATTTTTGTTTCCATTTTTATGCCTTCAGTTTATACAGTCTTTTATAATTCCTCGGCCCCGGCTTTCAGTTTTTCAGCGGTGTCCGCCGTGATAAGGGCGTCAATAAGTTCGTCCAAATCGCCGTTTAATATCTGCTCAAGTTTATAGAGCGTCAGCCCTATGCGGTGGTCGGTTACTCTGCCCTGCGGGTAGTTGTAAGTTCTTATTCTTTCAGAACGGTCGCCGGTGCCGACCTGCGCCCTGCGCTCGCCCGCAATTTCGGCGTCGTGCTTTGCCTTTTCCATATCGTAAAGGCGGGAACGCAAAACTTTCAGCGCTTTTTCCTTGTTTTTGTGCTGGCTGCGCTCGTCCTGGCACTCAACTACCGTGCCCGTCGGGATATGAGTTATCCTTATGGCGGAAGAAGTCTTGTTGATATGCTGACCGCCCGCGCCGCTGGAGCGGAAAGTGTCTATCTGCAAATCCTTGTCGTTAAGTTCAAAATCAACTTCCTCAGCCTCAGGCAAAACGGCAACCGTAACGGTGGAGGTATGAATACGCCCCTGGCTTTCGGTTTCCGGCACACGCTGCACACGGTGCACTCCGCTCTCAAACTTAAAGCGGCTGTAAGCGCCGTCCCCCTCAATAAGAAAACTGATTTCCTTGTATCCGCCAAGCCCCGTTTCGTTTGCGTTCATAATTTCTGTTTTAAATCCTTTTGATTCGGCGTACATGGAATACATTCTGAAAAGCACACCGGCAAAAAGGGCGCTCTCCTCGCCGCCTGCCCCGCCGCGAATTTCAATAATAACATTTTTATCATCATTTGGGTCGCGCGGCAGCAGCAAAACTTTAAGCTGCGCTTTTATATCTTCTTCCTCTTTTTTGCTTTCCTCTAACTCTTCCTTAGCCATTGCGGCAAGGTCGGAGTCCGCATCGGGGTCATCAAGTATCTCGCGGCAGTCATCGCAGCTCTTAAGCACTTTTTTGTATTCCCTGAATTTCTCAACAACGGGGGTTAAGTGCTTTAATTCTTTCATCAGCGCTGTGTATTTTTGCATATCGGAAACAACTTCCGGCGTGCACACAAGTTTGTTTATCTCATCAAATCTTTTTTCTACTTCCGTCAGTTTATCAAACATAAATTACCTCTTTAATATATCGTAAAACCGGGCGGCTTTCGCTTTTCTTATTTCTTCATCTTCTGCGGAATCAATAAATTCTGTGTTCCCTGCCGTGCCGCCGTTAAGAATATCGTTTTTTTGCAGCAGGTATTTAAGCCGCTTTGCAATTCCGGGCGCGCCGTCAAAAAAATCAACATTGCCCAAAACTGCCGCTATCTCTTTTTTCGCAAGCGGGTAATGCGTGCAGCCAAGCACAACATTTTGCACCTTGCCTTTGTAAGGCGCAAGGGTCTTTTTCAGGTAATCAAGCACTTCATCGCTGCTGCCGTTTTCAATCAAATCCGCAAGCCCGGGGCAGGAGTGAATGCTTGTGTGGTGGTCGTAATAAGAATAATAAAGGCGGCGGAATTTTTCGCTTTTTATAGTGCCTTTGGTTGCCATTATAAGCGTTGCGCCTGTAGGCCGCGCGTCATGAACTACTTTGTACGCGGGTTCAATGGCGGCAATGGGGATTTTTGAAAATTCCGCCCTCAGGCTTTTTGCCGCTTTGGCGGAGGCGGTGTTGCAGGCTATAACTATTGCCTTGCAGTGCTTTTCATTTATTAAAAAGCGGGTTATTTCCTTTGAGCGGGCAATTATTTCGCCGTCGCTCTTATCACCGTAAGGGTTGTTTTTTGAATCGCTGAAAAAAATATAATTTTCATTAGGCAGCAGGCGTATAGCCTCTTTCAGCACCGTAACGCCGCCTATTCCGGAATCAAAAAATCCCACCGGAGCCGAAGAACTCATTTTGATTCTTCCTTTTTCCTTTTAATGCTTTTCAGCGCCTTTATGCGGGGCACCATAATCTCCCGTCCGCAGCCGGCGCATTTCAGTTTAAAATCAACGCCCACTCTTAAAATCTTAAACTCACTGCTGCCGCACGGGTGCGGCTTTTTCATAATAACAGTATCGCCAACGCTGTAATCCAAATAATCACCCGCCATGCGCTTTCTCTGCGCTCTTAACTTTATTAATAAAGTATTTTATCACATATTTATTACATTTACAACATAATCGCCGCGAATTTTGCATACATTTAAAACAGACAATATTAAGGCGCCCTATAACGCTAATACGCCCTGCGCAAAGCATATAAAAATCCATAAAAACAGCGGGGCAGGCAGTAAAAACGCGCCGTTTAAAGAGAGTGAATGTTATGAAATTCTACCCGGAGGGGCAAAATCCTCAGCTTACGCGCACTTTTGATACGCTGGAAGATGTTAAAATAGCAATGATGAACGGAAGTATAATAGAATCCCGGGTCCTTATGTGCGATAGTGAGCATAACCTGCATGTGGATTTGGGCATAATCAGGGGCATAATCCCGCGCGAGGAGGGCGCTATCGGTATAGATGACGGCACAACGCGTGATATTGCGCTAATCTCTAAGGTAAATAAGCCCGTTTGCTTTATTATTTTAGGCTTTCAGCGTGATGACCGCGGCAATATCAGCGCCATATTATCACGCAAGGCGGTGCAACTCGGCTGCAAAAAGAATTTTATTGATAATCTTGCCCAGGGGGATATTATAGACGCGCGTGTTACCCACCTTGAAAAATTCGGCGCGTTTATAGATATAGGCGCGGGCATAAATGCTCTTATTCCTATTGATATGCTGTCCGTTTCCCGCATAAACCACCCCAGGGAAAGAGTGTATGAGGGCGAATGTATAAAAGTTGTGCTGCGAAAGCGAGAGCCGAATAAACTTACTTTTTCGCTTAAAGAACTGCTTGGCACATGGAGCGAAAACGCTATGATGTTTGAGCCAGGCGAAACGGTAACCGGCACGGTCAGAAGTATAGAAACATACGGTGTGTTTGTTGAACTTACGCCGAATTTAGCGGGGCTTGCCGAGCCGTGCGATTATCTTTTTGAAGGTCAGCGGGTGGCGGTATACATAAAATCCGTTTTGCCGGATAAAATGAAAATAAAACTTGTTATAGTTGAGGCGTTTGAAGAGGCGGATATGGCTCAGGAACTCACTTATTTTGTTAATACGGACCATATAGACCGCTTTGATTATTCGCCGCCGGGCGCGCCCAAAGTGATTTCCACCGTTTTTGATTAACCGTCGGCAAAGAGCCTGTATGCCGAAATGTGCCGCCGTGTAAAGTATTTTACCGTGTTTATTATTTAATTTTGATACATTGCGGTTTGCCGAAACAATGTTTTAATTCGTGCCGAATTTTGTTGTTTCACGCAGCAAAATTAAAACCCGCCGGGGTGAGGAATCCCGGCGGGCGTTTTTGTATGCGGCAAAAAATTTTACGCTGCATTAAAATACAATAAAAAAAGCCGTTCGCAAACGCGAACGGCGCATGGAGCGGATTACGAGACTCGAACTCGCTACCTCCACCTTGGCAAGGTGGCGCTCTACCGGATGAGCTAAATCCGCAAACAACAATAGAAGTATACAAAAAGAAATCGTATTTGTCAAGAGTGTTGGAAAAAATTTAATGTCAAAGGTAAAAAATTTGCCGCCGGGGCGGTATGTTTTGCATTGTGAATATTTTTCTATTTACTTTGCCCGCTCTTTTTGCTAAAATTAGTATGTGTTTTTATGCAAAAATGAATTCAGGGGAATTTTATGGATTATCGTATTAACCCGGCGGGAAAAATATGGAAAGACGGTATGTTTTTCGTTCCTGCCGCACTGGCGGAAAAGTACATAAAACTTGCAAGCGAATATCAGGTAAAAGCGCTGCTCTATATTTTAAGCAGAAACGGCGTTGCCACTTCGGCTGAGTTATCAAAAAAACTCGGAATACCGCAGGCGGACGCCGAAAATATGATGGATTTCTGGATAGAAGAGGGCGTTTTGAGCAGCGGGAAAGACGGCAGTTCAAATTATGTGCCGGCGGCGGGGCTTGAGCGAGCGGCAGAGCCTTTGGCTGAGGAAAACGGCGGGCAGAAAAAAACCGAGCCTGCCCAAATTACTGAAAGCGAAAAACCGCAAAAAAAGCAGAGCGCAAGCCGCGGAATTAAAGCGCCCGTGCTTTCCCCTAAAGAGATAGTTGCCATAAGCAGTGAAAAACCGCAGGTGGCGCAGTTGTTAAATGAGGCGCAGTCTGTTTACGGGCGCACTATAAGCCATTCAGAGCAGGAAATGATTGTTAATCTAACGGAATTTTACGGTATGCCGCCGGAAGTTGTTATGATGCTGCTTGCCTATTGTGAGAATTTAAGGTCAAACGGCAGGGCGGTAAGCCCGGGCTATTTTTATAAAACGGCTCAGAACTGGCTGGAAGACGGCATTGATACCCCCGCTCTTGCGGAAAGCAGAATATGCGAACTTGAAAAGACGGACGCTTTTTGGCAGAGTTTAAAGGACACGGCGGGATTTACAAAAGATTCGCCAACGGAAAAGCAGCGTGAAATGATAAACCGCTGGCGTCAGGATTTTTCAGATGAAATGATATTCCGCGCGGCGGAGATTATGAATGAAAATATAGACAAACCCGATTTGCGCTATATGGATAAAATACTTAAAAATTGGAAAAAAGCGGGAATCAAAACGCCGGAGGACGCAAAGCGCGAAAGCGAGCATTTTGAGCGGCAGAAATCGCAAAAAGAAAAAAGCCGCCGCGGCGAAATCAGCCGCCCGCCCACTTATGATTTGAATAAGATAAAAAAAGACGCGCTTAATAATACAGATATTAAATATTAAGGAGCAGTTATGCCTTACAGAAGTTATGTTTACCAAAAAGCGCTCAATATTTTAGAGCGCAGGCGCAGCATCGCTGAATCTGATTTACAGCGGCGCACTGATGAAGCAATGAAAAAAATACCCGAACTTGCTCAAATTCAGCAGGAACTTGCAAGAATAGGGCTTAGTGTTTCAACCCTGCTTTTCAGGGGGGAGAATGTTAAGGGAGAAATTGATAAATTAAAGGAAAAAAGCCTCGCCCTGCAAAAGCGTAAAAAAGAACTGCTTGTAAAAGCGGGCTTTGATGAGGACGCTCTTACCATTAAATATATCTGCCCCGTTTGCTCGGATACGGGTTATACACAAAACCGTATGTGCAGCTGCCACAGGGAACTTTTAAAGGAAATAGAGCGTGAATCTATCAGAAAAGACGCTCCTATTGACGACTGTACTTTTGATACTTTTAAAACGGAGTATTACCCGGACACAGCGTCGCAAGGCAGTATATCGCCACGCGAAAAGGCGGAGAAAATACTTGAATCCTGCCGTATGTACGCCCAAAAATTTACGCCGCAGTCGCCGAATCTGCTGTTTATGGGCGGCACGGGGCTTGGCAAAACCCATCTCAGCCTTGCCATAGCAAATGTTGCAATCAATAAGGGTTATTCCGTTATTTACGGCACCAGCCAAAATATTTTTTCTGATTTGCAGGATGAAAATTTCGGCAGAACGGATAATATAAATTATAATGAGCATGATATTTTAAA
The DNA here is from genome assembly GCA_944380635.1 of uncultured Eubacterium sp. Taxonomy (GTDB): domain Bacteria; phylum Bacillota; class Clostridia; order Oscillospirales; family Acutalibacteraceae; genus Eubacterium_R. The sequence goes on along the minus strand of CALWID010000002.1, from coordinate 64,515 downwards.
CACGGATTTGCTTATTTTGGATGACCTTGGCACGGAATATAAAAATCAGTTTTCAGAGGCGTGCCTTTATAATATAGTAAATACCCGTATTTTAAAGAAAAAAGCAACTATTATAAGCACAAATTTCAGTTTTGAAGACCTGGAACGCGATTATAACCAAAGGGTAACAAGCCGCCTTGCCGGCGAGTATTCCGTGCTTGTTTTAGAGGGAAACGATATTAGATACATAAAATAGTATAAATAATTATAAATTTATACAAAATTATATTATACCTTATATAAAATTACTGGTATACCAACACTTAAAAGCCTGCAAGGGGGGTGAAGAGCGCTGAAAAAATATACTTATTTTGATGAAGAGTGGGACGATTATATCGCCTCATCATCTCAGCGCCGTTTTACCCTGCCTCAGGTAGATTTAAGCGAGGTTAAAAGCGCTGTAAAAACGCTTTTTGAAAAAGTCCGCAGGCTCACCCCCGCAAAAATCCGCAGGATAATTAAAAAAATACTTGTAAAAATAAAAGCCAGCGTTTCCTCTATCTCAATCGGGTTCAGGGCGGGCGTTGCCGTTTTGCTTGCGGCTGCAATTATTATTACTCCGCTTATTTTTTATATTGCGCTCAGCGGAGAAACACGCAGCGAAAACCGCTTTGAGGATGACGCCGCCAAAGTCTGCGCCAATATAATAGGGGAGTATGGATCGGCAAAAACCGAGCAGGCGGATAATACCGGCGAGATATACAGAATGTCCGGGCTTTCTTTTGCCCGCGAGGTGGATTTTGACGGTAACGGGAAATCCGAACTTCTGCTTGCTTTCAGGAGCGGCAGCGCTTATCAGGTTGAAGTGTGGGGCTATGACGGCGGCGATTTCATCCGCCTTTATTCCCATGCCGCAAATGTTGCCGTAAATCATTCCAATGTGGGCAGTTGGATATCGCTTTACCGCCGCGGCAATGAATTTTATATAGGCGAGTTATCCGCCGATGATGAAAAAACTATGACGCTTTTAAACCTGCACGGCAGTAAGTTTAAAAGCACCCGTGAATGTGAGTACGACCCGGTAAATGATATTTACGCCGAAAAAGGCAAGATAAATACTGTGGATTATGAAACTATTCGCCTTTCAAACATAACGGCGGCAAGCGCGGAGGCTCTGCTGGATTCCGTTTCCGCTGCAATAGACAGTTTCGGCGGCGCCGATGAGGGCGCCCTGCCCGTTTCCGCCAAATCCGGCGAGCAGCTTATGGCTCAGGCGTATTCAAATATAGTAAACGATTATGTTTCAAAGTACGGCGAGCCGGAATACGATTCATCATCCCGCACCTGCTTTGCGGATGGCCTTTGCGTTGCCGATTTAATTGATTTTGACGGCGACGGTGTAAATGAACTCTTAACGGTTTACAGGTTTAATAAAAAAATTTCCGCCACTGATGATGACGGCAATCATGTGCTTGAAACTCAGCCGGAATATAAGTTTGAAGTGTTCAGGTGGAATGGCTCTTCCGCCGCTAAAGTGTTTGATAATGAGGGCGTTTCCCAAATGCAGGATTCAGATGATGAAACCCGTTTTTATATACTGCGCAAAAACGGCTCAAAAACTGACATCTGCCGTAATACATACACATATGATGAGCGCACTTCCCGTATATGGAAAGGCACCAGCCGTATCAGCGAAATGGATGAAAACGGCTCGTTTACGCCGATTTTTATCGCCCAGATAAACAGTAATTACGGCTATAACACTTACACAATAAACGGCGAGCGCGTTTACCGCCGCGAATTTAATAAAAACGGTTATGCCGTTGCGTATTTCTGCAATGAAGATGATTATGATGAAGAGCAGTTCACCTTGGTTTATCTTCAGGGAGGGGCGGAGCACGGGTCGGATATTCAAAGCCGTGTTTCTGAAACGGAAAAGAATATTGATGAAATCATTTCCGCCGCCAATGTTTAATCCGCCTCAGCGCTTCCTCAAACTAAAACTTCAAAAATTAACCTTTGCCACAGTTTAGGGCTTTTCTACAGACTGAAAGGGGCTTTCCAAACGGAAAGCCCCTCAGGCTGTCGATAAAGTCGGTTGCACCGCGCGTAGATAAAAGCAAAATAGACAATTTTTAAAAATAAAATAAAACCCAAATTACTATATTTTAGTTAAAGCATATATTGATATAGTCTAAACTCAAAAAAAAGAAATGCCGCACAACTGTGCGGCATTTGCGCTTTCCGCCTTTGCCGGATTTACCGTACCTCTGTACGCCTACAATCCGTCAAATGCGAAATCCAACTCGATTTCTCGGCAGCCTCCCAGCGTGTCGTGAAAGCCTTATTTTCTCAATAGAACCTTTTTCGACACGCTGAGGGGCTTTCCAAACGGAAAGCCCCTTTATTTTTGCTTTGTTATTATAATTTTGCGTTACAGCAAGGATGCAACAAGGTCGCCCATTTCGGAAGTGGTAACCTTTTTAAATCCGTCCTCATATATATCGGGCGTTCTTGCCTTAGTAAGAGCGGTGTCAACCGCCTTTTCTATTGCATCTGCCGCCTCGCTTTCGCCGAATGTGTAGCGCAGCATCATTGCGCCGGAAAGAATAGTAGCAAGCGGATTTGCCTTTTGCTGGCCGGCAATATCGGGCGCGGAGCCGTGAATAGGCTCATAAAGTCCGAATGTGCCTTTGGCAAGCGACGCAGAGGCAAGCATTCCGATTGAGCCGCTTATCATTGACGCCTCGTCTGAAAGAATATCGCCGAACATATTTGAGGTTACTATGGTGTCAAACTGGCCGGGGTTGCGCACAAGTTGCATTGCGCAGTTGTCCACATACATATATGAAAGTTCAACCTCTGGGTAATCCTCTTTGACTCTTTCAGCCACCTTGCGCCAAAGTCTTGAGGAATCAAGCACATTTGCCTTGTCTACACAGGTGAGTTTTTTATTTCTCTTCATAGCGTATTCAAATCCCGCGCGCAAAATTCTTTCTATTTCAGGCACGGTGTATCGCTCCGTGTCATAAGCGCCCTCAATGCCGTTTTCCTCATATGTGCCTCGGTCGCCGAAATATATGCCGCCTGTAAGTTCGCGCACAATCAGAATATCAAGCCCGTCGCCTATAATTTCTTCTTTAATGGGAGAGGCGTTTTTAAGCGGCGCAAATATTTTTGCGGGGCGCAGGTTGGCAAAAAGACCAAGCGATTCCCTTATTGCAAGCAGGCCTGCCTCCGGGCGGTTGCTGCCGGGCTGGTTATCCCATTTCGGGCCGCCTACCGCGCCGAGCAGTACGGCGTCAGACGCTTTGCACGCCTCCTCGGTTTCCTTTGGATAGGGCACGCCTTTGGCGTCTATCGCGCAGCCGCCGAGCAGTTGATAATTATAGTCAAATTTAAAGCCGAATTTTTCACCTGCGGCGTCAAGCACTTTTATACATTCGTCCACTATTTCCGGGCCGATACCGTCGCCCTTCAAAACAGTAATTTTATAGTTGTTCATTTTGCTGCTCTCCTTATTTCTCGAAAATTCCGGGCATTGTATCATCACGCACGCAGTCCGGCTGGTCCCTGTTTATAGCGCAGATTATGCCTTTAAGTGAGGCGTAGCCTATGTTGTGTGAAACGCCTATGCCGAAAACATCTTTGCCCTGCGGATTTTTAAGGTGAATATATGAAATCGCCTTTGAATCCTCACCAACGGAAATGGCGTGTTCGCTGTAATCAACAAATTGATATCCGGTAATTCCGATTTGCCCCAGCGCGTTAAAGAAAGCCTCTATCGGACCGCTTCCCTTGCCGTCTATCTTAACAAGGCTGCCGTCCCTAACTTTAATTTCGCCCTCAAAATGAACTCGCGTAAGGTATTCGTTTTCCTCTTTTTCTTCAAAGGTTTTGTGGTTCATTATTCTGTATGGGCCAACAACATTTCTGTATTCTTTCTGGAAAAGGTCAAATACTTCATCCGGCTTAAGTTCCTTGCCCTTGGCGTCACAGGCGTGCTTAACCGTTGCGCCGAATTCCGTTTGCATTGCCTTAGGCATTTTTATGCCGTAATCGGTTGAAAGAATAAACGCCGCGCCGCCCTTGCCGCTCTGGGAATTAATTCTGATAACGGGCTCATATTCTCTGCCTACATCAGCCGGGTCAATCGGAAGATAGGGAACTTCCCAGTAATCCGAATGGGTTTCTTCCATATATATCTTGCCCTTGTTGATAGCGTCCTGATGAGAGCCGGAAAATGCCGTGAATACAAGTTCACCCGCATACGGCTGGCGCGGCGGCACTTTCATCTTGGTAGTGCGCTCGTAAACATCTTTTATCTTGTTTATATCGTGGAAATCAAGTTTCGGGTCAACCCCTTGAGTCCACATATTAAGCGCAAGAGTAACCAAATCCACATTGCCTGTACGCTCGCCGTTGCCGAAAAGCGTGCCCTCAACTCTGTCCGCGCCCGCCATAAGCGCAAGTTCAGTTGCCGCAACGCCTTCGCCGCGGTCATTGTGCGGGTGCAGTGAAATAATGCACGCGTCCCTGTTGCTGATGTGGCGGCAGAAATATTCAATCTGGTCCGCATAACAGTTTGGCGTAGAGCACTCAACGGTGGAGGGCAGGTTAAGAATAATCGGGTTTTCGGGCGTTGCGCCCATAACTTTCATAACCTCTTCGCATATCCACACGGCATTGTCTATCTCCGTGCCGGTAAATGATTCCGGCGAATATTCATAGCGGATATTCATATCGGGATATTGTTTTAATTCCTCGTCCGTAAGTTCTTTAATAAGTTTTGCGCCGTCAACGGCAATGTCAATAACTCCCTGCATATCGGTCTTGAAAACAACTTTGCGCTGAAGTGTTGAAGTTGAATTGTAGAAATGAACTATAACATTTTTTGCGCCTTTGATTGCCTCAAAAGTTTTTTTAATAAGGTGCGCCCTTGCCTGCACAAGCACCTGAATAGTAACATCATCAGGGATATAATTGCCTTCAATCAAAGTTCTTAAAATCTCGTATTCTGTTTCAGAAGCAGAAGGGAAGCCCACCTCTATCTCTTTAACGCCGATGTCTATAAGCGTCTTGAAAAGTTCAAGTTTTTCTTCCAAATTCATCGGGTCAACAAGCGCCTGGTTGCCGTCCCTTAAATCCACTGAGCACCATATCGGCGCTTTGGTAATAGTTTTGTCCGGCCAAGTTCTGTCCGGAATGTTGATTGGCTTGAACGGAATATATTTTTTGTATCCTTTAAGCATTGTATCACCATAGCCTTTCAGGCTACATATAAAAAATAATAAAATCATTAACGACTTATTGTAGCCTGATAAGGCGTTAATGGTGATTACAGCCATCTCAAAAATTATGCCGCAGGCAAATTTTGAGGGGAATGTAATCGGTTTTAGCGTGAATTTTCACACTAAAACTCCTTTCTTTTGAAGGGCATAAAAAATACGCCCCATATGATATAGGGGCGTAGAAAAATCTACACGGTACCACCCTACTTCGGCGGAAAAATTCCACCCTTTAGCATCAACAAATGCCTTAACGAATAACGCCGTTACGCGTCCGCCCCTATCCAAAGTTTTCAGGGCGGCAACTCCGCGGAGAGCTATGCACCATAATTCCTGTACCGGCTTTCACCGCCCGCCGGCTCTCTGAACCTCAAATTACAGTCTTTTTCCGCATCGCAGTCTTTTTTGGGTAATATTAAGTTTACCAATCCTATCGGATAAAGTAATTATAACACATAGATTTTAAAAGTCAAGAATGATATTTCACATTTAAGGCAGAGTGGAATATCCGTGGCCGTTGGCAATGCCTTTAACCGGTACGCCCTGCCTGCACAGCGGGCAGTCGTGCTTGCTGTAAACATGGTAGCCCGGCAAATCGTCCTGAGTGAAAATGGAATTTACTTCTATTCCGGCAATGCTTTTTGCCCGGCTGAAAGCCGCCGTTACGCCTACTGCCGTTCCGCCGTAGTAGTTTACGCTGTCAATAGCGCGCTGCACCGTTTTTCCGCTTGTAATGCAGGAAATAAGCACAAGCACCTTTTTGCCGTGTATCATTCTTTTCAGGTTTTCGCGGAAAATCATATTTCCCGCCGCGTCATATTCCGGCCCCAGCACATATATTTCGCTTTGCGGATTCGGCTGCAGCATACTCGGGCGTGAAAGTTCGTGGGCAATGTACGCCCCGAGCGCCTGCGTTTCATAAAGGCAAAGCACCGTGTCTATGCTTATATCACGCTCTATATAATACTGCGCCATCAGCATTGCCGCCTCAACGGAAACATTGTGGTTGTGCTTTATATCCGAAGTGCCTACATAGTAATTTATATGCGCGTTTTCTGTTATGAAATGCCCCTCGGTAACGCGGATAAACACTTTTTGGTTGCGCCCTGAAGTGATTATGATATTATTTTCCGTAAAATCAGCCCCTTTTAAAGTGATAAGGTGTTAAACTGCTGCGCCGCTCGGTTTTTCGGCATACAGCCCCTATATTTTAGTTTACTATATTATTATGCGTTATTTCAATATTTCTTAAGCCAAAAAAATAATCGTTTATTTGTGGAATTTTACCAAAGCGGCGGGAATTACAGCATAAAATACGGCAGGAAACATAGCAGGACTGAGGCTTGTGCCTGCCAAAAAAATAAACCCCCGTGGCGCAGCCAAAAAATAAAACCCCTGCGGCGTTACCGCAGAGGTTTTGTTGTTTAACTGTTTAAAATGCCTTAAGCGCTTATGCCTGAAAGCATTTCGGCATAGAACGGGTTGGTAACGGTTGAAGTGTTGTCTACATACCAGGTGTTGCCAATCTGCACAACATAAATATCCAGCGTTGCTATAACTGTTCCGTCCTCAAGCGAAGCCTCGGCGGTTATCATTTGGGCGTCTGAAATATCGTCCGCAGAAATCCCGTAAGTTTCAAGCACATCGGCGGGCATTGCCGCTTTGTAAGCATCAATGTCCTCAACAGGCGCGGCATTTACAATAGTGGTTGTAATCTTATAGTCCTCGCCGTACATTTCCTGAAACAGACCTGTTGATTTTTCCTGAATTACCGTTTTTCCGTCTTCGCCCAAAACTTCCTCGGTTCCCGTTACGGCGTTGCCGTATGTGGAAACATTTGATTCAAATGCCGTAAACATTGATTCGTCGTCCAGATATTCATCGCCGAAAACCTGCCCGCGGACTTCAACAAAACGGTCAAAGTAATTTCTGTAAATACTGTCATAATCGTCCCAGCCGTATGTTTTTATAAGTTCAACATAGTAGGGATACATAATATCCGCAACCTCGCCGGCAAGAGTGCCGTCATCATTTGCTGTTGCGTCTGATTTGTATTTATCGGAGTTGTAGCCGTTGTCTTTTATAGCGTCAAATTCTTCGTCGCTCATTCCCGGCTCATAACCGGGGTAGATTAGCGGATACATATAGTAAATGCGAATGAAATCGCCGTATTTCTCACTCTTTGAAGAAATCGTGTAGGCATAAGCGTTATATCCGTCGCCGCGCTGAAAAACAGTGTCAGCGTAATTAAGAGCAGTCTTTTCCGGGTCAAACGCTATGTATTTCTGCTGAAAAGCATACACGGTGGTTACGGAAAGTATCGCCGCAACAACAAAGAACGCAATAACGGCGTAAAGTTTGTAATTAAATCCTTTTTTATTATCACTTTTAGCCATATTACGCACCCCCTTATTCTGCCTTAGCCTCAGGCTGGGCATCATCGCCGGAAGTTTCGCCGTTTTCAGCGGCTGCAGCGGCGCGGCGCTCTCTAAGAGCCTCGGTAATCATCTCTTTCTTCTTGCCAACATTGTCATAGAAGAAGATGGGCACCATCTGAAGCACAACAAAGATAGCAGGAATAATCGTGTAAATCATAAGCATACGGTTAAGGGTTGTGTCGCTCTGCGCGGCATATGCAACATTCGGGTCGGTTGAAAGCGTGTAGCGGCTCCAAGTGTAAAGAAGCCACGGGCCGAATCCCTTTGTGCAGGCGGACGCAACTTTAGAGAAAAGTCCGTAACCCGCATAAGCAATACCGTCCTGCCTTTTGCCTGTTTTGTATTCAATTTCGTCAACGCAGTCCGCAATCATAATGTTCGGCGTTGTGTTTGTGTTGCCGTGCTGAATTCCGCAGAAGAAGTTGATGATAAGGAACGGAATTATAAGCGCGCTGTTAAAGCCTATGGAACTTGAAACTATGTAAAGTATTGCAAGCGATGTAGCGCCGTATACGCAGAAAAGAATATATGTTGTTTTAGTTGAGAATTTTTTAAGCACAAAGTTTAGAAGCAGCGTGCCTACTGCCGTGCCGATACCCATAGGAAGCAAAAGCGCAAGTTTTAAATTCTTTGAGCCAAGCAGGTAAACGGCAATGTAAAGTGAAACAGTGCCGTAAACGCCGCGGCCGAATCCCGCAAATTTGGTAAGCGATACCATAAGCAGGTTTTTATTGCCGAAAACAACTTTAAGCGAATCCTTAATGCTAACCTTTTCCTGAGTAAAGGGAACACGCTCTTTGTTGTTTACAAAGAAAATCATAACAAAAAGTATAATGCCAAGGCAGCATACAGCCGTTGAAATAATAAGGTCTATGCCCTGGCCTTCTGCGTTCTTAAACTGCTGCTGGCCCATAAGCAGTTTCATTACAGCGCCGACTACTATAATTACTACCATGCCGCCGCTCTGGCCTACTGAGCGCAGGAAAGATGAAATTGATATTGCCGTTGAACGCTCGCTCGGGTTAGGGGAGCAAAGAGAGCCAAAGCAGTTTGCCGGGCTTTCAACAGCGCAGGAAACCGCCGTGTAAAGGCTGTAAATAACAAACATCCACGCAATGGCAACTGTTTGTGAATTAGTGTTTGGCGCAACAAAAACAAGAAGTGCAACTATGGCAAGCGGCACAACGCCGAAGCCGACCCAGGGCTTTACCTTGCCGAATTTTGTTCTTGTTCTGTCTACCAAATAACCGATTACAAGTTCGCAGACCGCGCCCACGATACCTGCAACAAAGAATACATTTGAAATCGCTCCGCTCATTACATCGCTGTCAAACCCCTTGCCTTTGAAAGCGAAATCCGCAAAGAATGTTGCGGTGTAATCCGGCATCCAGCCCGTGAGCAGCGCAACGCCGAAAAGGCCTATGCCGTATGTAATGATTTCGGAGAACTTCATAAATTTTTTGCCGCCGTTTTTCTCGTCAGCCATTTAAAAAGACCCCTTCCAAAATGAATATTTCACCTAATTTTAACAAAGATTTGACAAATATGCAATATCTTTAGCGCGCTTTTTACATATTTAAAAAATTTTTTTGTTAAAGTTAGACAAAAAGTGCAAATATATCAACATTCATATAATCTATATGATTTTGTCCGTAAATATTATCCGCCGCCGCTTAAAATTTGAGCGTTAATTACACCGGATACCGGATATATATAATGGTATATATTTAATATTTAATAAATTAAAAAAGCGAAAAGATAAAAAGAAAAAGCAGCGTATAACACGCTGCTTTCCCTCTCTGTCTTTAAATAACTATAAATAGGAGGACAAGATACTTAAAACGGTTGCGGCTCCGTTTCAAGGTACTTTTAATTATACCACATTTGCACAATTTGTCAACCATAATATTAAAAATTTTTGGCAGATTTAACAAGTAAATATTAATTCCCGTTTAAAAATTCCTGCTTTATTCGTAAATAATGCTGAAACAGTCTAAAAAACCGTACTGTATTTGTGCTTATGTAATTTGTGAATAAGTATTCAGGTTTTTTTGTTGACATAGAACAAATGTTCGTATAAAATAAAAAATGTAAAGCGGAACGCCGCCCCTGCAACGCTTTAAATATAAACGGGAGGTTAAAACAGTATGACAGTTACTCAACTTGCCGAAGAGTATGAAAATCAATACCGTGTGTTAAACGCAAAAATTAAAGGGCTGCGGCCGCTGCTTTGCGTTTATACGGGGGAAGATCTTGTGCTCTTGCGGCGAAAAATTAAAATATATTATGATATGGCAAGCCAGTGCAAAGTTATATCAACAATGCTTTCCGGTTATTATGATAATGAGGAGGAAAAGTAATGAATAAAAGGCAATTTTTGGATTGCTTTATTGCAGACTGCGAAACAGACGAAAAAGGATTTAACTGTAATAAGGCAACAATAAGCGCTTTAAAAGCGGTTATGCCGCAGGTGATACAGCGCGAATTAACCGAAAAACAGCGCAGGTGCCTTGAACTGCGTTTCGGGCGGCTTATGTCCCAACAGGAAATAGCGGATGAACTTAATCTTTCCCAGCCAACCGTCAGCCGCCACCTGAAAAGCGCTGTCAGCACTCTTTCAAACAGACTTTATTACTGCAAAAGTGCGCTGAGCAGGGCAAACGCCTCTTGGCTTAAATACCTTGGGTAACGGCGCCGCCCTGCCCGTTATATAATCAACCGAATACAGCGCGGCTCTTCACGGGGACAGCCCACCGCGCCAAACGATTGCTAAGCACACCTTTTCCATTTTATGAAAGGTGTGCTTTTTGCGTGTCTGAAATCAGGCAAATTAAAATTATAATATTTTATCACATTTTTTGAAAGGCGCTTGATTTGCCCGCTTTCCTCCGATTTAATCCTCGGTTTTTAAGCATAAATTTAATATCTGCAAAATTTTTTATTAAAAACTGTTGACAAACCGTATACGCCATAATATAATGAACATATGAACAGATATTCATATAAATAGCGTGAACAACTGTTTTGGTTATCTGCTCAATTAAAAACAGGAGGTGTTCGTATGCTTGACGAGGAAATGCTTTATGACCTTGCGGATGTTTTTAAAATTTTTTCGGATTCAACAAGGCTTAAGATAATGTGCTCGTTGTTTGATAAGGAACTGAATGTAACGGAAATAACTTCCGCCACGGGCGTTTCGCAAACAGCGGTTTCGCACCAACTGCGCATTTTAAAGCAAAATCATCTTGTTAAGTATAAAAGGGACGGAAAACAGATGGTTTATTCCCTTTCTGATGAACATGTAAAAACAATTATTAACTGCGGTATTGAACATATCGAGGAATAGGAGGAAATTATGACTGAAAAGCATAATCACGCTCATGATGATGAGCACAAACATAATCACGCAGACGGCTCTGCCTGCTCCTGCGGCCATGAGCACGGCGACGGCTGTTCCTGCGGCCATGAGCACGGCGGAGAAGTAAATAAAAAGGCGTTTGCCCTTAAAATGGTGTTCGGCATTGCGTTTTTTATAGCGGGTTACATTATTAATGAATTTGCCGCGCTGCCTTTTTATGTGCCGCTTATAGTTTTTGCGGTTTCATATATTATTGTTGGTTTGAATATCGTAAAAGAGGCGGTAGAAGGCGTTTTTCACGGCAATATTTTTAACGAGAATTTCCTGATGACAATAGCCTCAATAGGCGCGTTCATAATAGGCGAATACGCAGAGGGCTGCGCCGTTGTAATTCTGTATACAATAGGCGAATTTTTACAGGATATTGCCGTCGGCAAGAGCCGTAAATCCATTACGGAGATGATACAGTCCGCTCCGCAGAAAGTGCATGTTGAGCGAAACGGCAAACTTGTTGACGAAGAGCCGGAAAATATCAGCGCGGGTGAAATATTTGTTGTAAATCCCGGTGAAAAGATAGAACTTGACGGCGTTATTGAGTCCGGCAGCGCGGAGATTGATATGGCGGCGCTTACGGGCGAAAGCATACCCGTTTCCCTCAGCGCGGGGGACGAGATACTGTCCGGCTCAATCAATATAGACGGTATGCTTAAGATTAAAGCAACAAAAGAGTTTAAGGACTCAACCGTTTCCCGCATACTTTCTATGATAGAGGATGCGGATTCCAAAAAAAGCCATGCGGAAAAATTCATAAGCCGCTTTGCAAAGGTATATACTCCCATTGTGTGCCTTATTGCGCTGCTTATAATTGTAGTGCCGCCGCTGTTTTTCGGCGGGGAATGGAAAGACTGGGCATACAGGGGTCTTTCGGCGCTTGTTGTATCCTGCCCGTGTGCCATTGTAATTTCAATTCCGCTTAGTTTTTTCGGCGGCCTCGGCGCAAGTTCAAAGCAGGGCGTTCTTATAAAGGGCAGCAACTATCTTGAAATGCTTGCAAAGTTTGATGTTGCCGTGTTTGATAAAACAGGCACTATCACAAGCGGCAAATTTGAATTTGTAAACTGCGAATGTGTAAACTGCCACTGTGAAAATAAAAAAGAGCACCGTGAACTTTTGGGGCTTATTGCGGCATGTGAAAAATATTCCACCCACCCGATAGCAAAATCCGTTAGCCTTGCGTTCGGTCAGTTTGCGGACGGCCTTAATGTTACAGACGCGAAAAACTACGCGGGTATGGGCGTTTCCGCAGTTATAAACGGCAAAAGGTATTACGCCGGCAATGAAAAACTTATGAAAAAAGCAGGTGTTGATTTCAGGGAAACAAAACTTATCGGCACGGCGATTTACCTTTGCAGCGATGATGAGTTTCTCGGCGATATTGTGTTTGCGGATGTTATTAAAACGGACAGTAAAGACGCTATATCCGAACTTTATGATTTGGGCGTTAAAAAGACGGTTATGCTTACGGGCGATAAGACGAATATTGCCGCGGATATTGCCAAAAAGGCAGGCATAAATGAATATTATTCCAAACTTCTGCCGAATGAAAAGGTGGAAAAGGTAAAGAAAATCAAAGAGGGCAATGAAGATATTGTTCTCTATACGGGCGACGGCATTAATGACGCTCCCGTGCTTGCCCAGGCGGATATAGGCGTGGCTATGGGCGGTATCGGCTCTGATGTTGCCATTGAGGCGGCTGATGTTGTAATTATGGGGGACAGCCTTTCTAAAATCCCCGTTGCCCGCCGTATTGCGCGCAAAACTATGAATATAGCGCTCGAAAATATTGTGTTCAGCATAGGCATTAAGGCGCTTATTATAATTGTAACCGCAATAGGTCTGCTTGATGAAAACGCAATGTGGCTTGCCGTATTCGGCGATGTTGGCGTTAGCCTTATAGCGGTTGCAAACGCACTGCGCGCGCTGCGCTATAAACCTAAAAAGAAAAAGAGAAAATAAAAACAAAAAGAAAATTTTCGGGGCGGAGGGCAACTGAACCGCCCCGTTTTTTTATTGCTTTTTTTAATTTTACTTATGCTCAGCAAAATTATGTTGTAAATTTGACAAAACGATTTATAATAGAATAGGAGGTGTATTGCCTTGTTAAGGTTTTATCAGATAACAGATCTGCATTACTATCCTGCAAGAATACTGCGTTCAAGCGGCAGGGAATGGGAAAAGCGCGCGCTTTATGACCAGCGCTGTGTTGCTGAAAGCGAGGCTGTTGTTGACGCCGCTTTTGATACGATTGCGCGTGATAAGGATACCGAAATAGTGCTTATTACCGGCGATGTTGTGTGCGACGGCGAACTTGCCGGGCATATTTCACTTGCTCAAAAACTAAAAAAACTTAAAGCGGCGGGGAAGAGGATATTTCTTATAACCGCGTCCCACGATATACGCCCGGACCCTAAAGGCTACAGCCCGGAAAAGGGTGAATATATAGTTGAGTGCGCCTCAAAAGAGCAGTTGTTTGATATTTATTACGATTTCGGTTTAAGCGAAGCCGTCAGCATACATAAAGAAACAGGCTCTTACTGTGCCAGGCTACAGGACGGCTACCGCCTGCTTATGCTTAATGATGACAGGGACGGCTGGGGTTCTGAAAGTTACGGATTTTCCTCTGCTCAGATTGAATGGGCAAAGCAGTGCATTGATGATTCAAAAGCGGCAGGGGATGAAATGCTTTGCGTATGCCATCATCCGCTGCTTTCACCGGTAAAATTTTACCGCCTGTTCAGCCCGCACGAGATGATTGATGATTGTGATAAAGTTGCCGCTTTTCTTGCGGACAGCGGTATTCGCTTTCTGTTTACGGGGCACACTCATATGCAGAATATAAATTATTATGACAGCCCCTCGGGCAGCAGGCTTTATGAGATAAATACAGGCTGCCTTACGGCCTATCCCAGCCCTATACGCAAAATGACGCTTAGCGGCGACACGCTTGATATTAAAACTCTGCACCCGCAGAATATAAATTATGATTTAAAATGCAAGCCATATATGACTTATCTTAAAGAGCATTTTGATTATATGCTTAATGATATTTTCTATTCCGCCGCCAATGATATAGACCGCTTTTGCGAACTCGGCGAAAGTTTCAGCCTTAAAAAAGAGCAGTCCGAAAAATTAAAACTGCCCATAAATCTTGCGGGCAAGGCGCTGCAAAAACTTACTTTTAAAAAAGCGGGCAGGCTGCTTTTTGTTCTAAATAAAATAGCGCCGAGAATGTATGATGTGCGCCTTTGTGATTTCTTTGTAACGCTTGTAAATAATGTTTACGGCGGCACGCGCAATTTTGCCCCCGGCAGCGCCGAATACGATTCATTTATGGCGCTTGCGGATAAAGCCGCGGGGCTTATTCCGCAGAAGGATATAAAGTTGAAATACAGGGAAATTATCCGCCCCGTGCTTTGTGATATTCTTTATAACGCAAACGGAATAGACAGCAATAACGCGGTAATCAATTATCAGGTTTAAAAATTTTTAAATATAATTTTTTAATTTTAAGGGAGAAAATTTATGAAAAATTATGTGCCCACCAAAGAGTGGATGGCGTACGCCGTAGGCGCGCTCGGGCAGGGTATGGTTTATGCCATAATGAGTTCTTACATATCGGATTTTTACCTGAATGTGCTTAAACTTACCCCTTTATTCGTTTTGCTGCTGGTGCTTCTTGCCAGAATTTGGGATGCTTCAATCGACCCCATTTTGGGATATTATATGGACAGGGCTAACCCAAAACACGGCAAACTCAAAAGTTATATTATTTATACGCCGATACCCATTGCGGTGCTTACCGTGCTGCTGTTTTATTCTCCGAATCTTTCCGGCGGAGCGCTTATGGCGTATGCAGTAATAACTTATCTTTTGTGGTCAACGGTATATTCCGTCAGCGATGTGCCGTTTTGGAGTCTGCCTAATCTTATGACTCCGAATCCTGATGAGCGCGGCGCTATAATCAGCAAAGCCAGAACTTCAAACGGAGTAGGCTCCGCTATTCCTATGGCGTTTTTTATGCTGCTCGGGTTCATTCTGCCAAGTTTCGGACTAAGCGGCACACAACTTGAAGAAACAAAGTATATGACCATTACTCTGTTTTGCGCCATTGTGGGCAATATTCTGTTTGTTCCCGTCTATTTCAAAACCAAAGAGCGTGTAAAGATACCGCCCCCGCCAAAGAAACAGAAAGGCGAAAAAGGCGTGCTTAGAATTATTTTAAGTTGTAAGCCGCTGATTTTAACGGCGCTTATGGGCATTCTTTCCGCCGCGCGTTATCTTTATCAGGCTGGCGCCGTTCATGTGGCAAGGTATGCGTTTTATATCGGCAAAGACCCAACCGCTCTTTCCGGCGCGGAGCGCGAGGCGGCGCTTCAGTCAAATATAAGCCTTGTTTCAACGGTGTTTCAGGTTGCCGCGGCGGCAGGTATGTTTATAACCATGCTTGTTATGCCTCTTGCGTTTAAGAAATTCAGTTATAAGCAAATTATAATCAGCACTTCGGTTTTAGGCTCGGTTTCAAGTTTCATAATCTATTTTATCGGCTATGAACACTTTTGGGCGTGCGTGCCGTTCTTTGTTATTTCGTGCATACCGCTCGGCGCGATAAATGTATGCGCTTTTGCCATGATAGGCGATTGCCTTGATTATATGGAATGGAAAACAGGCGTTCGCCTTGCGGGCACGGGGCAGGCAATCCAAAGTTTTGTAACCTCGTTCAGCAATGCGCTTGCAACAGGATTTATCGTTGTTATGTATATGATAGTAAATCTTGATGTTGCCTCTATCAGCGCTAATGTAACCGCCAATCCGCTGGAAATGAGCCACGCCGTGCGGCAGGGTATGTTCAGCCTGATTTCAATTGTGCCTGCAATCAGTCTGCTGCTTTGCACCGTTCCTATGTTCTTTTATGACCTTGTGGGTGAAAAGAAAGAGCGTATCACACGCGAACTTGAGGAAAGAAGAAAAGCCGCCGGCACAATCGGCGAATAACGCCTTTATAAAAGTTTTTGGAAATACGCAAAATACCTTAATCAATAAAAACGCCGCCGCTTCGGTTATTCCGAAACGGCGGTTTGTTTATGTTAATTACTTTAAATGCGTTATTTAATTCTTTTAATTTTGCTGCCGCGCACAAGGTATGCGGATTTTGCAATCTCAATCATCGGCATATCGCTGATACTGTCCGTATAAAATTCGTCTATCACGGCGCCGCCGAACAGTTCGATAAATTTTTCTTTCTTATTTTTATTGAAATTCAGGTATTCAACCTCAAGCGTATCCTTGTTTATAACAGAGCACACACAGCGGGAAACGCCCAGCCTTTTGCAAACTTCGTCCATAATCACATTGAAAGAGGCTGTCATAATTATATCGTCTTTTTGCGGCGTATACCATTTTTTAATTTTTTTCATATGGCTGTTCCAAAATGAAACCACCATTTTTTCAGGTTCTGAAAAAGAGCATATATAATCGTGAGCATATGCGGCGCAGCCCTTTTCAAGTTCTTCCAAAGTCATTTTGCCCGCCTTGTATCTAAGGGCGTATTTCAGCACGGTAAATAACAATTTTACCGCTTTCGGGTTGTACCGCAGGCTGAAAATATAAAAATCAAGCACGCTTTCACCGCTGTAAACAGTGTTGTCAAAATCAAGCACCCGCATATATTTCCCCCTGTAACCAAGCGTTTATTTAATAAGCAGATTTATATTTTTTTCAAGCAGGTCAAAGAAACGCTCAACAATTTTTCGGTCATCGTCGTTGCCGCGCACGCACATTGAAAAAGTAATGTTTTTTCTAAGC
Organism: uncultured Eubacterium sp.; assembly: GCA_944380635.1. GTDB lineage: Bacteria > Bacillota > Clostridia > Oscillospirales > Acutalibacteraceae > Eubacterium_R. The sequence goes on along the minus strand of CALWID010000002.1, from coordinate 47,590 downwards.
GTGGTAACGGAAAGCAGAGCATAGGGCTTGTATTTTACAGCGCCGCTCATAAATCCGTCGGTAGGTTCATTGCCGTCAAGCGCAAGTTTTTTAACATCAAGTATGCCTATGTTGCTCATCGCCATAAGCGGGTTTGAATATCCTATTTTAACTATTTCTTCAGACGCCGCCTGCGGCAGTATCTTGTATCCTAATGACAGCAGCGGCAATCCGTGCAGACCTATAAAGCGGTCGCTTTTAAACTGATTTACACTTTCTATTGTGAATTTAAGAGTTTCAAAAATGTCTTTTCCGCAGCGCGGCACTCTGCACTGCATCCACGCAGTGTGGTTCGTAACGCCTGTGTCCGAACTGTCTTTTATATGCCGGCGCAGGTCGATTGCGCAGGAAATGGATACGGATTCATTTCTGTCAAACCCCGCAAGTTCATAAACGCTGTGAAAATACGCCGCGGTTAGCATATCGTTTATTGTTGCGCCGTGCGCTTTACCGGCTGATTTTATCGGGTCAAACAGTTCCGCGGGCAAAGTTCTGCGGGCTATGAATGAATGGTCGCGGATATTATCCGGAGTCAGGGGAAAAGCGTGGTCGTCTTTTGCGTTTATGTTGCGAAAAAGATTTTTTGCCATATGCTTTTCAGCGGGTGAAAAATCCTCATAAACGGATTCATAAGAACGAGTGCCCGTTTTTAAGTTTATGGGGCTTGCTTTTTTGTTTACATAATCGCTGTAATTTTTGCACAGCGCGTTCATAAAGTATTTAAAGTCGCCGCCGTCCATACACATATGGTTTTCAACAACGCACAGGGTGGATTTTCCGCCGCAGTTAAATACGGCAACCTGCATTTGCAGTTTTGCCTCCGGCGGAATGCACTGCGTAAGGAATGAATCTATCTCGCTGTCAAGTTCGTCGGCGGAAACGGTTTTCACCGTCAGAATCTCATCAACGGTGTAATCGTTAACCGTCCAGTACGGGCGCACATGATTATCCGTAAATGAAGAGTGAAGCACCGGTGCTTTTTCAAAAAAGCATATAAGCACAGTTTTTAGCGCATCTAAGTCTATTTCAAAATCATATCGCAGTTCAACATGCACCATTCTGTCGTTAAAATCACGAAACAGATAATGCATTTTATCCCAAAGTTCAGCGTTTAATCTTCGTTCCAATGTTTTGCCACCTCCCGCGCAATCTTTTTGTTGCGTATTATAAGCGCGGCTGCTATTACCGCGTCAATCAGCAGTGAAAGAGGTATCATTACCCAGCCGGGCGACCACGGAATAATGCTCAGCGCACCCAAAATAATATAAATCATTGTTATAAAAGCGGGTATATACGCCAGGTAAAATATAACGGCAAGTTTTTGCCTTGTTACAAAAACATAAAAACTATCCGCTGCAAATATCGCGGCAATGCCGGCAATTACTATAAGCCAACTGTGCGGCAGGTGAAAAATTGCCATGCATACCAAAAATACCGCAACGGCAAATACCATTACCGCTATGCTCAAAAGTATTCTTGCAAAAATATGAAACGCGCGCCGCATTGAAGTTATCTTTGCAACTCCGAGCAGCAGCAGGTAGTCTGCCCAAAGCAGTATTCCGTCAACCATAATTACCCATGTGCTGCCCCAGCGGTGGGTTACAAAACTCGTGCCCAAAAATATTATCAGCAGCACAAGTATGTATACCAAAGAGCCTATTATGTTTGCAATCAGATTTCGCTTTGAGCGCTGTTTTTGAGTTTTTTTGTCAAAGTAAACGGCGTATTTGCCAGCAAGATTAGGGTATTCGCTTATAATCAGGTCTTCGCGTACTTTTTTGTCATTAAGCCCGCGCGCCTCCACCGTGCTGTCCATAGCCGTCATTTCGTCAAGTATTTTTCTTTTGAATTGATAAAGAACAGAGTCCCCGGGTCTGTCAGGCAGGGATTTATCAATGTAATCAATATATCTTTCTTTCATAATCTGTTTCCCCGTTTTTGCAGAAAATAAGTGTGTTTGCGGTTATTTTAACTTATTTTATTATAGCATTAAAAATGCCCTTTGGCAAATTATTTTGCCAAAGGGCACTTTGCCCGCTGTCCGCTATATTTTATCCCTCTGCGTAAGGGGCAGTTTCAACGCAAGCCACTCCTCACTTTATCGCCTCCCCTGTGTAAGGGGAGGTGTCAACGAAGTTGACGGAGGGGTTGTTGTAAGGTGCTGAAACACATAAAAAACAAAAAATATATTAACAATCCCTCAGTCAAAGTTAGTTCTTTGCGTTTTTTTATTTATCTGAAACAGGCGGAATAATCTGCCGCCCAGCGGCGCACGGCTTTTTCGTTCCACTGCTTTGGAATAGCGGCGCTTGCCGCCATTGCGCCCGCTATTTTAGGCACTCCGGCAAGCAGTTTTTTCATTGCTGTTTTGTTTTTGCATATGTTTCTGCCTTTTTTAAGCAGGTCAGCCGGGTCAAATTTTATCAAATCAAAAAGGCTGTGAAAATCAGCGGTCATTGTAATATTGTCTTCATTCAGCGTGCCGGATTCAAAGAAATAGTCAATATCATCGGCACTCATATTGAGCAGCAGCCGTTTCGCCGCGGCAAGCGGAGCAAGTCCGCGCCCGAGTTCACGGAAATATTTTACCTCATACTGCCACAGCGTTTCGCAGTCAAATCTTGCGTAAGTATCGGCAAGCACCGTATCCGCAAGGAACCGCGCCGCGCGCAGGGAATTCGCAATTCCGGAGCCGATTAGCGGAACCGTCATAAAAGCGCTGTCGCCAACGGCGGCATATCCGTCCCACACCATAACGGAAAGCGGCTGCCGAACAGGTATCTGCACGAATTGACCGCCGCGCATAACTTTTTTGCCGAGTTGAGGGTTTGTTTCGCGTAAAAAATCAGAAAAACGATGCACTTCATCTTCGCCGAAATCTTCAAATCTGCCAATCAGCAGGTCTGTATATTTGTCCTCGGTCGCTATCCAACTGATTCCGCAAATGCCGTCTGCAAATAAAATAACCTTAAATTTGTCTTGCACATCTTTCATATCCGCTCTGTCAAAAAACGCGCGGTAGATTGATATTCTGTCTTTTCTGTCTGCGGTTTTTTCCACCGGAATTTCGGGCGGCAGGTTTTTCCTTACGGGTGAATCCATGCCGCAGGAGTCTATAATAAGGTCTGCGTAAAAATCGCCGCGCTCGGTAGAAATGCCAACAACACGGCTGCCCGCCATAATCGGCGCGCGCACTTTGCAGTCATACACAAGTTTTGCGCCGCTTTCCTCAGCGCAGCGTATCAGGTGGGCATATAAATCCCGCCGTTCCATTTTTATTTCACGCTTGTCCGCCGGCACATGCTGTTTCAGCCCTACAGTCATGGAGGGGTTAAAGAAAGTCATATCTTCTTTGTAGGTGTAAAGTTCCTTTTCAGGCATGGGCAGCCCCGCCGCCGCAAATGCTTTCGGGTCAAAAATGTCCGTCCAGTCATATCCAAGCGTTCCGGCGCTCTTTTGCTCATAAACGGTTACTTCATATCCGGCTTTTGCAAGTATTGCGGCCGCGGCAAGCCCGCCGTGCCCCATTCCGGCAACAATGATTTTGCTTTTCATAACACTCCTCCAAACTTTATAAAATCAAACTAAAAAAAATAAAGGGAACCGTGCGAACACGATTCCCTTTTTTGGCTCCCCAAGTTGGACTCGAACCAACGACCCTGCGGTTAACAGCCGCATGCTCTACCGACTGAGCTATTGAGGAATATCTGCAACTCTCAAGCGCTTTAATATAATAGCAAAAAATATTTAATATGTCAACACTTTTTTTGCGGTTTTTTCGCTTTTATTTTTTCGGCATATGTGGTAATATCAGATTATGAGATACGAACATATTATTCACACTATTCCTCCGGTGTATGATGAAAACAGCCGCGTGCTTATTTTGGGCACAATGCCGTCGCCCAAATCGCGGCAGGCGAATTTTTATTACGGAAATCCGCAAAACCGGTTTTGGCGTGTGCTTGCCGCAGTTCGCGGTGAAGAAGTTCCGCAAAGCAAAGAGGATAAAATACGCTTTTTGCTCAGAAACCGTATTGCGCTTTGGGATACTCTCAGTTCCTGCGATATAACCGGCGCGGCGGACAGCAGTATAAAAAACGCCGTTCCAAACAATCTTAGCGCCGTGCTTGATACAGCGGATATAAAAATAATTTTTACAACGGGGAAGACGGCGTATAAATTTTACCGCAAATATCAGTTTAAGGAAACGGGGGCGGACGCCGTGTGCCTGCCTTCGCCAAGCCCTGCCAACGCGCGGACAGGCATTGAAAAACTTATAGAAGAATATAAAATCATAAATCAATATCTTTAACCAGGGGGCGTTTTTATGCAGCATGAAATTACGGCACCGCAAAAACTGCTTGATGAAAAGGGCAATATCGCCGAGCCGGGGTACGCCAAAAAACTTTTGTGGCAATATTCGCGCGCAGATATAAAGGCGCCGAAAATCCGAATCAAAGAGTGGGATTATTATTACATAGGCACTCAGGATTACGGCATATGCCTTACAATATCGGACGCCGGTTATGTCGGCACAGTATCCGCGTCCATTCTGCGTTTCGGCAAAGAGCCGAGGCAGATGAACGGCGCAGGGATAAGACTTTTCCCTATGGGCAAAGTAGGTCTGCCGCCGACGAGTGAGGCGGGCAATGTTCACGCCCGTGCCGGCGCCGCCGATTTCACCTTTGAAAATAACGGAAAAGAGCGCCGCCTTTACGGCTCGTTTGATAATTATTGCAACACCAAAAAGGCGCTTATTTTTGATATTCGCTTATCAGATATTCCGCCGCAAAGCATGGTAATTGCCACGCCGTTTAATAAGGACAAACACTTTTATTATAATCAAAAAATAAACTGTATGCGCGCCGAAGGATTTTTTGAGTTTGACGGCAAACGCCGTGATTTTACCCGTGAAAACGGCGCGCTTGCCACGCTTGACTGGGGCAGAGGCGTTTGGACTTATGATAATACCTGGCTTTGGGGTTCCGGTCAGATGGTACTTGATGACGGCAATGTTTTTGGCTTTAATGTTGGTTATGGGTTCGGCGATACTTCCGCCGCAAGCGAAAATATGCTTTTTTATAACGGTACGGCGCACAAACTGGAGGAAGTCAAATTCAATATTCCGAGAAACGGTAAAAAATATCTTTATACCGAGCCATGGACTTTTACTTCGTCCGACGGGCGGTTTGAAATGGATTTCAAACCGGTTATAGACAGGTATGACCCTATTGACGCCAAAATAATGTGTATGATACCGCACCAGGTGTTCGGGCTTATGTCCGGCACGGCAATTCTGGACGACGGTACAAAAATTAAAATAAAAGATAAAATGGTGTTCGCCGAGCGCGTCCACAATAAATGGTGATTTGGACAAAACCTCATCACCTCCCCTGCGCAGGGGGCAGTTTCAACGCAAGGCACCCTCAACTCACCTCCTCCCCTGTGTAAGGGGAGGATTTTTTTATGAAAATGCCAAACGGCTTTTAAGCATTATTTTATATAATTGTATCAAAATTATTAAAAAGTGGTTACAGAAATTGCATAATGAGCACACATATGGTATAATTGTGAAAAATTGTGTGCATATATAGGTCTTTTTGAGTTTTCGGCGGATTTTTTGCGCCAGAGGTTTAAAGATGTTTATTTATGATATTACACCTGACATTATGAAGGCGAGCCTCTATCCGGGGGACAGTGTACCATGCCTTGAACGCCGCGCGGCGATTGCAAACGGCAGCGAGTACAATCTTTCGGATATTTCAATGTGCCTCCACACAGGAGCGCATATAGACGCGCCTTTGCATTATTTTGATGACGGCGAGAGCGTTGATATGCTTTCCGTGTCAAAATTTGTAGGCAGGTGTGTTGTTAAAGAGGCAAGCGGCCCGATAACTGCAAAGTGGGTGGAGGAAAATTTGCCGTGGGACTGCAAAAGGCTTATTATAAAATGCGGTTCAAACGGGTATCTTATGGATAATGCAGTGTTTGAACTTTGCAGATTTAATATTGAACTTGTGGGGATTGACGCCGTTTCCATAGCGTGCGCCGAAAATGAAGGCTCTGTTCACAGGGAACTTCTTAATAACGGTATTGCGGTGCTTGAGGGTATCAATCTTACGGATATTGAGCCGGGGGAATATTTTTTGTTTGCCCCGCCGCTCAAAATAGGAGGTGCCGAGGCGGCGCCGTGCAGAGCCTTGCTTATTAAAGGCATAATTGCAACGGAAGCACAGTTATGAAAGCGTTTTTTAAAAAGTGGTTTACGCCCTTAAAATTTAAGCGTCTGTTTGATATAGTTGCGTCTTTTTTTGCGCTGATAATTCTTTCACCGCTGTTTCTTGTAATATGCGTAATAAATTTCTTTACACCTGATACAAAAGTGTTTTTTACCCATGAAAGACGCGGCAGGAGCGGTAAACCTTTTAAGATTTATAAATTTCAAACTATGAAAAACAATACTCCCAACTGCGCCACGGGCGAACTTGAAAATCCAGAGCAGTATATTACAAAACTCGGCAGGGTGCTGCGCCGCACAAGCCTTGATGAACTGCCGCAGTTATGGAATATCCTTAAGGGAGATATGAGTTTCGTTGGCCCGCGCCCTCTTATTTCAAGCGAAATCAGAGCGCACCGCCTGCGCCTTGAATACGGAGTTTACCGTTTTCGCCCGGGGCTTACGGGGCTTGCGCAGGTTAAGGGCAGGGATAGTATATCCCTTATGAAAAAAATGAAGTATGATAAGGAATATTGCGATAATTGGAGTATTAAACTTGATATAAAGATACTTTTGGAATCCGTTAAAGTCTGCATTAAGCAGGAGGGATTTCACGAGGGCATATTCCACCGCAGGTAAGCGGTTTTTCACGCTGATAATAATCAAATTATTTACCGAAAAGGGTTTTGAATATGGACAGAAATTTTATTGACGGTTATCTTGAGTGGCAGTCAGACCCTGAAATAACAGGCGTAAACAAACTGCCGCAGCACGCCACTTTAATGCCTTATGCCGGTTTTGATGAGGCAAAGTCGTGCGAGCGCTATAAATCCACTTGCTGTAAACTTTTAAACGGCAAATGGAAGTTTAAATTATATAAAAATTATGCGTATAAACCAACGGATTTTGCCCAGCCGCATTATGACGCCCATAATTGGGACAGTATTCAGGTTCCCGGTTCGTGGACTATGCAGGGGTATGACAGAAATCAGTATTGTAATGTGCGCTACCCGTGGGAGGGCAGCGAGGATATTTGCCCGCCCAGTGCGCCTACTAAAAATAATCCTGTTGGCTGTTACCTTAAAAGAATCCATATAAATAAGGCGTTGCTTTCAAAGCGGGTTGTTATATGCTTTGAGGGCGTTGAGTCAGCGTTTTATCTTTATGTAAACGGCGAAAGAGTGGGTTACAGCGAATCAACTTTTAACAGAAGCGAATTTGATATTTCCCGCTGGCTTGTTGAAGGCTCAAATGTTATAGGCGTTGAGGTATACCGCTGGTGCACCGGCAGTTGGCTTGAGTGCCAGGATATGTGGCGTATGGCGGGCATATTCCGCGATGTTTATATCTACACAACAGAACGCGAGTATATACGCGATTTTATAATCAGCGCCCAGCCGAGCGAGACTATGACGGACGGCTATTTTGATGTGCTTGTTAAAACTAACGGAGCGTATGAAGGGCTTTCCATTGATATAAGCATTCTTGATAAATCAGGTGAAACTGTTGCTATAGACAGCCGTTACGCCGAAGAAGATAATGTAACAAGCCTGCGCGCAATAGTTACCGGCGCAAAATTCTGGAGCGCTGAAAGTCCCTATCTCTATACGCTTGTTATCACTCTTAAAAATAACGGCATTCCCATTGAATATATCAGTTCTAAATTCGGGTTCAGGAAGGTAGAAATTAAGGATGGTATTATCCGCATAAACGGCAAAAGAGTTGTCTTTAAAGGCACAAACCGCCATGAGTTTGACTGCGAACGCGGCAGATATATGACGGAAGAAACAATGCTTACGGATATTCGCCTTATGAAGCAGAATAATATAAACGCGGTGCGCACATCGCATTATCCCAACTGCCCTCGCTGGCTTGAACTCTGCGATGAATACGGTCTTTATATTATAGATGAAAATAATATGGAGTCGCACGGCACTAACCGCTCAAAAATAATCGGCTGCCCGCAGATACCGGATTCCCGCCCCGAATGGGAAAAGGCGTGTATGGATAGGCTTAAAGCACTTTATAACAGAGATAAAAACCACACCTGCGTTGTTTGCTGGAGCCTCGGCAACGAAAGCCTCGGCGGCGAAACGCCTAAAAAAATGTATCAGTGGATAAAAGACGCCGACCCAAGCAGATTCGTTCATTTTGAGTGCGAACGCGACCCGAATGAAAAAGAACTTTCCGATGTTCAGAGTAAAATGTACGCCAAACCGTGGGACTGTGAGGAATATGCCGTAACGCAGAGGGACGGCAGACCGTATATCCTTTGCGAATACACCCACGCAATGGGCAATTCCTGCGGCTCAACTGACGAATATACAAAACTTTGGGATAAATACCCCTGTCTGCAAGGCGGCTTTGTGTGGGACTGGGTAGACCAGGCTATAAAAACAACAGACGAAAACGGCGTGGAATACCTTGCTTACGGCGGCGATTTCGGCGAGAACCCGCACGACGGGCATTTTTGCGGAAACGGTCTTTTGTTTGCGGACAGAAAACCGACGCCGAAACTTTATGAAATCAAAAAATTATATCAAAATGTTGATTTTAAGGCGATAGACGCTGAAAAAGGCGTTTTTGAGATTAAAAACAAATTTATGTTCACCGATTTAAACGAGTATCTGCTGCGCTGGCGCCAGTGCTCGGATAAAGGCGTGCTCAGGGAGGGCGAACTCACTGTAAACTGCGCGCCCGAAGATAAGGTAACGGTAGACCTTGAATTAAACAGGATAACAACAACGGAATGTTATATTGAACTTCAGTTTGTTACAAAAGAAAGCACCCCGTGGTGCGGCGAGGGGCATACAGTTGCCGAAGAGCAGTTTGTTATAAATGAGTTTGAAAACACATATGATGAACTTGAAACCGGCGAAGAACTTGTTGTGGCAGATACATACGGCTCGCTCAGAATACTTACTCAGGATATTAATATCCGCTTTGAGCGCAGAGAAAGAAATCAACTTTATTCAATCAAAATAGGTGATGAAGAACTTCTTGCCGCCCCCGTAAGGCTCAATTTCTGGCGCGCTCTTACAGATAATGACCGCGGATCGCGCGCAGGCTCGCGCCTTGGCTGCTGGAGGGACGCCGGCAACACCCCGGGTATTTATAACAACACAAAATTTTCAATAGAGGGTTATAAAATTCTTGAAAACGGCAAAAAAGTTGTTGTAACCTGCGGCGCGGTGGTCTGCACTCAGCCTGAATCAAAGGCAACGATTATTTATACTGTTACCTCAAACGGCATAGAGGTTGATATGCAGTTCAGACCTGATGAGGCGCTCCCCGAAGTGCCGGAAATATCAATGCTGTTTGAACTGCCCGGCGATTTTGAAAATGTAACATATCTAGGCGCAGGTCCGTTTGAAAATTATATAGACAGGAATAACGCCGCCAAAATAGGGCTTTACAACACCACGGTGGAGGATATGTATACCGATTATCTGAAACCACAGGAATGCGGCAACCGTACGGGCGTTCGCTATGCCACGCTTGTCGGCAACAAAAAGGCGTTTACCGTTGTGGCGGAGCCGGTCATGGAAATAAATATCAGCCGCTATCTGCCTATGGAACTTGAAGCGGCGGCGCATAAAAAGGATTTGCCGCAAAGCAGCAAAACTGTTTTGCGCGTTATAGCAAGGCAGCAGGGCGTTGGCGGGTATGACAGTTGGGGCGCTCTCTGCAACGAAAAATATATCAATAAAACAGGCAAAACATACCGCCTTAAATTCCAAATAAGGTTCTGATTTGTATTGCAAACGGCAATTTGTCATAATCGGAAATATGTAATTATTTTTATTACATTTTAGTAAGATAAAAGTTAAGAAAATTAAAATAACTTGACTTTTAGATTTAAAGGTATTATATTGTAATACACATAAAACCATATTTGTTTAATAATTATATAATAAATGATTAAAAGTTTTAGCAGAGGTAAATGAAATGAAATCTCTTAAGGAAACCGCAATGACAATTGCGGTAAAGCAGGCTGTTAAATATGCCCGCAAAGATTTTGATAAAAACGCTCCTAAAATCCTTTCTTTGTTAGAGGCGGCAGATGTTAAAAAGGTAAACCGCTCAACCTATGCCGGGCTGCATAAAGTGCTTGATGACCCGAATAATAACTGGATGAGATTTGCCAAAATGCTTGCGTGCGAAACTAATGAAGATGTGTTGATGAAAATGATTCCGCCTATGATGAATGTTGCCATCAACAGTTATGACATAAGAATGAAAAGCATTGAAAAATACGGCTGCAATGTGCCCTGGGCAATTCTTATGGACCCAACCGCCGCTTGCAACCTTAAATGCATAGGCTGCTGGGCGGCTGAATACGGCCATTCAAGCCAGCTTACTTATGATGACCTTGCAAGAATTATAGCGCAGGGCAAGGAACTCGGCACATTTATGTATCTTTACACGGGCGGCGAGCCCACTATGCGCAGAGCGGATCTTATGCGCCTTTGCCGTGAAAATCCGGACTGCGTATTTATGGCGTTTACAAACGGCACTCTTATTGATGATAGTTTTGCCGATGAAATAGGCGAGGTCGGCAACTTCTTCCCGGCGTTTTCAATAGAGGGATATGAGGAGGATAATGACTTCCGCCGCGGCAACGGTACTTTCAAAAAATGCACCGCCGCAATGAAGCGACTTAAGGACAGAGGTATCCCGTTTGGTGCATCGCTTTGCTATACAAGCAAAAATACAGATGTGCTCTCATCTGATGAATATATTGACTGGCTTATTGACCAGGGCGTTAGATTTGCCTGGTTCTTTACATATATGCCAACAGGCAACGGCGCCGTTACGGAACTTATGGCAAGCCCGGAGCAGAGGGCAACTATGTATAAGAAAATGCACGAGTGGAGGCAGACTAAGCCTATCTTTGCTCTTGATTTCTGGAATGACGGCGAATATGTTCAGGGCTGTATCGCAGGCGGCCGCCATTATTTCCATATTAATTCAAACGGAGACTGCGAACCATGCGCGTTCGTTCATTACTCTAATGTAAATATCAAGGAGTGCTCAGTGCTTGACGCGCTTAAAAGCCCGCTCTTTATGGAATATAAGCGCAATCAGCCGTTTAACAACAATATGCTTCGCCCCTGCCCGGTTCTTGATAACCCGGGAGCGATAAGCAAAATGGTTGCTGTTACAGGCGCTCATTCAACTGAAATGGTTCACCCTGAATCCGCAAACGAATTGTTTGATAAAACTATTGCGGCCGCTAAGGCGTGGAAAGTTAAAGCGGATGAACTCTTTGACCGTGATGAGTATATCAGAAAGCATGTTAAGGACGAAAATATGTATAACTTTGAAAAATCAGACGAGGAAAGAGATTTTTCAGAGTTTGAAAAAACAGAAACACCGTCTGACGCTGAATAATTTTATATGTTTAAACAGGGGCGTGTCGCAAGATACGCCCATATCTTTGTTTATAAAAAGCCTGCGGCGGCGTAAATTTCCAAACTAAGCCAAAATATAATTTGCGCGGCGGATTTTGCGCCGGCGGCGTTAAAGTGCGGAATACGCAGGTTTTCACATTTTATACAGGTAAAAATTTTTAAAGGGTGATTCAATGCTTTTCGGCAAAAAAAACTCAGGTTATGAATTTATAATAGCAGGGCTGGGCAATCCCGGCGCAAAATATGAAATGACGCGCCACAATGCCGGTTTTCTTGCCGTGGAACTGCTTGCCCGCGAAAATAATTTTGATATAAAGCGCCTTAAATTCCATGCTCTCACTCAGGATTTTTCCGGTTTCGGCAAAAAGTGCCTTATAATGAAGCCGCAGACCTTTATGAATAATTCGGGCGAGGCAGTGGGCGAGGCGGCAAGGTTTTATAAAATACCGCCGCAAAATATAATAGTTGTGTCAGATGATATATCGCTTGATGTGGGCAGGATAAGAATACGCCGCAAAGGCTCGGCGGGCGGGCACAACGGGCTTAAAAGCATTATAGAGCACCTTAACAGCGAGGATTTTCCGCGCATAAAAATCGGGGTCGGTAAAAAGCCGAATGCCTATACAGACCTTGCGGACTGGGTGCTCGGCCGCTTTCCCAAAGAGCAGGAGGCGGAACTTAAGCAGGCGCTTATCAATGCTGACAACGCTATGCGCCTTATTGTAAACGGAGAAACGGATAAGGCAATGAACCTGTATAACTAAAAAACATAAGCAAGAGAGATAAATCCGCCAAAAAACGATTTTGCTTTATATTGCTTGCCTAAGTTTTCCTTTTTAATTCAGAAAGAAAGGTAATATATGTCCTGTATATCAGAAATATTTAAGCAAAGCGGGGAATTTAACCGCCTTGCCGCGGCAAAAGGCGCAAAAGGCGCGCTCGGAGCGGCAGACGCGGTCAAGGCCCCGCTTATACATTCTTTAATTCAGTCCGGCGGCAAAGCGCTTGTAATTACCCCGGATGAAGCGTCCGCCGTAAGGATGAAGGAAAATTTATCTGCCCTGCAAAGCGGCGTTTTGCTTTATCCATCCCGTGAATTTACTTTTGAGCAGGTTGCCGGCGTTTCGCATGAATTTGAGCATATCCGCCTCGGTGTGCTCTCAAAAATACTTGCGGGTGAATTTACCGCGGCAGTATGTTCCGTAAACGCCGCGTGTGAGTTTACCATGCCGCCATCTCAACTTAAAAAGCGCACGCTGAAAATAAAAACAGGGGATACCGTGAGCCTTTCCCGGCTTGCGGATAAACTTGTTTATGCAGGTTACAGCCGCTATGAGCAGGTGGACGGCGTTTCTCAGTTTGCCCTGCGCGGCGGCATTGCGGATATTTTTCCGCCCGGAAACAGCGAGCCTGTAAGAATTGAATTTTGGGGCGATACGGTTGATACAATTTCCACTTTTGACCCGGTTAGCCAAAGGCGCACAGGCAGAATATCAGAAATAGAAATAATTCCCGCAACCGAGGTGCTGTTTGAATCAAACGAAAAATTTGCAAAAAGCATAGAAAAAATATCTTCTTCACTGCGCGGCAAAGCAATTAAAGCGCGCGAATGGCTTGAAGCGGACGCTGAAAATTTAAGAAACGGCGTTCAGCCCGCCTGCTGTGATAAATATATGCCGCTTGCGTATGAATCAAACGGTATTTTTGATTATTTTTCAGGCGATGATTGCCTTTTTGTGTGTGAAAGCGCAAAGGTAAAAGAAAGGGCGCAGAATTCGGATAAACTTTGGCGCGAGCGTATTAAATTTTCTTTGCAGGATATGACGCTTTGTAAAGGGCTTGATAAATTCAGCCTGGATTTTGAGGAATTAAAAGCGGTTTATGAAAAAGCGGGAGCCGTTTATCTTGATTCCCTGCCGCGCGGTTCGTTTGATACGCCCGTTTCCTGCCTTGCGGATTTTAACACGCAGAGTTTTAACCGCTGGAGCGGAAAAGTGGGCGAACTTGAAGAGGAAATAAAACCGCTTATTAAAAAAAATTATACCGTATGCATTATGGCGGGTACTTCAAGAAGCGCGCGGGCGCTTGCAAATGACCTTAATGAAGACGGTATTTACTCCGTTTTTGCGGAAAATCTGCCGCAAAAATTCCAGCCCGGCGCCGTAACCGTAACTACGGGCACAATGAGTGCCGGCTTCAGAATTGCGGATATGAAATTTGCGCTTATTACGCATACCAGAGCGCAGATAACGAAAAATAAAAAGAGAAAAGTTAACGCAAAAAATGCTGTTCATTCGCTTGATGAACTCACCGTGGGCGATTATATAGTCCATAATGTGCACGGCATAGGAATTTTTGAGGGCATTCAGGCGCTTGAGATGAATAAAGTTAAAAAGGATTATATAAAAATATCCTATGCTAAGGGCGACGCTCTTTATGTGCCGGTTACGCAGCTTGATTTGGTTTCAAAATATATAGGCCCGGGCGATAATGCAAATGTTAAGGTAAACCGCCTCGGCGGCGGCGAATGGAAAAAAACAAAGGCAAAGGTGCGCCAGTCCGTAAAGGATATGGCAAAGGAACTTATTGCGCTTTACGCAAAGCGTATGAGCACAAAGGGCTATGCGTTTTCGGAAGATACTGATTTTCAGCGCGATTTTGAACTGCGCTTTGCTTATGATGAAACGGAAGACCAGTTAAGATGTACGGAAGAGATTAAACGAGATATGGAGCGCCCCGTGCCTATGGAGCGCCTGCTTTGCGGCGATGTGGGTTTCGGCAAAACGGAAGTTGCTCTGCGAGCGGCGTTTAAGTGTATAACTGAGGGCAAACAGTGCGCTTTGCTTGTGCCCACAACGGTGCTTGCAATGCAGCATTTTAATACTGCCCGCGAAAGAATGGAGGCATTCCCTGTAAAGATAGAAATGCTTTCACGCTTTGTACCTGCCCAAAAGCAAAAAGAGGTGCTTAAAGGGCTTGAATCCGGCAGTGTGGATTTCCTTATAGGCACTCACAGAATAATCAGCAAAGATATAAAATTTCATGACCTGGGACTTTTAATAGTTGATGAGGAGCAGCGTTTCGGCGTTGCTCAAAAGGAAAAATTAAAGCAGAAATTCCCCCGTGTTGATGTGCTTACTCTTTCCGCAACTCCTATTCCGAGAACTCTTAATATGGCGCTCAGCGGAATACGAGATATGAGCGTTATTGAGGAGGCGCCGGCGGACCGCTATCCCGTTCAGACCTATGTTTTGGAATATGATTTTGATATTCTTGCGGAGGCTATGGAGCGTGAACTTGAGCGCGGCGGGCAGTGCTATTACCTGCATAATAATATAGATACCATAGACAGCACTGCCGCAAGAATTAAAAAGGCTTTGCCCAACGCTAATGTTGCAACTGCCCACGGCAGAATGACTCAGGAACAACTTTCGGATATTTGGGCAAAGGTTGTAAACGGGGAAGTTGATATACTCGTTTGCACCACTATTATTGAAACCGGCGTTGATGTTTCAAATGTAAATACGCTTATAATTGAAAATGCGGACAGATTAGGGCTTGCTCAGTTACATCAAATCAGGGGCAGAGTGGGCAGAAGTTCACGCCGCGCTTACGCGTATTTCACTTTCACCCGCGGAAAGGAATTAACGGAAATTGCCCAAAAGCGCCTTGAGGCTATCAGGGAATATACCGAATTCGGCTCCGGTTTTAAAATCGCAATGAGGGATCTTGAAATCAGGGGCGCCGGTTCTTTGCTCGGCAGCAGGCAGCACGGGCATATGGAAGCAGTCGGCTACGATATGTATCTTAAACTCCTCGGCGACGCTGTTGCTGAGGAAAAAGGCGAACTCAAAGAGGGCGAGGAAGAGCCGGAATGCCTTATTGATTTGCCTATTGAGGCGCATATCCCGGAAAGTTATATCAGTTCCACACCGCAAAGGCTTTCTATGTATAAGCGCATTGCCGCCGTTCGCACTGATTCGGACGCAAATGATGTGCTTGATGAGTTGAGGGACAGATTCGGAAACCCGCCTCCGTCCATAAACGGGCTGCTGCAAATATCCCTGCTCAGAAATTCCGCCGCGGCGGCGGGCATTTATGAAATTTCCCAGCGAAACGGCTCGGTTTTGCTTTATATGACGCAGCCGGATGTGCGCTATGCGGTTGAAATGAATAAAAAAATGAAAGGGCGCGTTATGCTTTCAGCGTCCAAAAAGCCGTATATTGCCGTTAAGCCGGGGCAGGAAGATGTGCTCCAAACGGTTAAAAACAGCATAGAGATTATTGCTGCGGTCAAAAATCAAATTTCGCAAAATAACGAAAACGGCGAAGACTGATAAAATATTGAATAAAAAAACGCCTCAGGGGCATAATGCTCTTGAGGTGTTTTTTATGTCTACACAATCAAAATCAAAAAATTCCGGAAGAAATCTTAAAGTGCTATTTACTGTTGTGTGCGTTTCAATAATTGCCGTGGGCGTTATCGTTTATTTTTCAACAAATTCAGCGGATGATGTAAACGAGCCAACCACCATTGCGGATACAACCGCAGTGCAAAGGGCAGTAACGGTGGAGGATACCACGGTATCTACAACCGCTCAGACTACTCAGGCAACTACTAAAAAAGAGGAAGATACCTCTATGCCTGAAAGCGATAAAAATACGCCGTATAAAAGTTATTATGAATATCCCGTTACAGAGGCAGTTTTGCAGGGATATTCGGAAGAACTTGTAAAAAATGATACAATGGGCGATTACAGAAGTCATACCGCCGTTGATTTCAGCGCCGAGGCGGGCGAAAATGTAAAAGCCATTAATGACGGCATTGTGCTTGATGTTTATAACGACGCGCTTCTCGGTATGACGGTGGAGATTGACCACGGCGGCAAACTTGTTGCAAAGTATTGCGGAATGGACAGCGTCAGCGTCAAAAAAGGCAGCACGGTAGAGATAGGGCAGGAAATCGGTACAATCGGCGCCGTGCCGTTTGAATCCTCGCTTGAAAGCCATCTGCATTTTGAAACACAGGTGGACGGCAAATATGTTGACCCGCTGACCGTAATGGGCAAAACAGAATAATTTTCTTTTACGGTTTAAACGGCTTAAAAAGATTTATGCGCAAAAATGCCCGCCTGATTAATTCAGGCGGGTCAGGCTGTCGATAAAGTCGGTTGCACCGCGCGTAACTAAAAATATGGCGGACTAACATAAAAATAAATAAAGCGTAATAATTAAATCATAAATTCATTAAGTCAGAACTTAAAACAGAAATGCCGCACAAATGTGCGGCATTTGCGCTTTCCGCCTTTGCCGGATTTACCGTACCTCTGTACGCCTACAATCCGTCAAATGCGAAATCCAACTCGATTTCTCGGCAGCCTCCCAGCGTGTCGGGAAAGACTTATTATTTCAATAAAACCTTTTTCGACACGCTGGCCCGCCTGAAAATAATCAGGCGGGTTATTTTTATACATTTAAATTAAGTTCTTTAATTTTATCACGCAGTTTAAGCCAGTCCTGAAAAGCAAGTTCCTTGTTGTTCGGATTTCTTAAAATGGCGGCAGGGTGAAATGTGCCCATCATAAGCACGCCGTTTTTTTCAATAAAAATTCCGTGCTCTTTTGTTACCCTAAAATCAGGGCTGATCAGTTTCTGGGCGGAAATCCTGCCTACGCAAACTATAATCTTTGGGCGTATTATCTTAAACTGCTCCCTGAGCCACGCTATACAGGTGTCCTGCTCCTCCGGTTTCGGGTCCCTGTTTTTCGGCGGACGGCATTTAACCATATTTGCAATATAAACATTCTTATCCCGTGAAAGGTCAACCGCCGCAAGGAATTTATCCAGCAGCTGCCCGCTCCTGCCCACAAACGGCCTGCCCTGTAAATCCTCGTTCTCACCCGGGCCCTCGCCTATAAGCATTATATCCGCGTCTTTTTTCCCTTCACCGAAAACAAGATTGGTTCTGCCCTGCGAAAGCGGGCATTTAGTGCAGTTTTTACACACTTTTTCAAGTTCGTCAAGAGTCATTTTCATCACCTGTTTGATTATATCAAATTTACTATTGAAAAACAATAAAAAGAGGTATAAAATAAAGTTGCAAATGAAATTTCTTAACTAAGGAGTTAAATCATGAAACAGAATGAAGTTGTTGTAGAAATATCAGCACGCCATGTTCATCTTACAAGGGAAGATATGGATACTCTTTTCGGCAAGGGCAGCGAACTTACTTTTAAGAAAAAACTTACTCAGCCGGGTCAGTTTGCCTCTGAGGAAAAGGTGCGCGTTATCGGCCCCAAAGGTGAATTTCCGCATGTTACTATTCTTGGCCCGCTCAGAAAATATACTCAAATTGAACTTTCTCTTACGGACGCCCGTTCAATAGGCGTAAGCGCGCCTGTTCGTGAAAGCGGCGACCTTGCCGGCGCCGGCGCGTGCAAAATAATCGGCCCCAAAGGTGAAATAGATGTTAAAGAGGGCGTTATCGCGGCAAAGCGCCATATTCACGCAACCCCTGAGGACGCCGAAAGGGAAGGCCTTACAAATAATCAAATCGTTTCCGTTGAGATTCCAACCTCAAATGAAAGAAATCTTATTTTCGGCGATGTTGTTGTGCGTGTTTCGGATACCTCGGCATGGGCAATGCATATTGATACCGATGAGGCTAACGCCGCAGGTATGGCTCCGAATACTATCGGAAAAATAATTAAATAATAATATTTATTAAAACTGCGCTCTGCCTTAAAAACGGCGGAGCGCTTTTTGCTGTTGAATTTTACAGGCGGGTGAATTATAATAATTCTGTTATGTATTTTTAAAACGCGGTTTTAGAGGTGATTGTAATGAGCAGTAATGATAACAGCGAAATGCTTGCAAGCGCTCCCGTCGGCAAACTGCTGTTTAAACTTGCCGTGCCAACCGTTACGGCGCAGATAATCAATATGCTTTACAATATTGTGGATAGAATTTATATAGGCCATATTCCTGATATAGGCGCAAACGCGCTTACGGGAGTCGGCGTTTGTATGCCGCTTATAATGATTGTTTCCGCATTCGCCGCGCTTGTAGGTTACGGCGGCGCGCCGAGGGCGTCTATTTATATGGGTAAAAATGATAAAGAATCGGCAGAGCGCACTCTCGGCAACTGTTTTGTTGTGCAGATAATTATATCCGTCCTTTTAACGGCGCTGCTGCTGGTGTTTAACAGACCCTTGCTGCTTGCTTTCGGCGCAAGTGAAAATACTATTGATTATGCCGTAAATTATATGAATATTTACGCCGTCGGCACTGTTTTTGTGCAGCTTACTCTTGGGATGAATATGTTTATCACGGCTCAGGGCTTTGCAAAAACGGGTATGCTTTCCGTTCTTATAGGCGCAGTGGCTAATATTATTTTGGACCCTGTTTTTATATTCGGCTTTAATATGGATGTTCAGGGCGCCGCCCTTGCAACCATAATTTCTCAGGCAATGTCCTGCGCGTGGGTGCTTGCCTTTCTTATGGGCAAAAAAACAAATCTTAAAATACGCCCCGCTTATATGCCGCTGCGCGCAAATATCATTATGCCCGCGCTTGCGCTGGGGCTTTCAAACTTTGTTATGCAGGCAAGCGAAAGCGCTATTTCCGTCTGCTTTAATTCCTCGCTTTTAAAATACGGCGGCGATACTGCCGTAGGCGCTATGACTATTTTAACCAGCGTTATGCAGTTTGCAATGCTGCCGCTTCAGGGCCTCGGCCAGGGCGCTCAGCCCATTATCAGTTATAATTACGGCGCAAAGAACGCGGCGCGCGTAAAATCTGCTTTTAAACTGCTGCTGATAACGGATTTATGCTATGCCGTTATCCTTTGGCTTGCCGTTATGATTTTTCCCGGCGCTTTTGCCGCAATGTTTACTTCTGAAAGTTCGCTTTTGGATTTCACGGCAGACGCGCTTAGAATTTATATGGCGTGCGCGCTCCTTTTCGGTATTCAAATGGCGTGCCAGTCCACTTTTACGGCTATCGGAAACGCCAAAGCGTCCATAACAGTTGCCGTTGTCCGCAAATTCGTTTTGCTTATTCCGCTGATTTATATAATGCCGCTTATTTTTACTGAAAATAAAACTTTTGCCGTTTATATGGCGGAGCCTGTTGCGGATTTTATTGCCGTAACATTTACAGCAATACTTTTTACCGTGCTTTTCAAAAAGGTGTTAAAGTCAATATCCTCCGGCAGCAAAAAATAGTTTGTTGACAAACTGTTTTTGCTAATGTAAAATGTATTTACAAATATATATTAATCCCGCAGTGTGATTTAAGAGGAATTTTTATGACGGAAAATAAAAAGAGCGCTGTTTTCGGCGGAGTTGTAATGGCAGTTGTTGCCATAGTGCTTGTTCTGATAATTGTGTTTGCCGTAAAGGGAAAGAGCAGCGGCGAAAATACTGAGCCTGAAAGCGAATCCGTTACGGTTTCACAAACGCAGTCCGCCCCGTCGCAGCAGGAAAGCCAAACTGCGCAGACCACGGAAAAAAGCGCCGATAATAATTCTGCCGGCAGTGATAAAACTACGGTAAAATCCGATGCAGGCAATTCAAAGAGCGCAGAAATTAACGCGGAAAATGAGCGCTATAAAAAGCAGGTTGCCCGAATTAATGACGAGTATGATAAAAAAGTGGCAACTGAAAGAAATGCTAAGGAACTTATAGAAGAATTAAGCGCTCAGGATATTGCTGATTATAAAACGCAGATAAATGATTTAAACGCAAGGATAAATTCTATGCCGCAGTCCTCTCAGCGGGATGAATTGTGCGCCGAGCGTGATTTTTGGCAGTCAAAAATAGATTCTATTGAAAATGAATGCAGTAATTTTGATTCTAATATAGAAAAGCATGAAAAAGACCGCAAAAATGAACTTGCTGACGCCAAAGCGGAGCACGAAAAGAAACTTGCCGAAATTTCCGGCTGAGCGGATATAAAATATATTATATAATTTATAATAATATAAGGTATGCAAAAACATTGCCGGGGGATATAAATGCTCCCGGCGGTTTTGCATATTACCCACTTTATCGCGGCAGTACCGCCGTCGCAGCAAAAAACGCTCCCGCTGATTTTTTTCTTGACAGAGGCGTTTTTCTTTGCTATAATACCAACGCTACCTTGAAAAAGGCAGTTATCCTTGCCCGGTCGGTAAGGTCCGGGCCAAAAGTCCAGAAGGAGGTGCTAAAGAATGGCATTAAAGAAGTATGAGTTAGTATTGGTTTTCTCACTTTCAAAGGGCGAGGAAGCGGTTGAAACTCTCAAATCAAAATTCTTAGAGCTTATCAAGGCTAATGGCACTCTCGGCGAAGTTGAGGAGTGGGGCAAGCGCAAACTTGCTTATCCTATCAACTATGAAACAGAGGGTTATTACATTGTTGCTCAGTTTGAATGTGAGGAGAATTTCCCCGCAGAACTTGACCGTATTATTAATATTACGGACGGCGTTCTTCGTTCACTTATTGTTGCTAAAAGCGAGGATGAAGATTCTGAGGTGAAAGAATGATTAATTCCGTAGTAATTATGGGCAGATTAACATTCGATCCCGAACTCCGCACAACTCCAAGCGGCGTTTCAGTAGTCCGCTTTCAGGTTGCTTGCGACAGAAATTATCAAAAATCAGGCGAAGATAAAAAGACTGATTTTATTGATGTTACTGCCTGGCGTCAAACCGCCGAATTTGTTTCTCGCTATTTCCACAAAGGCTCAATGATTGCTGTTGAGGGTTCTATCCAAACAGATAATTATACGGATAGGGAAGGCAATAAAAGGAAATCATTTCAGGTTGTTGCAAACAATGTTTCCTTTTGCGGCTCAAAGGCTGAAAGCGGCGGCTCAAACCCTGTTTACAGCCAGCCCGCTCCGAGTTATGCCTCGGCGGATAACAGCGATTTTGAGGAAATTGTTGATGATGACGACGATTTACCATTTTAAGGAGGAAAACTGATAATGGCTTATAACAAGGGCGGCGCAAGAAAAGGCCGCAGAAAAGTTTGCCAGTTTTGCGTAGATAAATGCGAACATATAGATTATAAAGACGCATCTAAACTCAGAAGATATACTTCTGAAAGAGCAAAGATACTTCCCCGCCGTGTTACGGGTACCTGCGCAAAGCATCAGAGGGAGCTTACAATCGCTATTAAGCGCGCGCGCCAGATTGCAATCCTTCCTTATACTGCAGACTGATAATATTTGCATTTGAAAGGCCGGTCATTTGACCGGTCTTTTTTTTGCGCTCATATTCCGATGACTTAAAATAAGCCTGAAAATAAAAAAAATAAAATTTTTTCGGTTTAACAAAACTTAAACATTTCATAAACAGCAGAAAAACATAAACGGTGTATATTGTAGTTGCGTTAAGGGGAAGCCCTTAAAAAACCTGAAAATAATTTGCAGGTACGGCAGTGTGAAAAATCACGCCGCGGAATATTTTTAAGAGGCTGTAACCGCCGTTAACGCCTTGTCAGGCTGCAATAAGGCGTTAAAAATTTTAAACTGATTTTTTTTGCAGCCGGAAAGGCTTGGTGTTTATTATGAAAGAACAAAATGAAAAGTACAGTTATACTTACAATTCGGCTGAAAACAACGAGGTTGAAAAAATCGTTAATAAATACAGGGAAAAGACCCCCTCTGAATCAGCCGCGGAAAAAATCAAAAAACTTGACGGCGCTGTAGAAAAAAAGGCGTCTGGAGCCGCAGTTGTTGTAGGTGTAATAGGCGCGCTGCTGCTTGGCGTAGGAATGTGCTTAACAATGGTGTGGCATGCGCTGTTCGCCGTTGGAATTGTAGTTGGCGTAATAGGCATAATCATTGTTGTCTGCGCTTACCCTGTGTATAAAAAATCAGCCGCAAAACAGCGCGGCAAAATTGCCGCTCAGATTCTGGAACTCAGTAAAAGCGCTGATATGTAATCTGCCGAAAAGGCGTTATGCTTTTTTGAATACCTCTTTAAATGCTGCAGTAGCAGCGGCGCCGCTTTCACTGACCGGGAAGCGGCGTTTAACCTATAAAATAAATTAAAAAGGAGTTTTAATTATGAAAAAAACAGTTTCAATATGCGTTGCAGCAGTTGTTGCGGTTACCGCGCTCTTTGCCGCGGCGATTATTAAGGACAGAAGATAATATCTGCCATATGATAAATAAAAATAACAGCGGCGGTATGAGGATAATCATACCGCCGCTTGGTTTTATAAGTTATTTTAAATTTTCGTTTTCCGCCTCGCCGCTGTTTTCTGCTTTTTTTGCAAGCCGCAGAATTTCCGGAGCGGCTTTTTTTCTTTCTCTTTTTAAAATGTTTTTGTAAAAAGGGTACGCCGCGGCGGCTACGGCTATGCCGATTATTCCGATAACTACGCCGGCGGCGAATAATGTATCCTGCCAAACAAGCACGCAACTCATTCCGAAACCCAGAATAAGCACCCCGATTATACCCGCCGTGATTCCCGCCGCGTTCGCGCGGCCCGTAACTCTGCGGTCAATTTTTTTTATTTCCTGAACGGCGGAATCCGCCTCTTCGGCGGGGATATATTTTTTTACTATTTGGTTGATTTCTTCCTGTTCACGAGCGGAATAGGAATATTTAAAAGAGTTATCCTGCATTATTCTGCACCTCGTTTTCTGTTTCGCTTTTTAGTTTTGCCGTTGAGCGCGCCACCATATATACCGCCATAATCATAACGCCGGTGCATACTGCCGCGGCGGAAACACAGGTCATTATGTGGCTGAATTCTCTGTCCGCCTCTGTACTGAATCGGCTCAGCATTGCCGTTTCAAGCGCAAACATTGAAACAACAGCGGCTGTAAAACTTATGATTTTTGCCGCTGAAAGGGACGGGCGGTTATATTTTCTGTATTTAAAAATATTTGAAATTGCCGCAATAATGTTGTAAAACGCGAAAAACGCGGCGGCATAGATGAGTACGCCTTTGTAACTGAAACTGCCGGAACTTTTAACTACATAAACGGATATAACCGTTAATATCTGGTTTGTTATCAGCAGCATTATGCCGCAGGCGCGGTATATTTTAAGTTCCTCAGCGGCGCTCAAATTCTTGTCCGCCTTGCGCAAAACGGTAAGGCGCATTCCCGCAAGCATTATATAATATACGGCAAGAAAAGCGCACCACACGGATTTCTGCGCCGCCGCTGAAGCAATATTAGTTGCGCAGAAAAACAGATTTATAATCAGGCTCAGGAAAAGAAAAATCTTTGTTCTGAACCCAACATCGCAAAAGAATTTATAGCCCAACGGCGTTTCGATAATTTTTTTATAAACGGGCAGTTTTTGTATTAACGCGGGCAGTTTCCTTGCTGAGCGAACTGCCAAAGTTATACATATGATAAGCGAATAGGAGGCGATAAGATAAAATATTACCGTTAATATAATATTTGTTATCACTTCTGCAAGGCAAAGCGCCATAAGGGTAAAACCCGGCACGCTTATCAAAAGCGTTACGGCGGCATTAGGGTTAAAAATATCGTAAACGGTGATTTTTTTAATTCTCATAAAGGTATCCTCACGGTAAAGATACTGCCTTTTGAGGGAACGCTCTCAACAGAAATATCCGCGCCTTCAATATCTATAACTCTTTTAACAAGCGCAAGCCCCAGCCCGTTGCCCGCCGTTGCGTGGGAAGTATCGCCCTGGTAAAATTTATCAAATATTTTTTTGCCGTCCGCCGCGCTTATTCCGCTGCCGGTGTCCGCAACGGTTACGCAGGCAAAGCTGCCGTCTTTTTTCAGCGAAACGCTGATTTTTCCTTTATCGGTAAATTTAACGGCGTTTGAAAACAGATTACTCCATACAATGCTAAGCAGTTCGCTGTCCGCGCGCACCGTAACGCCGTCTTCTATATCCGTTTCAATCTCAAGATTTTTCTTAAGCCATTCGTTTTCAAACTGAAGCAGGCACTCGCGCAGTTGCTCGCCCAAATCATATTCCTCGTTTTTCGGAAATATCTGCCTGTTTTCAAGTTTGCTCAGTTTTAATATGTTTGAAACAAGGGCGCTCAGCCTGTCCGCCGCCTTGCCTGCCTCGCCGGCGTATTCAATTCTCTCTTTTTCTGAAATGCCGGGGCTTTTCAGCAGCGCGGTGTAATTTTTAATTACCGCAAGCGGCGTTTTCATCTCGTGCGAAACATTTGCGGTAAAATCATTTTGCAGCGTTTCAATTCCGGAAAGTTCCTGCGCCATATCGTTAAAATAATCGGCAATTTCGTCAAAATCGCCCATACTTAAAAACGCCGAATCATCTTTTTCTATCCTTGCGGAAAAATCGCCGCTCATAATTTTGCGGGCGAATTCCTTTATTTTTTTAACAGGCCTGTTAACCGTTACCGCTCTGCGAACAGCGTCCGCCGCCGTGCATATAACGCTTAATACCACCACATTTGCAAATGTTATTTTTGCCGCGCTCTCAATGCTTTCACGCTCAATTACAATCCCGCCCACCTTTTGCATTGTGCTTAAAAACAGCGTAAGGCAGCAGGATATAAAAAAACTTATTGCAAGAAAAAATATGGCGTAGCGCCTGAAAGCAAGCAAAATATATTTTGCACGCGAATGCTTTTTTTCCCTTTTCATTTCAGCACCGCCTTATATCCCAGCCCGTGCACGGTTTGAATTTCAAAATCGGCGCAGTCTTTAAATTTCTCACGCAGTTTTGTCATATAAACATCAACCGTTCGGGGAGAAGATGTGGTTTCCATATCCCAAAATTCATCCATAAGCTGCGTGCGTGTAAAGGTCTTTTTAGGGTAAGACAGTAATTTGTATAAAAGGTTAAACTCACGCACCGTCAGCGGAATTTCCTGCCCGTTTAAATATGCCGTGTGCTCGTCAGCGTCAAGGGTCAGGCTGCCGACTGTCAGTTTTTTTACCGCCGCTATTTTCGCGCGGCGCAGTATGGCGCCTATTCGCAAAAGCAGTTCGTCCAGGTCAACCGGCTTAACCATATAATCGTCAATTCCTATTTTAAATCCTCTCTGCTTTGCGCTGAAATCATCGCGCGCCGTCATAAAAAGAATGGGAATGTCCTCGTTAAGTTCTCTCACCGTTTTTGCAAATTCAAATCCGTCGGTGCCCGGCATCATTATGTCAGATATTATCAAATCAAACACATTGCCGTAAAGTTCGTCATACGCCTCGTCGGCGCTCAGGCAGCCTACCGCGTCATATCCGTTTTGCTCAAGATATGTGCGCACGGTGCGGTTTAAATCTCTGTCGTCCTCAACAATCAGTATCTTAAACATAAAAGCACCTCCAAGATAATTTAATAATACCATACAAATGTTAAAGTTTTGTTAGAATATAAAAAAATGCGGCTTTTATGCCGCATTTTCATACTGCCGGTAAAGTGAAATCTCAGCAGTTTTATATATCCCATTTCATAATGGTTTTGCCGAATGCTTTTTTCGCGTCTTTTTCAAACGCCGCTTTTATGTCCGCAAGCGTTTTTATTTCGTTTACGGAACTGATAAGGTTGCCGAGATAATCAATTATTTCGGGATTTTTTCTGTATAATGAAACAGTCTTTTGAAAATCTGCCGCACCGCTTCTTGAAGAGCCGAAAAGGCGCAGACCCTTTTCAAGTATCATTCTTGTGTTTATGGCAACGGGGTATTCTGAAACACCGAGCAGGGATAGTGTGCCCTCCGGCTTTATAAGCCCTATTATCTGCTCTATTGCTATGGGGCTTCCGTTTGAGCCAACACATTCAAAAGCGTGGTCAATTTCCATATCTTCCGGCACATCGTTTACAAGATATGCGCCGTCGGCAAAAGTAAAATCGGCAAGTTTTTCATAATTAGTGCCGAAAATGTAAATTTTGCTTTTAGGAAAATTCTTTTTAAGCAGCAGGGTGGTGATATAGCCCAAATTGCCGTCCCCCCACACGCCTATAATATCTCGGCGGGCGTGGGCGATTTTATCAAATCTTGAAACAGCGTGCATTGAAACGGAAACAATTTCCGTAAACGCCGCCACATTTAAATCAATATTATCCGGCAGAGCAACAAGCCTCTTCGGCGATATTTCAACATATTCCTGCAAAAAGCCGTCTGCGGAAGAGCCGCAGAATTTTGAAGAGCGCAGGTAATTTTCGGCAATAAAGTCATCTTCCTCGCACGGGATATTCGGAATCATAACAACTCTCTGCCCGCATTTAAAAGCGCCGGTGCTGTCAAACACAACCTGCCCGATACCTTCGTGAATCAGCGCCATGGGCAGTTTTTGGGCAAGCACTTTAGCGTCCCTTGTGCCCAAGTAATATCTCATATCCGCATTGCAGATTGAAAGATGAGTCGGGCGCACAACCGCATTTCCGCCGAACAGGTCTATATTTTCAAACGCAACTTCAAATCTTCTGGGCTGCGCAAGGCGGTAAACCGTGTTTATCATTCTTCCTCGTCCTCCAGCAGGGATTTAGCAACGCGCATGTCATATGGATATGTTATTTTTATATTAAAATCCTCGCCGTCAACAAGCGCCACCTTTTCGCCCTTAAGCACAAATATTTTAGCGGCGTCCGTCAGTATTTCCTTTTCTTCCTGAGTAAGTGAAGAGTAAAGTTCCTTTAACTTAACCGCCTTAAAGGACTGCGGAGTCTGCCCCTGGTACATATAATTTCTGTTTGGAATATTACTTATAAATCTGCCGTCTTTTGATTCAACTATCGTATCCGTTGCTTTAATAACGGTATCGCACGCGCCGTATTCCTCACACGCTTTAACATTTTCTTCTATTATTCGGTGAGTAACAAACGGGCGCACGGAATCGTGAGTAACTATGATAGTATCGTCATCAAGGCAGCCGCTTTTTTCAATAAGGTCAACCGCGTTCATTATTGTTTCGTTTCTTGTGGCGCCGCCCCGCGCAACGGTGATTTTATCCTGCGCGGGAGAAATAAATTTTTTAATAAGGTCTTTTGTGTGCTCCTCCCACTGAGCAGGGCAAAGAACTATTATTTTATCTATGGCGGGGCAGGCAAAGAATTTTTCAATTGTGTATATTATAATCGGTCTGCCTTTTAAATTGAGGTATTGCTTGGGTTTGTCCCCGCCCATGCGGGAACCGATGCCGCCCGCAAGTATAACTCCGTAAACCATATATTTCTCCTTAAATGTATTACATTTATATATTATCTTAAAGCGTTAAACATTTCAAGAATATTTTTCTCAGTAAGCGGTATGGGGTTGCGGGTCATAAGCATACTCATGCTTGCTTTTGCAAGTTCCTCTATCTGCTCATCAGTTGTGCAGCCTATTTCACAAAGGCGCGTCCTCATACCCATTCGCTTTTTCATTGCCGTAATTTCATCTGCCATGGCATAGGCGCTTTCAAAGCCGCACTGCTTTGCAAATGCCGCTATTCTGCCGTTGTCATCAGCGTTTTGAGCGTTAAATTTAATGAAGTAATCAAGCGTAAAAGCGCATGCCTCTCCGTGCGGCACACCATAAAAATTAGTAAGCGGAAAAGAGCAGGCGTGGCTGCCCGTTGTGCGCGGGTGTGAAAACGCAACTCCCGCCGTTATGCTTGCCGCCGCCATTTTTTCACGCGCTTCAATATCATTCGGGTTGTTGTAAGCCCGCTCAAGATATTTGAAAACAAGTTTGGCGCTGTATACCGAGCACGCCGAGCAAATCGGCTGATTAAGAGTGCTCCAGTAACTTTCAACTGCGTGGCTCAGCACATCAAGACCCGTGGACGCTGTTATGCGCTGCGGAACGGAAAGCGTAAGTTCCGGGTCGATTACAGCGGTTTTCGGGTACATTGCGGGGTCATTCATCGGCGCTTTAATGTTCTTTTCCGTGTCCGTAAGCACCGCAATGTTTGTAACCTCGCTGGCGGTGCCGCTTGTTGTGGGGAAAGCAATCATAGGTATTGCCTCCTCCGCCGTTACGGGTTTGCCGCCGGTGTGGTAAGGCTCAATAATATCGTTTCCTTTTGCTATTGCGCACGCCGCCTTGCAGCAGTCCATAGGAGAACCGCCGCCGAGCGCAACGGCGAAATCCGCTTTTATCTCTCTTAAAAGAGAAACGCAGTCATTAACATTCTTTGTGGTGGGGTTCGGTCTTATATCGCTGAAAACGGCTTTTATTCTGCCGCCGGAATGTTCTTTAAACTTTTCTGCCGTACCGTTTTTTGCAAAACTTTTGGAGCATACAAGCACTCCGTTTTTGCCGCCTATTTCGTCAATGTATTTTTCAAGTTCTTTTCTCTTTCCGCTGCCGAATACAATCTTTACCGGCAAATCAAATTCCCAAATCATAGTATTCACTCCGTATGTGTTAATTTTATTTAAACAAGCGGTAATTAAACCCGTTATAGTAAAATGCCGCGCGGGATATTAAAAAGCCGCCTGCAAAAATCAGCCGTTTAAAACCATACTGCGTTTAATTTCCGTTAAATTAATTTTATCACTAATATTTTTATCAATCAAGTTGAAAAAAGAAATATTGTGCTGTATAATAGCACTCAGATTTTAAGATAGGGGTATTTAACCGAATGGGCGCTGTTAAAAATAAATTAACTTATTCGCATACGCTTGCGGCGTGCTGCCTTGCGTATATAACGCAGTCCGTTGCGTCAACATTTCTGCCGCTTCTTTTTGTCCGTTTCGGCACGGAATTCGGGCTTGATATAGGCAGGCTCACCGTTCTTGTAACGGTTACATTTTTTACACAAATATTTGTGGACGCCGCTGCGCCCGTTATTGTAAGAAAAACGGGGTACAGGGCGCTTACGGTTGCTGCGGCGGTGTTTTCGCTCTGCGGATTTGCGGGGCTGTCCTTTATGGCGGATATAATTCCCGGCGCTTTTTGGGGTATCTTTATTTGCACCGTGCTTTACGCAATCGGCGCGGGGCTTATTGAAGTTCTGATAACGCCGATTGTGGATTCCTGCCCAACCGCAAAAAAAGCGGGGTCAATGGCGTTTGTTCATTCATCATTCAGCGCAGGGTGTGTTATGGTAGTGTTGGTTTCTACTCTGTTCTTTTCCGTGTTCGGCATAGAAAACTGGCGTGTTCTTGCGCTGATTTTTGCCGCCGTGCCGCTTGCTGCCGCCGCCGGATTTATGCTTGTGCCTATCAGAACTCCGGAGGAAGTCCGCGAGCGCGGCTCTGTTAAAGATATGATAAAAACTCCTATGTTTTGGATTTTCGGCGTTGTTATGGTGTGTGCCGGAGCAAGCGAACTTTCAATGAGCCAGTGGGCGTCTGCGTTTGCGGAGGCGGGGCTTGGAGTTTCCAAAACAATGGGTGATCTTTTAGGCCCCTGCGCGTTCGCGTTTTTAATGTTCCTCGGCAGAATAATTTACGGCAAGATAAGCGATAAGGTGGATATAGTAAAAGTTATGCTGGCGTGCAGCGCGCTTTGCGTGGCGGCGTATATTACGGCGTCTTTTGCAAAACAGCCGGTTGTGGCGCTTCTCGGCTGCTGCGTATGCGGTTTTGCCGTCGGCCCTATGTGGCCTGGCACATTTTCGCTTTGCTCAAAATATATGCCGAATATCTCTTCTGTGATATTTGCCGCTTATGCGCTTTTCGGCGATTTGGGCTGCACTGGCGGGCCCGCAGTTGTAGGCCTCATTTCCGGGGACAGTTCAAATATCTCAAAAGGGCTTTCAATAGCCGTTGTTTTCCCGGTACTGCTTGCGCTGTGCCTTATAGTTGTAAAAATCATAAACAGAAATAACAAAAAAGAAAATTTGCACAAAAGCAAGTGCTGATTTTTGTAAGATTAATCAAAAAAACGGCTAATTTAAAACAATCTTTGAAATAGATATTGATTAATTGCGTAAATTTTGATATATTTAAAATGTTATAATCGTATTTTGCGGTAGAAATATATATTTGCAATTTTAATTGAAAGCGGTGGTATCTTGGAAGATCAGGACCTTTTGGCTAAAGAAGAAGCTGAACTTGATAAACTCGCGTATACCAAAAAGCGCTATCTTACGCCAAAAGAGATAGCGGCGTATGTGCTTGTAAACTTCGGCCAAAAGAACTTAAGCCAGTTTGTCAGCACTTATAAGGAATTCTTTATGATTCAGTTCCTTAAGTTAAATACAACGGCTTATGCTTACATAAATCTTTTTGCCTCTATTTATGACGCGGTAGACGATACTATTTCCGGCCTTGTTATAGACCGAACCAGAACCCGCTGGGGAAGGATACGCCCGTTCTTTATCCTGCCGCTCCCGCTGTGGCTGATAGGCGGCGCTATGATGTTTACGGCGCCGGACCTTACCTCATCGGGTAAAATTTGGTGGTCTGCAATAGCAATCGTTATTTACGGCCTTGGTATGAGTTATTTCGGCGCGTGGGGTCTTATGATATATAATATCACCCCTAACCCGGATGAAAGAAATAACCTTATTACAACAAGTAAATTCTTTGAACTTTTCGGAACTTGGCTTCCGTCGCTTGTGCCTGTCCTTGTTGAATTTTTGCCCAGAATAAATTCCGGCATTACAATGGAAGGCGTTTATACGGGATTTGCGTATTTCATGCTTATCTTCTCCGCTGTATTTGCAGTTTGGGGCTTCTTTAATATGCGTGAGCGTGTGCCGCTTCAGTCCCGTGAAGAAATGAATGAAACTTCAGTTTTGGAATCAGTTAAGCAGATATTTACAAACCGCCCGCTTTTCGCAATTATATTTGCGGATTTCTTCAACAATTTCAAGGCGGTCGGCGGCTCTTCAGAGCAGTATTTCTGGCTTAATAATACCGGCAACCTTGCAAACCAAACGGTTTGCGGCCTTTTCACGGGTATTCCAAACTATCTTATGGTGCCGCTTGCCGCTAAAATGATTAAAAAATTCGGCGCGCGCACAACGGCTATTATCGCCGGCGTGTTCGGCGGCGTTGCCTATACTGTTACATTTATTATAGGCTATCATCCGTTTGGCCAAACATTCAGCGATAATTATATTCTTAACCTTATCTGGATTATATTCGCGCTCACCATCTGCGGCCTGCCGAATAAACTTATTCTTGTTGTAGGCCCTGTACTCTGCGCGGAAACATTTGATTATATGGAATGGAAACACGGCCTCAGAAACGAAGCGCTTGTAACTACCGTTCAGGGTTATTTCACAAAACTTGCAACTTCCGTTACAGGCTGGCTCTCCGGTATGGTGCTTACTTGGATAAATTATGTTCCGCTTACCGATTCACTCGGAAACGCCATTCCGCAGACTGACCCAACTGTTTTAAACGGTATCTGGGCTGTATTCTGTATACTTCCCGCGCTTGCAAGAGGACTTTACGGACTTACATTTATTCTCTATCCCATTCACGGCAACCTGCGTAATCAGATGATTGCCGAACTTGCCGATATTCGTGCGGACAGACTTGCCGAGCAGGAAGCCGCCCGCAAAGCCAAGTTGGGCGAAGGGGATAACTCCGAAGAATAAAAGGCGAATAAAATAATTAAATAATTCACCGGTTAAAATACATATATTCCGCCGCAGGCATTGAGTTTGCGGCGGCTTTTCTTTTTGTTTATTAATAAAACCGCTTGCCCATTCAGCGGCGTTGTGATATAGTATTTCAGGAGATATAGTGTTAAAACCCGCTGATTCTGTTTATACCGCTCTCAAAATTTGCATTTTTTGAGATTACTGTAATTACTGTTAGCGCAATAAAGCGCATATGATTTTAATTTGCTGTTAGCAGTCTGAAAGGCTGTGGTGATAAGAGTGAAAATAAGAGATATAGAATTTAAAGATATTGCCTTTCTTGCCCCTATGGCGGGCGTTACAGATATGGCTTTCCGCGAGTTGTGCGCCTCATTCGGCGCGGCTTATACAGTAACTGAAATGGTAAGTTCAAAAGGGCTTGTTATGGGCGATAAAAAAAGCGCAATGCTCCTTACCCTCGGCAAAAATGAGGGCACGGCGGGCGCGCAGATATTCGGTGATGACCCCGATATTATGGCTCAGGCGGCAGTTAAGTGCCTTGAATTTTCGCCGGATATTATTGATATAAATATGGGCTGCCCCGCGCCCAAGGTTGCAATGAACGGCGGCGGCGCAAGCCTTATGAAAGACCCGGCGCTCGCCGGAAGAATAGTAAAGGCGGTCAGGCAGGCTGTTGATATTCCCGTAACGGCAAAGATTCGCAAGGGCTGGGATGACAGCAGTATAAACGCCGTAGAACTTGCAAAAATACTTGAAGCAAACGGCGCAGACGCTATAACAATTCACGGCAGAACACGGCAGCAGATGTACAGCGGTACGGTGGATTATGATATTATCGCCGCCGTAAAAAACGCCGTTAGTATACCTGTTATCGGAAACGGCGATGTTACGGATATATATTCAGCGGAAAAAATGATTGCAAATACCGGGTGCGACGCCGTTATGATAGGCCGGGGCGCGTTTGGCAATCCGTGGCTTTTCAGGCAGATAAACGCTTATCTTGGGGACGGTATTATTATTCCGCCGCCGTCGCTTGAAGAAAAAATGACGGTTATGTTAAAACATATCGCCAAAATGATAGAGTATAAGGGCGAATACACCGCAATGCGCGAGGCGCGCCGCCACGCCGCTTATTACACTAAGGGGCTTCGCGGCGGAGCAAAATTCCGCGCTCAGATGAGTTCGCTTGAAACATATGACGACCTTAAAAAGATTACTTTTAACATAGTAAAGGAGAATCAGTATGATTCTTAAAAATGTTTGCTTTTATAATGAACTGTTTAAAAAGGAAGTTGCCGATATGGAAATTGAAAACGGCAAAATAAAGGGCATAGGCGTAATAGAGGGCGACGGCCGTGATATGAGTGGAATGGTGGCGCTGCCGGGATTTGTGGATATTCACATTCACGGCGCGGCAGGCGGCGACTGTTCGGACGCAAGCAGGGAAAGCCTTGATAAAGTAAGCGCGTTTCTTGCAAAGCACGGCGTTACATCATTTTGCGCAACAAGTATGACCCTGGGGCATGATACTTTAATGAATATCGCAAAAACAGTGCGCGAATACAGGGGCGGTGAATCCGGCGCAAAAATAGCGGGCATAAATCTTGAAGGCCCGTTTATTGCAATGAGCAAAAAAGGCGCGCAAAATCCCGCTTATGTTCGCGCCGGAAGCGTTGAGGAATTTGATGAGATATATTCCGCAAGCGGCAATATTGTAAAACTCATAACAATAGCGCCGGAGGCTTTTGAAAGCGATGATTTCATTAAGCACGCAAGCAAAAAATGCGCTGTTTCCATAGGTCATTCCGCGGCGAACGCCGCAGAGGCTCAGCACGCTTTTGATATGGGCGCAAGCCACGCCACTCACCTTTATAACGCAATGACTCCAATGACTCACCGTGAGGCGGGAATTGTGGGCACTGCGCTTGACAATGATAAAGTTTTTTGCGAACTCATCTGCGACGGCGGCCATATCTGCCCCGCGGTGCTCAGAAATACTTTTAAAATACTTGGCGAAAACAGAGCCTGCGTGATTTCCGATTCAATGCGCGCGGCAGGGCTCGGCGCAGGGGAATTTGAACTCGGCGGGCAAAAGGTGTATGTGCGCGAGGGCGGAAAATATGCTGTGCTTGAGGACGGAACAATAGCGGCGTCAATCAGCAATATTTTTGATGAATTTAAAAATCTGCTTTCTTTCGGCGTAGATTTTAAATCCGCGCTTAAAAGTTGTACTATAAATCCCGCCAAAGCCATAGGTATGGAAGATGAAATCGGCTCAATCGCGCCGGGCAAGGCGGCTGATATTGTGTTTACTGATGAAAATTTCAATATAAAGGAAGTTTACATAAATGGAATACGCGCTTAATGTTGCGCTTATAGAGCCGGAAATACCGCAGAATACCGGCAATATTGCCCGCACCTGCGCCGCAACGGGCGCAAAACTTCATCTTGTTGGCCCTATGGGGTTTGAGATAACGGAAAAACGCGTACGCCGCGCGGGGCTTGATTATTGGGATAAACTTGATATTGAGTATTATGAAAATATCTCTGAATTTTTTGAAAAAAATAAAGGCGCCCCGTTTTATTATTTCAGCACAAAGGCGCGCAATGTTCACAGCGATATGAAATACAAAAACGGCTGTTTTCTTGTTTTCGGCAAGGAAACAAAAGGACTGCCGGAGGAGTTGCTGAAAGAAAATGAGGAAAAATGCGTCCGCCTGCCTATGAGGGGTATAATAAGGAGTCTGAATCTTTCAAACAGCGTGGCGGTCGGCGTTTATGAAGTTTTGCGCCAGTGGAATTATCCCGCTCTTTCCCTAAAAGGCGAACTACATAACCTTAAATGGGATGATTAAACGCATTTTGCTCCCGATAAGGAGTTTTAATATTATTATGTATTAAGGAGAGATTGCAAATGAAAGTTTTGATGATTAACGGAAGTCCGCACGCAAACGGAAACACGGCGCTCGCCCTTGCAGAAATGAAAAAGATATTTGACGCAGAGGGTATAGAAACCGAGGTTATGCATATCGGCAATAAGGATATAAGAGGCTGTATCGCCTGCAACACCTGCGCTAAAAAGGGCAGTTGCGTTTTTGATGATGAGGTTAACGAGGCGGCGCGCAAGTTTGAAGAGTGCGACGGCATTGTGGTAGGAAGCCCCGTGTATTACGCAGGCGCTAACGCAACTCTTGCGGCGTTTTTAACAAGGCTTTTTTATTCAACACCGTTTGATAAGACTATGAAAGTCGGTGCCGCTGTTGTTGCCGCAAGGCGAGGCGGACTTTCCGCAACTTTTGATGAACTCAATAAATTTTTCACTATTTCAGGTATGCCGGTAGCGTCCGGCCAGTATTGGAACAGCGTTCACGGCAGGGCTCCGGGCGAGGCGGCTCAGGACGCGGAAGGTATGCAGTCTATGCGCACGCTTGCAAGGAATATGGCTTTCCTTATGAAAAGCATTGCGCTCGGCAAAGAGCAGTACGGCCTGCCTGAAAAAGAACCGTTTGAAAGAACGAATTTTATAAGATGATATAAAAATAAAAACCCGACCGGGAATTAATTTCTCCGGTCGGGTTTTGTTTATACCGTTTTAAGGTCGCTCAGGGCTTTTGCAATATCTGTGTTAAGGCAAACGGAATTTTTGCTTATCTCTTTGGGGCATACCGCCTCGCCGTAATTTATGCAAACATAAGCGGCGTTTTTGTTTTCTGCGGCAATGCGCCAAAACGGATATTTGATAATTCCCGGGGTGTTGTAGCCCACGCCGAGTTCAAGCAGCAGCAGTTTTCCGCCCTTGTATTTTTCTGTAAAATCATTGTATCTGCCTGCGGCGGCGTACCAGCCGCTGTCCTGCACAAAAGTGTCGTCAATACGCAGATTTGTTGTCATCGGCGCGCCGCAAACGGGGCATTTCGGCACAAGTTCAGAGGGTATTTTCATATCCTTTTGCTCTTTTACCATTTTTAAAACGGCTTCTTTATTATCATAAGTTTTTTGGCAGCAGGGTTTTGAACATTGCCACAACCCATAATCGCCCTGCGTGTAAAACAGCCGCTCTTTGCTGTAACCTGCCCTCTGAAAGCAGTGGTCCACATTTGTTGTAAGCACAAAATATTCTTTGCCTTTAAGCAGTTCAAGCAGGTCGCCGTAAGGTTTGCCTACTTCGCCCTCATATCTGTTAACAAATATGCTGCGGGACCAAAACGCCCAAAATTCCTCCTGCGTTTTGTAAGGATAAAATCCGCCGGAATACATATCGCTGAAACCGTATTTCCTGCGAAAGTCGGAAAAATACTTTTCAAATCTTTCGCCGCTGTATTCCATTCCCGCCGCGGTGGACATTCCTGCCCCCGCGCCGACAAGTACGGCGTCTGAATCTTTAATCAGTTCTTTTATCTTTTTAATTTTCTGAAAGTAATCTTCTGTAGATTCGTTTGTCTTCGTCCTTAAAAACATTGAATATTACCTCTGTGCCGTTTTTGTTTCTGCTTAAATATTCTTTAACGGTTTTAATTGCTATTTCCGCCGCTTTTTCGTTTGGAAAGTGAAATTCGCCTGTTGAAATACAGCAAAACGCTATGCTTTTTATGCCGTTTTTGTCCGCAAGGTCAAGGCAGGAATTATAGCAGTTTTCCAGCAGGCGGCAGTCCTCCATTGTTAGTTTTTTGTAAACTATCGGCCCAACCGTGTGTATAACATATTTGCACGGCAGGTTGTAAGCCTTTGTTATTTTCGCTTTTCCGGTTGGCTCTTCTGCGCCCTGCTTTTTCATTATATCCGCACATTCAAGGCGCAGTTGAACACCCGCCGCAGTGTGAATGGCATTGTCAATACAGCCGTGGCAGGGCACAAAGCAGCCGAGCAGAGCGCTGTTTGCGGCGTTCACTATAGCGTCCGCCGCAAGGGTTGTAATATCGCCCTGCCAAAGATAGATTCCTTTTTGAACGGGCGTTAAATCCTCAACTCGGGTAATGCCTTTTGCGGCTGTTTGCGCCTGTAAATATTCATCCTGTATTTTTAAAAACTCTTCGTTTGCCGGTTTCGGCATACGGATATTAAACAGCGAGCGCAGCAGGATGTTTTGCTCCCTTTCGTCTTTCGGGATTTCCATACCGCTGTACTGCGGCTGTTCGTTAAGCAGTTCTTTTATAAGGTAAAGCCTTTTTTCTTCCTGGGTCATTTTAAAGTCCCCGTTTCTCTATAGCCCTCATCGGGCATATCTCATAGCAGTTTCCGCAGCGAAGGCAGTGTTCCTGCTCTATTACAACCGGCTTTTTAGTTATGTCAATGCATTTCTGCGGGCATTTGGAATAGCAGAATTTGCAGCCTATACACTTTTGCGTAACAAAATATCCTGATTCCTCAGCGCGCGCCCCTCCGAAAGAAAAACTTTCTCTTTCAATGGGCTTTTTTGAAAGGTCAAACCATTCGCCCGTTCCTTCTGTTATCTTAAAAACTGTCAGTGCGTCCCGCGACTGCTCGTTTGGATAGATTTTTTCCATATACGGATTTTTACTGAAAAGAGCGGGTATAAGACTTTTTCCTATTTCTTCTGCTTTCCCGCGGACGGATACCGCCTCGCAGGACAGAGTATCGTTTCCTTTTATTGCCGTAAAAGCAATATTTTCATTGTTTTTAAGCCGGTCATAAAAGCCTTTTCCTTTTGCCGTTAAAAAATACAGGCAGTTCTCATCACTGTCCATAATATCAATAGCGCAGGTAACAGGCCGCCCGTCTTTATCCACCGTGGCAAAAACAACGGTGTGTATCTCATCAGCAATATA
Organism: uncultured Eubacterium sp.; assembly: GCA_944380635.1. GTDB lineage: Bacteria > Bacillota > Clostridia > Oscillospirales > Acutalibacteraceae > Eubacterium_R. The sequence goes on along the minus strand of CALWID010000002.1, from coordinate 9,692 downwards.
TTTCAAATAATCTTTTGCCTTCATAATTTTTCCCCCGGAATTTCCGGCTGCAAATAATTTAATGCTTCTAACGCCTTATTATAGTTTGATAAGGCGTTTTTTAGAATACGGGCGCCTTAAAATTATGCTGCGGGCAAATTTTAAGACGCCTGTAAAATTAAAAGCAGCGTTTACTTGTGCTTCTTATAAATCGTACTCTTTTGGCGGATTTCCTGAAAAATCAGCAATAACAGCGTGAGCGTTTTTAAGATAGAATACCTCAAATATGGGGTTGGACGCCTCCCCGTACTGGCCTTTAACTATCGGGTTTTTAATGCACATCTCCTTGGCGGGAACATTGTTTTCAAACACCGCCTCACCGTTCAGCCTAATCCAAGCGTATGACGGGCTTGAAACAGAGATTTCAACACAGGGATTTTGCTGCATATCTTTGTAAACATCTTTCTGATTGTTTGTGCAAAACCAAAGTTTGCCGTCAAGTTCACCGGCAAACATAAAGGGTCTGCATTTTGCTTTGCCGTCTCTTCCTACTGTTGCCAGATACTGCACAGGATTTTCCTGTAAAAATTTTACAACTTCATTCATAATAAATAACCTCCTGATATAAATTTTCATTTTTATTTTGCAATTTTCATCTTGCAAGATAATGATAACGCCGCAAAAAATATTTGTAAAGTACGCACTTTTTTGTGTTAAAGTTACCTAAATGTAACTAAAAGGCCGTTAACTGCCGCAATTGCAATAAAAACGGCGGCTTTTTTCCGAAAGAAAATAAGAAATTTAAAAATCAAGATATTTGATTTCCTTTTGATATGTATGGTATAATATAACTGTTAATTACTAAAAGATACTGCTGAAAGGTTGTGTTATTATGAAAAAAACAGATAAGGCGCTGCCCGCCTGCCCGGTTGAAACAACGCTTACTCTTATCGGCAATAAGTGGAAGGTTTTAATTTTACGGGATCTTATGACCGGCACTAAGCGTTTCGGGGAATTAAAAAAATCAATAGGCACCGTTTCGCAGAAGGTTTTGACTGCACAACTGAGAGATATGGAGGCGGACGGGCTTGTTAACAGAAAAGTATATGCCGAAGTTCCCCCTCATGTTGAATATTCACTAACAGAACTCGGCGAAAGCCTGAGCCCTATTCTTGACGCTATGCGTAACTGGGGCGAGCATTACAAAGAATTATTCTAATATTTTTTCTTATCTTAATTTTAAATTCAAAATTAAATGCCGAGCCGTTTTGCTGATTGAATAAGGCGTAAATATATGATATAATCAGGCGATATTTGATAGTATAGATCAAAAGACCGCTGCGGATTTACGGCGTCTTATGGGATAGGCTGAAAAGATATGTCAGAATAATCGTGTAAACGGTGTGCAGCGTTTCGGCCGTTTTTGAATAGTTTTGAAGAACGCGAATAAGCAATGCAATTACGGCGCAGAAAGCAATTACAGGGAGAAGGCTGTTATGCTAAAGCAAATTAAATATTTTCAGGCAGTTGTTCGCTGCAACAGTTTCAGCAAAGCCGCCGAAGAATGCTATATATCGCAGTCCGCTGTTTCACAGCAGGTGCAGGCGTTAGAACGGGAACTCGGCGTTACATTGCTAAAACGGCAAAACCGCCGATTTTCGCTGACGCCTGCGGGCGAGTATTTTTATCGGGAGAGTCTGATTCTGACGGCGGATTTTGACAGATTGTGCAAAGAAACCGTGCAAATCGCGCGCGGTGATGAATTTACTTTGCGAATTGGGCAGTTAAAAGGGTACGGCGGTTTGGAATTTCAGAAAGCGGTGGCTGAGTTTGCGCAAAAACACCCCGATGTTCCGATTAATATAGAAACGGGAAATCACGAAGAATTATACGAACTGCTTAGGACGGATAATGTGGATTTGATTCTAAACGATCAGCGGCGGGCGTTTTCAAGCGAATATGTTAATACGGTGCTTACAACTATTGACTGCCATATTGAAATTTCCGCAAGGAATGCGATTGCAGATATGGAATATGTGAATACAGGCGACCTGCGGAATATTCCCTGTATTCTGATTGCCTCCAAAAAACAGCGTGAGCATGAACAAAATTATTATCGTGAGATTTACGGAATTATAAGCCCGATAATATTCGCTGAGAATTTAGATGAAGCGCGGCTGATGGTGGTCGGCGGGGAAGGGTATCTTCCTGTTGAAGGCGGTTCGCTGCCTACGCAGTATGCTGAATCAATTGCCCGCCTAACGCTTTGCCGAAACAAAACGCCGATTCACCGCAATTATTGCGCCTTTTGGAAAGCCGATAATTCAGGCTGCTATATTGAGGAATTTGCGCAAATATTGAAAGCACAATTTGAGAATAACAAATAATGTGCACCAAAAGAGCCTGCTAAACGCAGGCTCTTTTCATATCAGTTTTTCTTATGCAAAATCCCGCAAACCCGAATTGCTCCCCGGCGTGTATGCTCGTATAATATAAGGTGTTATAAAGAAAAAATTCCGGAAAAAAGGAATCAGTTTTGGCTGCTGAATAATGGCGCGCTGAATTGTTCCTACGCGGATCAACAAAAAATAAATTTAAGGAGAGGTTGATTATGGCAAAGAATTTAATTATCTACTATTCACGCAAAGGTGAAAATTACTGGAACGGCAGTGTAAAGAATATCGCAAAAGGCAACACAGAGATTGTTGCGCAGTTTATTCAGAAAGCGGTTGGAGGCGATTTGTTTGAAGTGGATACGGTAAAACCATATTCCGCGGATTACTATGCCTGTATTGAGGAGGCAAAAAAGGAACTGCACGAGCACGCAAGACCTGAACTGAAAAAATACCTTAAAGATATTTCGGAATATGACAATGTGTTTATATGCGGCCCATGCTGGTGGGGGACTTTCCCGATGGCAATTTTTACGCAACTTGAAAAACTGGATTTTACCGGCAAAAAAATTATGGCTGTTATGACGCACGAAGGCAGCGGGCTTGGAAGTTGTGAGCGGGATCTTAAAAAAGTTTGCACGGGTGCGTCTTTCGGCAAGGGACTGGCAATTCACGGCGCGGACGCTTCAAAATCAGAAAGCACCGTTGCGGACTGGGCAAAAGAATCAGTTTAAGGAGAAAAAGAATATGAAAAAAGATGTTTTGATTTTAACAGGCGCAGGACAGATTGGTATGGCGATTGCACGCAGAGTCGGTTTTGGAAAGAAAATAGTAATAGGCGATAAAATGCAGAGCAACGCTGAAACAATCTCCCAAATTATGAACAACGCGGGATTTGATACAGTTCCGGTTGTGATGGATCTTTCCTCTCGTGAATCTATTTTAAATCTGATTGAACAGGCACAAAAGTATGGCGATATTGCCATGCTTATAAATGCCGCAGGCGTTTCTCCAAGTCAGGCTCCGATCGAGGCGATTTTGAAGGTGGATCTTTATGGCACTGCCGTATTGCTTGAGGAAGTCGGTAAGGTTATCAAAGAAGGCGGCACAGGTGTAACGATCTCCAGCCAAAGCGGATTTCGTATGCCTGCGCTTACACCCGAACAGGATGAGTTGCTTGCCACAACTCCTGCCGAGGAACTGCTTAAACTTGAAATGCTCCAACCTGAAAACATACGGGATACACTCCACGCCTATCAGATGGCAAAGCGCTGCAACGAAAAACGCGTTATGGCAGAATCGGTTAAGTGGGGAGAGCGCGGCGCAAGGCTGAACGATATTGCTCCCGGCATTATTGTTACGCCGCTTGCCGTTGATGAGTTTAACGGTCCCCGCGGTGATTTCTATAAGAATATGTTTGCAAAGTGCCCTGCCGGTCGGCCCGGCACAGCGGACGAGGTGGCGAATGTTGCAGAACTTCTTATGGGGCCGGCGGGCGCGTTCATTACCGGATCAACCATTTTGATTGACGGCGGCGCAACTGCCAGTTATTATTACGGGCCGCTGAAACCGCAGGAGTAAGAATTGCCGCATTGCACAAAATTAGTAAAAATTTAAATTTTGCCTTTAGGCATATAAAAATATGTGCAACAGTACGAGCAATACTGTTGCACATATTTTTTCGTATTTGTTTGGGCTTAATATTTAATCTGACAGCCGCTTCGCTTTAATTAATCCGGCTGCTGGCCGTTATGCGCCTGCCACTTACATTCTGTAAGTTCAAAATCCGAAAATACCGCTTTAAAGGACGAATCTTCAGGAGAGCAGGCGTATATGCCGAATTTAATTTTTCCGCCGCCCCTGCTCATATGGCAAATTCGCATTTGGCTGAATTCTTTGCCGTCTTTTGAACATTCAATGCAGTAATCGTCTTCACGGCGGCTGAATCTGTACCACATCTCTTTTATGCCGGCAGGTATAGCCGTAGTTGCCCAGTCCGAATAGCCGCAGTTTGTTACAACGCTGCCCAGATGCTGGAATTTTTCATTTTCGTATTCCACGGAGGCTTTCAGCCAGTTTTCACTGTCAAGGTACATAACTATTCCGCACTGGTCAAATCTGTGGTGGCTTTCGTTAAAATCCGTTTTTACAGTAAAACTAAAATATTTTTCGTCCGTTTCCGTTTGAAAAACAGGGGCGTTGTCATTCCTGAAATGATAATAAGTTCTCTGCCATAAATCGGTAAACGGCTTTGTTGTTACTTCTATTTTTCCGCTTTCAATATTGCAGGCGGCAGGTGTTCTTGTCCATTCAAAAGTGCTGAAATCCATATTTTTTCCTTTTAAGTCAGGCTCTATTCTTTAGTTAAATCCGCAAAGGCAATCCGCACGGCTTTTTGCAGGTCGTCTACCTTCATTTTTACCTGGCTGCCTACTCTGCCCGCGGAAAACATTATTTCGTCAAACAAAAGCGCGCTTTCGTCCGCCGTGGTGGTAAACTGCTTTTTCATTCCTATCGGGGAACAGCCGCCGTGTATATAGCCTGTCAGCGGCAGCAGTTCTTTTTGCGCAATCATCTCTATGTTTTTTTCGCCTACCGCTTTTGCCGCTTTTTTAAGGTCAAGTTCCTTTTCAACGGGTATCATAAAAACATAGTGCTTTTTAGATTTTGCCACCGTTACAAGTGTTTTGAAAACGGCGCTCGGGTCCTCGCCAAGCGAGCGGGCAATGTCCGCCCCCGTAAGTTTGCTGTTTGGTTCATATTCGCGGTGCTCATAGGGCAGTTTTAAACTGTCCAGCACCCGCATAACATTTGTTTTATCCTCTTTTTTTCCCATTGTTCTAACCTTTTATAAACGCTTTAATTTCATCCGCTTTCATCTTTCCCTGCGCATAGCCTAACTGGTAGATGTGTTCAAGTTTGTCCGTGTTTTTTTCAACCGCACTGCAATGCAGGTCCTCCGGCGGAGCAATAACATAGCAGTTGCCCTTTTTTTCCTGCTCAAAAACATACTCAAGTTGGCGGTTATACATTTCGTGCCTTTTAAGAACAGCCTCCGCCAGGGCGGGGTAGTGCTTAAGGATACGCCTTGCCGCTCTCTGCTGCTTTATAGGCTGCTTTACATATCCTCTTACCTGCGTCAAAATAACCACGGCTTTGCCGCAGCCGTCGTCAAACGCCTTTTTAAGCGGAATAGAATCGGTAACGCCGCCGTCAAAGTACACCTGCCCGTCAATTTCAACACCTTTTGTGGCAACCGGCAGAGCGCAACTTGCTTTAAGATAAGGGCAGCCGTATTCACGCATATCCTTTGGATAAAAATATTCGGGCTTGCCTGTTTCGGCGTTCGTTGTAACAACGCAAAGAGTTGTGCCGCAGTTTTCAAAAGTTTCATAATCAAGCGGCATAAGTTTATAACTCAGTTCGCCGAAAATCCAGTCTAAATTAAGATACTGCCCGTTGTGCAGAGCGCTTTGCACGCTCATATATCTTTTGTCATTGCAGTATTTTACGGAAATATCGTGTTGGCGTTTGTAGTTTTTGCCCATAAATGAAGTGCCGTTGCACGAGCCTGCCGAAACGCCTATGATATACGGAAAATCAATGCCGTTTTCCATAAAAGTATCAAGCACTCCGCTTGTGTATATTGCGCGGCTTCCGCCGCCTTCAAGCACAAGCCCGCAGTTAAAATTTCCTATCATTAATAATCACCATAGCCTTTCAGGCTGATTCCCCGGCCTGTATTCTATATAAATGTTTGTTTATTAATGTAAAAAGAGCAACAAATAAATGTTGCTCCTCTTTTTAATTATTCAATTATTTGTCTGCTTTTTTAGCGGCCTTTTTCTTTTTGGGGGCAGCCTCTTTCTGAGCAGGTTCTTCTTCCTCTTTCTTTTCGTCTTCAACCTCAATTACTTCAAGGTCATTGCTGCACTCAAAGAAATCGTCATCGTTGAAATATTCAGGCTCTTTTTTATCAGTGAGTTTCTGAATGAGGAAATAAATGCCGGCAACCGCGCCTGCAATGGCAACAACAGCGCCGATAACTTTTAATATTTTGCTTATGTTCATTGGAAAAACCTCCTAAATATTAACTACATATAATTATATAAGCATTACGCTCTAAAGTCAAGCGTTAAAAAATGAATAAAAAAATAACTCCCGCAAATATACGGGAGCATTTAAATAAAATTTACGCTTTGTTGAGTTTTGTTACAAGATTGCTCTTCTTTCTTGCAGCAGTGTTCTTGTGAAGCAGATTTTTGGCGGCTGCCTTATCAATCTTTTTAACAGCGGCTTTAACAACGGCTTCTTTATCCTGAGCGTTTTCGTCAATAGCGGCGTAAGCCTTTTTAATGGCTGTTTTAAGCGCTGAGTTTGCTGCCTTGTTGTTGGCTGTTTTTTTTGCTGTTACTTTAACTCTTTTCTTTGCTGATTTAATCTGCGGCATTCTTTTTCACTCCTTTATACGGATTTACAAAATATATCAAAACTAATTAAATGCTAATGTATAGTAGCATAACTTTAAGAAAAATGCAAGTATTTTTTTCTTTTTGGGCATACTTTTATTAAAAACAGGCGGTTCGGGAGTGATTTTTGTGCAAAGTAAAACAGACCTTGCCGTTGAAAGTTTTGAGGAAAGCGGAAAAACAAAACTCGGCGGCGTGGTGGTTAAAGAGGGAAACGGAATAACTTATGTGCGCGTTTTGAATAAAGACGGCGAACGCCGCCTCGGCAAACCTGTTGGCGAATATATAACGGTAGAAGTCCCGTCTTTTGTGAACGACGCTGATATTTTTGACGGCAGACTTCAAAAAATAGCGAAAATATTGAAAAATCTGCTCCCGCCGGATTGCGACAATATTCTTGTGGTCGGTCTTGGTAATATGGATATAACGGCGGACGCCCTCGGCCCTAAAACAGGCTCGTATATTTTTGCAACCCGCCATCTTTCGCCTCAACTCAAAAAAGAAATGTGTGTCGGCGGGCTTAAAACGGTTTCCTGCGTGTGCACCGGTGTGCTCGGCGAAACGGGAATTGAAAGCGCTGAAATTATAAAAGGCGTGGCGTCCGTTGTAAAGCCGTCCTGCGTTATTGCCGTGGACGCGCTTGCCGCCACCAGCGCAAAGCGGCTGGGTACAACCGTTCAGTTTTCAACTTCGGGAATAGTTCCCGGCTCAGGGGTCGGCAATCACAGGTATGAAATATCGCGCAAAACTTTGGGCGTTCCGGTTATTTCAATAGGAATACCAACCGTAATTTCAGCGTCTGTAATTTCCGGCAGAGAAGGCGATTCAATGTTTGTAACCCCAAGGGAAATAGACAGACTTACAGAGCAGGGCGCTAAACTTATAGGTATGAGTATTAATGTATGCCTTCAAAGCAGTATCAGTGAAAGAGATTTATATGCTCTTGTAGGGTGAGTTATTTTTTGCCGCGTTTTTTCATATATATAATGTATATAAATAAAAGGGGCAGTCAGAGCAAAAATACTCTATTCAAAATTATTTTCCCCAAAAATTTGCTGTTTGCGTAATTTTAAAACGGCTGTGCCGCCGTTAACGCCTTGTCAGTATGCAATTAGGCGTTAATGATTTTTAATTTACCGTTTTCAGTTTGAAAGGCTATGGAGATTATGAAAAAAGATATTGTTGTTTTTATTTCAAATGTGCTCGTTGTGTTTTTCTCAGTGGGAATAATTCTCAATACCGTTCCGCTCTATAAAGGCACGGCAGCCGTCGCCGCCGGGAATATAGTTTCCGCTTCAATGCCTTATACTAATTTAAAATCTTCTGCGCAGCAGGTTTTTTCGTATTTTTCTGATAATTCCGAAAATGCCGCAGATAATAATAACACCTCGCAGGAAGAGGCGTCTGAGGTTATGAATACCGTCGGCTCTAAGGACGGCTTGACCGACGATGAATTAACAAAAACCCCGGATGATATTTTAAAACTTATGGAGGAAGAGGAAAAGGTAATAGGCACCCAAAAGAAAAAGGGCAGCACAAGTGAGGAAAGTTACACGGGTGGCGGAACAATAGTAACTTATAAAAATGTTCAGGTTCAAAATAAGATACCGAGCGATTTTTACTCTTTGGATATAGAGAATCTTTTAAACCAAAAGGCGGATTTAAAAATTTCAGATTCCTCAAAGCCCACCGTGCTTATTTACCACAGCCATTCCACCGAGTGTTATACTCTTCTTGACGCAGGTTATTATACAGAGTCCACCGACTCGAAAACAAAAGACATCACCAGAAATATGGTGCGGGTCGGGGACGAAATTTGCAGAATACTTGAGGCGCGCGGCATAGGCGTTATTCACGATAGGGAAATTCACGATTCGTCTTATAACGCCGCTTATGATTCGTCGCGCAAGTCAGTTACTCAATATCTTGAAAAATATCCAACCATAGAAATTACAATAGATGTCCATAGGGACAGTATTACATATAAGGACGGAACAAAAGTAAAGCCCACGGCAACGGTAAACGGCAAAAAAGCCGCAAAAATGATGATAATTTCAGGCTGCGAATACGGCAGCGTAAAAAATTTTCCAAACTGGGAATATAATCTTCGTTTTTCGTGTGCCGTTACCGATAAACTTAATACTGAGTATCCCGGCATTATGCGCCCCATTTTGTTTTCGGAAAGAAAATATAATATGGATTTAACAAAAAATTCCTTTTTGCTTGAGATTGGTACGGACGCAAACACACTTGATGAGGCGTGTTATTCAGGCAGGCTGTTTGCAAATGCGCTTGCCGATATGATTTTAGAAGATTATTCATAATGTAAACAGGGCCTTGCATTGCCACCTGTAAATAAAGGAAGTGAAAATATGAAAAAACATCCCGTGTTTTTTACGCTTTTGCTCGCCGCGGTCATTCTCACGGCGGGTGTTTTTTCCGCTTATTACAATACAAAAAGTTTCGCGTTTGATGAAAATACAGTCCTTTTCAGCAGGGATAATGAGGGAATAACAGTCCTTGATTACAAAATTTATTATGATGATATGGAAACCGCTTATTCGCAGGTAGAGCGCGCTATGCCGCCGCACGCTTGTTCAACTGCACCATATATTGTGCTGCCGAATAATGCGGTTACTTATATAATGTATATTATTAATAATTAAGTGCTTTTAGGGCAAAAAACGAAACACACGGCGGGGTGTAGAAAACCCTGATAAAGTTTAAAAAAAACTCAAAAAAAGTGTTGACATTCGCCCGCGTGTTGTGGTAATATTATCAGGCACTCGGGAAACGGGTGCGGAAAAAGGACCTTGAAAATTGAACAACGACGAAAGAAAGGAACCCGAGA
>CALWID010000001.1 GCA_944380635.1 uncultured Eubacterium sp. | reverse complement strand
CTTATTTATATACTTTGTTAAAACAATTATATCATATCGTATGAGCGTAAATACGACATTTTTATTGAAAATGTGTCGTGTTTATGGTATGCTGATAATAGTTAAGGCGGTGGTATTGTGATAGAATTTGAATGGTGCTCGGTGCGGTTTTCACTTGCGGACTGCGGCGGCGGGGAACTTAAAGAGCCAATCCCTATGCACTGCCACTCCAGCAGCAGTTATGAACTTCATTTCATACTGAGCGGGGAGGGCACTTTGCTTACTGATTTCGGCGAATACAAAATGCGCCCGGGCAATTTTTTTGTAACAGGCCCGGGCGTCAATCATTCTCAGATTCCGGATAAAAATAATCCGGTGAATGATATTTTTATTTATATTCAAAAAAGAAATTCGCCGAAATTGAGCGGCGCCGCAAAACTTTTTCTTGAAAACCGTTTCTTTTACCATCAGAAATTTGAAAGCGAATGTGCCGCTGAGATACTGCGTGAATTTCGCGGCAGTAAACCGGGAAGGGAATATGCCGCGGCGGGGCTGATGATTAATCTTTTAACTCGGATAACCCGTATTTACGCCCCGATTGATAATTATAAAGAAAATATGGGTGAAAATCTTAACGATATGCGTTTTCTTATAATTGAAAATATGTTTCTTTATAACAGAAAATTCACGCTGAAGGAACTTTCTCAAAAACTCGGCTTGTGCGAAAGGCAAACCCAGCGACTTTTAAAAAAGTATTACGGTAAAACTTTTCGTGAAAAATTGAAAGAAAATTTAAAGTAACAAAACTCTATTCCGCTTTTGCCTGTAACGGCAGCAGCGGAAATATTTTTTCCGCCGCCGTTAACAGAGTAAGACCCAAAATATCTGCAAAATTGCTTTTGTTACAATAACTGTTACTTGTATTTTCTTTTTAGTTCCACGGAACTTCAATATCAGTATCCGGCTCGTTATCATCAGGATAAGGCGTACCGCTTGTGGTAATCATGCCCACTGTTTTAAATTCCTCAATGGTGATGTGCGGTGCTAAATACTTTTCTTTCATGATTACACCTCCCTGCTGATAAGATTATAAACTTCGTCTCGTATAGTTTGCTCCATTGTTTCATCGTTGACAATGGCATTTGCAACATCATTGAAGCTTCTGGTTGTAACAGGCGAATAGAAATACATGCCGTCTATGCAAACATAGGCTCTTGCAGATATTTTATCGTCATAATGGCTTGCCGGTATACCGGTAAATACGGCGGTGTAATGTGAGACGGTACCCTCCACATTGCGCTTTGCGGCCTCTATTGTGTATGTTCCGTCTGCACCGTTTCTAACCTGCGTGTTTGCCTCTTGCTCATCTTCGCTGACTTCGTCATAGGTGTAAACAAATCCGTATTCAACATCATCGGCAAGCGATTCATAATCAAAGCCGATATTTGAAGAATCCAGCGTAAATCCGAATCTTAGACCCGAATCCCGTGTCCTGATCTGTCCGCCTAAAGCCTCTGCTATATTGTCCGAACTTATATAATTATATGAATTTTCATATGCCCACTGCTCGGCGTATGAGCCTGTTGGTGCAACTATTGTATAATTGTAATCAGGCGTAACCGTTATGGATTCAAGTTTATCAGAAGTATATAATGTTGCTCCTCCTTGCTGTTCTGGCAAAGATTCAAGCGATACTAAATTCGGAGCAAAGATTTTCATATTTACCGAACTGTAATCACCATAAAGCGGGTTATTGAAAGCATCTACAGCAATAGAAGTAACATTAGGTAGATACAGCATCTCTAACATATCCAAATCAGAAAATGAACCGCTTTCCGCTGTTTTAAGACTTTCCAATTTCAGCGTTTTAATGTGACTGGTTCGCAATGCTTCGCTCTCTATCGTAGTGACGCTTGGAAGCTCTAAATACTCAATATAACTATCGTTAAATGCATAATACGTAATATTGGTTAATTTAGGCGCATTGAATTCTTTTAAGTTGAATGTATAGGCGAAGCAACTATCTCCAACAAGTGTTGTTAGTTCAGGTAAATCAAACGATTCCAATTTGTAAGCATAAGCCAAGGCTTGCCGTCCTAATGTTTTAACATTAGGTAATCCCACATACTCGGCATTGTGAAGAAACCGCAATCCCCAAACATCTACCGAAGTAACATTCGGAAATTCAAGATATATAGCATTTGATAAACAATTAAATGCGCACCTATTGATCGTTGTTAGTTTGTCATTGTAAACAGAAACGATGGAGTGGCAATGACCAAAGCCGTATTCTCCCACCTCTTCAAGCTGCGTCAGATCTATCGTATCCAGATTATGGCAAGTGTAGAATCCTCTGTTATCAACAACTTTAAGATTTGTGCTGTAAACAGCGGTAAGCGACTGGCAGTTGTAAAACGCCCATTCGCCGACATAGGTTAGCGTATCGGGAAACTTCACCATGGCTATATCGGAAGCATAAAATACACTCCTGCCAATGCCGGTAACAGGTATACCGCCTATGGTATCCGGAATCGTGAGATAATTGTTTGTACCGTTGTATTCCGTGATGATACCGTTTGTGTCTATAACAAAGTTTTCCTCTGGGTCGGTTACGGTTATATAGTAGTCCGCAACCGCCTGCAAACTCTTTAGTTTGTCACCCGAATAGGCGCAGGCATGGACTCTTGTTACCTTGTCTATGACGATAGGACCTGTATAAAGGTTGCCTGTTGACCTGGAGGCTCTGGAACCGTCAAGCGTATAATATATTTCGGCGTTAGGATCGCTGCAGACGATCTCTATCGTTACACTGTCTGAATATCTGCCGCTTTCTACCGTAAATTCAGGCGCTACGGTTCTATCTTCGTTGTATTCCGTTATTGTGCCGATATATAAAAAGTTGATCTCTTCATATTCGTCTTTTAAGAATATGGCATTATCCTCTAAAGTAGTACATATTTCCTCACTGTTCCATTCCGGATTTCTGGACAGGAGCAGCGCGGCTGCAGCAGTTACGAACGGGCAAGCCATTGAGGTGCCGCTCATTGTTTCATAACCGTTGTTCATAAATGTACTGTAGATAGACATACCCGGCGCGCCGAGATCTACAAGATTTCCCCAACTGGTCCAATACGGCCTTAAATAATTGTCGCCGTCTTTGCCGAGCGCCATAACCGTGATGCAGTTTTCAATATTTGCAGGGCAGTTTTCTGACGCGGGCTGCCCGTTGTTCCCGGCGGAAACGCAAACGGTAATTCCAGCGTCGGTAGCAGCATTTACTGCTTCCTCCATTGTTTCACTTGTTCCTCTAACACCGAGACTCATGTTAATAACATTAACTCCGTCAGCGGTTGCGTATTCAACAGCAATTGCCGCTCCACTTATTGTGCCATAGCCTTCACTATCAAGTACTTTATATCCTTTAACTTTAACATTTGAAGTGGTATTGTCTACAACTATGCCGGCAACATGAGAGCCGTGGCCTTTATCATCATTTTCATCGTTTTCGTTGCCTGAAGAACTGATATTGTAATTTGTGCGAATGACTCTGTCTTTCAGGAACTCGTGGTCATAATCTATGCCGCTGTCAAGTATTCCGACAACGATCTCGGGTAGTTGATCAACAGACGGCAGATAGTCGATGTAATCATCTACACCTATCGCTTCACTGCCCCAGGAAAGGTGTTCGCCGTAGTTGATACCCATATCGTCATCCGCGGCGGTGGTTTCCACTTCGTCATATTCTGCGGCAGAAACTACAAGGTCAGGCTCGACATATTCTATGCGATTCTGATTTTCGTAATATTCCTGCGCTGCCTTTGCGCTTTCTTCGCTGTCAAACTGAACAATATGCAAATCGTTATATCCCTCAACGACTGCGACTGAATCAAGCGGGTCAATATCGTACTTCGATTTAACGATTAGCCTTTGTGTTTGATAAGGCTGAGAAAGCGTTACAGTATCATCATCAATATCAACTTCAAAGCCCATATCCTCGGCAGATTCCTTATCAAGGGTATTTGAAGAAATGTCATTAACGGAAAAAGTTGATATTCTGGATTCTTCTTCTGGTAATATTTCATATTCCGCTAAACCGTCAACGGGTATTTCAAAATCATCTTCAGATACTTCAGCAGTTGCCTCATCCTCAACAGAAAGCGGTACTGCCTCGCCGCCGACATGGCAGAACTCACTGCCGTCCTCTATCGTGATTTCGGGCATATATTCGCTGTCATATTCTTCTGTTAAGGCGTTCAGTTGCTCCGAGAACTCGTCAAGTGAGGTCTCAGGAGTGCTGCTTGCGGCGTATACAGTCATAGGCAAGCCTGCTATCACCATGCATATCGATAATATTAATGAAATGATTTTTTTCATAAATCCATACCCCCTTAACATTTTAAAAATTGTTTCTTAATCAGTTCATTCCGATTTTAAGCAATGTATATTTTAATAATAGCAAAATAACCTTAAAAAATCAATCCGCATTGCCTAACTATCGAAAAATATGCCCTAATTATCGAAAAATTAGGTATTGACATAAAAAAACAGCCCTGCGGACTCTCTTGATAAAGAGGGCATTTGCAAGGCTGTTTAAAATTATGCGGGTTTCATTATTCGGTTTTTTCGGGCGGTATCGGATTGCCCCTGAATGATAAATTCTGCAATTTAATTTTGCCGGCTGTTTTAAACATTCGGTATCTGAATTAAAAACAGCCACGCAAGACCGTAATAAGATATTGCCGCCACAAGGTCGTTTACCGTTGTGATAAGCGGGCCGGAGGCAACAGCCGGGTCTATCTTCATTTTTTTGAATATCAGCGGAACGGCCGTGCCGGTTACGCTTGAAAGCACCATAGATATTAACATAGCCGCGCCTATGCAGGCGGAAACGGCAAATGCAAATGTTAAATTATGCTCTTTAAACAGGTAAATATAAAGCCCTATAAAAACAAGCGAGGCAATGCCGAGAATAATTCCGTTTACAAATCCCGTTTTTGTTTCTTTTGTTATAAGCCGCATTTTTTCACGGAATTTCAGGTTATCGTTTGTAAGCACCCGTATTGTAACGGCAAGGGACTGCGTGCCTACATTTCCCGCCATATCAAGCACAAGGGACTGAAAACATACAAGTATCGTAAGTTGAGCCACAATATTTTCAAAAAGCCCCACAACCGATGAAACTATCATTCCGAGTCCAAGCAGGATTATAAGCCACGGCAGTCTTTTTTTAACGCTCGTTTTAATGGGCTCTTTAATGTCTTCTTCAGATGCAAGTCCGCCGAGTTTTGCGTAATCCTCGCTCATTGTTTCGTCTACTATTTCAACTACATCCTGAGAGGTGATAACGCCAACAAGCCTGTTTCTGCTGTCAAGCACGGGAAAGGAATCTTCCGAATAGTCCTTTAGCCTGTCAACACAGTCGTCTATTTCCTCGTCGGCGTAAACATAAGGGTACGAAGTAAGAATAATATCGTCCAGCACGGTGTTCTGCCTTGCTATTATAAGGTCTTTAAGGTCTATCGCGCCGTAAAATTCATTGTTTTCGTCCACAACATATATGGTGGAAACATTATCGTTTTCAGCCGCTTGGGAAACAAGCTGCGTCATAGCCTCTTTAATGCTGATGTTAAATTTTATGCTGATGAAATTTGCAGTCATCCTGCTTCCGATTTCGTCATCGTCAAAGGACGCAACCAAAAGCACGGCTTTTTTGCTGTCATCGTCCATCAGGTCAATAAGCGCTTTTCTTTCCGATTTACTGAGTTGCTTAAGGTATTCGGCGGCGGAATCGGTTTCTGTTTCGCTTAAAACTTCAGCCTGCTTTTTTGTGTTCAGTTCTTTAAAATATACTCCGAAATCATCGGCGTATTCCAAAATGTCCGAAAGGGTCTGAGCGTCAAGAATATTGTAAATTTTTATTCGTTCGTCTTTGCTGAGTATTTCCAAAACGGCGGCAATGTCGTTTTCGTGGTAATCAAGCAGTTTTTCTTTAAGCGCTTTCGGGGGCAGGTTGCTTCTGATTATGTTTATAAGTTCCCGCTGATAATCGGGGTGCTGTTTCGGTGCTTTAATATTTTTGTTTTCCATTTTGCATTTCTCCCTTCTGCCGGTTATACCGCTTTAAAATAAGTTTCAGCGCAAAAGGGCATAAAAAATCCACTGCCCCTTTAATGCGCAAAAACTTTAAAATAGCGTTCTTACGGGGTAGGGCAATGGTAAACAATACTTTTTATATTTATAAACAGATATATATACTTATATCTTTTATATTAAAATGAAAAATACGGGCGGCCGAAATAAGCCGCGATTTTCATAATAGTATTGCCTGCCGCGCCCGTACTTCGTGAACTGCCGTCCATATTCTCACCTCTTTTTCTGAATTTCGCAAATAGTTTAACACACAAATTTATGCCTGTCAACGAATAAAAAATGATTTTTTTAAGCGCGCAGGCGTGTTGCAAATGTAAGCGGCTGTATGTTAAAATAAAACCGCAGTTTATGTTTAATAATTATTCAGGAGAGTTATATGTGTTCTTTTCTTCCCATTAATGCTAAAGAGTGCAAAAGCCGCGGCTGGGATACGGTGGATTTTGTGTATGTAACGGGGGACGCTTATGTTGACCACCCGTCTTTCGGTGTTTCCATAATTTCCCGCGTGCTTGAAAATGAGGGCTTTAAGGTTGCAATATTAAGCCAGCCGAATTGGAAAAATGATTCCGATTTCACTCAGTTCGGCACTCCGCGCCTCGGCTTTCTTGTTACGGCGGGGAATATAGATTCAATGGTGGCGCATTATACTGCCGCCAAAAAGATACGCCGCGATGACGCTTATACGCCCGGCGGCAAAGCCGGTAAACGGCCGGACAGAGCCGTTACAGTCTATTCAAAAATAATAAAACGCCTTTATCCCGCTTCTCCGCTTATTATCGGCGGGCTTGAGGCTTCACTGCGCCGTTTTGCTCATTATGATTATTGGGCGGATAAAATAATGCCTTCCGTTCTTATTGATTCGGGGGCGGATATTCTTATTTACGGCATGGGAGAAAAGCAGATAGTTCAGATTGCCCGCCGCCTTGATTCAGGCGAAAGCGTAAACTCTTTAACGGATATTAAAGGCACTTGTTATGCCGTTGATGTGCGCGATACGCCTTACAGAGGCGTTGAAGTGCCGTCCTTTGAAAACTGCGTAAATTCAAAAAAAGAATACGCAAAATCAGTGCGCACGGAGCAGGACGAGCAGGACCATATCCGCGGCAGAGCAGTGCGTCAAAGGCACGGCAAACTTATGCTTGTGCAAAACGAGCCTATGCCGCCGCTTGAAACAGAGGAACTTGATAAAGTTTATTCACTTCCTTATATGCGCTCTTATCACCCGTCTTATGAACCGCTCGGCAGCGTGCCGGGAATAGAAGAAGTGCGCTTTTCAATAACTCATAACCGCGGCTGTTACGGCGGGTGCAACTTCTGCTCCATTCAGTTTCATCAGGGGCGTTATGTAACTTCGCGCAGTAAGGAAAGTATTGTAAATGAGGCAAAACTTATATCCAAAATGCCGGGCTTTAAAGGATATATCCACGATATAGGCGGCCCAACAGCAAATTTCCGCCGCCCGTCCTGCGATATTCAACTCAGCAAGGGGCTTTGCAAAGGCAAAAAATGCCTTGCCCCCAAGCCGTGCCCTAATCTTATTGCAGACCATAGCGAGTATCTTGATATACTCCGCAGTGTACGCAGTCTGCCGAATATTAAAAAGGTGTTTATCAGAAGCGGTATAAGATACGATTATCTGTTGCAGGATAAGGACGATACTTTCTTTAAAGAACTTGTAAAATACCATGTTTCAGGGCAGTTGAAAGTTGCGCCGGAGCATTGCAGCGCCGCCGTGCTGGATAAAATGGGCAAGCCCCATATAGAGGCATATATTGAATTTTCAAAGCGTTATTTCAGTTATACTAATTCCGTGCATAAAGAGCAGTATCTTGTGCCGTATCTTATGTCCAGCCACCCCGGCTCAACACTTGATGACGCAATTGAACTTGCCTGCTTTTTAAAGAAAAATCATATCCGCCCGGAGCAGGTGCAGGATTTTTATCCAACGCCCGGAACTATTTCAACCTGTATGTTCTATACGGGTCTGGATCCGTATACAATGGAGCCGGTTTATGTTGCTAAAACTTCTCACGAAAAGGCAATGCAGCGCGCTCTTCTTCAGTATTATGACCCCAAAAAGCGCGAACTTTGCGAAGAGGCTCTGCGCAGAGCGCATAGGCAGGACTTAATCGGCAGCGGCAAAAACTGCCTTATACCGCCCGCGCCGCGTCAGTACAATAAAAATAAGCGCCCGGTTTACGGCAAAAAACAAACAGGCAAAAGAAAAACTAAATAACGCCCGAAAGGGTATATTATATAAATTTTCAGCATAATTTTTGCAAAGTGTTTTTCGTAAAACAAACAGGGCAGATTTGCTGTATAGAAAGGCTGCTTTTTCCTAAGGCGGCAGATTTGCTTTATCCTTGCCGTAAAACAAATTATACAATATAATCAAAAACAAATAATAAAGTTTGCGGGATGAATGATTTGAAAATAATTAAAAGGCTGACTGATGCCGATATTATCGGCACGAATGAACTGTCAAACGCAAAACCGCGC
Source organism: uncultured Eubacterium sp. (assembly GCA_944380635.1). Lineage (GTDB taxonomy): Bacteria > Bacillota > Clostridia > Oscillospirales > Acutalibacteraceae > Eubacterium_R. The sequence goes on along the minus strand of CALWID010000001.1, from coordinate 154,421 downwards.
CGTACAGCAAGGGCAGTTTTGAAAAATAATAATAATCTTTATGCATTGCTTTACAGCGGCGATTATGATTTTTACTCGTTTCCCGGCGGCGGAATAGATGAAAACGAGAGTATTCTTTCCGCTCTAAAGCGTGAGATTGTTGAGGAAACAGGCTGCACATGTGATTTTATAGAAGAATTAGGTATTGTTGAGGAAAACAGGGCGTATTGTGATTACACACAAATATCATATTATTTTGTTGTAACCACTGAAAGTGAAAAATTTAATCCGTCATTTACCGAGTTGGAAAAACAGCACTCAACAACTGTTGCGTGGCATACACTTGATGAAATAATAAAACTTTTAACACAGCCTGTTTATGATACTCCGCAGAAAAAATTTCTTCAGGCAAGGGATACAGCCGCTCTGAACGAATATTTAAAACAAATAAATAATTAAAATTGTTAAAAGCTTTTTGCGCATTAAAACGCCTGAAATAATGCGGCGTGATTTTGCATAATAAACTTGAGCGGGTTAGATAGGTATTGCTGTCAACCAATATAGATAGCATGATTGATTTTTTATTTTTGTTTTGTTAAAACATCAGCGCTTACATTGTTTATTTCATAATCTTTGTATTATAACTTTCAAATCCCGCAAGGCTTTGTTATAATATATGTAGGTAATGAGAATATCCGATTTTTAAACGGTTTCGGATTTTCGTTAAATTAATTTGAGGGAGAAATTAGTATGAAAAAACTTGGCTTCGGGCTTATGCGCCTGCCTAAAAAAGGCCCGTTTACGGATATTGAACAAACAAAAGAAATGGTAGACCTTTTTCTTGATTCCGGTTTTACATATTTTGATACCGCTTTTGTGTATTTAGGCTCGGAAGCGGCGGCAAAAAAAGCGCTTGTTTCAAGGCATTCCCGTGATTCTTATACGCTTGCAACAAAACTGAATGTCAATGTTGCGGCAAATAAAAAAGCGGCGGAAAAACAACTTGAAACAAGTCTTTCAAGAACCGGCGCAGGTTATTTTGATTATTATCTTTTGCACGCTATTATGGATAATAATTATAAAAAGTATGATAAATACGGCTTGTGGGATTTTGTTTCCCTGCAAAAACAAAAAGGCACGATTAAAAATATCGGCTTTTCTTTTCACGCAGGCCCTGATTTGCTTGATAAACTGCTAACCGAGCACCCGGAGGTTGATTTTGTTCAGTTGCAGATAAATTATGCTGATTGGGAGAACCCGTCTGTTCAGTCCCGCGCGAATTATGAGGTGGCAAGGAAGCATTCAAAACAGATAGTTATAATGGAGCCGGTAAAGGGCGGCAATCTTGCAAACCCGCCAAAAGAGGTTGAAAAACTCTTTAAAGATTATGCGCCGGGCGCTTCCTGCGCCTCGTGGGCAATAAGATTTGCAGCGTCTTTGCCCGGTGTGCTTGCGGTTCTTTCAGGTATGTCAAATACTGCTCAGATGAAGGATAATCTTTCCTATATGCGTGATTTTAAGCCGCTTAATGATGAAGAGCAGAAAATCATTCAGCAGGCTCAGCGGATTATGGGTCAGTCGTCCGCAATACCGTGCACGGCGTGCCGTTATTGCACGGAGGGCTGCCCAAAGAATATTCATATTCCCGATATTTTTTCAGCCGCAAATAAACAACTTGCAAACGGGCAGGCTGAGGAGGCAAAGGAAAGTTATGCCGCAGCGGTAAATGGCGCAGGTAAAGCGTCAGACTGTATTAAGTGCAAACAGTGCGAGCGCGTCTGCCCCCAGCATATAGCAATAACGCAGGAACTTGAAAAATGCGCCGCTCTGCTTGAAAAATAACTTTCCTGTTTTCAACAGTGAATTTGAAACCGAAAAACTGATTAGTTGCTCTCTACTTTTTGCCTCTAAGTAATGGGGCGGTTTCAACACAAGACGCTCCCAATTCACTGCCTCCCCCTGTGTAAAGGTGGCGGTGTCAACACAAGGCGCTCCCAACTCACCGCCTCCCCTGTGTAAGGGGAGGTGTCAACGAAGTTGACGGAGGGGTTGTTGTTAGCCGCCTAAACATATAAAAACCCAAAAAATAAGTAACAATCCCTCAGTCAAAGTAAACGCTTTACCGATTTCCTTTATTCAAAGAAACCTGTTTTTATGAAAGGGGACTATATTATGGATATAAAATTATTGCTCCACGCAAAGGATTATATAGACGACCTTGCAAGGGGAATTAATCCTATCACAAAAGAAGAAGCGGCTCAAAACGATGTTATAAATGATGTTCGTGTATCGCGGTGCCTGTTTTATGTTGCTGATGTTCTCGGCAAGGTGGCTGAAAATGCTGATCTAAAGCCCGCAAAGAAAATTAAGGAAAAAGCGTTTGACCCCTCTCAAATAGACTTAAATAAGATTGAATTCAGTTCGGATGATGTTACGGTTTCCGTTATTACGGAAAGAATTAATGCCGTAAAACCGCAAAATATGAAAAAACTGAAAGTTACCGCCGTAACCAATTGGCTTGCAAGTATTGACGCTCTTAAAACCGTTGTTGTAAACGGCAGAAATGAAAGGCGCGTTACGCAAAACGGCAGGGCAATCGGAATAAATGATGAAGAGTATCAAGGCAAAAACGGCATATATCGCCGAATTTTATACAGCGAAAAGGCACAGCGCTTTATTGTTGATAATCTTACGGCTGTAATTGACGGCGGGTTTAACGGCTCTTCAAAAGAAAATTCCGGCAAACCGTGGTCGGATGAAGATGATTTCATGCTGAAAACAATGTTTCAGGAAGGCGTTTCGGTTTCGGATATTGCCGCCAGTTTGAAACGCAGCAGGGGAGCCATTCGCTCTCGAGTTGAAAAACTCGATATCAATTATTAATAGTATATTTTATGAAATAATAATTATGTTTAACTATTTCCGTGCCAACTTTAATTTGCTTACCAAACATTTAATAAGAATCCTCAAAAAGAAAATTAAACATTGCTAAAACTGAGTTGTAGTTCCCTTATTTTCTTTGGTATGGTATAATTCTTTCAGCACGAGAAACACGGTCAAGAAGGTTGTAGTTCCCTTATTTTCTTTGGTATGGTATAATACGATCATGAGCGATCTTGCGAAAACAAAAGTTGTAGTTCCCTTATTTTCTTTGGTATGGTATAATATAATAGCGAGAGCATTGTCAATTAAATCAGTTGTAGTTCCCTTATTTTCTTTGGTATGGTATAATCTAACGGCCAACCACCTTTCGACAAAATATGTTGTAGTTCCCTTATTTTCTTTGGTATGGTATAATAAAAAAGTAAAAAAGCCATTCAAGACCAGAGTTGTAGTTCCCTTATTTTCTTTGGTATGGTATAATATAGGGAACAAATTTGGCTCAGCCAAGCGGAAAATCAAGGGAATAAAAAAATAAAAACGAGGGATAATTTTTATTTATCTCTCGTTTTTATCATTTTAAAGCAGTGTTATCTGCTCATATCTAACTTCTTCATCTGCCTGTTTTCGCTCACCAAGCAGTATCTTCATTGATTCATACTGCTTTTCGGTTATGGTAAGCATTCGTATTGAGCCGTTTGGAGGCAGATTTTTGCTTACTCTGTTTTCGTGGGTTTTAACACTGTCATATCCGTTGCATATGCGGGTATAAACAGAATACTGCATCATATGAAATCCGTCTTTAATAAGAAAATTTCTGAATTTAGCTGCCGCTTTTTGAGCGGCTTTTTCTTTTACCGGCAGGTCAAAAAACACCAAAATTCTCATAAATCTTTTATTCATTATCAAAAAAAGAAGTGTCAACAGTTTCAGGAAGCTTTAACTTTTTTGCCTCTTTGCTTTCAAAATTTTCTATGAGGCTCTGCACTTCAAGCTCAATAGCCTTTGCCGTGCTCCATGAATCTTTGCCAACCCGGCAAACGCTGTTTAAAAGTTTTTGCAAAAATGCTTTTTCATATGTTGTAAATCCTTTACTCAGATCCATATGCTTGAATACGGCAATATCAACCAACGGTCTGAATGGTTCAATAAGATCATCGGCAAGGTTAAAGGCGTTTAATTGATTTTTGTGGTGTATTCCTATAGATGGTTCTAACCCGTAAGCGGCAATGGTCTTTGCAATAAAAGAGCGCATTATTGCATATCCGTAATTAAGAGCAGCGTTTTCGGCGCGGTCATCACTTCTTTTAAAATCATTTCCAAACAACTCTTTAAAATAAATACCGGCGGCATATCCCTCTCTGTTTGTAACATCGCCGGATTGAACCGTTTTTGATATGTTTAAAAGCAGTTCGCTGTTTTTGCCGCATAATTGCAAACATCTTGCCTGGTTCTCTATCTTTCTTATAACAATCTGCCGCCATATGTTTTTTAGTTTTGGCTTGCTCTGCTCAAGTTGAAGGTTTATTCTTTTTAACATTCGGCAGTAAGCGCCCGTTGGCAAAAGCTGGCAGCAGGGTAAATGTTTTTCGTCGCAAAGAATAACGCAAACGCCCTCGTTTCCGAGATAAGCCGCCAGTTTTGCCGTTATAACTGAATTGGGGTTGTCTATAACAACGCTTCTTATATCTTCTATTGGAAAAGAATATTCCTCTCCGTTATCAACTATTAACTGCCCGTTGCTAAGGCGCAGTTTTGCCCGGTTGGCAATAAAAATATTTCTGTACGGCACTTATTTTTTATTAAACCTCATTCTGTTTTCAACTGGCGCTTTATGTATATTGCCAAGCGTATCAACAGTGTATTTTTCTATCTTTACTAATGTTTTTATTCCTAATCCTTTAACAAAATATGCTCCATCGTGATTAATTACACTGATTGATGCGGTGTTTATATTTGCACCGGTGTAATACAGCAGCATACCGTTTCCGAATTTTTCCTTTGGCAGCGTACTTTTCTCAAATTCTAAATTTAGTTTCATATCCTTTTTTGCCGTGATTTTTATAAGGTCGTTAGCGTAAAGTGAAAAACAAAAATCCTTGTCGTTCATAGGCTTCCACGGCTTGTGTCCCGCAACGCACGCGCAATTCGGCAGTTTAGGTTTTACCGTATCTGCAACATAGATCGGCACAAAATAATAGCCGTCGTTTTCAACATAAAAAACATCAATTCTTACCATATGGTCATTATCGGCAATACCGCCGCTCACTTTAACCTCGCGGCCGTTTGCTTTTTCTTTTATTTTAACCTTTTTTACTATCGGCCCCTCGCTGCCGTCCGCCTTTGGTTTGTGAAATTCATCATTCGCGAATGCCTTTGCCCCGTCTCCGCCGAATTCTTTAAGCCGCGCTTTCAGAGCCTCATAAAGCAGTCGGTCGCTTTCCGGATTATAATAATTTTCTATTTCACCGTCTTTATTAAGTTTTAATTTATTAAGCGGCACTTTAGAGATTTGATATCCGTGTTCGTATTCTTTGCTTGATCTTATTGTGTCCTTATGCGCGGGGCCGGTAACTTTTCTGTTTGCCATTCTTGAAACAAACACCGGTTTAACCTCTTCAATTTCCTCAGAAGTGTAATTGCCAAGAGGGGCTAAACGCAGGTAATAGCGCGGGTCATCGCTTAGCCTGTATTCCAATTCTTTTCTGAATTCCGGATAGGGCAAAGGAAAAATATCCTTAACCTCGCCGGTTTTTGCATTGAATGCAACAGAGCCGTTTTCTCCGGGTTCGGTATATCTTGTTTCTTTTTGTTTTGAATAAATCGATATTTTTTGAATGTTGGATTGCGTTACGCAGGCAATAACAGCCGCATCCGCAGCATGGTGAAGGTCGCCGTTTTCACGAATTTTTGAAATTCCCCAGCGTTTGCGCATATAGGCTGTTGCTTGCCCGTTAACAGATATAACATGCTTTTTGCGTCCATCGCTGTAAGGCGCAAAATTAAGGTTATCTGAAATAAAATTCATAAGCAGGCGGCTAAGATATTTTGTGTCGTTAAGATTGCGCTCTTTGAATCCGCTGAGGTCTTCTTCGCCCAACTTTTCCTTAAGAAGATTGCGTTTTTTGGCTAATCGTTTAACATTATTTTCTACCCAAACAATAAAATTATCTCTTGCATTGCCGCTCAAATATTCAAGAGGAAGTCTGTTTCCTTTCTGTCTGTTTTCCGCAGAGAAAACAAGCACCTTGTTATTATAACTGTCATCAAAACTTATGCTGTATGGAATAATGTGGTCAATATCAACATAACCGTCTGAAAACAGCATTTCCGCCTTTATCTGTTTTTGGGAATATGGGCATATACCGTCCTGCTCAAGCCACAACTTGAATTTTACTATGTCCTGCCCGGTAGGGTATCTTATGCCGAATTCGTTGATTATTCGTTCTTTTATTTTTTCATTTTCCGCGCGGTTTTCATTGCTTCGTTTTTCAAGCTCTTTGCGCTCTTTTGCGGTTTTTGAAAGTTCACGCGCAAGTTCAATGTTTATATACACCGGGCTTGTGCCCATTTCGTGTATGATGGAGTTTATAACTTTTATTGTTTTAGAAACAGCCCTTCTTACAACAGGGTTGGTTATGTCATCAAGTTCATCGGATTTAGACGGCAAAAAATCTTTTTTCTCATTTTTAGAATGAGCTTTAAAATCTATTCCTGCAGCGGCGCAAGCCTTGTCATATGTCATTCCCTCCTGCAAATATGGCAGCAGTATTTTGCAGGCTTTTATTGATATATGCCCGTGCTTTGAAAAGCCTTTCAGTTCCAGCAAATAATCATAAAGCGCCTTGTCAATACCTGCTTTTTTAAGATTTTCAATAATATTGTCATCGCTCTTATAAACTGTAAAGATCGTACCGATGATGTCAAGTTCATCCGGCGTTAATTTTTTAATATAATTTTTTTCATATTTATCAAGCGCTTTTCTGATGTCATGATAAGCATTAAGATAATTGAATTTTGACTTGCTCTCTATCTCTTCGGCGCTTTTGCTGCCGTAAGAAAGCGAATTGAAAGTGTATTCATCGCTTATTCCAAGTTCTTTTCTGATACGCTTATATGTAACATTAGCCGTTTTAAGGCAAAGATTGTATATTATTTGCCTTTCTTCGCTTGATAATGATAATTTGTTTCCCGCCTCATCAGATAGGGTAAGGTGGTTTATGTTTTGCCACAGGTTAAACATTTGAAAAGAATACGATGCTTTTGCAGCGCGTTTTTCTTCAGGAAAAAGAGTGCAGCTGCCAATCATTCTGTAAATCTGGTCGCCGGCGTATGGGCTCGGCGAATTTGCGTTGCCTGCGCCGGGGCCAACATCAAACGGCCGCTGGGAAAGCAGTATATCCAGGTACAAACGCTCGTTTTCCTCTGTTGCAAAAGGATTACCAAAGCCTCGCTGAGCAGAAAATATAAGTTTGGCTTCATTTTCAATCATCTTGCGTGAAACGGTATTTGAATAATTTTCACCCTTGTTTCGCTTTTGATTGGCAAATTTTTCATCTTTGTAAAGCATTTCGCCAACGGTGCGCCATCCGTTTTTCTGTATTCGCGCTTCGTTTTCGCTTACAGCGGTAAGCAGCTTGCCTGCTTCTTTGTCGCTTGCCTCAGTTTTTCTGTTTGATTTAAAGCCACGCCTTTCGGCAAGGTTAATAAGTATCCTCGCAAATTCAGTGTTAGTAACTTTTTCGTCAAGCGCTTTTGTTCTAAGCATGTAAATGTCGCTTAACTGCCCGGTAAAAAGTATGCTGAGTTCGTGTTCGGTCAAAAGTCCGCTTTTAATCATAAAATACTTGATTCTTTCAATTCTATGCCTGTGCCTTCTTATGCGCCGCCTGCTGCCGCGCGCCTCACGCCTTGGCAGGGCAAGGGAAGAGCCGTCTTTTGGGTTTTCGGCGGCATTGAAAATCCTTGCGCCGAGTCTTATTATCTTAAATGGTTCATCTTTTGAATCAAGCGCCATCACGGCATAACCAACTGATGATATGCCGCAGTCAAGTCCTATTGAATATTTCATACTTATTACCCCTTAATATAAGATAACGACCCGCAAAATGCGAGTCGTCAGAGCTTTTCGGTTTTCTACCTTTTTGTAGTAACCTTATGTTCTTTGGTATGGCATAAGAACAATTTAATCTTAACATAGTTTTTGCAATTTGTAAAGTGAAAACTGTATTTTTATAAAATTTATTTCTACAAACATATTATAGTCCAATTTTATTCGCTTTTAAAACATAAGAAACGAATTATATTTCTTATTCTAAAATTAAATTGTATAATTGTAATTTTAATATACAAAATAAACCAAATATGATTAATGAGAAAATCATTAAAAAAGTTTAAAGAATATGTAAGACGGGTGTAAAACAGTATTGCCTTTTTTGTTTAGTAGTTATTTTTTATAAGTTTCACTTATAATATTTCTTATTTCTTCCTCGGCTTGCTGCACTTCAAACAAAAATTCCCTTGAGGAAACGCGCAGCGCGCCGTTTCCGAGAATTATGAGTTGCTCAAGCGCGTCCGAAGTAACAACTCTTACTTTATTGTTTTTCGCAAGTTTGTAAGACGCTTTTTCTATATACATATCGGCGGTTTCCGCCTCTTTTGTGTAAACAATTGTAATGTTGTTTACCTTTTCAACCTCACGCACAGCGCCCTTAACCTTATATGCGTCAAAAACAAGGATAACTTCGCATTTTTTATAACCCTGATAGTTGCATAAAATATTAATAAGGGCGCTTCTTGCGCCGTCAATATTTTCCTTTGCAAAATCGCTTAGGTTATCCCACGCAAAAATAACATTATATCCGTCCACAAGCAGATATTCCGTGCCGTCATATCTCTGCGTGCTTTTTGATTTGTACTTTTTGCTTTGCGCGCTTTCCGTAAAAGTGAAATGATTGCGGTTAATATCGTGCGAGCGGCTTTTTATCGGCCCGTAGGTTTGCTCAAAAATCTGCATCAGTTCTTTATCAAGCGCAAAAAAGTCGCGCGTGTTCTTAATACCGGCAAACATTTTTTTGCGACCGGTATCGGTGTATTCACTCTTCGGCGCGGAAAGCACGCTCGGCAGGTGCATATGGCTTTTTACTTCATCCCATTTTACAACATATCCTGCGCCGTGTGAGCAAAACACGGAGTCGCAGGGATTGTCCGTATCGGAGTCGCAGTCATATCCCGCTTTTGCAATCACTTCCGCTGCGTTGTGGCACGGCTCATAGCCTTTTAATGTGCACATAAGTTTGCCTTTTCCTCGGGTATACTGCATTACTTCACGCGCATAATCATACATTTCGGAAACAGGGGCGGAGCCGTTTATAACAGTAAATTCGCCCAGTGTTTCAGGCGCGCTGAAATTTCCGTGCATACGCTGAATATCCGTCATTGCCCTGCCTGTATTTTCGCTCGGTACTTCAAGCGTGAATTCGTATACAGGTTCAAGCAAAATGCTTTTCGCAGAGCGAAGTCCCTGCCGTACCGCTCTGTAAGTAGCCTGCCTGAAATCGCCGCCCTCAGTGTGTTTCGGGTGCGCTTTTCCGGATTTAAGCGTAATTTCCATATCTGTAATCGGCGAGCCTGTAAGCACTCCGATATGTGTTTTTTCGTAAAGGTGTGTCAGTATCAGCCGCTGCCAGTTTTTATCCAGCACATCTTCTTTGCAGTCGCTTTTAAAAACAAGTCCGCTGTCTCTTTTTCCCGGTTTCATCAGCAGGTGAACTTCGGCGTAATGCCTGAGCGGCTCAAAATGCCCTATACCTTCAACAGGCTCTGCTATCGTCTCTTTGTAAATTATGTTTCCCTTGGAAAATGACGCGTTAAAACCAAAACGCTCGGCAATTACAGATTGAAGTATCTCAAGTTGAATATCTCCCATCAACTGTACCTGTATTTCTCCCAGCCGTTCATTCCATACAACTTTTAACTGCGGGTCCTCGCTTTCAAGCGCTTTCATATCAAGCAGCGCCGTGTGAGCGTCAATGCCGTCCGGCAGAATAAGCCTGTAAGTAAATACCGGTTCAAGTATGGGCGTTCGGGTATTTTTTTCCGTTCCTAACCCGTCGCCCGGACGCGCAAAATTTATTCCCGTAACAGCGCACACCGTGCCTGCCTGCACCTCGTTTTCGGTGCTGAATTTTCCGCCTGAATATATTCTTATCTGGTTTACTTTTTCTGAGTTTTTATTTTTATCACTTTTAAGCACTTCTTTAACTTTAAGACTGCCGCCGGTAACTTTTAAAAAGGTAAGCCTTTGCCCCTTGTCCTCGGAAATCTTGTATACTTTGCCGCCGAAATCGCTGCCGTATTCGGGCATTTCGGTGTAGTTGTAAAGGCAGTTTAAAAAATCTTCCACGCCGCTCAGTTTAAGGGCAGAGCCAAACATACAGGGGAATATTTTTCTGCTTTTTACGGCGCTTATTATATCTTTTTTATCAAGCGAATCTTTTTCATAATACCTGTTCAGCAGGCTTTCATCGCATAGCGCTATGCTTTCAAAAAACTCAGGCTCGCCGTCATGCCCGAAATCAACGCAGCCTTCGCTGAATTTTGCTTTCAGTTCCTTTAAAACCCGTTCTTTATCGGCGCCGTCCAAATCCATTTTGTTTACAAAAATAAAGCACGGTACATTGTATTTTGAAAGAAGTTTCCATAAAGTCTGCGTGTGGCTCTGAACACCGTCTGTTGCGCTTATAACAAGCACGGCATAATCAAGCACCTGCAATGTGCGCTCCGTTTCAGCGGAAAAATCAACATGCCCTGGCGTGTCAAGCAGCGTAAACTGCGCGCCTTTGTAATTTAAAATCGCCTGTTTTGAAAAGATAGTTATTCCGCGGTCGCGCTCAAGCGAAAAAGTATCTAAATAAGAGTCTTTGTGGTCAACTCTGCCAAGTTTGTTTATACTGCCGGAAAGATACAGCAACGCCTCGGAAAGAGTGGTTTTGCCAGAGTCAACATGCGCAAGAATTCCCGTAACTATCTTTTTCATTATCCGCTTTTCACCACGCTTTACAAAAATAAAATACAAAATATTATACCATATCGCCGAACGCGGGAGTGTAAGGCGGTATGATACAATGTTCTCCGAAGCACTCCAAATCTATGATTTGGCAAGTGGTTCGTGAGGTTATTATAACACAGCGGCAAACCGTTGTAAATTAATAATTAAACAGCGGGCATAGTAAAAAGCCTTCCCGCTTTTGCGCCTCAGCGCATAAAACAGAAAGGCATCCGATTATAATTTAGTATTCAAAAGTTACTTGAACGCTTGAGCCGCCGAGCGCGTCCGCAAGTCCGGCAGGGTCGTTTATTCGCCCAAGAGGTGTGTAACTGTATGAGGTGCTGAAATCTTTGTAAAACAGCACAATGCAGTCAGAACCGTAAAGCATAAGGTCGCCCGTGTGAATTGTGCCCGGTCTGCTTGAATCGGCAGGCAGTGAATTCTGCAAATAATAATATTTTTCATTTGCGTTAAGTTCGCTCATATTAACTGTAAGCGGCAGCAGTTTTGCAAATTCGCGCGCCGTTTCGTTATCGTATAGTTCAGCGTAAAAAGTTTTTCCGCCCGCAATGATTTTTATTTCTCTCATATTTTTATCCTCCGCGCCGCTTTCGGCAGACTGCGTTTCACCGTCAGTTGTTTTTGCCGCCGTTTCGCTTTGTGTTACGGTTTCGGTTTCCTGAGTTGCCGCCCCTGCCGCGCCGCACGAGCAAAGCGCCGCTGCAATCAAAACCGCCGCCGCAAAAACAGCAATGTTTTTTATATAAATTTTTATTTTTTTCATAATCTCAGGCATAGTCTTGCGCTTTTTCTCAAAAATTCTTAATACACAGCGGCAAGATTGTTTTACTACCGCCGTATTAAAAGCAGACTATTTTGATTCCTCCGTTTTTTTGTCCTCTTCACGCATGGTGTAAACCATATGGTCAAGGCAGTCTATCTTATATTGATTTCGGTGCAGTTCTTTCAAAAGCAATGATTTTTGTTTGCTCAGCAGTTTGTATTGCTGGGCTCGCCTGTGGCTTTTTTCAAGTTCAAAAAATTCGTAAATTACTGAATCGCCGCAGCCTGCGTCTTTTAGATTTCTGCGTATTCTGAATACGCGGTCTTGCATAATGCCCATACGCCGCCGCTCCTTTCTGCGTTTTTATTTTACCGTCGAAAAGCAGAAATAGCAAATACCTTGTTTCTATTTTGTGGTATGCTTTACACGCATAATAAATTATTGTATAATAGGGTCAGAAAGGGGAAATGAGCATGGAAATTCGTGTTCTTCGTTATTTTCTTGCGGTTGCAAGGGAGGGCAGCATAACTGCCGCGGCAAATTTTCTGCACCTTACACAGCCTACTCTTTCAAGGCAGATACATGATTTGGAAGATGAACTCGGTCAGCAACTTCTGATAAGGGGGAGCCACCGCGTAACGCTTACTCAGCAGGGCGTTCTCTTCAGAAAGCGGGCGGAAGAGATAATTGCTATGGTGGATAAAACCGAAGAAGAATTTTCAGCAATGGAAAATTCCGTAAGCGGCGATATTTATATCGGCGGCGGTGAAACTCAGGCAGTCCGCCTTATTGCAAAAATCATAAAGGAACTGCGTGAAACATACCCCTCAATTCATTATCATCTTCACAGCGGCAACGCCCAGGATGTTACGGATAGAATTGATAAAGGTCTGCTTGATTTCGGCATACTTATTCAGCCTGCGGATATTTCAAAATACGATTATATAAATCTCCCGTCAAAAGATGTGTGGGGTGTTCTTATGCGGCGTGATTGCCCGCTTGCTCAAAAGGAATTTGCAGAAAAAGAAGATTTGCTCGGTATTCCGCTGATTTGCTCACGGCAGGTAGTGGCGCCGAATCAACCGCCAAACAGTTTTGCTCGGTGGTTTGGCAAAGACTATGATAAACTCAATATAGTTACAACTTACAACCTTGTTTATAACGCCGCAATTATGGTGGAAGAGGGCATAGGCTGCGCTGTAACGCTTGATAAACTTGCAAACACTTCCGAAAACAGCAGCCTTTGTTTTCGCCCGCTAAGCCCCCGTCTCGAATCCGGGCTTAATGTGATATGGAAAAAATATCAGGTGTTTTCGCCCGCCGCCCAGTTGTTTCTGGATAGGCTTAAGGAATCTTTTGAAAGTTAATTTCACCTCAAATTTTCGTAAGGTAATAAATATGAATAATGAATTTGTATGCAAAACAGCAACCGTTTTTGATATGGAAGAAAAATGGAATTATGAAATTTCAAGCCATAAAAATAAAAGCAACTGGATTCAGTGGAAAAATGAGGCTGTTGAACGCGTAAGGGAAGGAAAAAGTTTATCATACTATGGCGTTTTAAACGGTAAAATTATAACAGAGGCTACTGCTTTGTTTGATAAATCAGGCGTTCAAAACAGCGAATTTTTAGTTGATGAAAATACGGCTTATCTCTGCGCGTTCAGAACAGTACGCAAGTATCAGGGCAAAGGATATTTTTCAAGGTTGTTTGAATTTATGCTCCGCGATTTAAAGCAAAGGGGATATACAAAGGTTACTTTGGGCGTTGAGCATAGCGATTTGAAAAATTTGTTGATTTATCAAAAATTCGGATTTGATGAATATATAAAATCCGCCCGCGAAGTGTATCCTGACGGTACCGTAATTGATGTTGATTATTACGCAATGAAAATTAATGATGGGAATAAAGATGATTCAGTTTAAAGCAGAAAATAAAATCATTTGCGTTTATCCGTGTGAAAAGGCGAATAAACCTGTAATATATCTTAATACTTACGGCAGCGAAGGGGGATCGGTGTATGATGAACTCCTCAAAATCGGCTGTTCTGATTTTAATCTTGTTGCGGTTTCGGGTTTTGAATGGAATCGCGATATGGCGCCGTGGAACTGCCCGCCGGTTATGAAAAACTCAGGAGCGTTTACAGGCGGCGCGGATGATTATCTCTCACTGCTCATTCAAAGAATTGTTCCTGCGGCGGAGAAAAAAATCAATGGTTCACCCGTTTGGCGCGGCATTGCAGGGTATTCGCTCGGCGGGCTGTTTGCAGTTTATTCGCTTTATAAAACTGATTTATTTTCTCGGGCGGCAAGCGTTTCCGGCTCTCTCTGGTTTCCGGGAATGAAAGAATTTGTCTTTAATAATAAATTGAAAACAAAGCCGGATTTTTTGTATTTTTCGCTGGGAAGTAAAGAGAGTAAAACAAGAAATCAGTATCTGAAAACTGTTGAGCAGGCTACCCGTGATATAGAGGAATTTTACCGCTTTTGCGGAATTAAAACGGTTTTTGAACTCAATCCGGGCAATCATTTTCAAAATTCGGCGCAAAGAACGGCGCGCTCCGTTTATTGCCTTGTTAATAATTAAAATTATGATAAAATTAAAGCAAAACCTCAGTGCCCAAAAACGGATTTGTTTTAAAACAGCGCTGTTAAAAATATAAACTGACTGATACAGTATAAAAATACAGGGGTGATATTTATGCAAAAAATATCTTTTAACGATAATTGGAAGTGTAACGGAAAAGAAGTTTTGGTGCCGCATGACGCTATGATACATACCCTGCGCACTACTAATGCCGAAAGTGGCGGCGCTCAGGCGTATTTTTCCGGCGGCAGTTATGTTTATGAAAAATCTTTTAATGTGCCAGATGAAATGCTTTCAAAACACATAGTTTTTGAGTTTGAGGGCGTTTATAAAAATGCCCGCGTTTTTATTAACGGCAGGGAAGCCGGCGGTGCGGATTACGGTTATATTCCGTTTTTTGTTCAGGCGGACGGACTTCTTGTAAAAGGTGAAAATATTATTCGTGTGGAATGTGATAATGTTCAGCAGCCGGACAGCCGTTGGTACTCCGGCGCCGGAATATACCGCCCTGTTTGGATGTATGTCGGCACGGGCGACTGTATTGAGCCTCAAAGCGTTAAAATTTCAACAGTTTCATACAGCCCCGCAGTTATCAGAGTAACGAGCGATAGGGTAGTGAATGTGGAAATTACTTGCGGCGGCGCCGTGGTTGCGTCCGGCAGAGGCGCCGATTTTGAACTTGATATTCCGTCCGGTAAACTATGGAGCGATGAATCACCGTTTCTTTATACCTGCAAAGCGTATACGGATACAGATGAATGTGAATTCACTTTCGGAATAAGAAAAGTTGAGTGGAACAGCCGCGGACTTTTTGTAAACGGCATGCAGGTTTTGCTGCGCGGCGGATGCCTGCATCATGACAGCGGTATTTTAGGCTCGGCAACTTTTGATGAAAGCGAATTTCGCAAAGCGCGCATGTTAAAAAACGCCGGATTTAACGCCGTGCGTTCCGCTCACAATCCTGTTTCGCGCGCAATGCTTGAGGCATGCGATACTCTCGGATTGTATGTTATGGACGAGGCTTGGGATATGTGGTATAACCACAAAAATAAATATGATTATGCGTCAAAGTGGAAAGAAAATCATCTTACGGATTTAAAGGCAATGGTAAACAGGGATTATAATCATCCCAGCGTAATAATGTATTCAATAGGCAATGAAGTTTCGGAGCCTGCAACCGATACCGGTGTAGCGGCCGCCCGTGAAATGACTGATTATCTCCATACGCTTGATTCGTCAAGAGCCGTTACCGCCGGAATAAATCTGATGATACTCAGAATGGCAAAAAGCGGCAAAGGCATTTATGATGATAAAGAGGGCGGCAGGAAAAATGATAAGAAAAATAAAACAGGCAGTATGAACAGCACTTTGTTTAATCTTATCACAAGTTTTACAGGCACGGCTATGAATGATTTTTCCAAATTAAAAAGTGTGGACAGAGCCGTGTCCCCGGTGCTTGATACCCTTGATATAGCAGGGTATAACTACGCCTCAGGCAGGTATCCCGCCGAGCCAAAAGAACACCCGGGCAGAATTGTAGTCGGCAGTGAAACTTTCCCTCAGGATATAGTGAAAAACTGGAATATGGTTAAAAAATATCCTTATCTTGTTGGCGATTTTATGTGGACTGCTTGGGATTATCTCGGCGAAGTAGGTTTGGGCGCGTGGGCTTATACTGCGGACGGCAAAGGCTTTGACAAGCCTTATCCTTGGCTGCTTGCAGATTGCGGCGCTTTTGATATTCTCGGCAACGCCGGCGCACCCGTTGCTTACGCAAAATCCGCGTGGGGAATGCTCGAAAAGCCGTGGATAGGTGTTCAGCCCGTGAATCACGGCACAAAACCGGCTAAAGCAGTGTGGCGCGGCTCAAATGCGATAGACAGTTGGAGTTGGAAAAACTGCGCCGGTAAAAAGGCAGTGGTTGAGGTGTATACTGACGCTTTCAGCGTTGAACTTTTCATAAATTCAAAACCGATTGCCAAAAAGAAAACAAAACTGAATAAGGCTGTATTCAAAGTGAATTATGAGCCGGGCGTTGTAAAAGCGGTCGCTTATGATAATTTCGGAAAAGCGGTTTCCGAAAATACCCTTGTTTCGTCGGGTGATGATATTTCAGTTTGCGTTTATCCCGAAAAAAGTACGGTAAAACCGTATGAAATTTGCTATGTAAATATTGTTGTTGCGGATAAAAACGGCATTGTTGAATGTAACGCAGATGAAAAAGTTAAAGTCAGCGTAAACGGCGGCGAACTTCTTGCTTTCGGTTCCGCAAACCCAAGAACTCAGGAAAGGTTTGACAGCGGTGAGTACACAACTTATTACGGCAGAGCGCTCGCGGCAGTGCGCGCGGGTGAATCAGGCGCCGTAACGGTAACCGCAAACGGCGTATCGTCAGAAATCAAAATTATATAATTAACTTAATATCTTATTTTCAGTCTAAAATTATTTTTAAGTAAATTTTAAAACTCACTATTATCATCAAAAGCAAATCAGTATATTGTTTTGCCGTTAAAAATACTATAAATTTTAACAGGAAAGGAAAATGACTATGCTTTTTATTGAATACCCTAAATGTTCAACCTGCCAAAAGGCAAAAAAATGGCTTGATTCAAACGGCGTCGATTATACAGACAGACATATTGTTGAAAATAATCCCACTTATGACGAACTGAAAGAATGGTATGAAAGGAGCGGACTTGAACTTAAAAGATTTTTTAATACAAGCGGAATGATTTATAAATCTATGAAGTTAAAAGATAAATTGCCTGATATGGGCGAAGATGAGCAACTTCGGCTTCTTGCCTCAAACGGAATGCTTGTTAAGCGTCCGCTTATAGTTTCAGAAAATTTTGTACTTACAGGCTTTAAGGAAAAAGAATGGGCTGAAAAACTTAAATAAAAACAGGGGTTCTATGACAGACTGAAGCGGGAAGATTGAATCTTCCCGCTTTTCAATTACTTATGTCCCAGGGAATGTAGTATCGTTATCATCGCCGCTGGTTGATATAACATCAACTGTTGTAAATTCGTTCACTTCGGTTTCGGGTCTTTCATACTTTAATTTCATTTTTATGCCTTTAATAAATTACTTAATGAGTTTTTTGTATTTTGGTCTATTTCATCGTCCGCAAGGACGGCGTTTGCAACCTGGTTGAAACTGCGAGTTGTAACATCTGAATAATAATAAATCCCGTCTATTTTTACATACGCCCTTGCAGACACTTCCGTATCATATGACGCCTGTGGAATATCAGTAAACACAAGATTAAATGTTGTGGTTTCGTCTTCATGCGTTAAGCGATTGTATGCAATAAGCTGCAATACGCTTTCATCGTCTATCTGCTCAACCGTTAAATCATTTCTGCCCTGCTCTCCGGCGGCATAGACAAAGCCATATTCCTCAACATTCTTTTTCTGCGTGTCATAGAATGAATATCCAAATCTAAGTCCTGCGTCTGTAACCCTTATTGATCCACCCATAGCGTTAACATCAATAAATTCAAGACCGTTTGATTCTGCATATTCCTGACTGTATGAGTCTTTAACACCTTGGATAGTTAAGGATTTATCTGTCGGCTCAAAGGTACAATTTGTCAGTTTATCAGATACAACCACAACTGCGTTTTCAGCAACAGGCAGACTTTCCGCTGTTTGAAGTTCAGGTGCGTAAAGATAATTTACTCCGCTTTCATAAAAAGCGTTTTCACCTATGGTTTTAAGGTTTGGAAGATCAAGTTCAGTAAGTCCGCCTGTATAAGCCAAAGCCTCGTCGGATAATGTTGTGAGTTTTGGTGCATATAAGTGCTTTAAAGTTTGATTTTGTATATGTGTTTCCATTCTAAGGTATGAAAAGGCGTTGTATTCTATGATTTCAAGACTGGGTGCGTATAACGAACTGATTGTAGAATTACAAAAAGCCTCTTCACCAATGGTTACTAATGATGGAAGATTTACCTCAGAAAGAGCTGTGTCCAAAAATCCTCTGAAATTTATTTCTTTCAATTTTGGGAAATGTATTTCATTTAACTCGTAACAATAACCAAATGCACTGTAGCCAATGGAAACGGCACTTTCAAAATTTGCTTTAACAAGTTTTTCACAATCATTAAAACAAAGATCAGGGATCTCTTGAACAAGAGGGAAGCTTACTTCCGTTAAGTTAAAACATCTGTAAAAAGTTCCTTCGTCCGGTTTATTAACACTGATCAAATGTTTTAACTCGGGCATATAAATATTTTTTAGCAGATAACAGTTTGCAAAGGCATCTGCATCAACGGATTCAACACTATCCAATTTAACAGTTCTTAAAATATAACAATCCGAAAACATTTTGTAACTTACTGCTTTTAGTTTAGGAAAGTTAACTTCCTTTAGATTTTGCGCACCGTTAAATAGATAATTACCGGCTTCACACAGTTCGGGCAGATATAATTCCCGACCGACATATTGAAATGCAAGTTCTCCTATAGTTTCGACCGCAGGTGTATCAAGAACCAGTATTTCACTCCAGGTCATTTCAGTACCTATTCTTTTTATGCCGTGACCTATTATAAAATCAATATAATAACAATTACATAACGAATAGTCTTCTAATTCTTCAACTGTATCCGGGAATACAATGGTCCTTAAAGATTGTCTGCTAATACCATATTCAGCAACACCTTTAACGGTTATTCCGTCTATGGTTTCCGGTACTATCAGTTCACGCAAATTACCTGTGTATTTTGTAATATACCCTCTGTCATCTATCTCAAAATCATCTTCATCTGCGTAGTAAGACATTTTGTATTCACAGGCTACCGGTGTACTCTTTGATTTATCATCTGATACTGCTATAGCCCTTACGGACATGGTCTCAGATACTTCAATAGAACCTGTATATAGAGTCGAGTTTTCCGGTGAGGGGTAAACTTCTTCAGTTGTGTAATATATATCTGAACCTTCATCGGCGGTGAGTGTAAGCTCAAAGGTTTCGTGATAAGAACCCGACTGAACGGAAAACTCAACGGGGCTGTTTTTTTCCGTTATCTGCATTGCTCTGAGTATTTGAGGCATACCGTAGCCGTAGCACTCTTCTTCAGTTAAAGGATCGCTTTCCGCCAAATACCAAGCTGTAACAGGATCATAATCTTCAATCGGATGAAATCCATCTCTAAATTGCAGCGATTCCATAGGTATGCAGGAATCAATAAGCCTTTGCTTTACCTCCTCAATTCCCAGATTAGGATCAACGCTTAATACCATAGCAGCTGCCGCAGTAACATAAGGTACTGAAAAAGATGTTCCGTTATCTGTTGGATTTTTCGTATCTATGAGTTCGTGGAAACCGGTCATCTCAATATCATGTCCCGGTGCAACAAAGTCTATTTCTTCACCGAAATTAGTAAAAAACGCACGACGACCAAATTCATCGGTAGCGCCAACAGTAAATACTTCATCCATATTAGCAGGATAATAATTTGCAACATCGTCAGAATTATTGCCGGCGCTGTTTACAATTATTACGCCATTTTCATAAGCATTTTTCACGGCATCAATAATGAGTTCGGATCTGTCTTCTGATGTTATACTAAGGCTGATTATATCTGCGCCATCATCTACCGCCATATTTATACCTGTTGCAACAGCAAGGTGCGTTCCCACTCTATATTGATTCAGCACTTTATATGCCGTTATATGCACATTATCCGTTGTATTATCTATGATTATGCTTGCAATATGCGAACCGTGACCATTACCGTCTGAAGCTGTATTTTTATCACCTGTATCAGACAAATTCACGCCCGAATCCGTAACTCTGCCGTCGAACATTGAGTTTGAGAACAGCACTCCTGAATCAACAAGCGCAACATTCACATCGTTCAACTCAACATTGTGGGTAGAAACATATGTCTTTGCCTCGTCTCCGCCGACCATTTGGTTGCCGTAGGAAAGGGATTGACCTTCCATAATACCGTCCGTTTCTGCCCATTTAACATAATTTAGGGAGTCATAATATTCGAGGGCGCTGGCTGCTTCAGATGCTGTTTCATACTGATAAATGTAAATATCATCTGTACCTTTTATCATTTCAGCATCGCCGTAAGTTTCCGGCTTAATATTTGCCTTAACGATTACACGGCTGGCAGCGGAATCTTCTATACTTTTATCATCTTCCGCCTCGTCTCTGTACAGTTCCGAAAGTTCATCTACTACCGTATCAACTTCCGCTCCCGTATCTGCAAATACAGGAAAGGCAATACTAAGGGATGATATTATCATCATCAAAGTCAAAAACAAAGCAAGAAATTTTTTCATAAGTTTTCACCCCTTTATTAAATATGAACATATATGTATATACAGCGAAAAGCCAAAAAAACTTTCACTACTTTAATTTAATTTTAGTATATCGACAAATTTTTGTCAATCAAGATTACAAAAATGTGCTATGAAAATGACAAAATTTGCACTTGCTATTTTTTAAAAAAGTATTGACAATATGCCTTTTATGAACAAACTTTACGGACTATATCAATCCCTACGGACTATGAACAACCCCCACGGACTACAACAACCCCTCCGTCAACTCCGTTGACACCTCCCCTTGCACAGGGGAGGCAAAAAAGGGATAGTTCACACAGGGGAGGCGGTGAAGTGGGGGCGACTTGCGTTGAAACCGCTCCCTTGCACAGGGGAGGCACTAAAGAAATAAGGTCGCCGTTTCGGCTCCCTTGTGTAAAGGGAGCTGGCAAAGCGCAGCTTTGACTGAGGGATTGTTAATTATTTTTTTGTTTTTTATGTGTTTCGGCGGCTCACAACAACCCCTCCGTCAACTCCGTTGACACCTCCCCTTACACAGGGGAGGCTAAAAAGGGGTAGTTCACACAGGGGAGAGATATGAGGGTAATTGGCGCAAAAAAAACGCGCCGGACAAAAGTCAGGCGCGGGAAAGATTATATCAGCCGGCAACAGCGAAATAGAGAATAACTGCTGCGCCGAGCACGATTCTATACCAGCCGAAAGCGGTAAAATCATGTTTTTTGATATAATTCATAAGGAATTTTATAGCAAGGATTGAAACGACGAACGCCGAAACAAGCCCCACAAAAAGAATAACAAGTTCCTGAGAAGTAAAATTAAAGCCGAATTTAACAAGTTTAAGCGCGCTTGCGCCAAACATTACGGGTACTGCAAGGAAAAAAGTATATTCAGCGGCTACTGACCTTGAAACGCCTATCAAAAGAGCGCCCACGATAGTTGCGCCGCTTCTTGAAGTGCCGGGGAAAACTGCGGCTATAAGTTGAAAGATACCGATTATTACTGCTGTTTTATACGATATATCATTTATGGAATTTATTTTAGGCTCCCTGCTGCGGTTGCGCTTTTCAATAATTATAAACAGGATACCGAAAATAATCAGAGCGGCGGAAACCGTTTGCCAATTATAAAACACGGCTTCAAGTTCATCGTCAAAAAACACGCCCACTATTGCCGCCGGGATACAGGATACGATTATTTTAAGCCACATTACAAGGGTATCTTTTTTCCAGTGCAGTTTTTTATTTTGCACATCAAGCGGAATAAGTTTTTTGAAATACAGCACAACAACGGCAAGAATAGCGCCGAGTTGGATAACAACGAGGAACATACTTTTAAATTCCTCTGATACATTAAGTTTTAAAAATTCATCAACGAGTATCATATGCCCGGTTGAACTGATGGGCAGCCATTCAGTTATGCCCTCTACAATTCCGAGCACCAACGCTTTTATGATTTCAATAATTTCCATAAGACCATACCTTTATATATCAAGCAAAGATTAATAATTAATACTTAGTATATTATTTTAATATCCCAATTGAGTAAATTCTATGTAAAAAATACGCTTAATATAATTAAACAGTTAAAATATTATTTAATATTATTCTGAAGTTTTGCGGCGGTAAGAGTATTTTGCATAAGCATAGAAATAGTCATAGGCCCCACGCCGCCGGGAACAGGCGTTATGAATGAGCACTTTGGAGCAACGCTGTCAAAATCAACATCGCCGCAGAGTTTTCCGTTTTCATCCCTGTTCATACCAACATCTATAACCACGGCGCCGTCCTTTACCATATCCGCGGTAACAAATTTTGCCCTGCCTATTGCGGCAACAAGTATATCCGCCGTTTTTGTTATATCTTTTAGGTTTTCGGTTTTTGAATGGGTTATTTCAACAGTGCAGTCCGCGTGCAAAAGCAGCATGGACATAGGTTTGCCCACAATATTGCTTCTGCCCATTACAACGGCTTTTTTGCCCTTTGTTTCAACGCCGGCAGAACGGATAAGTTCCATTATCCCGGCGGGAGTGCAGGGCAGAAAATTATAATCGCCTATCATAATTCTGCCTACATTTACCGGGTGAAAAGCGTCAACATCTTTAATAGGGTCAATAAGTTCTATAACTTCTTTATCATTAAGGTGCCCCGGCAGCGGAAGTTGGCAGAGTATGCCGCTTATTTCTTCCCGCGCATTAAGTTCTTTTACAAGATTATTAAGTTCCTGCTGAGTGGTGCTTGACGGCAGGGCATATTTTTCACTGTAAAAGCCCACCTCGGCGCACGCTTTTTCTTTATTTCTTACATACACCTGCGAAGCGGGGTCATCGCCCACTATAATTACCGCAAGGCCGGGCGTTACACCCTGCTTTTTAAGTTCCTGCGTTTCAAGCCTTACACGCTCACGCACTGATGCCGAAACGGCTTTTCCGTCTATAATATTCATAACTCATCACCTAAAATAAATTTTTAATTACGATTTTTTAACGCTGAAAAAGAAATCATTTTCCGCAGCGGTTTTGCATACGGAATACTTATATTTCTGCGGCACCGGGCAATACACCGGCGGCATCGGCGGCGGATTTATAAGATACCTTCTTGGCAAAGTGCCTTTTTTAAGTTTTCTTAAATTAACTATAAGCCATACCGTAAACAAAACAACGATAACGGCAGAAAGAAGTTGGCTGACGCGAATTGTTGTTGAGCCGATATAAAGGCTGTCCGTTCTGAGACCCTCAACAACCATTCTTTCAAGCCCGTATCCGATACCGTAAAGCAAAAATATTTCGCCCTTAAACTTTCTTCTTTTCTTAACAAAGAAATGAAGAATTAAAAACAGCGCTATACACCACACGCTTTCATAAAGGAATGTGGGGTGAACGGGAACATTCGGGTCAACCTCCATACCTTTTTGAAGGAGTTCATATTGATTAGAGGCAAGTTGATCGCGTATTTTTGTTGACCACATACGGAAAAGAGCAGTTTCCGTATTAGTGCCGAAAGCCTCCTGATTAAAGAAATTGCCCCAGCGGCCTATTCCCTGGCCTATAAGCAGACCGAGCGCGCCTACATCAAGCAGGTTTGCAAAATCTATCTTGCCTATCTTAGCGCCTATCCAGCCGCCTATCAGCGCGCCGATAATTCCGCCGTAAATGGCGATACCGCCGTGCCAGATAGCAATTATTTCCCCCGGGTTCTGCGAAAAATAATCCCATTCAAAAACAACATAATATAGCCTTGCAAAAACTATGCCGAAAAGAGTGCCCCAAATAAGAACATCAGTCATTCCGTCCAGGCTCATTTTCCATTTATACGCTGTTCGCCCGCCGTAAAGGACGGCAAGAGCAAATCCGAAAGCGATTATTATTCCGTACCAGTGCACCTCGTATCCGCCGATGGTAAACGCTACGGACGGAATATTAAAACTGACGCCGAGCCCGTCAAAAAACACCTCTGTATAATTGCTCATAACAAATTCTCCGTTATTCCTCTGATTTTACTACTGAAAGAGCGCTGTATCTTTCATCAAGTTTTTCACAAAGAAGTTTTTCTATATCTTCCTTTTTAACATTTTTATAAATTTCAAGCGAGTCAAAAATTGAGTATCCGGCAAAGTAACAGCCTATTATGGCGTTTGCAACATCGTCCGTTACATTATAAGACATTATTTCGCGCCCGTAAAGGCTGCGGCGCGCCGCTTCAAAAGCAGAATCTGAAATGCCGTCTTTTCTGAGCCTTGCAACTTCATCTTTTATTGCCTGTGATACTGCTTTTGCGTTTGTGCTTTCGCCCTCAAAAATAACAGCCTCATACCCGTTTCCGGTAAAATATTCCTTTGAAAAAGATGAGTTTATAAGCCCTTTTTCAAAAAGAGAACTGTAAAGATTTGAGGTTTCACCCGCAAGTATCTCCAGCAAAATATCCATTTCAACAGTTTCTTTTACAGTGCGAACAGGTGTTTTGCACGCCTCTTTATATCCAAAAGAAAATACCGGCATACTAACCGCCAAATGATATTCTTCATACGGCTTAACTATATCGCGCGGTTCTTCGTCAAAAACACGCTCAATAGTAACATTTTCGGATTTTTTAAGCATTTCATCGCAGATTTTTACAACATCTTCAGGCTGAACATTGCCCACAACGGCAAGCGCCATATTGTTAAGATTATAAAAGGTGTTGTAGCAGTCATAAAGCAGTTTGTCCGTAATTTGAGAAATTGACTGAACCGTGCCCGCTATATCTATTCTGACCGGGTGGTTTTTATAAAGACAGCGAAGCAGGTTAAAAGTTCCCATCCAGCCGGGCACATCATAATACATAGTTATTTCCTGCCCGATTATGCCCTGCTCCTTTTCAACGGTTTCCTTTGTGAAATAAGGGTGAGTAACAAAATCAAGAAGTATGCGAAGGCTGTCCTCAAATCTGTCCGAACACTGAAAAAGATAGCAGGTCTTGTCAAACGAAGTATATGCGTTTGCAGACGCTCCCGTTTCGGCATATCTTGTAAAAGCGTCCAGTTCCTCGCTTTCAAAAAGTTTATGCTCAAGAAAATGAGCAATACCCTCAGGCACACGGGTATATTCATCCTTATCACTGCGTTTAAAACAGGTATCTATGGAGCCGTATTTTGTGCCGAAAACAGCATAAGTGGATTTATAATTTTCCTTGGGCATAACAAATATCTTAAGCCCTGAACTATGGTCTATTTCATAAAGGCGCTCTCTGAGTTCTTTTGATTCGTGAATCATTTATCTTCCTCCTGTTCAGAAACAAGTTTATACACCGTATCAAGCGTTACGCTGTTTGCGCAATCAATAATCTGCTCTTTTGTTACGGCATTGTTGAGTTTTGCGCTTTCCTGAGGGGATGTATAGCCGTTTTCAGGGCTTTGCAAACCGTACCACGCCTCTATTGATTCCGGCGAATCATAAACGGAATCAAGCGCGTCAGTCAGCGCCGCCTTTGAGGAAGTAAACTCATAATCAAAATTGCCTTTTTTAATTTCCTCAAGTTGATTCAGTATTTCGTTTTCAGCCTTTTCCATATTTTCCTCTTCACAGCCGCTCTGCACCGCTACAAAGCCTTTTTGGCGTGTGAATCTGGCGGAGCAGTAATAACAAAGGCTCATCTTTTCACGCACATTCGCAAAAAGTTTTGAATACGGGCCGCCGCCGAAAATATCGCAAAAAGAGCGCATTGCCGCGGTTTTTTCTTTGTCTTCAGGGTTACAATTAACTTTAAAGCCCATAACAAGTTTGCCCTGGCGCACCTTTTGCCTTTCGGTTACACGCTTTACGGATTTAACGCTGCTGTTAATAACCGTTTTGGCAAGCGGCTGATAATTTCTGCTGATATTTGACAGCCTGTTTGCAAGCATATCCGCAATTTCCTGCGCGTTTGCGCTGCCGACCGCGGTTATAACTATCTTTGAATTTTGAAGCAGTTTTTTCCACGCGGCGGTTGCGGATTCGGGCGTTACAGCGCTTACGCTTTCCTTTGTGCCGAATCTGTTTACGGCAAAAGGCTCGCCCTCAAACATAATTTCCTGCGCGCGGTTAAGGGCGTAAACTCTTTTTTCGTTTTCCTCGCCCTCTATTTTTTCAATGAGCACCCTTTTTTCCCTCTCGGTATTTTCCGCCAGAAAAACGCCGTTTTCGTCAAGCGACGGCTCAAATGCCATTGAAAGCAGCAATTCAACACATTGTGCAGTTATCTTTCCGCCGTCAAGTGAAAAGCGGTCGTCAAGGCAGGTCATACCTAATTTTAACTGCTGAATTTCCCCGCTTTTAATAACGGCGGGCGCAGTCTGCGCTCCGTATAAAGACGCAAGTTTTCTGTTTAACTCAAGAATTGACGGATATTCGGCACAAGTTCTTGAAAGTATAAACGGCACAACGGCATTTACCGCAGCGCTCTGCGCGGTAAGCGGCGTTGAAAAGGAGATGGATATTTCATTCGTTTTAAAGCGGTCTGCGGGGACGGCTATAACCAGCGCCCCGTTTGAAACCTCATAAATGTTATAATCAGCCATTTTAGACCTCCGTATTATTGTTTTAACTTATATATCATAGCATAATATTACAATTATTTCCATATATTATTTATTTAACAATTTTTTAACGCCGGATAATAAAAAAACTGCCCGCTAAAACAGCAGATAAAGCAGCGCGAGCAGCAGTTTGTCATCAGTTTCACCCTGCGAAAGAAGAATCAGGATAATAAGCAGAATTAAAGTTGAATCGCCGCTTTTTTCCTGCTGTAATTCATCTTCGCGGGAGTTTTCATTTTTCTCGTTATAAAAACAGCCGTCGTCATCATTCCGCCCTTCAGGCGCCGTTTTGTCATTCGGTTTATGCGCTGATTCGCGCGCATTTGCGCCGGGCGAGCCGCGCCCAACATATGACGACGCTTTTTCATGCATCTCCCTTACCCTTTTTTTAGCCTCCTCAATATCGCCGCGGGAAAATTCAGGCGTTTAAAACAAATCCTTAAGCATAGGCAGAATATCAAAAAGTTTCAGTATTTTTACGGCTACATCCGCCTTATTCCTGTTTTCGGGCGAGAGATGCGGTTTCAGGGCAAGGATAAGGTCTGTATTTTTATTTGACGCTTTATTCATTTTATCAAAAATAGTTTTTGCTTTCATCATCATTTTAAAATCATCCGCTCCTAAGCCGAGCGGATTTGAATTTGCCTGCGCCGGCGCGGGGCGGCTTTCCTTTTCCGGGGGATTATCCTCGTTTTCACCGCCGAGAATAGACTGCGCCACGCCCTTGAGCATATTTATATCGGACGGGGAAAGATTCGCGATTATATCGTTTAAATTATCCATATTCTATTCCTTTCCGAATTTTTTAAGAAGTTCCTGCGCCTCCCTGCCTGAGAGCAGTTTTTTAAGCGCCTCTTTATCGGATAAAACGCTGTTTATTTTTTTCTGCGCGTCCGGAGGCAGATTTTTACTGAGGTATTC
Organism: uncultured Eubacterium sp.; assembly: GCA_944380635.1. Lineage (GTDB taxonomy): Bacteria > Bacillota > Clostridia > Oscillospirales > Acutalibacteraceae > Eubacterium_R. The sequence goes on along the minus strand of CALWID010000001.1, from coordinate 126,872 downwards.
GTTTAGTTTTCCGCTTTCGGCGGCGGATTTAAGCGAGGACGCGTCTATTTTTGACCCGCTTTTAGTGCCCTTAAGCATTTTATCAATATTTTTTTCATTAAAATTATTTTGGCTCATTGTAATCACCCGCTAAACAAAGTATAATAATATTTATGAACGGTAAAGGAGAGTTATGAATGAGAATGATAGTAACTTCAGACAGCCACGGCAGGGCCGGAGTGCTGTTTGATATTATTCAAAAGCATATTGACGACGCCGATATTTTTGTTAATCTTGGGGACTGCAATTCAGGCAGGGACCTTGAAAACGCGCAGATTTATTTCGGCAGCAAACTCAATCTTGTTTGCGTGAGCGGAAACTGCGATTTTTCAGGCGACGCGCCGGACGAGCGGACAATTTCATTTGCGGGCAAAAAAGTATTTATTTGCCACGGGCACACATTAGGGGTTAAATTCGGACTGCTTGACCTGAAAGAAAAAGCAAAAAAAGAGGGCGCGGATATTGCCCTTTACGGACATACCCACACCCCTTGTGTGAATTATATTGACGGTATTTACTATTTTAACCCCGGTGCGGTAAGGGACGGAGTTTACGGGATTGCGGACATTACCAAAGCGGGTATAGTCTGCTTTAACGCCAAAATATAACTTTTTACATCTGTAATATACGGCAAAAATATAAGTTTTGCCGCTAAATCAGCAGCGTGCCCGCCGTGTTACCGGCAGTGTTCGCTGTTTTTCTTTTCCCTTTTCTTTTTGATAAGTTTAATTATCAGCGCGCAAACAACCGCCGCAGCGGCAACCGCTCCGGCGCATATGCCTGCAATCTGAGGCGCGCTCAGACCGCTTTGCTCAGGTATATAGGGAAGATTGTAATTTTGGGTTTTATAAAAATCGCTGTTTAAAATATTTGTAAAATCACTTTCAATGCCAGAGTTATTAACCGTTTCAAGCGCCTCTCCCTGCCAGTTTGCGTCGGCCACGGTGTGATTTGATTCAATTACGGTATCGGGCTCATAATCGTCCGTAGTTTTATAACTATCGGAAGTTGAGTAATTATCCCGCCATTCGTTGCTGCCTTTATTTCCCCAGTTTCCGCAGTCAACTGCCGTAAAATCCGGGTCAATATCTATAACATTTTTTTCGCCGAACACATGCTTTGTGCCTTCGTCAATATGTATTCCCCTTATGTGGTAAGACGCTTCAGCGCCGTCCGTTCCGATATGGCGGATATAATTTGAACTGATTATTGTGCCGGGCATATCGCCGAGGGTATATATTGCGCCGGCGTCTGCAAGCACGGTTATTGTATTTATAAATCTGTTTGCCGTTACGGTATTATTTTTTGTTGTTTCGGTAGGAACGCCGGGAACTGCGGATTCCGGCGAGCCGTTCATATTCCACCAACCCCAGCCAAGGCTCAGCCCGGAATAAGTGGTGTCCTCCACCTGATTATGTGTAAAATTCATTTCCTCAGCGGCAAAGACCATAACTCCGGAATCGCCCCAGAAAAGGCGGGAAGTGCTTTTTATAAGATTGTTATCTATATCAAGGCGCTTGCAGCTTGCCTCAACATCCGCTGAATATTTTTCCTTTTCGGAAAATCTGCCGTATCCGCTGTTTTTATCCCCTATATACATATGCTGAGGATGGCCTATGAGCAGCCCTGAACCTCCTGTATCAAAAATGATATTTCCGCTCAGTTTAACATCGCTGACATCATTTATAAGCGAAACGCCCTCGTTGCCTGTATTAATTACGCTGTTGCCGCAAAAAGAGATATTGCATGCGGACGACATCTGCACCGCCGCGGGCGCAAGGTCGTATGCCCTGTATACGGCTGAGTGCCAGTCAACATCATCATAATTATACAGCACGCAGGCGCCCTGGTTTGTCGCTCTGCCGAAAGAGCCGTCCACCTCGCATAAATTCCAGTCTGAATGAGCAAAAGTAAGCCCTTCAAACGAAAGGTAACGCACTCTGTTTTCAATATTTTCACCGTTTATATCCAGTATTGTTTCTAATTCCGGGGCAATAATCTCCGCCGTATTTATATCCTCTGAGGGTTCGGGATAATAATAGAGGCGGTGTTCTGCTTTATCAAAATAAAATTCGCCCGGTTCATCCAGCCATTCAAAAACATTATAAACAATGTTCATTTCCTTTGGCTGGTAAGCGTTTCCCCAGCCCGGAGTCTGGGCGATTGCGCCGTAAGGCATCTGAAGGCGCGCACATATCTTTGAGCCGGCTTTTTCAAGGCTTTCAACGCAGACTATTGAAGTGTTCCAGGTAGTCATTGTCATAAGTTCAATATCGTCGGCATTTCTTGTGTTAAGAGGAATAGTATTTTTGCCGAAAAGCACTCCCGTGTAAGCGGTGCCGCTCGTCCACGCCCAGTCCGCCTGGCCCGCTTTTATGACGAGTTCGCCGTCAGACCCTTTGCCTTTTATTTGGTTATGGGTCATATATTTTCTTTCACCGTTTACATAAAGCGCCCTCAGTTTTCTGTTTCTGTTATACTCTATACTGTAAATGCCGCCGCCTTCGCTGCGCCATTCGCCCTGAATACGCCTTCCGCCGCTGATAACGGGGGACGCGCCTTTTGCGGCAACATAGCGCACCGTGCAGTTCTCACTGCCTGAATCCTCAACTCCGAAAGTTAAAGGCTCGTCAAGATAATAAGAGCCGTCCGCTATCTCAACAATTATATCTCCGCCTGATTTATCAAGCGTTCTTACATAATCCTTCGCCGCGCTTATATCCGCAAAAGGATATTCTTTGCTGCCGTTTTGCAGGTTTGCATCCGCCTGCGCGGAAACATAAATATGATATGCGGCATTATCCACCGCCGTCGCCTCCTCTGCCGACGCCTGAACCGGAACAGCCGCAATAAGCGCTGCAAACAGCACGGCAAAAAATTTTTTCTTCATATCGCATTACCGCCCATAAAAAATAATCTCAATTTACAAATATCACATAAAAGGAGTGATGTAAATTGAGATTATCAGCAAAAAATATAATAATATCACAATAAGTTGCTTTTTCTGTATTCGGCGGGCGTCATACCTGTTGCCTTTTTGAAAGAATAAGAAAAATAAGAGGCGTCCGAATATCCAAGCAAATTTGCTATCTGCGCGGCGCTTAATGAAGTGAATGAAAGATATTTCTTCGCAAGCACTATTTTTGATTCAAGATAATAGCGGTACGGCGTAACTGAGTATTTTTGTGAAAACACATTTACAATATGATTTTTTGAGTAATTAAATTTTTCGCAGATTTTTTCAAGGCTGAAATCGTTTTGAAGAGAGCCGTCTATAAATTCCTTAATCCTGCCGGCAAGGTCTCTGTTAACATTTTTTAACTGAATAGTATTAAAAATGTTGAAAACAAGCGATATACATTCATACTGGATATATTCCGCGCTGTTTTCTGAAAACGCAGTATTCAGTATTTTTAAAAAATTACCTTTTAGCGCAGCACAGTTTATCACCGGACTTTTATTATAAAGATAGCACTCCGTCAGTAAATCCGCCGCTTTGCCGTAAAACGAAACAAATATTTTTTCCCACGGCTCGTTTCCCGCGGTGTAATACCTATGGGGCTGCGAATGTTTAAAGAAAAAAATATCGTTTTCACCAACATTATATATTTGACCGCCTGTTTCAAAACAGCCGCTGCCGGAAAGCACAAACTCCGCGGCGTTAAAAGATACGGCTTTTCGTTCTATATAAAAGTCACTGCCGCAAACGCTGCTGCCCGCGTTGAGCACAACAAACGGATTTGATTCAAATCCCCGGTCAAGCATTCTAACCTTTTCTGTTGTTTTGGATAACATAAATATTCCTCCGAAAAAGTCAAAGCCGCACTGCTTGGGTTAACTGCCGATGATGTCCCTGAAAACTTCAGCGGCGATGATAAGCCCTGCCGCGGCAGGCACAAACGCCGTGCTGCCAGGTATAGTATGTTTGCCGGGCGGTATTTCGCCCTGAATATCCAAAGGGTTGATACTTACGGGCTTTTCTTTGGAATATACAACTTTAAGAGAATCTACGCCTGCTTTTCTGAGTGCGGAGCGCATAACGCGTGCAAGCGGGCATACAGATGTTTTGTAAATATCCGAAACCTCCAGCAAATCGGGGTGCAGTTTATTGCCCGTGCCCATTGAACTGATAACCGGAACGCCTGCAGCCTTTGCCTTTTTGATTATTTCAACCTTTGCTGTAACGGTGTCAACAGCGTCCACAACATAATCAAAATCAGAAAAATCAAACATAGCGCTTGTTTCGGGCGAATAAAATAAATTATGGGTGTATATTTTAACATCTGGGTTTATGCTCAGGGCACGCTCCTTTGCAGCGTCCGTCTTTTGCATACCGATTGTTTTTTTTACGGCTATTATCTGCCTGTTCAGATTTGTTTCGCTGATTGTATCAGCGTCCGTAAAATCAAGAGCGCCGATACCGCTTCGCACAAGCGCCTCAGCGGCATATCCGCCGACTCCGCCTAAGCCAAACACCGCCACGCGGCTGTTTTTGAGTTTTTCCATAGCGTTTTTTCCGACTATGAGCGCCGTTCTTTCAAAAATATCCATATTATCCGCCGTTCCAAACATATTTTTAATTTTTATACAAATAAAATTGTAACATAAATGTATGTAAAATGCCACATATAAATCAATTCCTTGAAAACAGCGCACAGCGGTGATATAATAATTTGGCAAATGATAACAAAACTGCTTAAGAGAGGGAGATATTTATGGTATACGATACAATACTTGACGCCATTGGGCACACGCCTATGATAAGGCTTCACAGAATGTGTGAACCTGATTCTGCGCAGATACTCGTTAAATATGAGGGCGTAAACATTGGCGGTTCTATAAAGACCCGCACGGCGTATAATATGCTTAAGCGCGCCGAGGAAAAGGGACTTATTAATGAAAACACTATTATAGTGGAGCCTACAAGCGGGAATCAGGGCATAGGTCTTGCGCTTGTCGGCGCTGTAAAAGGATATAAAATAAAGATAATTATGCCGGATTCCGTTTCCGAAGAGCGCAGAAAACTTGTTAAGAATTACGGCGCAGAAGTAATTTTGATACATGATGACGGCAATATAGGAAAATGCATAGAGGAATGTATGGAAACGGCAAAAAGAATGGCGGCTGAAGACCCAAATGTATACATACCCGGCCAGTTTGAAAATCCGGATAACCCGAAAGCGCATATTTATCACACCGCAGTTGAAATACTTGAGCAGGTAGGCGGCGAGATAGACGGCTTTTGCAGCGGAGTAGGCACCGGCGGCACAATAAGCGGTATAGGCGAAGTTTTAAAAAGGCAGAATCCGTCAATAAAAATATGGGCGGTTGAGCCGGAAAACGCGGCTATACTCAGCGGCGGCTCGGTTGGCACTCATCTGCAAATGGGTATCGGGGACGGACTTATTCCCGAAAACCTGAACACAACTATTTATGAGCATATCTGCGTTGTTTCAGATGAGGAGGCAATTCAGACTGCAAAAAGGCTTGCGTCTGAAGAAGGCATTATGTGCGGAATTTCAAGCGGCTCAAATGTAGCCGCGGCAATAAAACTTGCGCGAAGGCTCGGCAAAGGCAAAACCGTTGTTACCGTTTTGCCGGATACAGGCGAAAGATATTTCAGCACCGTTCTGTTTGACGACTGATATTTAATAAATATTTAATTTAATACCTATTATTATATGGGCTTAAAGAGCCGCGCGGAATGTGCGGCTCTTTTTTTATGTTTAAAAAATTTATGTTAAAAAAATTCAAAAACATATTGACAAATAATTAACAAGATGATATTTTATACATAGGAAGTCTATGCATTAGGCTTCCCCACAAAAATTAAAATGAATTCAAGGAGGGTTTATTTTGCAAATCAGTAAAGAACTTATAAGCGGAAGCATATCAATGATGGTGCTTTCGGTTATAAACAGCGAAGATATGTACGGATATAAAATTATTAAAGAACTTGAAATCAGAAGTGAAAATGTGTTTTCACTTAAAGAGGGAACGCTTTATCCTATTCTGCACGCGCTTGAAAAAGAAAAACTTGTGGAAAGTTACTGGGTAAAGGCGGACGGACGCAACAGAAAATATTACCGCATTACAAGGAAAGGAGCAAAGCGCCTTGCGGAAAAGAAGGAGGAATTCAAAGAATTCAGCGTTTCCGTATCAAAGGTACTTAATTATGCGTAATGAACGAAAAAGAATTTCTGAAACAGGCTACTTCACAAATATACAGTTTTAGAAAAAAGCAGGTAATTGCGGCTGAACTGCACGACCATATCCTGCTTAAGGAACAGCGGTTTGAAGAAATGGGCTACACAGAAGAGCAGGCGGAGGAAAAAGCCGTTGACGCTATGGGGGACGCTGAGGAAATAGCAAAAGACCTTGCCGAACTGCACAAATCAAAATTCAACTGGATTGATTTTCTGGTTTTTCTTATAGCCATAGCGGCTATTTCCGCGGCTCACTATCTGCTTAGCGGTTATGCGTTCGGCGACCCGGGCGTAATTTCTTTGCTGGTGTGCGGAATTTTTTTCGCAAGCGCAGTATATTTTTTATTTGCAGTTTACGCTGTTTCAAGAAAGACCGTGCTTGCCGCATGCTACCTGCTCAGCGGCTTTATGTGCACGGCGCTTATCAGGGAACTTGCGGCTGAAATCAATGAACTTACGGGCGAAAACATTGAAAATCTTAAAACATATATTTTTAACGGCAGCATTGATTTTTCACAAAATATTAAAGACAGTTCACTTGTTCATACCACTGTATTGATTTTCGGAATAATATTCGGCGTTACAGCCGTTGCCGCGTTAATACTTGCAATAAAAAAGGAACTTGATAAACGGACAAAATCGGATATTTTAATGACGAAAATCTTAATTGCCGTTTGTATTGCCCTGTTTGCTGTATCCGCTGTAATTTGCGCATATTTTGGGATAAGCACTATAAACAGGGTGCAGGCTCTGCAAAGCGAGTACACCGGCGCGTTTCAGTTTTTGACCCAACTTGAGCAAAACTGCGATACGCAGGAAGAAGCGGCGGAATATATTGAAAATTCGCAGTATAATTTTTACCGCAGCGAAGAAAACGGGAAAACCGCGGGTTACAGTTTTAGCAGCAACCTGTTTTATATAGCGATTGATTTCTACTATGAGGAAGATAGAATACAGTATGATGAAGTAGGCGGTATACCGGGAATATACCTTGATTTGCTTCAAGACCAAAATGACGCAGAGGCGGAAAGCACTGTATATTCGGTAACTTTGGCAATTGATGACATACCGTTTGAAAACGGATATGATTCAATTACTCTGCACAATTTAAAAACGGATAACGATGAGTTAACCGAACTATACAGTTTTAAGCCGTATGAGCACACAAATCAGGAAGAGATAGAGTATTATAATCAGTACACGCCTGTAACATATAAATTTGTTAAATATAAGCAGGGGCTTGCAACAAGCAGAATAACATATCAATATCTTGAAGATTCAGGCGCGTTCAGCGATATGCATTATTTTGAAATCAGCAGAGAAACGCAGGAACTGCTTGATATTAAAGAAAAAGAATCTGAGATAATCGAGATACTTAAAACCGCAAATCTTGACAGCAGCGCCGAAATCGCGCGGCTTACGGGCTTTGACGCTGTTCAAAGCACATACACCGCGGAAGAATACACTGCTAAAATCGGCACATTATCCAACAGGATTGGCAGAACTTCCATGGCATATTATTATAGTGATAAACTTAAAAACGCAGACGATTATATTACTTTATACAGATTATCCGAATACGAAGATTGGCAGTTTGCCGTTTTAAGATTCAGTGATTTTGATATGGCAGTATTTGAAAAAGATATGCCTATACTTGATGCCTTTGCCGTGCCGCAAAATATATATATAGACGAAACGGATTTAAGCGGCAGGCACCCGTATGATATTTACACCGATGATAACGGATTTATAAAATATTCGTTTAACGGCTGTTTCTTTGATAAACAGGGGCTTTGTTACAGAACTGTCGAAAAAATCAGGTATTACACCGAAAGCGGAGAAACATACTGCTATTATTCAACGGTAGACAGTGATAATTCCGACCCCGAAACGAGAAAAAGTTATTACCTGAAAAACACAGACGGCGAAACATACCCGAGCGATGAATGTTTTATAGATAAAAACGGTTGGCTGGTAATTGACGAAAGCGGCAGTATCAGCAAAACTTCAAACGGGACTTTCCAAAACACGGCGGGCGAAGTGTTTACCCCGGCTTTTGAAACAAGTTGGGATGAAAACGGTAATCTTATAAATCCGGCGGACTATGAATAGTAAAATGTTACAACAATACTAAAAGTGGGGCGGAGTTTATCCGCCCCTTTTACATTAAAAAGCACGGCTGAAATGTAAAAATTAATAAACACAAAACGCATTATTCCGATATGAAAAGAAATTGCGCCGTTTTCGTCTTATAGCACAAAAAACAGCGTGTAAAATTATTAAATATTACAGGTTGAACATTATCCGATATATGCAGTATAATTATAAAAGGTTTTAATACCCAAATATGTGTTACGGAGAAAAATATGAAAAAAGTTATAGTAGTATCAAAAACACACCTTGACCTTGGATTTACCGATTTTGCGTATGAAATTAAGAAAAAATACATAAACGAATATATACCCGGCGCGATTGAACTTGCAAAAGCGCTGAACAAAGACGGGCATAAAAGATTTATATGGACTACCGGTTCATGGATACTTAAAGAGGCGCTTTTAAAAGGAAACAGCGTTCAGCGCGAAAATCTAAAGGAAGCGATTAGGGACGGCAATATAGTTGCGCACGCAATGCCGTTTACAACACACACGGAACTGCTGGACGAAGATACTCTTGAATACGGTCTTTCAATAGTTGACGGGATTGACAAACTGCGCGGCAGAAAAACCACAGCGGCAAAGATGACTGATGTTCCCGGGCACACTAAAGCCATTGTGCCCCTGCTTGCAAAGCACGGTGTAAAACTTTTGCACATAGGTGTAAACGGTGCGTCCGCGCTGTGCAAAGTGCCGCCTTGTTTTCTTTGGAAATGCGGAAAATATGAAGTAGTTGTTGTATATTCCGGCGATTACGGCGGAGCGTTTAAAAGTGATTTAGTTGATGAGGTACTTTATTTTGACCATACTCTTGATAACCACGGAACGCCGTCCGCAAAGCACATAACCGAAAAACTGAAAAAGATTGAAAATGAATTTCCCGGCTACACAGCAGAGGCAGGTACGCTGGATGAATTTGCGGATATAATATGGGAAAAGAGGGGCGAACTGCCCGTTGTAACAAGCGAACTCGGGGACACATGGATTCACGGCTCAGCCGCCGACCCGTTTAAATCCGCCGCTCTGCGTGAACTTATGCGCCTTAAGGGCGAATGGCTTAAGAGCGGCAAAATGAAACGGAATTCAGAAGAATATATAAGATTTACAGATTACCTTTTGTGCGTTGCTGAGCACACCTGCGGTATGGATATGAAAACATACCTCGGGGATTTTGAACACTACCTTAAAAAAGATTTTGAAAAAGCGCGTAAAAAAGGCACCTCAAAATTGCGCCATCCGTTTCGCGATTATCCGCAGAATATGATAATTGCCCTCGGCAGGATATACGGCTGTAATAAAAAAGCGGATTATAACGCTATGGAAAAAAGTTGGGCGGAGCAGCGCGAATATATTAAAAACGCAGTTTATTGCCTGAGCGGTGAAAAAAAGGCAGAGGCGAAAACCGCGCTGAAAAAACTCATACCTGCATATCCCGCCCAAAGCGGAGAAAAGTTTGATATTTCTCAAACGCTTACCGCCGGAAAATGGCAGTTTAAAATAAGCAAAACCGGCGGCATTGAAAAACTGACATACTCCGGCGATGAAGTAATAAGGCAAAATGACTGCCCCGCGCTTGAATACATAGGATTCAACGATAAGGATTATGATTTTTGGTTAGAACATTACAGCAGGGATATAGATAAAAACGCTCACTGGGCGGTTTCCGATTTTTCACGCCCGCTGCTTAAATATGTAAGCGGAAAATATCCAAGCGGCAGATTTCCCTATTATCTATGCGGCGCATACAGCGCGGGTAAAAATAAAGTTGCAGTCAGTTTGAACTGTTCCGAAATCGCCCGCGACGAACTCGGCGCGCCGAGGCTTATACAAATAGTTTACACACTCGGAGAAAACGGGCTTAAAACAGAACTTTCGTGGTTCGGCAAAGACGCAAACCGCCTTACGGAGGCAGTTTACTACCATTTAACGCCCGCCGCGGGTAAGTTTGAAATTAAAAAGATAGGCCAATGGATAAACCCATATGATATTGTTGAAAACGGCGGCAAAAATATTCATGCCGTTCAGTGCGCAAGGCTTGAAACAAACAGCGGTAAATATATTTTTACAAACTGCCATTCGCCTTTGCTCTCTCCCGGTAAAGGCAAAATTCTGCATTATGACAATAAGGTTGAAAATATAGCCGAAAACGGAATAACATATATCCTTGAAGATAATGTTTGGGGCACCAATTTTCCCTTGTGGTATGATGATAACGCCTATTTTGAATTTAATATTACAGCAGAATAAAATTTATAAACGGCAGCACGCAAAAATGCGTGCCGCCGTTTTCCGTTTAGTCCGCCGCCGAGCAGTAAAAGGCGGAAACAAATTTTAGTTTAAACAATAAAAAAATAAAAAATTTTTGGCAAAAGATTGACTTTTGAGGAAATAATTTGTAAAATACTATCATGTTTTAATGAATTTCGTTGCAGGGGGAGTTAGGATGCGGATAAGGGCAGTATTCTCACAAATTTTCGCAATGATTGCGGGGCTGGCTCTTATTTTCGCGGCACATTCCGCCGCCGCGGCAGATTCATCAATCGCCGAACAGTGCGAACAATGGTTCAACAAAAACGAATACGAAACAGCGCAGGTGCAAAGCGATGAACTCGGCGGCTATCTGCGCTTTTTTTATGCCCAAAATCAGTTATACTGCCACATAAGTTACTCGCTCAGCGGTGTTTCGCAAATAAAAAATACCGCCGTATCGGTTGATATTTCAAACGAAAACAGAAGTTATTCAGTAAAATTTACGGCGAACAGTTCCGATAACCTGCCCTGCGGGGTAACAAAATATTTTTCAGACGCCACGCAGTTTGGGCAGGACATATATTTTATGCTTGAATTCAGTGATAAAGAGGATAAGAATGCTCAAAACAAAGCAGTCATTCAGGTTGCGGTCAACGATAAAAATTACTACATAGCGCAGGTGGAGCCGCCGAAAAGCGAAACAACATCACAAGCGGAGAATCAGACTTCAAACGGGAGCGCAAAGGAAAAAGCCGCCGCGGAAAGCACAACTAAATTCACCTACTCCGGCGGCAATTCTTACTCTGCAATCAGTGAAAACACAACAAAATTCCGTGCGGACAGCGCAGGAGATTCAGAAAGTTCCGCAACGCAAAGCGATTTGCAATCACAAAGCGACGACGGTGCCAACGGTGCGGAGGACGGCTCTGTATTGTCCGTCCCTGTAGAAAAAGAAGTGAGTTATTCGCCGCAGGCAAAAGCAATGTTCGTCCTTGCAGGAATTTTCGCCGTAACGGGCGTCGGCTTTATCATTCGCCACGCTGTTAAATCAAAATCCGCCTCTGCCGACGATACCCCCGCCCCGCCTGACGAAAACGAATAAAATCTTTATTTTTATTAAGGCGAAAAGAATAATTTTGCGGCGCTGTTCATAAAACAACGCTGTTTTTTTATAATGTTTTTTAACAAAATCGTTGTTGTATATTTATACTTATTATGTTATTATATCAATGTATAATTTTTACTAAAGGAGAAATTAAATTATGTATTCCGATTACTATGATTCAATAGCAAAGGTTGCCGAAACAGACCCTGAAGTTGCAAACGCTATGCAGCTTGAACTTCAGCGCCAGAGGGAAAATATTGAACTTATTGCCTCTGAGAACCTTGTTTCGCCGCAGGTAATGGCGGCAATGGGCAGCGTACTCACCAATAAGTATGCCGAGGGTCTGCCCGGCAAGCGTTACTACGGCGGCTGCCAGTATGTTGATATTGTTGAAAATATCGCAATAAAAAGAGCATGTGAACTTTTCGGCGCAGGCTACGCAAATGTTCAGGCGCATTCGGGCGCTCAGGCAAACACAGCCGTATATCTTGCCCTGCTTAAACCGGGCGATACCGTTATGGGTATGAGCCTTGATAACGGCGGCCATTTAACCCACGGTTCACCGGCTAATATCAGCGGAAAATATTTTAATTTCGTTCCTTACGGTGTAAATGACGATGGATTTATTGATTTGGACGCTTTTGCAAAGCAGGTAAATAAAGTTAAGCCAAAACTTATAGTTGCCGGCGCGTCCGCTTATCCCCGCGCCATAGATTTTAAAACTATGGGTGAGATTGCCCACGCAAACGGCGCTATGTTTATGGTTGATATGGCGCATATCGCCGGTCTTGTTGCGGCAGGGCTTCATCAAAATCCGGTGCCGTATGCCGATGTTGTTACAACAACTACTCATAAAACTTTAAGAGGCCCAAGGGGCGGACTTATTCTTTGCAATAATCCTTATCTTATTAAAAAACTCAATTCGGCTGTATTCCCCGGCACTCAGGGCGGCCCGCTTATGCATGTTATCGCCGGCAAGGCTGTTTGTTTCGGCGAGGCGCTTAAACCTGAATTTAAGGATTATCAAAAAAAGATTATTGAAAATGCCAAGGCGCTGGCAGACGCTCTTATTGCAAAAGGTCTGAATCTTGTTTCCGGCGGAACGGATAATCACCTTATCCTGCTTTCTCTTATCGGAACGGGCGTTACGGGCAAGGAACTTGAGGCAAGACTTGATGAAGTTCATATCACGCTGAATAAAAATACCGTTCCTAACGAGCCGCTTTCACCGTTTGTTACATCAGGTGTGCGCATAGGCACTCCCGCCGCAACAACAAGAGGGCTTCAGAAAGAAGATTTTGAAAAAATCGCAGAGTATATTTATCTTGCGATTACTGATTTTGACAATAAAAAGGATTATATCAGAAGCGGCGTTGCCGATATTTGCGCAAAATATCCGCTTTATGAATAATAAATAATTTTCGGGAAGTGTAAAAGTGATAGGTGTTTTTGCAAAAATTTTTGGCGCTGTAATGGGATTTTTCTATTCCTTTTATAAGCACCGCAAAACGGAAGATAAAATCGCGTTCATATCCCGCCAGAGCGAAACGCCGTCAATAGATTTCCGCTATCTTATAAATGAGATAAAAACAAATTATCCGCAGTATAAAGTTGTTGTGCTGTGTAAAATGATACCTGATTCTTTCAGCGGAAAAGTTAAGTATCTTGGCGAGATGTTTCGCCAGATGAAAGCATTTGCAACTTCAAAGGTTGTTGTGCTTGACGGATATTGCATTCTTGCGTCAATGCTAAAGCATAAAAAAGAACTCAAAATTATTCAGATTTGGCATGCTCTCGGCGCTTTTAAAAAATTCGGAAGGTCTGTTCTTGATAAAGAGGGCGGCAAATCCTCAAAGACTGCCAAGGCGTTTAAAATGCATAAAAATTACAGCCTTATCGCTGCCAGCGGCGATGAGTGCGTGCCGTTTTTTTCCCAGGCTTTCGGCCAGCCGGAAAGCAGGTTTATTCCGATAGGTATTCCCCGTATGGATTATCTTACGGATAAAGAGGAAAGCGCAAGGGTGCGCGGCAATATTCTGCGCAAATATCCGGGGCTTGATAACGGGCGCAAAAATATTCTTTATGCCCCAACATTCCGTGATACTGAAGAGGATAAGGCGGCTCTTGTAAAAGCAACTGAGGACCTTGTAAATAAAGTTAATTATTCTGATTTTAACCTTATTGTAAAGCATCATGTTGTGGATTCCAATAAAGAGCAGATTTATACCGATTCGCGTATGAATATGACTGAGGGCGAAAATTTTACCGCAATGGATTTTATGTGCGCGGCGGATTTTGTTGTAACGGATTACAGTTCCGTTATATATGAGGCGCTTTTAAAAGACTTGCCTATTTATATTTATTGTTTTGACAGCGATAAATATATAGACGAGCGCGGATTTTATATTGATTTTTGGACGGAACTTCCCGCTCTTTATTCAAAGAACGCAAAAGGTATATGCGAATTTATCGCGTGCTCAATGCGTGCCGGCAGGGAAAAGGAAGAGAAGTTTAAAAAGGCATATGTAAATAAGCGCTTTGATTCCATAACCGCCGAATACGGCAAACTGATTGACGAACTCGCCCGCGGTGTTTATGACGGGCGTTATAATTACGGCGTTATTTCAGATGATGTTCAGCCGGAAAAAGAGCCCGAAAGCGCTGCTGATGATAATGATACGGCTGACGGGTCAGCCGATGATTCAGCCGAAAATCCACAGACTGCCGTGAGCGAAGAAGAAACAGATGATGAGCAAAATTAAATCGCTGTTGTATCCTGTTCTGCAAAGGGCAAGATACGCGGGTTTTGCCGCCAAATTTGAAAAGGCTAAAAAACTTCCTATGAATGATAAAAAAATACTTATGTATTCATCTTCAAAGGGAAAACTCGGCGGGAACCTGCTTGCAATTAAAAATTATATAGAAAATAATAATCTTGATTATGAGATAAAAGCCGTAACTTCCGTTGAGCCTATGCCCCAAAACGAACTTGCCGCCGAAATGGCGCAAAGCAAATTCATTTTGGTTGATGATTATGAGCCGCTCGTGTATGTTCTGCGCCTGCGGCAGGGGCAAAGGCTTGTTCAGGTATGGCATGCTATGGGCGCTTTTAAGCGGTTTGGATACGGCAGGAAAACTGCAGAAAAGAATTCCATAACACACAGGAATTATACTGACGCCATCGTTTCCTCGCCGCAAATTGTGCCTGTTTACGCCCAGGCGTTCGGAATAGACGAAAGCCGTGTTAAAGCAATCGGCTCTCCGCGAACGGACTGTTTTTTTGACCGTGCCCATATATCCTGCGCAAAGGAACGGCTTTATAAAAAAGAGCCGCGCCTTAAGGGCAAAAAAATATGCCTTTTCGCCCCTACATTCCGTGGTGAAAATGTGCATAACGCCTATTATCCGGCTGAATTTTTTAATGCTGAAGATTTTATAAACGCACTGCCGGAAAATTGGGCGCTCATAATCAAAATGCACCCTTTTATAAAGGAAAAACTGCCCGTTTCAGATAATATCAAAAGCCGTGTTTTTGATTTTTCTGATGAAAGGGAAATAAATGATATTCTGTTTATAACAGATGTTCTTGTTACGGATTATTCATCCGTAATATTTGAAAACGCCGTTATCGGCAACCCCGCCGTGCTGTACGCTCCTGACCTCAGCGAGTATGACGGCGGCAGGGGATTTTATTACGATTATGCCGATTATTCGTGCGGCGAGGTTGTGTCAGATTTTGAAAGCCTTGCGCCCGCTGTTTTAAGGGCGCGCCGCGGCAATGAAAAACTTGAGGATTTCAAAAAAAGATTCGTTTCGCTGTGCGACGGCAAAGCGTGTGAAAGATTTGTTTATGAAATTTTGAAGTGAGGAAAAATGAGTTATAGTTTATCATCAAAATTTGCAAGTTTAAAACCCTCCGCAGTAAGGGAAATACTTAAGGTTACAAATGAGCCGGGTATGATAGCGTTTGCCGGCGGCTCACCCGATACAGCCGCTTTCCCGTGCGAGGAGGTTAAAAAAATAACTGCCGAGATTCTTGGCGAAAATCCCGTTTCGGCGCTTGTTTACGGAGTTTCCGAGGGGTATGAGCCGCTGCGTGAAACAGTTAAAAAGTGGCTTAAAAGGCGTGAAAATGTTGGCACTGACGATGATGTTGTAATCATCACGGCAGGCGGAACACAGGTTATGGATATAACAACCCGCGTGCTTGCTTCAGAGGGCGATACCGTAATTTGCGAAGAGCCGTCTTTTATAGGCTCGTTAAATTGTTTCCGCTCCCACGGCTGCAAACTTGCCGGCGTGCCCATTGATGAGGACGGCATGAATATGGATGCCCTTGAAAGGGTTATAAAGGAAAATCCAAACGCCAAATTTATTTATACAATACCTAATTTCCAAAATCCCGGCGGCACAACGATGAGCCTTGAAAAGCGCAAAAAAATGTATAGTCTTGCGCTCCAAAACAATCTTGCTATTTTGGAGGATAATCCATACGGCAATCTTCGCGTTGCGGGTCAGGATGTTCCCGCCATAAAAAGCCTGGATACGCAGGGTATTGTTTTTTACGCCGGTTCATTCTCAAAAATACTTGCCCCCGGCATAAGAGTTGCATATGCCGTTGTTCCGGGGAAAGCGGCGGGCGCGTTCACAATCGGCAAGCAGGTGTCCGATGTGCATACCGGCGTGCTCAATCAAATGATAGTTTCACGCTGGTTTGATGAGTATGATGTTGACGCCCATATAGAAAATATAAGAAAAATTTACAGGCGCAAACTTAATCTTATGTGCGACTGCCTTGATAAATACTGCGCCGGTTTTATCACTTATGTGCGTCCTCAGGGCGGTCTGTTCATTTGGGCAAAACTGCCGGATGATGTTGATATGCTTAAATATGTAAACGCTCTTCTGGAAAGAAAGGTTGCCGTTGTGCCGGGCAGCGCGTTTATGACGGATGATACCGCGCCGTGCAGTTATATTCGCCTTAATTTTTCAACTCCGAGCGATGATGATATTGTTAAGGGCGTTAAAATAATGGGCGAAGTTGCGGAAAACTTTAAAAAGTAATATAATAAATAACTGATAAAACTATTCATAGGAAAATTAATAAAAAGGACGGATAATTATGGCAGAACAACAAATTGCGGAAAAAAGAAAAAGAAGTCTGTCGCTGATTCAGCCTACTTCTGTTCCTACTTTGGGAAATTACCTGGGCGCAATGCGCGGCTGGGCGGATTTTCAGCAGGAGTTTGATACTGTTTACGGCGTTGCGGATTTACATTCAATCACCGTAAGGCAGGACCCGCAGAAACTCAGAAAGCAGACTAATGAACTTTTCGCTATGCTCCTTGCTCTCGGTCTTGACCCGGATAAGGGCATTGTGTTTATTCAGTCGCAGGTTCCAACCCATGCTCAACTCGGCTGGATACTGAATTGCTACACCCAGTTCGGCGAACTTTCAAGAATGACTCAGTTTAAGGATAAAGCCGCTCAGCATAAAGATAATGTAAATGCGGGCCTGTTTACATATCCCTGCCTTATGGCTGCCGATATTCTGCTCTATCAGGCGGATATAGTCCCTGTCGGGGCAGACCAAAAACAGCATCTTGAGATAACCCGTGATATTGCGGAACGCTTTAACGGCATTTACGGTAATGTGTTCACTGTTCCGAAGGCGTATATACCGAAAACCGGCGCCGCAAGGGTAATGAGCCTTCAGGATCCTACACGCAAAATGAGTAAGTCCGACCCGAATCCAAAAGGCACTATTTATCTTACCGACCCCCCTGAAACAATTATGAAAAAGTTTAAGTCCGCCGTTACGGACAGCGATATGTGCGTGCGCTTTGCGCAGGGCAAGGACGGCATTAATAATCTTATGACGATTTATTCAGCCGTTACGGGGGATAGCCTTGAAAAGATAGAGTCCGATTTTGCCGGCAAAGGCTACGGCGATTTCAAAAAGGCGGTAGGCGAGGCAGTTGTTGCCGAACTTGAGCCCGTGCAGAAAAAGTATAATGAATTTCTTAATGATAAACAGTATCTTAAGGAATGTCAGCAGAAAGGCGCTGAAAAAGCGCTTCGCATTTCTTCACGCACGCTCGGCAAGGTTATGAAAAAAGTAGGTTTTCTGGTTTAATGTCAGATTAAACTGTTTGTTTGATTTTATCAGGCTACTCAATGGGGAGCAGGCTTTTTTGCCGCTCCCTTTTTCTTTTTTGTTGATACGGCGCGCGTTTTGCTTTATAATGAAATTAAAAAAATCCTGCTGATGTTTTTAGATAAACTGTTGTGGGCGTTAATAATTTTAATTTATTTTTTTGCAGCCTGAAAGGCTATGGTGATTATTATGGAAAAATTCAGATGGGCGTATATAGGCAGCGGAAATATCGCTAATTCAACAGCCCGCGATATTCTTCGCGGCAATCATAAAATTGTTTCGGTTTTCGGCAGAAATCCCCAAAAAACTGCCGCTTTTGCGCAAAAATACGGCGCGCAAAGTTTTATTGATTTTGAAAGCGCAGTAAACAGAACGGATGTGGACGGCGTTTATATTGCAACGCCGCATACTTCACATGTTGATTACGCCGTAAGGGCAATGAAATTTTCAAAACCCGTTTTGTGTGAAAAGCCGGTCGGCGTAAGCGTCAGCGATGTTGACGCCTTGGTGAATACCGCAAAAGAGGAAAATGTTTATTTCTGCGAGGCTATGTGGACTTGGTTTTCAGATGTTGCCCTCACCGTTAAAAAATGGGTGCAGGGCGGAGAAATAGGCGCAGTAAAGGAAGTTGTCATAAATTATGCTTTTCCCGGGATAATGATGCCGAAAGATTCTCGCGTGCTGATGCCTGAAACGGCGGGCGGCGCGCTGTTAGATATTGGTATTTATCCCATTACTTACTGTTATAACCTTTTTGGCTTTCCAAAAGAAATAATATGCCGCGGCAGGCTTAAAAACGGTATTGACATCAGCGAAACAGTTACTTTGAAGTATGAAAAATTCAACTGCGTTTTGCATATGTCTCTCTGCACGCTTAAGGAAAACTGCCTTATCAAAGGAGAAAAAGGAACGGTAAGTCTGCCGGCATTCTTTCATATGGCGTCAAAAGCCGTCCTTAAAAATGAAAACGGCAGGCAGGTGTTTAAGGGCAAAACAGATTATCTTACGGAATTTACCCGCGCCGCTCTGGAAATAAAAGAGGGCAGAAAAGAATCAGCGTATATTCCGTTTGAGGCAACAAGGAACTGTATGCTCATTATGGATGAGTGCCGCCGCCAAATCGGTCTTGTTTATCCCTTTGAAAAACAGGGCGTTTAAGACTTGCGCCGCCGCAGGGCGATTTTATACTATTTGTTTTATACTTTATTAAATATAACTAAAAGATAATTTTAATTTTGTAACTCTTTGTAATTGACCGCGTTGCAGACAATGTGGTATAATTATTTTGTGTAATTTTGCTTTAAAGGAGGAATTGTTTTGACTGAAGCAAAAGCAATGGCATATGTGAATATGTACGGCGTTCTGGCAACGCTTGAAAATCTCTGCGAAATAGACGATGAGGCAAAGAATATCCTTGCAGCAATGAAATCGCCCGTTTCTCTGTGCTTTGATGTTGCAAACGGGCCGTGCGGCACATTCCATTTTACAAAAAGCGGCTGTAAATTCAGGGAAGGCTCGGCAGGCTGCACCTGCAAAATGAACTTTTCTTCACCGGAAAAATTCAATGCGCTTATAGACAGCGCTAAGCCGGGTATCCCCACAAAAGGTGTTGTGCAGGTTCTGTCTTTCCTGTTAGGCACATTCACTAAACTTACTGACAGGCTTACAAAACTTCTAAGGCCGAGTGAAGAGGATTTAAAAGATAAGGCGTTCTTTGAGGAATCCACCATTCTCACTTTCTACACAATTGCCGGCGCTATTTCAGCGCTTGCCAATTCGGATTCAATTTCAATGTTTACCGCAAAAAGCACGGTGGACGGCGTTGTTTCTATGGGCATTAAAGATAAATGCTATGCGGCAATTCAAGTTAAAAACCACCACTTCACCACTATTAAGAAAAAGCCGTCAAACCCCAGGGCAATTATGGAATTTGCAAGCATAGAACTTGCGCACGGCTTGTTTAACGGAACTGCGTCCACTATTGCGGAACTCTGCGAGGGCAATATTTATATGTCCGGTATGATTTCAATGGTTGATAATCTCAACAGAATTCTTGACAGAGTTGCAGTTTATCTCGGCTGATAAGGAGGATGTTACGGATATGAGTAAATTTCCAGAATATAAACACGAAAAAAGCCAGGAATGGTTTAAAAGGGCGCTTGCGGCTATACCATCCGGCGTATACGGCCACCTTGGCCCAAGCGAAGGTCTTTTCCTTCCCATTACAAAATGGCCGCTTATGAGCGACCATGCCAAAGGTACATATTTTTGGGATGTGGACGGCAATAAATATCTTGATTTTATGTGCGCTTACGGCCCGAATGTTCTCGGTTACTGCGATGATGATGTAGACGCCGCCGCGATTGAGCAGTTAAAGCGCGGCAACTGCACCACTTCACCGTCATATAAAATGGTTGAGTGCGCGGAACTTCTTAAAGATACCGTTGCCAGCGCGGACTGGGCTTTCTTTATGAAAAACGGCTCAGACGCCACCACTTTTTCAGTTATGTGCGCAAGAGCGCATACCGGCAAAAAGAAAATGTTTTTCCTTCAGGGATATTATCACGGCGATTTCCAGTGGGCTCAGAAAGTGGATTACCCCGGTATCCTGCCGGAGGAAGTTGCAAATAATGTTGTTATCCCGTGGTTTGACTTGGACGCTCTTCAGCAGGCTTATGATGAGTGCGGCGGCGATGTTGCCGGTCTTATCGCTCAGCCTTATGACCACGGCAATTTCAAGGATAACGAGTGCGCCACCAAGGATTATTGGCAGGCAGTGCGTAAATTCTGCGACGAGCACGGTATGGTGCTTATCTTTGATGATGTGCGCACGGGCTTCAGGCTTGACCTTGCCGGTTCAGACCATTATTATGGCATTAAAGCAGACCTTATCTGCTTCTGTAAAGCGCTTGCAAACGGCTATAATATGTCCGCTGTATGCGGCGGCGAACATATGAAATCCACTGCGTCTTCAGTTACATATACGGGCTCATATTGGATGAGCGCTGAGCCGTTCGCGGCTTGTATCGCGTGTATCAATAAAATGAAAAAACTTGATGTGCCTAATCTGTTCAGAAAAATCGGCACTGAAGTTACTCAGGGCTTTACAAAAGCCGCCGAGGAGCACGGATTTAATCTTATTGTTTCCGGCGAGCCGGCTCTGTTCTATTTAAGAATTGCGAATGACGACAGCCTTATGCTTCATCAGGAATGGATTGCGGAATGTGTTTCAAGGGGACTTTTCCTTGCTTCTCACCACAATCATTTCATCAATGCCGCTATAACGCCTGATGATGTTAAACTTGCTGTTGATATTGCTGAGGATGCTTTCGGCGTTGTTGCTGAAAGGCATCCGGAAATTGAGGGACTCAAATAATCGTAAGAATTATTCGGTTATTTATTTAAGGAGGTAAATTTATGCCAGCAAATTACAAGCCATTTGATAAAGAAGAATGGCTCCGCCTTGAAAAAAAGGCGGATGAACTCAGGCGCCTTACCGTTCAGACTACCGTTTGGGGCGGCTCAGGCCACATAGGCGGCGCAATGAGCGCTATGGACGCTATGACTATTCTTTATCACCGCTTTATGAAACTCGATGTCAATAATCCGGATATGGAGGATAGGGACAGATTTATTCTTTCCAAGGGTCATGCCGCTGTTGGTTACGGCCCCGTTATCTGCGATTACGGATTTATGGATGTTGAAGGTCTTCATAATTTCAACCTTACCGGTTCGCTTTTCGGTATGCACCTTGACTGCAATAAGATTAAAGGCGTGGACTGCTCAAGCGGTTCGCTCGGCCACGGTATGTCGCTTGCCTGCGGATTTGCCCTTGCCGGCAGAGTTAAGGGCATAGACTATATGAACTATGTTCTTACCGGCGACGGCGAACTTAACGAAGGCTCCAACTGGGAGGCTGCTATGACTGCCGCGCAGTTTAAACTCTCAAATGTTGTTGTGCTTGTTGATAATAATAAGTGCATGATAGACGGCAGAGTTGACGACGAAATGAAAGTTGAGCCGATTGATAAGAAGTTTGAGGCTTTCGGCTTCCTTGTTGAGCGTGTTGACGGCCAAAATATGAAAGAACTTAACGGCGCTATCGAAAACGCTATCAACAACCATAAAAACGGCGGAGATAAGCCTTATTGTATCGTTATGGATACTATTAAAGGCGCCGGAATCAACTTTATGGAAGATGATTATCACTGGCATTACGGCGCGCTTGATGATGAAAAAACAAAAATGTGCTATGACAGTCTTGATAAATATTACGCGGCTCGTGTGGCTCGCGCGGAAAAGGAGGCGTAAGCTATGGCAAGCGGAATGACTTATACAATGACGGAAACCACTCAGCTTTCCACGGCTGAATATTACGGAAAGGCGCTTTGCGAACTCGGCGAGGAGCATAAGGATGTAGTTGCCCTTACCGCCGACCTTGCTAAATCTACTAAAATCGGTATGTTCGGCGAGAAATTCCCGGATAGATTTTTCAATGTAGGTATCGCGGAGCAGAATATGTTTGGCGTTGCCGCAGGTATGGCTAAAAACGGGCTTATTCCGTTCGCCTCAACATTTGCTATCTTCACCGCGGCTCGTTCGCTTGACCAGATACATACCGATATTTGCTATCAGAATGTTCCGGTTAAGATTATAGCAACCCACGCCGGCACTTCTTTCGGTCAGGCAGGCTCAACTCACCATTCTCTTATTGATATGGCTTGTATGAGAAGCCTTCCTCATATGACGGTTATTTGCCCGTGCGACGGTGTTGAAACATATCATGCCGTTAAAAAGGCTTATGAGTATCCCGGCCCGGTTTATATCAGAATTAACCGCGGATTTGACCAGATTATTTATAAGAATATTGAGGACTGCGATTTTGAAATCGGCAAAGCAAAGATTATGAACGAGGGCACGGATATTACCGTTATTGCCTGCGGCTCATGCGTATATCAGGCTATGCAGGCGGCTCAAATGGCAAATGCGGACGCCGGCATAAAAGTTCGTGTTATCAATATGCACACAATTAAGCCTATTGATGAAGAGGCAATTATGTCCGCCGTTATGGATACAAGAAGAATTATCACGGTTGAAGACCATACTGTTGTCGGCGGTCTTGGCTCCGCTGTTGCCGATGTTGTGGCAAAAAGCGGTAAAGCGTGCGCGTTTAAGATGCTCGGTCATCAGGACGCTTTCTCTACTATCGGTCTGCATGAGGATCTTATGTCGCTCGCAAAGATAGACGCAAACGGTATTGCCGAAGCAATTGCCGAAGTAATGCATCAGGATTTTGAAGAGGATGACGCTTGGGACGACGAGTTCTAAACAGGCGCTCTCTTTACAATCTTATCAAGAAAGGAATGTGTTATTATGGCAAGCGATGTAACCCGTTATACAAATAAAGTGTTTATGGCGGCGGCGCTCCCGCTTATGAAAACGATTGCCACCGATGTGCCCGAACTTGCAAAAAAGTTTGAGGGCGTGGACGCTGTTTATCAGGTGTCCGCAATGGTAAACGCGCAGGATAAGGAAGCGGTTCATTTTATAGTTGAAAACGGCGAGTGGTCGTGCAAACTCGGCGAATATTTCGGTCAAAAGAAAATAGACGCTGAGTTGCAGTTTTCATCTATGGAAAAGATGAATGCCTTTATGAAGGGCGATATGACGAAACTTCCGAAGATGAAGATTAAGTCTTTCTCCAAATTTATTAAATTTATGGCGGTGCTTCTTAAAATGAGCAGCCTGCTCGGAATAAAAGAACCGCCGGAAGACGAAACTCTTGCTCTCCTTTTGTGCAAATTATATTTCTATCTGCTTTCAAGCGGCATAAGCCAGTTAAATAAAATGGGGCACCCGGAAATTCATGAATGGACTTCAAAAAGCCCGGATAGAGTTTATCAGTGGGAAATTGAAGGCCATCCGGAATGTACGGCATACCTGCGTATAAAAGCGGGCAAATCCCGCGCCGGCAGGGGCGAATATAAACGCTCAAAGCCGTTTTTCGGCATGAAGTTTGATACAGCCCAGCACGCTCTTATGATACTGCTCGGCACGGGCGATATGCTCCAGATGGTTAAGGATAAGCAGCTTATTATGGAGGGCGCTCCCGAATTCGGCGCAATGATAGGCGATTATATGATGATAGTCGGCGACCTTGCAAGATAATAAATATTTAATTCATTATTTAATGAAATTAAGCGGGCGGATTATTCCGCCCGCTTTAAAATTTTCCAAAATCATATAAATTTAAAATTTTCCAAAACCATATATTTTTATAATCGTTACAGCAAAGAGCGGCGCTCCGCTCTGAATTACCGAATTGATTGCCGCTGTTTTCTGCCCGAAATAGTTTTCGTTATGGGGGAAAAATCACGGCAATAAAAAAATAATTTTTTGGCGTTTATTATATTGATTTTATTTGATTTGCTGATATAATATCATTGAATAATAAACTATAGATAAAGAGGCATATCAAATATGAGTGAATACAGAAGAAAAACTAAGATTATTTGCACTATCGGGCCTGCGTCCTGCGATAAGGAAGTGCTTAAAAAACTTATGCTTGCGGGCATGGATGTTGCAAGGTTTAATTTTTCTCACGGCGATTATGACGCGTTTGAAAAATGGTTTTCAAATGTTGTTGAAGTCAGAAAGCAACTCGGTATTCCCGTTGCAACCCTGCTTGATACTAAAGGACCGGAGATTAGAATAGGCGCTTTTGAGAACGAGGGCGGCGTAGTTCTTAAAAGAGGGCAGATTTTTACTCTTACAACAGACGATATTAAGGGCAATAATGAAAGATGTTCGGTTTCTTTTAAAGGATTGCCGAAAGAGGTTAAAAAGGGCACTACTATTCTTATTGACGACGGCCTTATCGCCATGGAAGTTACGGAAATTAAAAATAACGATATTGTGTGCAAAGTAGTAGACGGCGGCGTTGTAACCGACCATAAGGGTGTAAATGTGCCGAATGTTTCGCTTTCACTTCCGTATATTTCAGATAAGGATATGCAGGACCTTAATTTCGGTGCGCAGATGGGGTTTGATTTCATTGCGGCGTCTTTCTGCCGCACCGGCGCGGATATAGCATATCTGCGTAATTACTGCCACGCGCTCGGCTGGAACGATGTTAGAATTATTGCAAAGATAGAAAACAGCGAGGGTGTCGAAAATATAGACGATATTATTCGTGAGGCGGACGGAATTATGGTTGCCCGCGGCGATATGGGCGTTGAGATTCCGTTTGAAAAGATTCCCTCAATTCAGAAAATGATAATTGAAAAGGTGTTTGCCGCAGGCAAGATTGTTGTTACCGCAACGCAGATGCTTGAGTCAATGATTAAAAATCCCCGCCCCACAAGAGCGGAAATTACAGATGTTGCAAACGCTATTTATGACGGCACTTCCGCGCTTATGCTTTCAGGGGAAACGGCTATGGGCGCTCATCCCGTTGAGGCTGTTAAAACAATGGCGCTTATCGCCCGTACAACTGAGCAGGATATAAATTATATTGAAAGATTTGAGAAAGAGGCGCAAAAGCACCTTTCCGGCGATATTACTTCCGCTATTTCGCACGCAACGGTAACTACCGCCCACGACCTTAACGCCGCGGCTATAATAACAGTTACAAAAAGCGGCAATACTGCAAGGCAGATTTCTAAATACAGACCCAACTGCTTAATTATTTCCGCCACAACAAGCGAAAAGGTGCGCCGCCAAAATAATCTTTCGTGGGGAGTTCTTCCCGTTATGTGCGAGGAAAAGTCAAATACCGATGAATTGTTTAATCACGCGGTTGAAGTTGCTAAAAAGACAGGCTATATCAAAAAAGGTGATTTAGTTGTTATCACCGCCGGCATACCGCTCGGTCAGAGCGGCACCACCAATATGCTTAAGGTGGATGTTGTTGAATAAACAGAGGATTTGTAATGAATAAAAAAATCGTAAAGGTCATAATTGCCGCTGTTGTTGTGATAGCGCTTATCGCCGCCGGCGCATTTGTTTACACCCGTATTTCAAGGGATATAAACGGCACCGAATCCGGCGAGGCAAAGGAATATACTCTTGTTATTGAGCCGCAGGATTTTCAGTATGAGATTTCCAAAATGCTCAGCGATAATGATATAGTTGTTGATGATTCAGTGTGGTCTATGTGGATGGACAGCCATTTTCCCAATTTTACTTATATTAACGGCGAGTATTATCTCAATTCGCATATGAGCTATGCGGAAATAGCACAAAAACTTCAGAATCCCGATATAAGCCACCAGGTGGTTTCCGTTGCCATACCTGAAGGTTATAATGTTTTTGATATTGCCGAAACTCTTGAGGAAAACGGTATATGCTCAAAAGAGGATTTTTATAACGCTGTGTCCACTACGGACGGGTATGATTATGACTGGCTTGCCGATTTCCCGCAGGATAGGGAAAATATAGGCTTTATCCTTGAGGGATTTCTTTTCCCGGCAACTTATGATTTCGGTATGAATACGGACGCGGAAGTGGTGGTAGATAAAATGCTTGCCGCTTTTGACGACCGCCTTACCGATGATATGCTCAGTTACTGCGAGCAGAATGATATGACCCTTTACGAATTTATCACTCTTTGCTCAATAGTGCAGGAAGAGGCGCTTACGGAAAACAGCGCCCGAAATATCGCTTCCGTGCTTATAAACAGGCTTAACAGCGGCACTCGGCTTCAGTGCGATGTAACTTATTATTACGCTCAGAAACTGCTTGATTACGGATTTCCGCGCAGCACTTATGACTCGTATTACACATATCGCTGCCCGGCGCTGCCAAGCGGGCCCATAGCAAATTCGGGTATGAATATTATAGATGCCGTAATAAATCATCCCGATACGAATTATATGTATTTCTTTTCTGACCTAAACGGAGAATTTCATTTTGCAGAAACGGGCGAGGAGTTTGAGCGCCTTAAAGAGCAGTATCCGTGGCAGTAATTTGTATTTGGAGGAATATCAATGTCTAAATGGGATAAAGATTATCTTGCCCTCTGCAGCAGAATACTCACCGAGGGTACGGAAGTTGTAAATAGAACAGGTGTAAATTCCATTAAAGTGCCTTCTCATCATTTTCATTTTGACCTTGAAGAGGAATTTCCCATATTAACAACCAAACAACTTTTTATAAGGCAGGCAGTGCTTGAAATGCTTTGGATATATCAGGCGCAGTCAAATGATGTAAGATGGCTTCAGGAACGCGATGTAAAGATATGGAACGAGTGGGAGATAGACGAGGACGGCTATTGGAACGCCACCCAACTTCTGCCGGATGAAAACGGAAATCTTGTTAAACAGAAAGTTCACAAATTTTTCGGCAGGGAATATGCCCATACTATCGGCACGGCATACGGCTACATAGTTAAAAAATTCAATCTTACTCAAAATCTTATAGATAAAATTCAGAATCACCCTGAGGACCGCCGTATGGTAATGACTTTGTGGCAAAACGATTATCTTGATACCGCCGTTTTGCCGAGTTGCGTATGGAGCAGCGAATGGGATGTTACAAACGGCAAACTCAACTGTTGGGTGCACCAGCGTTCGTGCGATGTTCCGCTCGGTCTGCCTTTTAATGTTACTCAGTATGCCGTTTTGCTTTCAATGCTTGCCCATGTTTCCGGGCTTAAGCCCGGCACTATTGATTGGAGCATTAAAGACGCTCATATTTATGTAAATCAGGTGGACGGCATTAAAGAGCAGATTCGCAGGCTGAATGAGGAGGGCGACCTTCCCGCTCCTAAACTTTGGCTTAATCCCGAGGTTAAGGACTTCTTTGAATTTGATAACAGCCGTGATATAAAAGATATAAAACTTATAGATTACAAGCATCTCGGAAAAATTTCATTTCCGTTATCGCAGTGATAAGAAAGCGGAGATTATATGAGCATATCGCTTATTCTTTCAGTAGGCAGAAATAATGAAATAGGCAGGGGTAATGACCTTATCTGGCATTTTCACGCCGATATGAAGTTTTTCCGTGAAACAACAACGGGAAATACCGTTATTATGGGCAGAAAAACTTTTGAGTCGCTGCCGAAAGTTTTGCCAAACAGAAGAAATATAGTAATTTCAACGGATAAAGAACTTAAAATAGACGGCGCAGAAGTTGTCCACAGCGTAAATGAGGCGCTGAACGCCGCAAAAGGCGATAATATATTTGTTATAGGCGGCGGGCGCATATACGCTCAGTTTTTACCGCTTGCGGATAAAATTTACTTAACTGAGATAGACGCGGAATGTCCGCAGGCAGATACATTTTTCCCCTCGTTTGATAAATCGCTGTATACTCGTGAAGTAATCGGCGAAAACGAGGAAGACGGCATTAAATTTTTTAATGTGCTATACACAAAAAAATAATATTTTTGTGTTGACAAAGCAGTTTTACTGTGTTAATATATTTCCACAACAAAGAAGAACATTTATCCCGTTCTCCCCTTAAGCGCAGGCGAAAAGGGCAATATCCTTTAATTTTTATTTGGGTTTGTTGAAGCGCGGGCATATTATGTTCGCGCTTTTAATTATTTGTGCAGGTTAAATACCTAAATTTAAAGGAGTGTTATTTATCAGCAGAGAAATTCCGCAGCTCAACGGAGAAATAAGAGATAAGGAATTGCGTGTTATTACTTCAGACGGTCAGCAGCTCGGCATTATGAGCGCAAAAGACGCTCTTCATGAGGCAGAGTTAAGAGGGCAGGATCTTGTTAAAATTGCCCCTCAGGCAAAGCCGCCCGTTGTTAAGATAATGGATTACAGCAAATTCCGCTATGAGCAGGCTAAACGCGAAAAGGAAAATCGTAAAAAGCAGAAAACAATTGATACCAAAGAGATTCGCCTTTCCCTTAATATTGACATCGGCGATTTCAACACAAAGGTAAATCAGGCTAAAAAGTTCCTTGAAAAAGGGGATAAACTTAAGGTTTCACTGCGCCTTCGCGGCAGGGAAATGGCTCATTCAGATCTCGGCGTTGCAAATATGGAAAGATTTGCTCAGGCTCTCGGCGAGGAAATAAATGTTGATAAGGCTCCCAAACTTGAGGGCAGGCAGATTCTTATGTTTCTGTCTAAAAAGCCGGCAAAATAATTAAAAATAAATTTCTGGAGGAATAAATTATGCCAAAGATTAAAACACACAGCGGCGCTAAAAAGCGTTTCAAAACAACTAAAAGCGGCAAGGTAAAGCGCGCTCATGCTTATACCTCTCATATTCTTACAAAGAAAACAACCAAGCGTAAAAGAAATCTTCGCAAAACAACAGTCGGCGATGTAACGAACCAAAAGCAGATGAAGAGGCTCGTTCCTTATAAATAAAATTCCGCCGCGCGCTTTGCGCAGGGCATAAAAAATAATTGATAATTCGTTAATTATATCGGAGGTAATAAGTTATGGCAAGAATTAAAGGCGCTATGGCCACTCGTAAAAGAAGAAAGAAAGTATTAAAAGCCGCTAAGGGCTATTACGGCAGCAAACATCGTCTTTTCAAAACAGCAAAACAGGCTGTAATGAAGAGCGGTCAGTATGCTTATATCGGAAGAAAGCAGAAGAAGAGAGAATTCCGCAGAATGTGGATTGCAAGAATTTCCGCCGCCTGCAAAGCAAACGGCACAAATTATTCAACATTTATGAACGGCCTTAAAAAAGCCGGCATTGACCTTAACAGAAAAATGCTTGCTGAAATCGCTGTTTCAGACGCGGCTGCATTCACATCTCTTGTTGAATCCGCAAAGGCTGCCCTTTAATATTTTATATTTGCGTTTATACCCCGCCGTAAATCATACGGCGGGGTCGTTTATTTGGCGCAATTTTGTGCAATATAACAAAATTATAAAAAATCATTGTATTTTTAATTTTTGTGTTGCACTTTTTTGCATAATAATGTATTATAATTTATAACTTAAAGTTAGATATTAAAATATATAATTTATATTATAGTTTTAGTTTGAAGTGGTTTTGTTTAAACTTAAATTTTTTATGAGCCGTGGAGTCATTCGGTATGGAGAAAATCACAAGCAAATCAAATAATTTAATAAAGCATACCAAAAAGCTTTTCACTTCTCATAAAGACCGCGCCCGTTTTTCTCAGTTGGCGCTGGAGGGTGCAAGGCTTTGTTTTGATGCC
Source organism: uncultured Eubacterium sp. (assembly GCA_944380635.1). Lineage (GTDB taxonomy): Bacteria > Bacillota > Clostridia > Oscillospirales > Acutalibacteraceae > Eubacterium_R. The sequence goes on along the minus strand of CALWID010000001.1, from coordinate 96,818 downwards.
TTGAATTCCGATTGCGGCGCGGATATTCTGCTGCTAACGGAAGACGCGGCTCAAAAATATCCCGAAAAATGCCGGCGGCTTATAAACGGTTTTAAAAAGGCTTATTTTATAAGCAGTGAACTTGCCTCATATTTAAGCGAAACAAAAAATCCGCAGGGCGTTTTTGCAGTTTGCTCTCAAAGAAAGATAGATTTTTATCCCGAAAACGGCAAAAAATATATTGCGCTTGATAAAATTCAGGACCCTGCCAATCTCGGCGCCGTTATCAGAACGGCGGAGGCTTTGGGGATTGACGGCGCTGTTTTCAGCGGCTGCTGCGACCTTTATAATCCAAAAGTCCTGCGCGCTTCAATGGGCGGCGCGCTTCGCCTGCCGGTGCTGATTGTTGATGATTTGGCGGCGGAAATAAATAAATTAAAAACGCGCGGTTTCAGCGTGTATGCCGCCGTTCCCGATTCTTCAGCCGCGGATATAAAAACCATAGAGTTTAACGGCTCTGATATATGCGTAATAGGCAATGAGGGAAACGGCGTTTCAGATGAAGTAAAAAAAGCCTGCTCGGGGTTTTTAACCATAAATATGCTTGGCAGGGCGGAAAGCCTAAACGCCTCCGTCGCCGCCGCTATTGTAATGTGGGAGATGCTTGGTTGAACAGTAATACGCCATATTGGGTATGGCTCCAAAGCGCGCTCGGCGCGGGAGCAAGAATAAAAGAAATAATTGAATATTTCGGCGGCGTTAAAGAGGTTTATAACGCGGGCGAAACAGAATGGAAAATGAGCCCCGTGCTTGTTCCCCGCCAGGTAGAACACCTTAAATGCACTTCGCTTGATGAGGCAAGAGATATTCTTACCACATGCCGCCTTAACAGTTGGCAGGTTATAACACCGGATGATGAAAATTATCCTCTGCGCCTTTATGAAACGGATAATCCGCCCGCGGCGCTTTATGTTTCAGGCACTCTGCCGGATATTGATTCAAGCGTAGTTATCGGCATAGTCGGCACAAGAAAAGCAAGCGATTACGCTGTTAAAGCGGCGGATGTTATGAGCCGCGGGATTGCTCAGTTAGGCGCGGTTGTTGTTTCCGGCGGCGCGCTCGGAGTTGATACCGCAGCCCATAACGCGGCTGTTTTAAGCGGCGGCAAAACTGTTGCGGTGCTCGGCTGCGGGCTCGGCACAAAATATCTTATGGAAAATAAACCGCTTAGGGACGCCGTTGCCGCAAACGGGGCGCTTGTAACTGAGTTCCAGCCGTTTACAAAAGCGTCAAGATACACTTTCCCCATAAGAAACAGAATTATAAGCGGGCTTTCGCTCGGCGTGCTTGTTGTTGAGGCGGGCATAAAAAGCGGCAGCCTTATTACCGCCCATTACGCGGCGGAGCAGGGCAGGGATGTTTATGCTGTTCCCTGCTCTATACTTGAGCCGGAATACGCCGGCACAAACAAACTTATTGACGAGGGCGCAGTCGTTGCCACCAAACCGCTTGACCTTATCTTTCCGTATGCGGAGCGTTTCGGAATTGATTTAAGCGGCGCTAAGGGCGTAGGCGCCATAATGAAAGAAACTGCACACAGGGCAGTGAACGCAAAGGATACTTCCGGCAGTATTTCATTTGAAAATCTGAGCGAAAGCAGAAAAAAGCGCGAGGCAAGGCAAAGCGCCGCTGCCGCGCTCAGCGGAACCGCGCTTGCAGTTTACCGTGCTCTCGGCGAGGAATATATGCATGTTGACGAGATTGCCGCCGCAACTTCCCTTGATTCGGCGGCAGTGCTTACCGCCCTTACCGCGCTTGAGATTTCAGACCTTGTTCAGAGCGCCGGCGGAAAAAGATACAAATTATCCTGAAAGGAATTAATCATATATGTCAAAACTTGTAATAGTTGAGTCCCCTGCAAAGGCAAAAAATATAAAAGGTTATCTCGGAAAGGGTTATGATGTTGTGGCTTCAATGGGCCATGTGCGTGATCTTCCGTCCGCAAGGCTCTCGGTGGATATTGAGCATGACTTCACCCCTAAATATGCAATTATAAAAGGCAAGGAAAATTTTGTTAAGGAACTTCAGAAAAAAGCGGATAAATCCGATTATGTTTATCTTGCCACAGACCCTGATAGAGAGGGGGAGGCAATCAGTTGGCACCTGGCAACTATCCTTGGGCTTGACCTTAAGGATAAAAACAGAGTTACTTTTAATGAGATTACAAAGCACGGCGTTGAGCAGGGCATGGAGCACCCCAGATGCATAGATATAGATTTGGTTGACGCTCAGCAGGCGCGCCGTATTCTGGACAGACTTATAGGCTATAAACTTTCCCCGTTCATTAGCCAGAAGATAAGGCGCGGGCTATCCGCCGGCAGAGTGCAGTCAGTTGCCCTTCGCCTTGTTGTGGACAGGGAGGAGGAAATAAGAGCCTTTAAGCCGGAAGAATACTGGTCAATAGACGCAAAATTCACAAATCCTCCCGGAAAAAAGACTTTCTCCGCCGCTTTAAACAGTAAAGACGGTAAAAAGATAAAAATTACCTGCAAAGAAGAAAGCGATAAGATTTTGAGCGACCTTGACGGAGAAGAGTATATCGTAACTTCCGTCAAAAAGGGCACCCGTAAAAAGAGCCCTACGCCTCCGTTTATTACTTCAACATTACAGCAGGAGGCGTCAAGGAGGCTTTCTTTCCAGGCAAGAAGAACAATGAAAGCCGCTCAGGAATTGTATGAGGGCGTTGATGTAGAGGGGCTCGGCACGGTAGGTCTTATAACCTATATGCGTACTGATTCGCTCCGTATTTCAGAGGAGGCGCGCGCCGCCGGAAATCAGTTTATTCTTGATAATTACGGCGAAAAATATCTGCCTAAAAAGCCAAGATATTTTAAGTCAAAGGGCAATGTGCAGGACGGCCATGAGGCAATCCGCCCGTCAATGCCCGGCGTAACTCCGGCGCGTGTAAAATCGTCGCTCACTAATGACCAGTATAAAATTTACAAACTTGTGTGGGAAAGATTTATCGCTTCCCTTATGGAAAACTGCCTTCAGGAAACGGTACGCGCGGAAATAACCGCAGGCAATTATACTTTTAACGCTTCCGGCTATACTGTTAAGTTTGACGGTTTTACCGCTCTTTACGAGGAATCAAAAGATGAGTCCTCGGGTGATACTTCCGCCCCGCTTCCGGAGATAAAAACAGGCGATAAACTCCGCCTGAAATCCCTGCTCGGCAATCAGCATTTCACTCAGCCGCCCGCAAGGTACACTGAGGCAAGTTTAACAAAAGCGCTTGAGGAAAACGGCGTCGGCAGACCGTCTACCTATGTTACCATAACATCAACAATCGTTGCCCGTGAATATGTTAAGCGTGAGGGCAAGCAGTTTGTGCCCACCGAACTCGGCGAGGCTGTAATAAAACTGCTTAAGGATAAAATGCCAAATATCGTAAATGTTAAATACACCTCAAAAATGGAAGAGGATCTTGATAAGATAGACAGCGGTGAAAAAAATTATAAAGATATGATACGCCATTATTATGACGATTTTGAAAAGCCGCTTGAAAAAGCCAAAAAGGAAATGCAGGGCGTAAAGATAAAATTAAAGGAAGAGGAAACGGACGAAATCTGCGAAAAATGCGGCAGGCATATGGTTGTTAAAGTAGGCAGATTCGGCAAATTCCTCGCCTGCCCGGGCTATCCCGAATGTAAAAACACAAAGCCGCTTGTTTTAAAAACAAAAGCAAAATGCCCTCGCTGCGGCGGCGATGTTATTGAAAAGAAAACAAGAAAGGGCGCGTCGTTTTACGGCTGCTCAAATTACCCGAATTGTAATTTTATGACCTGGGATGTACCGAGTGATGAGGTATGCCCCCGCTGCGGCAAATCGCTGTTTAAAAGAAAGGGCAATGTTCTCTACTGCCCGGATACTGAGGGCTGCGGATTTACAAAACCTGCCGCCAGGAAAAAGAAAAGCGAAGAATAATTATGAAGTTTAATGTTATAGGCGCAGGCCTTGCCGGCACGGAAGCCGCGTGGCAGATTGCCGTTGCCGGTGAAAAGGTAACGCTTTATGAGCAAAAACCGCTTAAAAAATCTCCCGCACATAAATCTGATAATTTTGCGGAACTTGTGTGCTCAAATTCCCTTAAAGCGGCGCGCATAGATTCAGCCGCCGGCCTTTTAAAAGAGGAAATGGCGCGCCTCGGTTCGCTCACCGTTCCTTTGGCAAGGGAATGTGCGGTGGCGGCGGGCGGCGCTTTAGCGGTGGACAGAAATATCTTTTCTTCCCGTGTTACCGAAAAAATCAAATCTCACCCGAATATAACGGTGAAAAACGCCGAAGTTACCGATATTCCGCTCAGCGAAGATGAAATAACAATAGTTGCTACCGGTCCGCTTACAGAGGGTGCAATGAGCGGCAGCATTAAAAATCTCTGCGGTGATTATCTTTCGTTTTATGACGCCGCCGCCCCGATTGTTACGGCGGACAGCATTGATATGAATATTGTTTTCGGCGCGTCCCGATACGGCAGAGGCGGGGAGAGCGATTATTTAAACTGCCCGTTTAATAAAGAACAGTATGAGAATTTTATACACGAACTTGTGAACGCTCAGGGTGCAGTGCTGCATGATTTTGATGTGTACGAGGGCTGTATGCCTATTGAAAAACTCGCAAAGCGCGGCAAGGACGCTCCTCGGTTCGGGCCTATGAAACCCGTTGGGCTTACAGACCCCAAAACAGGCCGCCGCCCATGGGCGGCAGTGCAGTTAAGGCGGGAAAATTCTCAGGGCACAATGTTTAATCTCGTCGGCTTTCAAACCAATCTGAAATTCGGCGAGCAAAAAAGAGTATTTTCAATGATACCCGGTCTTGAAAACGCGGAATTTGTAAGATACGGAGTTATGCACAGAAATTCTTTTCTCGATTCGCCGCGCCTGCTCAGTCCGGCTTTCCAACTCAGAAAACAGCCTAATGTGTTTTTCGCAGGGCAGATAACCGGAGTTGAAGGGTATATGGAATCAGCGGCGTCCGGAATAATAGCCGGCAAAAATGCCGTGCGGCTTGCCCGCGGGAAAAAATTTCTTTCACTTCCCGCTGTTACTATGACCGGCGCGCTTTCAGCATACATAAGTGATGAAACTGTAAAGAATTTTCAGCCTATGGGAGCAAATTTCGGTATTCTGCCGCCCATAGAACCGAAAATAAAGGATAAAAAGCAGCGATATGCCGCTTTTTCCGAAAGGGCGCTCAGCGCTCTGGAAAGGATAATAAAAGATGAGGATTATTGTTGACGCGTTCGGAGGAGATAACGCGCCGCTTGAAATTATAAAAGGTACGCAGATGGCTGTTGAGGAATTCGGCACGGATATACTTCTTGTCGGCGATGAAAACAGAATAGCAAAATGCGTTAAAGAAAATAATATCCGCCTTAAAAAAACGGAAATCGCGCATTGTGCGGGCGATGATGTACTTATGACGGATGACGCTAAATGCGTCCTTAAACAAAAAGCCGATTCAAGTATGGGCACGGGATTTAAACTTCTTAATGACGGCGCAGGGGACGCGTTTGTTTCAGCGGGAAATACAGGCGCAATAACAGTCGGCGCAACTCTTATTACAAAGAGAATCAAAGGCGTTAAAAGGCCTTGTATCGCGTCCGTTATGCCAAGCGCCAAAAAGCCGTTTTTAATGCTGGACTGCGGCGCCAATACAGAGTGCAGAGCCGAATTTCTGTACCAGTTCGGTATGCTCGGCAGCCTCTATATGAAACATATACTCGGCTATGAAAATCCGCGCGTTGCCCTTGCAAATAACGGCACGGAGGAAACAAAAGGCACCCCCGTCGTTAAAGAGGCGTACGCGCTTATGAAAAACGCCGATTATAATTTTATCGGCAATATTGAGGCGCGGCAGATTCCGTACGGGGACGCTGATGTTGTTGTTGCGGACGGCTTTTCAGGCAATCTCATCTTAAAAATGTACGAAGGTGTTGCAAAGGTGCTCATGAACGGGATAAAATCCGTTTTTAAGCGGAACATTTTTACAATGCTTTCGGCGGTGGGCGTGCTCGGCGGAATAAACGAAATGAAAAAACAGTTTGATTATAAGGAATACGGCGGCGCCGTTATGCTCGGTGTTAAAAAGCCCGTTATAAAGGCGCACGGCAGTTCGGATGCCAAAACATTTAAAAATGCAATTAAGCAGGCGGTGTGGTTCCTTGAAAATAATCTTATAAATGAAATTGAAAAGGCGTTTGATGAACATGAGTAAAAATTTATCCTTGCTTGAAAACAAAATAGGCCATAAATTTAAAAATAAATCGCTTTTGCGCCAGGCGGTTACTCACAGGAGTTACGCCAATGAAAACAGGCATTCAGGCCCTTTTAACGAAAGGCTTGAATTTCTCGGCGACGCGGTTTTGTCGCTTATATCGGCGGATTTTCTTTATAATAAATTTCCCTCTATGGCTGAGGGGGACCTTACAAAACTGCGCTCAAGCCTTGTTTGTACGGCTTCGCTTTCCGAATACGCAAGGCAGTTGTCGCTCGGCGATTTTCTAATGCTCGGCAAGGGCGAACTCGCAACGGGCGGAAACGAGAGGGATTCAAACCTTGAAAATGCGTTTGAGGCTGTTATTGCCGCTGTGTATCTTGACGGCGGTCTTGAAGAGGCAAGAAAATTCGTTCTCCGTTTTCTTGATAATTCGGTTGAAACACACCATATAAATTTTAAGGATTATAAAACAAAACTTCAGGAAATAGTTCAGGAAAGCCACGAGGAAACACTGAATTATGTTGTAACAAATGTCAGCGGCCCGGACCATGATAAGCGCTACGAAATAGAAGTGCACCTCAATTCAAATGTCATCGGGAAAGGCACGGGCAGAAGTAAAAAACAGGCAGAACAGGAGGCTGCAAAGCAAGCTTTGCAATTAATGGGATTATGAGAAAAAGCAATATATCAATTTTCGTACCGCATATCGGTTGCCCGCATAAATGCTCTTTTTGCAATCAAAACACAATAACGGGGCAGACGAAAGCGCCTACCCCGCAGGATGTTGTTGATACGGTTGAAACGGCGCTTAAATCAAACGGCGATAATAAATATGAATACGAAATAGCGTTTTTCGGCGGCTCTTTTACCGCTATAGACAGGGATTATATGGTGTCTCTTCTTGAGGCGGCTTACCCGTATGTTAAAAGCGGAAAAGTGTCCGGCATCAGGATTTCCACCCGCCCTGATTTCATTGATGATGAAATTCTCTCGCTTCTGAAAAAATACGGCGTAACTTCCATTGAACTCGGCGCTCAGAATATGAGCGATAAAGTGCTTGCCGCCAATATGCGCGGCCATACTGCGGAAGATGTAAGAACTGCCGCGGCGCTTATAAAGAAAAGAGATTTTAATCTCGGACTTCAGATGATGACGGACCTTTATACCTCAAACCGCGGGCTCGATTTTGCAACGGCAAGGGAATTTGCAAAAATGAAACCGAAAACCGTCAGAATTTATCCCACCGTTGTGCTTAAAGATACATATCTTGCAAAACTTTACGAAAGCGGGAAATATAAGCCGAGTTCTTTAAAAAAGACCGTTGCCCTTTGCGCTGACCTTGTTGAGTTTTTTGAAAGCCACGATATTGAGGTTATCAGAGTGGGGCTTCATTCAAGCAGCGATATTAAGAATAATATGCTTGCCGGCGGCTACCACGAATGTCTGGGTGAAATGGTAATTTCAAAAATGATGTATAACCGCATTACGGCAACTCCGCCCGGCGAACATCAGGTATTTATAAACGAAAAATCAATTTCAAAACTTTTGGGCAATAAAAAATCAAATCTTGCCGCGCTGGAGGAAGCGGGCTATAAGTTAGATATTAAATACAACAACGCTTTAAAGCCCAATGAACTGAGGATAGTTTAATGATATTAAAAACACTTGAAATGCAGGGCTTTAAGTCCTTTCCGGATAAAACAGTGCTTGCTTTCGGCAGGGGAATAACTGCCGTCGTAGGCCCTAACGGTTCCGGCAAAAGTAATATTTCAGATGCTGTGCGCTGGGTTTTGGGTGAAACCTCCACCAAAAATCTAAGAGGCTCCAAGATGGAAGATGTCATTTTCGGCGGCACTTCCGCAAGAAAGCCCGTGGGTTTTGCTCAGGTGCGGCTTACTCTTGATAACAGTGATAAAACCCTTAAGGATAAAGGCGATACGGTTACTGTTTCCCGCTGCTATTACAGAAGCGGTGAAAGTGAATATAAGATTGACGGCGAAGTTGTAAGGCGCCGTGATGTTCACGAACTCTTTATGGATACCGGCCTCGGCGCGGACGGCTATTCTATCGTCGGCCAGGGTAAAATAGATTCAATTATTTCCGCCAAAAATGAGGACAGGCGTGAACTTTTTGAAGAGGCGGCGGGTATTTCCCGTTTCCGCCATAAAAGAACGGACGCTCAGCGCAGGTTGGACCAGGCTCAGGAAAATCTTGTTCGCCTGCTTGATATACTCGGCGAACTTGAAAGCCGTGTAGGCCCGCTCAAAGTGCAAAGCGAAAAAGCGGCGCAGTTTATTAAACTTTCTGATGAAAAGAAAACGCTTGAAATAGGCGTGTGGATAAATAAAATCAAAAAATTCACAAACGAACTCCGCGAGCAGGAACACAGAATAGACGCCGCTAACGAATCGTATAATATCTGCGAAAATGAGTTAAAAAGCATTGAAAACGATATTGAGGCGGCGCTTGAGGAAACGGTAAAAATTAACGCAAAGATTGATGAAATCAGGGACGCCGCCGCCGCTTATGACGAGCAGGCTTTAAAAAAAGACGGTGAGGCGTCCGTAATTGAAGCCACTCTCAGGCATAATGAGGAAACGGTAGCCAGGCTGAAAAGCGATATAGAAACCGTTTCAAAGGGCAATGACTCAATAGACGCCGGTATCGCCCAAAAGCAGGCGCTTATTGAGCAGTGCGCGGAGAAATCGCAGGCGTTAAAACAGCAGCTTAAAGAAGTTACTGACGAAACTCAGCGGCTTTTAAATTCTAATGAAGAATTTTCAAAATTGTCTTCAGAACTTAACAGCCGCCTTGCGTCGCTTACTATGCAGCTTTCCGATTACAGGGTGAAACTCACTCAGGCGCAGTCCGGCATTGATGAAATTGAATCAAGAAACGGCGATGTGGATTCTGCCGCCGCTCAACTCCGAAGTGAACTCTCGCAGGCAAACGCCGAAAAGGAAAAAAGCAACCAGACTCTGAAAGATTTGAATAGCAGAATTGAGGAGAATACAAACGAGGTTAACGGCTTTACTCTTAAACTGAAAGGGCAGACCGATAAGGCGGAAAAACTTAAGGCACAACTTGAAAAAACTTCTTCCGCTCTTTCGGAAAAACGCTCACGCGCCAAAATGCTTTCAGACCTTGAGAAAAATATGGAAGGGTATTCCGGCGCGGTAAAATCAGTTGTGCGCCGTGCTCAGTCGGGCGCTCTCGGCGGTATACACGGCGTTTTGTCCCAACTTATCCAGGTGGATAATGAATATTCAACTGCTGTAGAAGTCGCCCTCGGCGCGGCTATGCAGAATATTGTTACTTCCACAGAGGCGGACGCAAAAAGGGCAATTAATTACCTTAAGGCAAATAACCTCGGCAGAGCAACTTTCCTGCCTATCTCAAATATAAAAGGCAGAACTCTTGATGAAAAAGACCTTGATGATAATCTCGGTTTCGTTGCCGTTGCAAGCGACCTTGTTGAGTGCGACCCCAAATATAAGCAGATAATAAGCAATCTGCTTTCCCGTGTTGTTATAGCGGATGATATGGACAGCGCTATCGGCATTGCAAAAGAGTACAAAAACCGCTTTAAAATCGTTACCCTTGACGGTCAGGTTATTAATCCCGGCGGCTCTATGACGGGCGGCAGCCGAGCAAGGGGCGCAGGTATACTTTCCCGCGCAAATATGATTGAAGAATTGCTTTACGAGGCAAAAACTCTTGAAAAAGAAGAGCAGAAGATTTCCGCGGAATATAAAGCCGCGTCAGAGGAAGCAAACCGCTCAGCCGCTCAAATGCAGGCGGCCCAGGCAGATTTGATGACGGCTAAAGAGGAACTTATCCGCGCTCAGGGCGAGGATAAACTTATCAGCGAAAAACTTGAAACGCTCAGGAGCAGGATTGCCGACCTTCAGTCCGAAAAGGAAACCGCCGGCAGCAGGCTTGCCGGGTTTAAAAAGGATTTTGATTCCGCTCAGCGGAAGGTTGATGAAATTCAGGCTCAGATTGATGAAACAGAAAGCGAAATAGCCCGCGTTTCAGGCAGTGCAAAAGGCACTCAGGAAAAAAGAGAGTTATTGCGTAAAAAAGCGGAAGACATCAATCTTGAACTAGTTACTCTTGCAAAGGATTCTCAGGCGGCAAGCCTTTCAATAGAAGAACTGAAACTAAGGCGTTCAACTCAGTCAGACCGCGTAAGCGAGATAGAAAAAGAAATTGAGGAGATAAACGCAAAAAGCGAAGAACTCAAAACTCAAATAGCGGCTATAAAAGCAGAGGCTCAAAACCTGCGCGAAAAATCAAGCGGCTCTGCGGATGATATTGCAAAACTTATAGAAAGCAGAAACGGTCTTGATAAACGCTCTGCCGAACTGCGAACTCTTGAAAGAAACAAAAGCCAGGAGCGTGAAAAACTTTCGGCAGAAATCGTGCGCCTTGACGAGCGTAAAATCGCTATGCGCAAGGAGTATGACGAACTTAACGATATGCTGTTTGAGCAGTATGAACTTACCCGCCGTGAGGCGGAGGCGCTAAATATTCAGATAGAGAATATGGACGAGGCTAAAAAACGCCTGCACGAAATAAAAGTTGCTGTCAAAAAACTCGGCTCAATAAATGTGGGCGCAATAGAGGAATATAAAGAAGTTTCCGAAAGATACGAATTTCTTAAAGAGCAGATAGACGATATTGAAAAATCAAAATCCGAACTCGGCAAGATAATAGATGACCTTACAGCCTCTATGAGCGAGAAGTTTATGACGCAGTTTAACCGTATAAACGAGGAGTTTAAAAAATGCTTTGCTGATTTCTTCGGCGGCGGCAAGGGCGAGATAATTCTTGATGAACCGGATAACTGCCTTGAAAGCCCCATAGAAATCAAAATACAGCCTCCCGGAAAATCTGTTCAAAATATTAATCTGTTTTCCGGCGGCGAAAAATCGCTTGCCGCGCTCGCGCTGCTTTTCAGCGTGCTGCGCGTAACTCCGTCGCCGTTTTGTATATATGACGAGGTTGAAGCGGCGCTTGACGATGTAAATGTAGAGCGTTTCGCCAAATATATGCGTAAAATGACTGATAAAACCCAGTTTATTTCAATAACTCACAGGCGCGGCACTATGGAGGAGGCAGATGTCCTTTACGGCGTAACAATGCAGGAAAAAGGCGTTTCAAAACTGCTTGAACTTCAGTCTGCCGAACTTGCCGCTAAAATGGGTCTTGACGCGTAAATATTTACCGCAAAAGAAAGGTGCGTTCCAATGGGATTGTTTGATAAATTCAGAAAAGGCCTCAGAAAAACAAGAGAGCAGGGTATTACCGCTCAAATCAACGAGGTGGTTGAGAATTATGAGCAGATAACCGATGAACTCTATGATGAACTTGAGGAAATTCTGATAATGGGCGATGTGGGATTTCCCACCGCCGAAAAGATTATTAAAAGCCTTCGCGAAAAGGTTGAAAATGACAGAATTACAGATGTAAAAAAAGTCCGTGAAACTTTAAAGGATATTGTTTCAGGTATTGTTTGGGGCGGCAGTTATCTAAAACTCCGCACAAAGCCGTCCGTTATCCTTGTTATCGGCGTAAACGGAGTAGGCAAAACAACTACTATCGGCAAACTTGCTCTGCGCCTTAAGGACCAGGGCAGAAAAGTTATTTTGGGCGCCGCTGATACTTTCAGAGCCGCCGCTATTGAGCAACTTCAGGTCTGGGCGGACAGAGCCGGCGTTGACCTTATTAAATCAGCCGAGGGTTCAGACCCGGCGTCCGTTGTGTTTGATACCATTCAGGCAGGCAAGGCAAGGGGCGCTGATGTTATAATTATTGATACCGCAGGCAGGCTCCACAACAAGAAAAATCTTATGGATGAGTTAAATAAAATCGGCAGGGTAATAGACCGTGAACTGCCGGACGCTTCCAAGGAAGTTTTGCTTGTGCTGGACGCTACCACGGGTCAAAATGCCGTTAATCAGGCAAAGGATTTCAAGGACGCCGCAGGTATAACGGGTATCGTGCTCACAAAACTGGACGGTACGGCAAGAGGCGGCGTAGTGCTTGCAATCAATAACGAACTTGATGTGCCCGTAAAATTCGTGGGCGTGGGAGAGCAGATAGACGACCTTCAGCCGTTTGACGCGGACGCTTTCGCCGCCGGCCTTTTTGATGATGAGGAGAAATAATGGATTTTATTTTAGCAACAAATAATATGAAAAAACTTCAGGAATTGCAAAGGATACTCTCTCCGCTCGGCGTGAATGTTATAACCGCAAAAAGTTTGGGTATCATTCTTCCTGAGGTGGAGGAAAACGGTTCCACTTTTGAGGAAAACGCTCATATAAAAGCGCAGTCCGCCTGCGATATAACAAATCTTCCCGCTATTGCGGATGACAGCGGACTTTGCGTTGATTATCTCGGCGGCGCGCCCGGCATTTATTCGGCAAGGTTTTCGGGCGAGCACGGGAACGACGAAAAAAACAATGACCTTTTGCTTGAAAAACTAAGCGGAGTGCCAATGGAAAAGCGCACGGCGCATTATGTTTGCGCGGTATGCTGTATTTTTCCGGACGGAAAAGAGATAACCGTTCGCGGCGAGTGCCCCGGCTATATCGGTTTTGAAAGGGACGGAAACGCCGGCTTCGGCTATGACCCGCTTTTTATAGTAAACGGAAAATCTTTCGGCAGGTATTCCGCCGAGGAAAAGGATAAGATAAGCCACAGGGGCAACGCCCTCAGACTTCTTAAAAATGAACTGGAGAAAATTTTATGACTTCAAAGGAAAGAGCAGCGCTAAGGGCTGCGGCAAATCCGCTTGAGCCTATATTTCAGATAGGCAAGGAAGGTATATCGGATAATCTTATTGCGCAGATTGATGATGCGCTTGACGCCCGCGAACTTCTTAAAATAAGAGTCCATCTTGAAACTTCGCCAAAAAAGCCGCGTGAACTTGCAAATGAACTTCAAACAGCGCTCGGCGCCGAGGTGATTCAGGTAATCGGCGGCGTTATAGTGCTTTACAGAAAAGCGGATGAGGAAAAAATAAAAGCAAAAAAAGCCGCGGCGGCAAAGAATAAAAAAACTGCTGTTAAAAAGCATGTAAAGATAAGAGGCTTACGCAGCCGATATGCTCAGGAAGAGAGCCGCAAGCCTTACAGGGGCGGCGCGAGCGGCAGGGGAGAAAGACATTGAAATTAGGCATTTTCGGCGGGGCGTTCAACCCGGTCCATAACGGGCATATTAATCTTGCTGAAAAATATATAGATATTCTGAATCTGGATATACTTTATGTTATCCCAACCGGCAACCCGCCGCACAGAACCTGCAGTGATTTCGCGCCTGAAAACGCAAGGTTTGATATGCTTAAAGCAGCGTTTTCCTGTGTGGATAAGGCTATTGTTTCAGATATGGAATTCCGGCGCAGCGGAAAAAGTTATACTTATGACACCGTTCAAACCTTAAAAAGCAGATACCCGGGTGCGGATTTATATTTGCTTGTGGGGGAAGACCAGTTTTTAAAATTTGAAGAGTGGTATAGGTACGCGGATATTTTAAACGAAGTAACTCTCTGCACGGCGGCGCGCGGCGAAAATTCACGCAGAATACTTTTGGATTTTGCAAAGGAGCATTACGGCGGCGCAAGCATTTATATTGCGGATTTTGAGCCGATAGTTGTTTCCAGCAGCGAGATTAGAAAAAAATTAAAGGAAAATAATGATATTTCGGGTCTTGTGCCGCAGAGCGTTTTGGATTATATTAAAGAAAAGGGGCTTTATGTTGATTGATTTTGAAAAATATACGGCAATTATTAAAAGCCGCCTGTCCGAAAGCAGATTCAGGCATTCTCTTAATGTAGCCGATTCAGCGGTAAGCCTTGCAAAAAAGTACGGCGCAGATGAGGATAAAGCCCGCCTTGCGGGAATACTTCACGATATAACAAAAGAAACCCCGCTTACAGAGCAGTATGAATATATAATAAAAGGCGGCGATTTTCTTTCAAAACTTGAACTCAATAACCCCGCTGTTATTCATCAAAAATCAGGCGAGGCGTATTGCCGCCTTGAACTCGGTATAACAGAGCCGGAGGTTCTCGGCGCTGTAAGGTACCACACCACCGGCAGGCGCGGTATGACTTTGCTTGAAAGAATAGTTTATACCGCTGATTTTATCTCGGCGGACCGAAATTATCCTGATGTTGATAAAATGCGCAGCCTTGCTCAAGTATCACTTGAAGACGCTATAATGTATTCTTTAAAATATACTATTAATAAACTTTTGGGAGAAACTGCGCTTATTCACCCGGATACTCTTGAATGTTATAATTATTTGCTGGAGGAAAAAATAAAGGATTAAATATGACTTCACTTGAAATTGTAAAGATTGCCGCAAAGGCGGCGGACAGTAAAAAAGGGCACGAAATCCGTGTTATTAAAATCAGGGATATTTCAGTGCTTGCGGATTATTTTATGTTCGTAAGCGGTGATTCAAATACGCAAACGCGCGCCATTGCCGAGGAAGTTGAGTTTAAACTCAGCGAGGCGGGCGAGGAGCCGCATCACATTGAGGGCAGGCAGTCCGGCTGGATATGCCTTGATTACGGTTCTGTTGTGGTTCATGTTTTCCATAAGGAGCAAAGGCAGTATTTTCAACTTGAGCGCCTTTGGGAAGACGGTGAAGAGATAGATATTTCAACTCTGCTTGAAAACTGAAGGAGGATATATATGGAATATAATTTTAAACAGGTAGAAAAAAAGTGGCAGGATATTTGGTATTCCCAAAATACTTTTGCCGCTAAAGACGATTATTCGCTTCCGAAATTTTATTGCCTTGTTGAATTTCCTTACCCCAGCGGTCAGGGACTTCATGTAGGTCATCCGCGTTCTTATACCGCGCTTGATATTGTGGCAAGGAAGAAAAGGCTTCAGGGTTATAATGTGCTTTATCCCATGGGGTGGGACGCTTTCGGCCTTCCAACCGAAAATTACGCAATTAAAAATCATGTTCATCCCGCTGAAGTTACCAAAAAGAATATAGCCCATTTCAAAAGCCAACTTCAGTCGCTCGGCTTTTCATTTGACTGGACGAGAGAAATTAATACAACCGACCCGGAATATTATAAATGGACTCAGTGGATATTCCTTCAACTCTTTAAGCACGGGCTTGCCTATAAAAAGAAAATGGCAGTAAACTGGTGTACTTCCTGCAAATGCGTGCTTGCCAATGAGGAAGTTGTAAACGGCGTGTGCGAGCGCTGCGGCTCAGAAGTTATCAGAAAAGAGCAGAGCCAGTGGATGCTTAAAATAACTGCTTACGCAGACCGCCTTGTTAAAGACCTTGATAATGTTGATTTTATAGACCGTGTTAAAGTTCAGCAAAGAAACTGGATTGGCGAAAGCCACGGCGCGGAAGTTGATTTCGGCACTACCCTCGGCGATACTTTAACCGTTTATACCACAAGGTGCGATACTCTGTTCGGCGCTACTTATATGGTAATTTCACCTGAGCATCCCTATATTGAAAAATGGGCGCCTAATATTAAAAATATAGACGAGGTGCGCGCTTATCAGCAGGAGGCCGCTAAAAAGAGCGATTTTGAGCGTACTGAGATAAATAAGGATAAAACAGGCGTAAAACTTGACGGCGTTATGGGCATTAACCCGGTAAATAATAAAGAAATTCCTATTTTTATTTCCGATTATGTTCTTACTTCATACGGCACGGGCGCGATTATGGCTGTTCCCGCCCATGATACTCGCGACTGGGAGTTTGCCAAAAAGTTTGACCTTCCTATAATTGAAGTGGTAGCAGGCGGCGAAGATGTTCAGAAAGAGGCGTTCACCGATTGCGCTACCGGCAAACTTGTAAACAGCGGATTCATTACCGGTATGAGTGTTGAGGACGCTAAAAAGGCAATGATTGAATGGCTTGAAAAAGAGGGCAAAGGCCGCGCGAAAGTTAATTTTAAACTGCGCGACTGGGTATTCAGCCGCCAGCGTTATTGGGGCGAGCCGATACCGATTGTTAAGTGTGAAAAGTGCGGCTATGTTCCGATTCCGGAAAGCGAACTTCCGCTCAGACTTCCTAATGTTGAGTCTTACGAGCCTACCGATACGGGCGAATCGCCCCTTGCCAAGATGACGGATTGGGTAAATACCACTTGTCCATGCTGCGGCGGCCCCGCTAAAAGGGAAACAGATACAATGCCTCAGTGGGCTGGTTCGTCATGGTATTTCTTAAGGTATACCGACCCTCATAATGATAAGGCGCTTGCCTCAAAAGAGGCGCTTGATTACTGGACCCCGGTGGATTGGTATAACGGCGGTATGGAGCATACAACTCTTCATTTGCTTTACAGCCGTTTCTGGCATAAATTCCTTTATGATATAGGCGTTGTGCCCACTTCTGAGCCGTATATGAAACGCACTTCCCACGGTATGATACTCGGCGAAAACGGCGAGAAAATGAGTAAATCAAGGGGCAATGTAGTTAATCCTGATGAGATAGTAGACCGCTACGGAGCGGATACTATGCGCCTTTATGAAATGTTTATAGGCGATTTTGAAAAGGCCGCGCCGTGGAATTCCGATTCTATTAAGGGCTGCAAACGCTTTGTTGAGCGTTTCTGGAATCTTCAGGAAATCGTTACAGACGGCGATGAATACAGCAGTGATATTGAGCCGCTTATGCATAAAACAATTAAGAAAGTTTCAGAGGATATTGAAAATCTTAAGTGCAATACTGCAATCGCCGCTATGATGACCCTTCTTAATAAAATTTATGATAAAAAGAGCATTACAAGGGGCGAACTTCGCACGCTTACAATACTTCTTAACCCGTTCGCACCCCATGTAACGGAAGAAGTTTGGGAAAAAATGAATTTCGGCGGATTCGTTCACGAGGCAAAGTGGCCGGAATATGACGAAGCCAAAACCGTTGAAAACAGCGTGGAGATAGTTTTGCAGATAATGGGTAAAGTACGCTCTCGTATGACAATTCCCGTTGATATGCCTAAAGATGAGGTAATCGCCCTTGCCAAACAAGATGAAAAGATTGCCGCGGCAATAGAGGGCAAAACCATTAAAAAGGAAATTTATGTTCCGAATAAACTTGTTAATATAGTTGCTGTTTAAATTATCGGCGCGGCACATTGAACCGCCGTGCCTTTTTTATGAGGTGCCATATGAGTGATAAAAAGAAAATCTATACCGTTGCAACAGCCCATCTTGATACTGTATGGAGTTGGGATTTTGAAAAAACCGTTTCTCAATACATCTATAATACCCTTGTTGATAATTTTAAACTTTTAGAAAAGTATAAAACTTATAAGTTTAATTTTGAAGGCTCATACCGTTATGAACTTATGCAGGAATATTATCCCGAATTGTTTGAGAAAATGAAAGAATATGTGGCAGAGGGCAGATGGAATGTTTGCGGCTCCGCCTTTGAAAACGGGGATACAAATATTCCGTCGCCCGAGGCGCTTTTCAGAAACATCCTTATAGGCAATTCTTATTTTGAAAAAACTTTCGGCAAGCGCAGCAAAGATATTTTTCTGCCGGACTGCTTTGGTTTCGGCTGGGCGCTGCCGTCCGTTGCCCGCCATTCAAATCTGCTTGGCTTTACAACTCAAAAACTTGCATGGGGCAGCGCTTACGGTGTGCCGTTTGATATAGGCAAGTGGTACGGTGTAGACGGCAATTATATCTATGCAAGCCTTAATCCTCACGATTATTATTTTACGCTCACTCAACTGCGTAAATGGGATTTTGTTTTAAATAAATTCAAAGCAAATGAAAAGTACGGGCTAGACTGGACTTATATTTTCCACGGTATAGGCGACCGAGGCGGCGCGCCGAAAGAAAAATCCGTGGCATTTGTTGAAAGTGAAGTTGCAGGCAATAAAGACAGTAATGTTGAAGTATATGTTGCCGCGTCAGATGAGATTTTCCGCGATATTGAGGATAAGTTTTCTGACGAGCAGAAAGAAAAACTGCCGCAGTGGAAAACAGAACTTGTTATGCAGAATCACGGTGTCGGCGGATATACTTCAAGAGCCTGCGGAAAAAGGTGGAACAGGCGCTGCGAGGAACTCGGCAATATAGCAGAGGTGAACGGCGTAACGGCGGAATATTTAGGCGCCGCCGATTATAACAAAACTGCGCTTAACAGGGCGTGGAAACGCGCTGTTGCGCACCAGTTTCACGATGATATGCCAGGCACAAGCGTTCAGCGCGTATACCGCCGCAGTTGGAATGATTTGGCTCTTTCGGCAAATCAGTTTACTTCTGAACTTGAAAATGCCGCCTGCGGTGTTTCAACGCTTATGAAAACGGATTTCTGCCAGGGCGTTCCAGTTATGGTTTCAAACCCGGTGGAGGCAAATGTAAATTCCGCGGTAACAATATATCTTAAAGATATAAAAACGCAGTATGTCCGTGTTTTTGACGATTCCGGCAAAGAAGTAAAAAGCCAGGTAAATTCAGATAAAAACGGCGTTAAGGAGATAATTTTTATCGCCGATGTCAAAAGCCTTGGCTACCGTGTTTATGATGTTCGCCCAAGCGATGTTCCGTGCCGCCTTGAATCAGACCTGAAAATAACAACTGAAAATATTATTGAAAATGAAAAATATATCGTAGCGCTCAATAAAATGGGCAATATTACATCTATTTTGGATAAATCACTCGGTGAAAAAGAACTCCTTAAAGAGCCTATAATTTTAGGGCTTTTCAAATATACCGGCTCAAAGGAATGGCCCGCGTGGGAAATGAATTTCAAAGAGGCTGATAAGGAGGCGGACAGAATCCCGCGCCTTGTAAGCGTTTCAATAGAGGAAACAGGCCCTGCAAGGGCGGCGTTCAAAGTTGTTCAGCAGGATAAAAATCGCTCACGCTTTACATATTATATAGCCCTTACAAGCGGCGGAAAATGTGTGGAGGTGTATTCTGAAATCGAGTGGCAGAATCTTTGCACAATGGCAAAGCACAGATTTTCTTTCACTTGCTCAAACAGCGAGGCAACATTTGATTTGGGCCTCGGCGTAATCAAAAGGGGCAATATGAGTGAAAAACTCTTTGAAGTGCCGGCCCAGAAATGGGCGGATATTACTGATGAAAGCGGCGAATACGGCGTGTCAGTAATAAGCGAATGTAAATACGGCTGGGATAAATTCAGCAATGATACTCTGCGCCTTACCGTTCTTCATACCCCGCTTAAAAATTACAGGATAGATTCTATGCAGTCTATGATGGATATAGGCTTAAACAGGTATTCTTTTGCCGTTTTCAGCCATGAAGGTGCGGATCTTGCCTCCACTCAACTTGAAGCGCGTAAATTTGTTCAGCCGCTCACGGCGTATGAGTGCTCAAAGCATTCAGGCGCTCTCGGCTCGGAATACAGTTTCGGTTCTGTATCGTCAAATAATGTAATAATCCGCGCTCTTAAAAAAGCGGAGGAAAGCAACGAAATAGTTGTGCGATTAAATGAAGGCGCCGGAAAGTCGGTTGAGAAATTCACCCTTACTCTCGGCGAGGGAGTTGAAAGCGCAAGGGAAATCTATGCCAGCGAGGAGCCGCTCGGCGATGCTGTTGTGGAGGACGGTAAACTTGTAACTTCATTTGCGCCTTATCAAATACGCAGTTTTGCGCTCACGCTTAAAAAGAGCGGCGTTAAGGCGCAGAAATCTGTTTCAAAACCCGCTCAGATTGATTTTGATAAAAATATCATAACTTCAAACGGCGGGCAGGCAGGCGATTTTGAAATGAATATCCCGCGCGAACTTATACCGGATGTTATCACGGCAAACGGCGTGAATTTTGAAATTTCTAAAACGGATAAAAACGCCTGCGTTATGAAAGGGCAGACGGTTAAAATTTCAGATGATACAGATAAACTCTGCCTTTTGTGCGCCTCTTTCGGCGGTGATAAAAACGCCGCTTTTGATGTAGACGGCAGTACGGTTACCCGCAGAATATTAAGCGCGGACGAGCCTTTCGCCGGCTGGGATTTGCCGGATTTGGGCGATGTTGCTTTTGTTAAGCAGGGCAAACTCGGCTGGGAGGCTACCCACAGCCATACAAACGGCAGGGATAATATAGCAAAAGGCTTGTGTTTCTACATTACTGAAATAGATGTAAAAGGCAAAAATTCCGTTATACTGCCCGTTGATAAGAATATCGTTGTAATCTCTGCCACAGAGGTTAAAAACAGAAGCGGAAAAATCATCTCAAAAACATTTGATGAGGTGGATGAGAACCGCAAACAAACATTTTATATGACTTTCGGTGAATTTATCCGTTATTGCTGGTATAAATGCGTTTGGAATTTAAACGATAAGGATGAATTTATTACCGCGTTGAACAGAGGAAGAAAAAAGTGAAAAATCCCTTTAAAAATAACTGGACTAATTATAATAACGGCGTTCCGCTAAATTCCCCGGAGGTTGAAAGGCTCATTTCCGTAACGCCGTCTGAAAGGCAGTTGCGCCTTGCTGAAAAACCGTTTTACCTTTTTATGCATTTCGGCATGAATACCGCCACCGGCAGGGAATGGGGAGTCGGCAATGAAAAAGCAACCGATTTTACCATTAAAAAAATCAATGCCGCGCAGTGGGTAAAATGCGCCGTTTCATCCGGAGCAACAGGTATTATATTAACCTGTAAACATCATGACGGATTTTGCCTTTGGCCAAGCGAGTACACCTCTTTTTCCGTTAAAAATTCAGGCTTTAACGGCGATATAGTTAAAATGGTTTCCGATGAATGCAGAAGAGCGGGGCTCGATTTCGGCGTTTATCTTTCCCCGTGGGATATGCATGAGCCAACTTACGGCACACCGGAATATAACGATTATTTCTGTAACCAACTTACGGAATTGTTAACGAAATACGGCACAATTTCAGAGGTGTGGTTTGACGGCGCGAAAGGCGCGGACGCAAAAGCCTTTGAATATGACTGGCAAAGGTATTATAAACTAATCCGCGAACTTCAGCCTGGCGCTAATATCGCTGTCTGCGGCCCTGACATCAGGTGGGTAGGCAATGAGGGCGGCAAAACCCGAAAATCCGAATTTTCCGTTGTGCCGGCTTATCTGCAAATGGCTGAAACGGTGCAGGAAAAGAGCCAGCATTCCCAAACGGACGCCGGCTCAATGAAAAAACGCACCTCAACTGATGAGGACCTCGGCAGCCGTGAATTTCTGAAAGACTGCCCAAACCTTTGCTGGTATCCCGCAGAGGTTGATGTTTCCGTCCGCCGCGGGTGGTTTTATTCAAAAAAGACTAATTTTACCGTTAAAAGCGCAGCCAAACTTTTTAAAATTTATCTTAATTCCGTCGGCAATAACTGCACTTTGCTTTTGAATGTTCCGCCAAGCGATAAGGGCACTGTTCATATCAGCGATTCCGTTGCTCTTCGCGGGCTCGGCAATAAAATCAGGGAAATGTACTCAAAGCCTGTTATAGTTGAAAAATTCGGTATGCTTAAAGATACGGACGGAATTATTGATTTTACTTTTAATAGCGAAAAGAAAATAAAATATATTATTCTAAAAGAAGATATACGCTGTTCCCAGCGTGTGGAAGCGTTTGATATTTTCCTTAGAAAAGAAAACGGGAATTATGAGCATGTCTATTCGGGCACCGTTATCGGCTCCTGCAAAATAGCCGCGTTAAAAGGCAAAAAATGCACGGGCGCAAGGGTTATAATTCGCCAAAGCAGAAGTACCCCCGTTATCTCAGAAATCGGATTTTATGAATAATGTTTGCAGCAGATACTGTTAAAGCGGTGTCTGCTGTTTTTTTATGTCAATATTAAAATTTTCGATAATTAGGGCGTATTTTTCGATAGTTAGGCATTTTTGCTGTAAAATGATATCTGTTTGTGTATTATAAAATTATAAAAATCAGATTTGTTATCGGAGTGCAAAATGAAAAATATTAAATATAATCTTATCGTTTTCCGCCCCCTGTGTAAAGGGCAGTTTCAAACGCAAGTCGCTCCCACTTCACCGCCTCCCCTGTGTGAACTATCCCTTTGTAGCCTCCCCTGTGTAAGGTGCAGTTTCAAACGCGAGTCGCCCCCACTTCACCGCCTCCCCTGTGTGAACTATCCATTTTAGCCTCCCCTGTGCAAGGGAGCGGTTTCAACGCAAGCCGCTCCCAACTTCACCGCCTCCCCTGTGCAAGGGGAGGTGTCAACGGAGTTGACGGAGGGGTTGTTGTGAGCCGCCGAAACACATAAAAACCTAAAAAATAATTAACAATCCCTCAGTCAAAGCTGCGCTTTGCCAGCTCCCTTTACACAAGGGAGCCGAAACGGCGACCTTATTTCTTTAGTGCCTCCCCTGTGCAAGGGAGCGGTTTCAACGCAAGTCGCCCCCACTTCACCGCCTCCCCTGTGTGAACTATCCCTTTTTTGCCTCCCCTGTGCAAGGGGAGGTGTCAACGGAGTTGACGGAGGGGTTGTTGTAGTCCGTGGGGGTTGTTCATAGTCCGTAGGGATTGATATAGTCCGTAAAGTTTGTTCATAAAAGGCATATTGTCAATACTTTTTTAAAAAATAGCAAGTGCAAATTTTGTCATTTTCATAGCACATTTTTGTAATCTTGATTGACAAAAATTTGTCGATACTTTAAAATTAAATTAAAGTAGTGAAAGTTTTTTTGTTTTTCGCTGTATATACATATATGTTTATATTTAATAAAGGGGTGAAAACTTATGAAAAAAGGTATAAGTTTATTGTTAGCACTAACTATGGTAGTAACATCACTTAGTATTGCCTTTCCTGTATTTGCCGATACGGGAGCGGAAGTTGATACGGTAGTAGATGAACTTTCGGAACTGTATCAGGAGGAGACGGCAGAGGATAAAAGCATTGAAGATTCCGCCGCCAGCCGTGTCATTGTTAAGGCAAATATTGAGCCGGAAACTTATGGCAGCGCTGAAAAGATAAACGGCACGGATGATGTGTACATTTATCAGTATGAGACAGCGGAAGAAGCAGCCGGCGCCCTCGAATATTATAACTCCCTCAGCTTTGTTGAATGGGCTGAAACTGACGAAATCGTTGAAACCCAGAGTTCTTCATATAATTCTGATGAAACCTTTTCTTACGGCACCGATATGCTTGGCAGTAAGTATGCAAAGCAATATCTTGAAACGATAGATGCACCGGAAATCAACATAGCGTTGATTGATGTCGGAATCAATTTCAGATTAAAAAGCTTTAAAGATACGAATCGTGTTATTGATTCTGGTATAAATCTCAGCGATACGGGAGAGGCCGGAACTGCACAGGCAGATGTTGGCAGCCCGGCCAGTGCATATCATGGCTCTCATATTACAAGTATTTTACTCGATAATACCGCTTCAAATGTGAATATTATCGGGTATAAAGCAATGAACCGAGATGGATACGGCACGCTTTCTGCCGTGGCAACTTGTGTTCAGCAAGCAGTTGAAGATGGTGCAGATATAATTAATCTAAGCCTAGACGGAATTGGCGAAGCACCTTCTTTGATTAAAGAAACAATTCAAGATGCATACAAAAACGGAGTAATCTGTGTTGTAGCGGCAGGAAATTACAATGACGATGTATCATATTACTATCCTGCGAATATGGATGAAGTATATGCTGTAGGCGCTATTGACTATAGAGGCAATCCGTGTTTTCTTTCGAATTACGGCGAGGAGATTGACTTTGTGGCGCCGGGTTATCAGATAGAGGTTTACGGAACCAATGCTTCGCTTGATAAACCGCAGTATGTAAACGGTACTTCCTATGCTGCTCCGTTCATAGCGGCAGCAAGCGCAGCGGCTCTTTCCGTCCATCCGGATTATTCCGTAGAAGAGGTCAAACAGGTTCTGATAGATTCTTGCGTTTCAAAAGATGAACTTGCTTATTCAAGTCCTTATTTAAGGGATGTTGAAATAAATGACGACTCCTTGTCAGGATTTACTTTCGGTAATTTAAGTGAAAAAGCGGAATCAGAAGAACTGTATTACGGCTATGGTATGCCACAGATGCAGAAAATCGTAGGAATGGATGAGATTTGCTCCGCACCGGCATTTTCCGTATCATCGGGAACTTACCATGAAGAATTTGAACTTTCGCTATCTTCTGATGCCGGTGCAGAAATCTATTACACAACTGACGGCTCTTATCCAACGGCGGAACGCTCTGAACTGTATACCGAACCGTTGACCGTTTCGTCAACCACTGCCGTTCGTGCTGTTGCTTACAGCGGCGAAAAAACAAAAAGCGTTCCGTCATCGGCAGTGTATAAAATGGAATATTATGCTGATGAAAGCGATTTCACCATAGACGATAGAGGATATATAACAGGCTATACAGGCGAAAAGAATGAAATCATCGTTCCTGAAGCAATAAACGGCACAACAGTTAAAGGCGTTGCGGAATACGCTTTTTACGATGATTTTGACCCGGCAGAAATGGAAGAATCCCAGCAGGCTTGGGACAGATCAGAACATCTTCTCGGCATCGTTCTTCCGAATACTGTAACGGAAATTGAGGACTATGCTTTTTTCAGTTTCATACTCAGCTATGTTTCTGCACCCGGTCTTAAAGTTATCGGTGAAGCCGGCCTAAGCACTCCGCTGGTTTATTTGAATGCGCCGAATATTGAAAGAATTGAAGATTTAGGCTTGAATTATTCAAATTTGTCCGAACTTGATCTTCCAAAATTGAGTTATGCCGGTTATGCCTCATTTAGCGAGAATAAATATTTAGCTAAAGCAAAAATGCCGTCTCTTAATATTGTGCCTGATTCTGCGTTTAATAATTGTTCTCGATTGGAAGAAGTGGAACTCGACAGCGCAGTTGAACTTGAAAGCAGCGCTTTTGAAAATTGTTGGCTTTTAAGAGATGTTTATGTGCCTGATGTTGAAATTATGGGTGATATGGGCTTTGCATACTGTGACAATCTAAGAAAAATTTCACTGCCAAACCTTTTAAGAATGGATGGTAAATGTAATTTCGAAGGGTGTTCAACTTTAACGAAGATAGATTTGCCCATACTGCAAAATATACCGGAGCAAACCTTTATGTACTGCTATATGTTGTCAGATATAAATATGCCAAAGGTTGAGCAGATTGGTTATCAGGCATTCTATGACACATATTCGTTAGGAAATATCCAATTTGATTCACTGAAAGTTCTGGGTGATGAAGTGTTTGTTAACAGTACTGCAAGTGAATTGTATGCTCCAAACTTGGAAACAATGGGAAATAAGGTTTTTGCTTCATATAGTACTTGGAATGATACTTATGCACAAAATACAAATTTAAAAATTATATATGCGCCAATACTGAAAACTTTATCAGATGAAACCTTGGCTTATACAAGCGGACTTACTGAGCTTGATTTGCCTAATCTTAAAACAATAGGAGAAAACGCATTGTATGAGAGCGGTGTAAATTATCTTTACGCTCCTGAACTTGAAACAGCTGAAAGTCTGCCTGTGACAGAAAATGCTGTAGTTGTGGTATCTGATAAATTAACAAACTGTACTTATGTGCCAACTGATACTTCACTCACTGTTCAAGGTGAAAAAGGCTCATACGGCGAGGAATACGCAGATGCCAACAGCCTTGAGTTTATCGATATGAATGATATGGGCGGATCAATAAGGGTTACCGATGCCGGACTTCGATTTGGCTATTCATTTTATGATACGCAGAAAAAAGAAGTTGAGGAATATGGATTTGTCTATGCCGCCGGTGAGCAGGACAGAAATGATTTAACGGTTGAGCAGATTGACGGTGAAAGCGTATTGCAACTTATTGCATACAACCGCTTAACACATGAGGACGAGACCACCACATTTAATCTTGTATTTACGGATATTCCGCAATCGTCATATGATATGGAAGTGTCTGCAAGGGCTTATGTAAAAATAGACGGAATTTACTATTATTCAGACACTCTCTGCTATTCATTCAACGACATTGCACAAAAAGTAATGTCGGATGATGAAATAGACCAAAATACAAAGAACATGCTTAAAGCGTTATATTAATTTAAAGGAGGTGTAATTATGAAAAAGGAATATTACGAAAAGCCTGAAACCGAAGTAAACGAATTTAAAATAGTTGATGTTATATCAACCAGCGGCGAAGAACCCACTACTAATCCGGGCGATGATAATGATACTACATTCCCTTGGTGATAAGTAATTGAAAAGCGGGAAGATTCAATCTTCCCGCTTTAATTATAACTTAGAAATGGCGTTAATCACTCTTTTTTTATCCGCGCTCCAAAGCGGCGCAATCAAATCTTTTTTTGCGCCGTCGCCCGTCAGCCTGTGAATAACAATGTTTTTCGGTATTACCTTTATGCAGTCTTTAATAATATCAAGGTATTCCTCAAAAGTCAGCGTTTTAAATTTTCCCGCCTCGTAGTCTTTGGCAAGGTCAGTGCCGCGCAAAACATGTAAAAGCTGCAGTTTTATGCCGTCAATTCCGCTCTTGCATGCGTATTCAACACTTTGCAGCATATCTTTTTTGCTTTCCCCGGGCAGCCCTAAAATTATGTGGCACACAACTTCAAGCCCCGCCTCTTTCAGCCGCCGCACGGCGTCATTATAACATTCCAGATTGTATCCGCGCCGTATGTATTCGGCGCTTTTTTCGTGTATAGTCTGAAGTCCCAGTTCAACGCTTACAGGCTTTATATTATTTATTTCTTTAAGCAAATCAATAACTTCATTCGGCAGGCAGTCCGGCCGCGTGGCAACGGAAAGCATAACAATATCGCGGTGATTTACAGCCTCTGTATATTTTTCCCTAAGCACCTCAACAGGCGCGTAAGTATTTGTAAACGCCTGAAAATAAGCAATGTATTTTCCGCTTTTTATTTTGTTTTTTACCCGCTCTTTTCCGTTTTCAATCTGCTGAGTTATTGAAAGTTCAGGGCTTTCCGCAAAATCTCCGCTGCCGCCGGCAGAGCAGAATATGCAGCCTCCCGTGCCCAAGGTGCCGTCCCTGTTTGGGCATGTAAATCCGCCGTTAATGCTTATTTTGTATACCTTGCAGCCAAATCGTTTGCGCAGGTATTTGTTAAAACTATAATATTCCATTTGCTATATCAAAAAACTCGCTCATATTTTTCCCGCCGGAGCATACATATGATTGTATTTTTGTTAAATCTATATCGTTTCCGCCGCAGGTTTTGCAAATTCCGCCCGCCTCGCGCAATATAACTGTTGCTCCCGCAAAGTCCCACGGACGCAGTATAAGTTCATAGTAAAGGTCTGCCTTTCCCGCCGCCACATAGCATATGTCCAGCGCGGCAGAGCCGCAGCGCCGAACTTCAAGGCAGTTATAAAAAACCTGCTCGGTAAGTTTAAAAGTCTTTTGCGCAAGTTCATGCTCATAAGGGCAGGTGCCGAAAAGCACAAGGCTGTCTTTCATTCGGCAGTCGGAAACATGTATTTTGCTGCCGTTAAGATAAGCGCCCTTTCCCTTTTCGGCGTAAAAAAGGTTGTCCAAATCCGGGTCAAGCACAACGCCGGCAATCAGTTCCCTGTCTTTGGCAAGGCCAACGGATATGGCGCTGTGCTGAAAACCTTTAACAAAATTTGTTGTTCCGTCTATCGGGTCAATTATAAAGCAGTAACCGTCTGTAAGTTCTTTGTTGCCGCTGCCCTCTTCGCCTAAAAACGAGCACCCGGGCACGGCTTTTTCAAGCTCGCCGAAAAGATATTTCTGTATTTCGCCGTCATATTGTGTAACAAGGTCAACGCCTGATGATTTTTCTTTTATTCCAAGGTCGCCGTGCGCGCTTTTGTAAATCTTCTGTGCTCCGCGCACTGCCTCAATAATTTTTTCCAGCATAAAATTTCCACCTTTCTTCAGATTTATAAATATTTTATCATAATAAAATTTATATTCAATATAATTTATTATGATTATTACAATTATTATTGCCGCCGCAAAATTATGTGAAAAGATTTTGCGCCTTTTCGGCAGGGGAGCAACAACTTTTCCCGGGAAATTAGCGCTTGCTCTTAAAAAAGATATTCTTCACACCCTTTCTGAGGGCGTAAAAATTATAGCCGTAACCGGTACAAACGGTAAAACAACTACCGCAAGAATAATAGAATCCGGCATAAAAAAAGCGGGTAAATCCTGCTTTCTTAACCGCTCCGGCGCAAATCTTATAACCGGCGTAACAACTGCTTTTATATCAAATTCAACTGTTTTCGGCAAGTGTAAATATGAATACGCCGTGATTGAATGTGATGAAAACGCGCTTAAAAAAATAAGCCTTTATATTGACGCTGATATTCTTGTGGTAACTAATATTTTTCGCGATCAGCTTGACAGATACGGAGAAGTTTCTTCAACTCTTTGCGCCATTAAAACAGGCGCTCAAAATATGAAAAAAGCGCTGCTCGTTTTAAATGCAGACGATCCTCTTTCATTCAGCCTCAGCCGGCTTGAAAATAAATATGTCTCTTTCGGAATCAGCCGCCAACTTGCCCTCGGCGGAAAAGGTGAAAGCGAATTTTGCCCGTTTTGCGGGTCGCCGTATAATTATTCGTTTCGCACATACAGCCAACTCGGCGGATTTTTCTGCCCGTCCTGCGGATATTCAAGGGAAACACCCGATTACTGCGCAGAAGAAATTATATCGCAAACGCCGGACAGTTCGACCTTTTTCGCCGATTTTCGCGGTAAATCCGCGCTTTATTCGGTAAATCTCGGCGGAGTCTATAATATTTATAACGCTCTCGCCGCCGCGGCGGCTCTGCAAGAATGCGGCGCGCCGGCAGATGTTGTTAAAGACACGCTTTCGTCGTTCGGCGGCGCGTTCGGCAGAATGGAAACTTTCGGCTCAGTTCGTATGCTGCTTGTAAAAAATCCCGCAGGATTTACGCAAACGGTAAACTATTTAAAGCCTCTTAAAATACATAATCTTATATTTGTTTTAAATGATAATGACGCGGACGGAAAAGATGTTTCCTGGATATGGGACGCCGAAATAAATATAGGCAAAAATGTGGAAAATATTTACACTTTCGGCATACGCTCCGGAGATATGGCGCTGCGGCTGAAATATGCCGGCTATAACGCCGAAATAATAAAAAATTATGACGAGTTCAAAAAAATAACGGATGAGCCTAATACGGTTATAATTCCAACATATACCGCCATGATGGCGCTGCGCCCGTATTTTGCCCGTAAATCCGGAAAAAAGGAGTTTTGGCAGTGAAACTTAATATTGCTCATTTATACCCCGATTTGCTGAATCTTTACGGCGATTCGGGCAATATTTTGTGCCTGAAAAAACGGTGCGAGTGGCGCGGGATTGATTGCGCCGTAACGCCGCTTTTATCCGGGCATGATTTTAATTTTGAAGATTTTGATATTATTTTTATCGGCGGCGGGCAGGACAGAGAGCAAAAACTCGTCCTCAATGACCTAACCGTTAAAAAACGCGATTCGCTTTGCCGCGCCGTGGAAAAAGGCGCCGTTGTGCTTGCCGTTTGCGGCGGTTACCAACTGCTCGGCAGATTTTACGAAACCGCCTCTGGCGAGCGCCTCGATTTTACGGGCATTCTTGATTTTTATACCTGCTCGGGGGATAAAAGGCTAATCGGCAATTATGAATTTAAAACTGCTGAAAAGATAAGAATTATCGGCTTTGAAAATCATTCAGGGCGCACTTATCTCGGCAGCGGCGCCGCTCCGCTCGGAAAGGTCATAAAAGGTTTCGGAAATAACGGGGCGGATAAAACGGAGGGCGCAAGGTACAAAAATACTTTTTGCACTTACTGCCACGGGCCCATACTGCCGAAAAATCCCGATTTTGCCGATATGCTCATAAAAACCGCTCTTTCGGCAAAATATAACAGTGTTGAACTCGCTCCGCTTGATTCCTCGGTTGAAATCCTCGCGCGCCGCCAAATACGCGATTTATATATATAATAAAATAAATTTAAATTTTTCTTGATTTTGCAGTGCTCTTGTGTTAAAATGTTTCAGCACGGAAAATACTGCCGTGCAATCCACACGCAGCGCCTGCGTTCCCTGGTGATAATTCGGGGCGCTTTGCCATAGGCGCGGCGGAGGAATAACCTAAAGGAGGAATTTTATAATGGCAAATGTAGTTTCTATGAAACAACTTTTGGAGGCCGGCGTTCATTTCGGCCACCAAACAAGAAGATGGAACCCTAAAATGGCTCCGTACATTTTTACAGAGCGCAACGGCATCTACATCATCGACTTGCAGAAAACCGTTAAAAAACTCGATGAGGCTTATATGTTCGTTCGCGACCTTGCTGCAGAGGGCGGCTCAATTATCTTTGTAGGCACCAAAAAGCAGGCTCAGGAATCCATTAAGGAAGAGGCTGAACGCTGCGCAATGCCTTATGTAAACGCCCGCTGGCTCGGCGGTATGCTCACAAACTTCAAAACAATCCGCGGCCGTGTTGCCCGCCTTGCTCAACTTAAGAAAATGAGGGAGGACGGCACTTTTGACCTTCTTACAAAGAAAGAGGCTGCCGGTCTTGAACTTCAGATTGAAAAACTTGAAAAATATCTCGGCGGTATCACGGAAATGAAGAAAGTTCCGGACGCTATGTTTATCGTAGACCCCCGCAAGGAAAGAATCGCTGTATCAGAGGCTATGAAACTCGGACTTCCTATCGTTGCAATCGTTGATACAAACTGCGACCCGGATGAAATAGATTATGTTATCCCCGGAAATGACGACGCTATCCGCGCCGTAAAACTTATTGCAGGCGCTATTGCTTCTGCCGTTATCGAAGGCAGGGACGGAAGCGATGTTGCAGAGGACAGTGCAGAGGATACTCCCGCAGAGGAAACCCCCGCTGAAGCACCGGCAGAGGAAACAGCTGCTGAATAATTGTGTTTAATCGGAATTTAATAGTTTGGAGGAATTGTAATGAATTTTACTGCTCAGGATGTTAAAGCTCTTCGTGAAAAAACAGGCGTTGGCATGATGGAGTGCAAAAAGGCTCTTACAGAGGCTGACGGCGATATAGATAAGGCAATAGACTATCTTCGTGAAAGAGGTCTTGCCGCAGCGCAGAAGAAGGCGGCAAGAATCGCTGCCGAGGGTGTTGTTCTCTCTTATGCGGATGATGCAGCCAAAAAAGGCGTTGTAATTGAAGTTAACTCAGAAACGGATTTCGTTGCTAAAAACGAAAAGTTCGTTAATTTCGTTAAGGACTGCGCTAAAACAATCATTGCCACAGGCGTAAAAACAGTTGAGGAACTTACTGCTGCCGAGTATATGGGCACAGGCAGAACCGTTTCAGAAACTCTTAACGATCTTATTCTTGCTATCGGTGAAAATATGAAGATTCGCCGCTTTGAAGTTATGGAAGGCGTTCTTGCAACTTATGTTCATGCCGGCGGTTCTGTAGGCGTTATGGTTGGCTTTGATGTTGCGGATGAGTCTAAGGCAGATACTGCTGAATTTAAGGAAATGGGCAAAAATGTTGCAATGCAGATTGCCGCTATGAGCCCTGCTTATCTTGACGAGGCTTCCGTACCTCAGGATGTTATTGACCATGAAAAGAGCATTCTTGCTTCTCAGATGAAAGAAGACCCGAAAATGGCTTCTAAGCCGGAGGCTGTTCTTGAAAAGATTGCAGCCGGCAAAATGGGCAAGTATTATAAAGAAAACTGCCTTGTTGACCAGGAATTTGTTCGCGGCGACCTTTATGACGGCAATGTTAAAGGTTATGTTGATTCAGTTGCCAAAACTCTCGGTACAGAGATAAAGATTAACGGCTTTATCCGTATGACAAGAGGCGAAGGCATTGAAAAACGCCAGGAGAATTTCGCAGAGGAAATCGCAAAGCAGATCAACGGATGATGAAACTTTGCATAACTAAACTTTAAATTTTATAGATAAATAAAAAACTGATTTCGTTTTTCAGCGGAGTCAGTTTTTTTGTTAGTATGGTTTAAATTTATTCAAATGGCGGGCATATTATCCGCTGTTGATGGGAATTTTAATTTGCAATTGATTTTGCCCGTTATCTTGCTGATTTGTTAAAATATTCTGCCGTTTTTACTTGTTTCGTTATTTTGCCTTTTTTTTGCCAAATTCTCGCGCGTATGATATATTTATATTAGTATTTGCTGTTTTGAGGGGAGTTCGATTTGATGTCAAAAAAAATCATGGAGCTTTTAACTGCTTTTAGGATTTATTGGAAAAAACCGCCGCAGGGCAGATATATGCCGTACAGGGAGATTGCCTCATATTCGCTTGGCAGTATGGGCGGCAGAATTATCGTGTTTTGCGTTACCAATATGATTATTTCCGTAGGCAATGTGCTTATCGGAAACACAATCGGCATTGACCCCCTGCCGCTTTATGTAATATATATTATCAGCGTTCTTGCAAGTATACCGCTTACTGCGTTGCGGGCAAAAATGATTGATAATACGCGCTCTATGAAAGGTAAGTACAGACCGTATATCCTTTCTATGGGTATTCCTACCGTGCTTCTTGCCTGCGGATTTGTTTGGATGCCGTATGAAAGAATGAGTCTTGTTGTAAAGTGCATAGTGGTTCTGGCGTTTAATATCGGTTTTCAGTTTTTTTATCAGTTTTATAATGACAGTTACAGCAGTATAATCAATGTGCTTTCGCCAAATACATATGAGCGCTCTGATGTTATATCAATAAAATCAATTGTTGAAAATCTTTCTCCGTCTATAATCAATATAATAATACCAATAGCGGCAAGAATGATAACGGGTGAAAACACAATATATGACCTTAAGGTATATAGATTTGTATATCCTCCTATTATAATTGCAGGATTTCTTCTTTCTCTGCTGATATACACAAATACTAAAGAAAAAATAGTTCAGGCAAAAACACACGCTCTGCGTATTAAATTTACGGACGCACTGCGAATGATAGCGCAGAATAAATATTTCTGGGTAATATCATTTGCAAGCTGGATAGGCTTTCTGGAGTCGTCTTTTACAAATATACTCGGATGGCTTTATAATTATCAGGACGCCGCTACAGCCGCCCAGTATTCGCTTATTGTAACCATAACGGGCAACGCCTCTCTTTGGCCGTTTATCTTCTCTCCGTTTCTTATCAGGAAATTCGGCAAAAGAAAGTTAATGATTTTCAGCAATGCCCTTAATATATTATGTATCGCAATGATGCTCCCGATAGTTCGCCATACAGGTTCGCCCCGTATTATTTGGTTCCTTGTTATTGTATATTTTGTAAATCAGTTTTTTACTTCTTTGTCCAATGTTCTCAATACCGGCATAAACGGCGATATAAGGGACTATCAACAGTATAAAACCGGAATAAGAACGGACGGCATATTTGTATCAGTCGCTCTTATAGGCAGTGTGGTTAACCTTGCAACAAGTTCCGTTCTGCCCGCCATCTATGAACGCGCCGGACTTAATCAAACGGTTGCGAAATCATTGGGCTTTGACGGCTCCAATGTTTATGATGTTCTTTACAACCGTGAATATTTTATCAGTATCTGCTCGGTGCTTGTTATGGCGTCCGTTGCCGGTGCGTTTTTAAATCTCGTGCCTTACTTTTTCTATGACCTTACTGAAATCAAGCAAAAGGGAATGGTTAAGGTGCTCAAAATCCGCGCTATGTTTGATGATTATGCAAATAATGTGCTCACGGACGAGCAGATTGTTGAGGGCGTTGAACTTATCAAAGAGGCAAAAGAATATGCTTGTAAAGAAAAGGCGCCCGTTTCTAAAGATTGCATAAGGGCCGCCAGAAAAACGCACGATAAAGTTAAAATAAAAGAGGCTAAGGAGCAGTATAAAAATATCCTTAGAGATAATGAGATTATAGCCACATCAAAATATGTTCTTGACGAACTCGAACGCTTTGAAACAGAGCGTGGAAAAGCCGATTTGGAAACTGCGCGCAGAATAATTGAGATGGGCCCGGAAAAAGCCGTCAGCGAATTTAACATAACAATGCGCCGGGCAAAGAGTATGCCAAAGCATACCGAAGAGGAAAAAGAACTCAGGAAAAACACTATAAGGCTCGTGAGAGATGTTAAAGCCGCTAAAAAATGTATCGCCAAGTATTATAAAGACGGCGCCGTGGAATTTGATTCCGCAGCATTTTCTGCGCTTTGCGAAAAGGAATATGAACTCAGAGTTGAAATTTCAGAACTTTATAAGCAGATAAAAGAGGCAAAAAACACAAATGATAAGGCAAAAGCCGAAAAACTTTCGGAAAAATTGAAACAACTGCGCGCCGAGAACAATTCCGTTCAAAAACAGATAAAAAAAGCGTCGGACGAAAATTCTGTCTATTATAGAGCCGCAAAGCCGTATCTTGATGCGAAAAGGCTTGTTGCTCAAAGTGAAAATTATACTCATCTTGACCAGATACTTTCACTATATGACGGAGCGGCTCAGCGTATAAAGGAAAAAGCGTCAGCGAATAAAGGGGTGTAAGTATGAATATGGGGGCTATGTTATGCTGCCCTGCGGTTTGTGCCGTTGAGGATAGTTATATTATCGCTGTTCCGGTAAAACGCAGAGCGCTTGTAAGCGTCAATATAGGCGGAAATACATATTATTATCACAAAAACGGCGTCCGTATATCATCAGCCGGCGTACATATGTTTCGAGTTCCGCAAAAAGAATTAAACAGCGTGAAAAAATACAGCGTATCAGTCAGAAATGTTTATGCCAGACTGCCGTTCGCGTTGATTAAAGGAAAAGAAAAAAGATTTGAATTTTCATTCAGACCGCTTGAAAAAACAGCGGATATTCATATCTGCCATATTTCCGACTCGCACGGAATGTTCAAAGAGGCTTGCCGTGCCGGCGGGTATTTTTCACGCAAAAATCTTGATTTGCTTATTTTAAACGGAGATATTCAAAACTATTCCTCAAGAGTTTCTCAAACTCTTTTGCCGTATAAAATTGCTTCACGGCTCACAGGCGGCGAGCTGCCGGTAATAATAACGCGCGGCAATCACGATTTGCGCGGCAAGGCTTCCCAGTTCCTGTCCGAAATTTATCCGAGCAGCAGAGGCGATTTTTACTATACAGCCCGCGTAGGGTGTATTGAGTTTCTTGTTGCCGACTGCGGAGAGGATAAAATAGATTCACACCGTGAATACGGCGGCTCGGCGGCGTATCATCCGTTCAGGCTGGAAGAGACGGAATTTATTGAGCGCGTTGCCGATTCAAATATATTTTTTGAGCAGGGGGTAAAATACCGCTTTGTCCTTTCCCATGTTCCGTTCTCTGTAAGAAATAAAGAGAGTTGGGGCAGTGAAATATCCCCGTTTGATATTGAGAACGATATATATTGCCGCTGGTGCGATATAATAAGGCAAAAAATTAAGCCTCATCTGTTCATTTCAGGCCATTTGCACGAAACTGAAGTGTATCGCCGAACAGATAAAGAATGTTCGCGCGGCCCGCTTCGTGATATAGGCTGCGATACGGCAATCTGCGGCGGAAAAACGAAGAAAAATAAAGATTTTTACAGCGCCAATATTACCGTTAACGAATTTGGCTGTAATATTGTTTTCACCAATAAAGAAGGCAAATCGCCCTTGAAAATCAAATCGGATTTTGAATAAACGCAAACGAAATCAGACGATTTGCCGAATCACATTATTATAACTATTTGTATAATTTGCGCAAAATTCCGTGAAATTATACTATGCTTTAATTGAATTAAATTACAGCGAGGAAAACAATGAATTTAAAGTGCATTGATAAAGATATGCTCGTTGAAGGCGCTTTTTTGCGTGCGTTAAGCTCGCTCGGCAGTGAAAAAGTTCAGCGTGCGCTTTCTCTCGTTTCGGATAAATTTCTTTCCCTCTTACCGCTGAAAAGCCTTAATTGTAAAAAGATTTTTATTCCCCGGGAAAACGGCGCAAAAATGCGTTTGTGCGTTATGAGCAGCGGTGTAAAAACAGGCAAAAGAGCCGGAATTTTATGGCTGCACGGCGGCGGTTATTCGCTCGGCGCGCCTGAAATGGCCGCCTTTTCTTTTCCTGAAAAACTGATTAAAAATATAAACTGCGTTGTTGTTTCGCCGAATTATACTCTTTCCGCAAAAGCGCCTTATCCCGCCGCTTTTCAAGACGCCTGCGCGGCTCTTGAATGGATGCTTGAAAATAAAGAAAAACTCGGCATAGACGGTAAAAAGATAATAGTAGGCGGAGAAAGCGCGGGCGGCGGGCTTGCCTGCGCTCTCGCAATTTACGCAAGAGATACGGGCAAAGACTGTTTTGCTTTTCAAATTCCGCTTTATCCTATGCTTGATGACAGAGTAACAAAAACATCATATAATAATTCGGCGCCGGTGTGGGGTACAGCCGAAAATAAATCGGCGTGGCGAATTTATCTTGAAGACCGTGTTATGAATCAAAATGTGCCGGTATACGCCGCTCCTGCCCGGGAAAATAATTTTTCTTTTTTGCCGCCGGTGATTTCCGCAGTCGGCACGGCAGACCCTTTCTATTCTGAGGATATTTCTTATTTTAACAATATCCGCTCTTCAGGCGCTGAGGTTAAACTTTTTGTTGCAAAAGGGGCGTATCACGCCTTTGATATGCTGGCGCCTTATGCCGAAATAAGCAAAGCCGCGGTGGATTTTTTGCTTGATTCATGCCGTGATTTTATAGAAAAATATTTGTAAATTTATAAATTTCAGCGTCATAATTCTTGTATAGTATTTACATAAATTTGCAATTATGTTATAATTTATTTGTATATATTATTATTTATTTTTTATTCATTGAAAGTTTTAAAGAGGTATAAATTTATGGCAGCGGGAAAAAGATTTTTATCTGTTTTGTTATCAGTAATATTGTGCGCAACTTCGTTTTTCGGCATAATATCAACTTCTGCGCTTGCCGCAACCAGCGGCAGCTGCGGAGCAACCGGCAGCAGCGTAAATTATTCGTATAACAGCGGCACGAAAACGCTTACTATTACCGGTACGGGCGCAATTAAGGATTACCAGAATGCAGAAACAATTTTCGGCACGGGCCATGCCCCTTGGTCTGATTACAGAGAAGAATGTGAGTATGTTGTTGTGGGCGAAGGCGTAACAAGAATAGGCGATTATTCTTTCAGCAGTATGACGGCTCTTAAAAGCGTTTCACTGCCGTCCACGCTTACGGAGATAGGCGAGCGCGCTTTCTATGACTGTACTGCTATGACTGACTGTAAACTGCCCGTTAACCTAAAGACTATTGAGGGTTATGCTTTTCAAAACTGCACAAGCCTTGAAGATGTTGATTTTCCCGAGGGCTTAACCAAAATTATGGAATTTGCCTATTACGGCAGCGGAATAAGAAATATCGTTTTCCCGGACAGCCTTACAAGCCTCGGTATGCACAAACCGCTGATTGGCTCGGAATATGAAGTCGGCTCAGTGTTTTTTAATTGTGTAAACCTTGAAAGCGTAACTTTCGGCGCGGGCCTTACCGAAACAGGAATAAACAATTTCAGCGGTTGCTCAAATCTTAAGAATGTTGATTTCGGCAGCAGTATAACAACGATTTCTGCAAGTTCTTTCCTCGGCACATTTATTACTACTCTTGTGCTGCCGGAAAATGTAACCACCGTTTCAACTCTTGCTTTTTCAAATATCGGCACGCTTACCGATGTTTATGTTTATAACAGCGAATGTGCTTTCAACGGAGCGCTTGACAGCGACCCGTTCTACGGCAGCCAGCAGAGCGTTACTTTCCACGGCCATTCCCAGTCCACAACGCAAACATATGCTGAGGAAAAAGGCTATAATTTTGTGTCTATTGATGACTGCGCCCACAGCAATATGTATGAAAATATAACTCTTGAGCCCACCTGCACTGAAAACGGCTCAAAGGATATTATATGCGCTGATTGCGGAATTACCGTTCGTACCGAATCAATTCCGGCGCTCGGCCATGATTTTGTTACCGATTCAACAGAGGATAAAACCGCTGAGGACGGCCATATTTATGAGTATCAAACCTGTTCAAGATGCGGCGAGAAAAATACTGTTTACACTCATCAGAGTTGGGTGGAAGGGTATTATACAGATGAATATACAATTACTCCCACCTGCACAAGAGGCGGAACGGCAATAAGAAGGTGCACAATATGTACCCAGGTGAATTATGCTGTTATTGTACCTGCTCTCGGTCATAATATTGAAAATTATACTCAAATAACTCAGCCTACCTGTACTCAAGACGGCTCTGAAACAGGCGTTTGTACCAATTGCGGCGAGACCGTTACGGTTACCCTGCCGGCAACCGGTCACACCGAAGAATTAATAAGTACAAATACAACGGAAGACGGTCATACTTATAACGAATACCGTTGTTCAGTGTGCGGAAACGAGCGCACTGAATGTGTTCATAATGAGTGGATAGAGGGCTATTATACTGAAAGTGTAATATCAGAGGTAACCTGCACCGCAATGGGCAGCACTGAAAAGAAGTGCACCGTCTGCGGTAAAACGGAAACAACTAATATTATGCCTACGGGTCATGAGCGCGGAGAAGGCGTTGTTACAAAAGAGCCTACCTGCACTGAGGCGGGCACAACAACTTATACCTGCATTAAGTGCGGCGATGAATTGAATGTTCCTCTTCCTTCCGCGCTCGGCCATGATTACAGCATTGATTCCGTTTTGCAGGAGCCTACCTGCACAAAATCAGGAACAGGTCAGTTGAAGTGCTCAAGATGTGATGCCGCTACAACTTATGAAATACCTGCCCTCGGTCATAATATAGACGGCGCGGCAGATTATACCGTTATTACTCAGCCAACATGCACACAGCCGGGTAAAGCAAGCGGCACATGTGCTAACTGCGGTGAATTTGTTGAGGTGGAAATACCCGCGGCAGGTCATACATTTGATACTGAAAATGCCGTTATAACAAAAGAACCTACTTGTTCGCAGGACGGCGTTGCCCTTGAAACCTGCACGGTGTGCGGCGCTCAGCAGGAAACGGCAATTCCCGCAACGGGGCATGATTACCGTTATTCGCATCATTATCAGGGAACTGCCGGAGTTTACCTTGCATATTTCTGCAAAGACTGCGGCGAAGAACGGGATGAACTTAAAACGATCGTTTCCGCCGGATTGCTGCTTAATTTTAATAAGAAAACCGCGGATGTTACGGACGGATTTCTTTACGATGTTAATCGGGACGGTTATATAAATGTTCGCGATTATACAATCGTTCAGGAGTACAATACTATCCACAGGCAGTAAAAGGCGGGGTATACTGTTTTCTTAAACCCAAAAAATCAGGTTGAATATTTCAGTTTTAAGAAAGCCGCACAGCCGTGCGGCTTTCGCGCGTTTTACAGTGCGGCGGCGCCTGCCGCTGTTTCGCTTGCCTAAAGGTGTAAAGCAGATATGCTTTTGGCGCTCTGCCTGCGCGCATGGCAGAATTTTATTAAAAATATCTCATTTTTAAATCATAAGGGCGGTAAAATTTTACTGCCTTTTTCTATTTTGCTATTTACTTTATTTTTAAAATATATTAATATATAAATAATGGATATATAAAATAACGGAGGTTGATTTATGGGCGCTGTTTATAAAAGAATTCTTCTTAAACTTTCCGGCGAGGTGCTTGCCGGTCCCAAAACAACGGGCATAGATAACGATACTGTTGTAACTATCTGCAAATCAATCAAGGCGGTTGCCGACCTCGGCGTTGAAGTTGCCATTGTTGTAGGCGGCGGCAATTTCTGGCGCGGCAGGTCAAGCGACGGTATGGACAGAGCCAGAGCAGACCATATAGGTATGCTGGCAACGGCAATGAATTCACTTGCGCTTTGTGATGCTCTTGAGCAACTCGGAGCGGATGTGCGTGTGCAGACCGCTATTGAAATGAGGCAGATTGCGGAACCGTATATCAGAAACCGCGCTATACGCCATCTTGAAAAAGGCAGAATAGTTATATTCGGCTGCGGCACCGGCTCGCCGTTTTTCTCAACAGATACGGCGGCGGCGCTGAGAAGTGTGGAGATGAATGCGGACGCCCTTTTGAAGGCTACTAATGTGGACGGCGTTTTTGATATGGACCCGAATAAGTATCCGGACGCTGTTAAGTACGATACCGTATCTTTTAAAGAGGTTATAAACAGAGACCTTAAAGTTATGGATTCAACTGCGTTTTCGCTTTGCAAAGATAACGATATGACTATTATCGTTTTCAATCTTGATGACCCGAATAATCTTGTTGATGTTGTTACGGGCAAAAATATAGGCACAACGGTTACAAACTGAAATGTTAATCAAAATACTTTTGAAAGGTGAAAAATATGGAAACTGTATTTAATAAAACAAAAGAAAAAATGAATAAATGCCTTGACGCTCTTGAAAGAGATTATAAAGCAGTTCGCGCGGGCAGGGCAAATCCCGCTGTTTTGGATAGAGTTACCGTTGATTATTACGGCACCGCAACCCCAATTAACCAGGTTGCCGCAATCAGCGTTCCCGAACCCAGAATGCTTATGATTCAGCCTTGGGATGCGTCTATAATCAAAGAAATAGAAAAGGCTATAAATACCGCGGAGATAGGTATTAACCCCAATAATGACGGAAAGGTTATCCGCCTTGTTTTCCCTCCGCTTACTGAGGAGCGCCGTAAAGAACTTGTTAAGGATATTTCAAAGCGTGCCGAGGAAGCGAAAGTAGCCGTCAGAAATATCCGCCGCGATTCTATGGATGATATTAAAAAACTTAAGAAAAATAACGAAATTACAGAAGATGACCTTAAGGACGGCGAAAAGAAACTTCAGGATATTACGGATAGTTTTATTAAGCAGGTAGATGAAATGGAAAAGAAAAAGGAAAAAGAAATTCTTTCCATTTAACTTCAAACCGCTTTCGGGCGGCAATATTGCAGTAAAGGCGGGGAACACTCTCCGCCGTTCTGTGTTTTTTCAAGAAATATTTTTCTGCTGCCGCAAGTGTGCCGCGCCCTCGGCGTAATACACTTCTCAGCCGCGTCAGAGTTTGCTGTTCGGCGGCGCGGATGGGTTTAATAATCTTAAATATTCAGCCTGAAAGGCTAACGGTGATTTATATGGCTATTTTTAGTAAAAAAGATACAAATACGGCGGAGTTTTCCGTTTTGCCCCGCCACCTCGGCATTATTATGGACGGAAACGGCAGGTGGGCTAAAAAGAGAGCGCTGCCGCGCACGGCAGGCCATAAAGTCGGCGCCGATGTTTTTAAAAAGATTTCAAAGGAGTGCGGCAGAATCGGTATAGAGGAAGTTACTTTTTACGCTTTTTCAACCGAAAACTGGAAACGCCCGAAAGAAGAGGTGGAAACTCTTATGCACCTCTTTTATGATTATCTTATAGACGCAAAAAATGACCTTCAGGCAAGCGGAAATCTGCGCGTAAGATTTATAGGGGAGGAAGAGGGTATGCACCCCCAACTCCTTCAGTTGATGAGGGACGCTGAAAAGGAAACTTCCTCAAGAACGGGAACTCTTATAAATGTTGCCGTAAATTACGGCGGCAGGCAGGAAATTGTTTCTGCCGTAAACCGCCTTATCGCGTCGGGCAAAAGCAGTATTACTCAGCAGGATATAAGCGATAATCTTTATACTTCTCCCGATTGTGATTTGATTATCCGCCCCAGCGGGGAGGAAAGGCTTTCAAATTTCCTGCTTTGGCAGTCCGCATACAGCGAATTTTGGTACAGTGATGTGCTGTGGCCCGATTTCACGGAAAAAGATTTGCATATGGCGCTTACCGCTTTTGAAAAGCGCAACCGCAGGTTCGGCGGTTAGCGGATAGTAAAACCGCTTGCGGTTTAAAACTTATATCTTTTCAGAAAGGCTATAATGGTGGTCAATATGAAAAAAAGAGTCATCACGGCAATAGTTTTGCTGCTTGTTCTTGCTCTTGTTGTTTGGCAGATAAATACGCCGCTTTTTGTGCTTGTAATAGCGTTTTTAAGCGCGGTTGCCGCAAATGAGATTATGCGCTGCGCCAAAATCTCAAATAAATTCATTCTTGTGTTCGGCACTGCCGTAGCCGCGGCGTTTCCGTTTTTTGCAAGTCCCAAAGTGCTTGAGCCGCTTGTTTCAACTCAGACTTGGGGTCAGGTTATTTCAGCGGTGCCGTGCGTTGTGTATATTATTGCGGCAGCGCTTATAATGTGCCTTGCAATGTTAAAGGGATATTCCCACACTAAATTTGAAGATGTGGCAATAGCGTTTTTCGGCAGCGTGTGCGTGCCTTATGCGTTTTCCGTTTTTGTAAAATTAAGAGATATGTTTATTAACGAGCAGTTCGGTATATATCTCATCTTTTTTGCTCTTATTTGCGCGCTCGGTACGGATGTGGGCGCTCAACTCGGCGGAATGGCTTTCGGCAAGCATAAAATGAGCCCGAATATCAGTCCCAAAAAAACTATTGAGGGCGCGGCGTGCGGAATTATCGTTTCCATTATTCTAAATGCCGCCGCTTTTGTGATTTATAATCATGTTGCAGACGCCCCCATTGATTCTTTCGGCGCAACGGTTATTCTTGTCTGCTGCGTGCCCGTGTCGTTCCTCGGTATGATGGGCGACCTTACCGCCTCCGTTCTTAAGCGCAATTTCGGCGTTAAGGATTTCGGTAAGATTTTCCCCGGCCACGGCGGCGTTATGGATAGATTTGATTCGTCTTTGTTCACACTTCTTCTTACATATGTTATGGCGCTCGTTGCTTTTTGCTGAGCGCGGAAAGGTATTTGCAAATGAAAAATCTTTCAATTCTCGGCTCAACAGGCTCAATAGGAACTCAGTCGCTTGATGTGTGCCGTATGCACTCTTACAGCGTTAAATGCCTTACGGCAAACACTGATGTTAAAAAAATGGAAGAGCAAATTCGTGAATTTCACCCCGAACTCGTCTGTATGATGAATGAGGACGCCGCTCACGAACTTAAAACGAAAGTGGCGGATATGCCCGTAAAAGTTGTATGCGGTATGCAGGGGCTTATAGAGTGCGCAACTTATCAGGGCGCGGATACAGTGCTTAATTCCGTTGTGGGTATGATAGGCCTTATGCCTACTCTTGAGGCGATAAAGGCTAAAAAAACCATTGCCCTTGCCAATAAGGAAACGCTTGTTGCGGGCGGAAGCCTTGTAACAAGCCTTGCAAAGGAAAACGGCGTTTCAATTTTACCTGTGGACAGCGAACATTCCGCAATATTTCAGGCGCTTCAGGGCTGCCCGTCAAAAGACGCTGTAAAAAAAATAATACTCACCGCTTCCGGCGGCCCATTTTTTGGGAAAACTCTTTCAGAACTTGAAAATGTTACCCCGCAGGACGCTTTAAAGCACCCAAACTGGAATATGGGCGCCAAAATAACAATAGATTCCGCCACAATGATGAATAAAGGCCTTGAATTTATAGAGGCAAAGTGGCTGTTTAATATGCCGAATGACGCTATTGAAATTGTTGTTCACCGTGAATCGGTAGTGCATTCAGCAATAGTATATAAAGATAATTCCGTCATAGCCCAACTCGGCGTGCCGGATATGAGAATACCTATTCAGTACGCTTTAACTTATCCCGCGCGGGAAGAAAGTCCGGTTAAGGAACTTTCTCTTGCCGATTACGGTAAACTAACTTTCTTTGAGCCGGATTACAAAACTTTTAAATGTATAGATGTTTGCAAAAAAGCGATTGAAATGGGCGGACTTCACCCTGCCGCCGCAAACGGCGCGAATGAGGAAAGCGTGAAACTTTTCTTAAACGGAAAAATTAAATTCACTGATATTGCATATCTTAATGAAGAGGCAATGCTTAACGCTGCCGATAAGAGCAATTTTACTTTAAGTGATGTCCTTGAGGCAGATAGAATTGCCCGCGAATTTGTTATCAGTAATTATCAGTGAGGCGATAGAGTGAGTATTAGTTCAATTTGGAACACTGTTTATCCTATACTTATTGCAATTCTGTTTTTTGAACTTATTATCATAATCCACGAAGGCGGCCATTTTGCCGCGGCAAGGCTTATGAAAATCAAAGTAAACGAGTTTTCAATAGGTATGGGCCCCAAAATTTTTTCGTTTACAAAAGGTTCAACCAAATATTCACTGCGCTGGATTCTGTTCGGCGGCTATTGCGCCATGGAGGGTGAGGACGAAGATTCAGACGAAAACGGCTCTTTCTCTAAAAAAAGCGTAGGCGCAAGAATGTTTGTTGTTGCGGCGGGCGCCGTAATGAATCTGATACTCGGCTTTTTAATTGTTGTGTGTATCGTTTCAAGTTCAGATCTTATAGGTACTCCCACCGTTGCTAAGTTTGACGATAATGCTGTCAGCCAGTCAAGCGGGCTTCAGGCGGGCGATACCATCAAAAGTATAGACGGTATGCGCGTCTTTACCGCAACTGATGTGGAAACCGGTTTAAGCCGCTCCCCGGACGGAGATGTTCAAATGGTAGTTGAAAGGGACGGTAAAAATATCACCCTTGATGTTACTTTTGAAATGCAGGAGTATGAGGGTCAGCGTTTTA
Organism: uncultured Eubacterium sp.; assembly: GCA_944380635.1. Lineage (GTDB taxonomy): Bacteria > Bacillota > Clostridia > Oscillospirales > Acutalibacteraceae > Eubacterium_R. The sequence continues at coordinate 52,054 of CALWID010000001.1, read as the reverse complement.
TAAATATGGATTTTTGGCTCCTCGGCGAGGAAAAAACAGTAGGCGGCATCTTAAAAAGCAGTTGCTCAATGTTTGTTTCCTATATGAGAATGATATTCCTTTCGGTTGCGGATTTGCTTTCCGGCAGGTACGGAATATCTGATTTAAGCGGCCCCGTCGGCGCGGTTTCGGTAGTGTCTACCGCAGTAAAAACAAGCGTAACTTCTATGCTGCGTATTATGGCTCTGTTAACTATAAATGTGGGGCTTTTTAATCTGTTTCCCATTCCCGCGCTGGACGGCTGGCGTTTCTTTATGCTCCTCGGCGAAGGTATATTTAAAAAGAAACTTCCCGCAAAATGGGAATATGCCATAAACGCGGCAGGGCTTGTGCTCCTCCTCGGACTTATGGTTATAGTAACTTTTTCAGATGTTACAAAACTCTTTTAATACGGCATTAATTTTTTAATCAGTACACCGCCGCGGCGGTATAGCGCGCTCCCCGCCTTTAGGGGAATGCGCTGAAAGGCAGGTCATTATGATAACTCGCAGAAAATCAAAAAAAATAAAATTAAAAGATACATATATCGGCGGCGATTCGCCTATCCTTGTGCAGTCCATGCTCAATATTCCCGCAAGCGATATTGAGGGTTCGGTAAATCAGGCAAAGGAACTTGCGGCGGCAGGCTGCCAGGTTATTCGTTTCGCAATTCCTAACGAAGAGGCGCTGAATCTTATTGAGCCTATAAAAAAAGCGGTGGATGTTCCGCTTGTTGCGGATATTCATTTTGATTACAAACTCGCTTTAGGCGCGGCGGAAAGAGGCATTGATAAAATCAGAATAAATCCCGGCAATATAGGCGATGAATCAAGGGTTAAAGCCGTTGCCGATATTTGCCGCCAAAAACAAATACCTATCCGCATAGGCGTAAACAGCGGCTCTCTTGAAAAGCATATCCTTGCAAAATACGGCGCCCCAACACCTCAGGCAATGGTTGAGTCGGCGCTTTATCACGCGTCGCTTCTTGAAAAATTTGATTTTACGGATATTGTTATTTCAATAAAATCCTCAGATGTAAATACAATGATTTCCGCTTACGAACTCGCGGCGCAGCAGTGTGATTATCCCCTTCACCTCGGCGTAACGGAGGCGGGTACGGAGCGTATGGGAATTATTAAATCCGCAATCGGTATCGGCTCGCTTTTAACACGCGGAATAGGTGATACCATCAGGGTAAGCCTCTCTGATACTCCTGTTAAAGAAGTGTTCGCCGCGTTTGATATTTTAAAGGCTATAGGTCTTAAAAAGGATTGCCCTTATCTTATTTCCTGCCCCACCTGCGGCAGAACAAAGATAGACCTTATCGGGCTTGCCAAGCAGGTTGAAGAAAGGCTTAAAGACTGCAAAAAACCTATTAAGGTTGCGGTTATGGGCTGTATCGTAAACGGCCCCGGCGAGGCGCGCGAGGCGGATATAGGAATCGCTGGAGGGGACGGCTGCGGCCTTATCTTCAAAAAAGGAGAAATTTTAAGAAAAGTTCCGGAAAACGAACTTTTGGATGAACTTATGAAAGAGATTGATAAATTATAATGAATTTGTTTCAGGATTATTTTTCGGATTATGTAGATAAATTTCAACTTTCCATGCTCGGCGCCGGCGTAATAAAACGCTTTACCGTAAAACGCGCCGAAAGGGAACTCTCTGTTGTTCTTTCCTTGAATGAACTTGTAGATTATTCTGTTTTCAAAGCAGCGGAGGATAGTATAAAAACAAATATGGGTCTTTCTCGCGTCGCTCTGAAACCGCGCTATGTAAGCGGGCTTTTTGAGCCGTCATATCTTCCCAGCATTGTTGATTTCGTTAAAAGAAACAATCCTGCCGCAAACGGATTTTTTGAAGGCGCTGAAACGGAATATAACGGAGATGAACTGACTGTTAACCTTAAAAAGGGCGGCAGAGAGATATTGCTTTCCCAAAAAGTAAATGAGGAAATTGAAAGCGTTATATTCGACCTTTTCGGTATGGACCTTAAAATAAATTTGGTTGAGACCCAGGGTTATGATATAGAAGCGGAAGCCAAAAAGGCATACGCTAAACTTAAGGCGGATAAGGCGGAGGAGAAAAAAGAGCAGGAAAAAAATGTTCAGCATAAACGCCTCGGCGATCTTCCCGTTTACATAGATACAAAAAAGAAAATTTACGGCAAGGAGATAAGGGAAGTCCCCAAAAATATTGCCGATATTACTATTGAGGACGGCGTAGTTACCGTTTGGGGCGATGTGTTTAAAAAAGAGGTAAAGGAAACAAAACGCGGCGGCAATAAGATTTTTACTTTTGATATTACCGATTATACTTCGTCCGTAACATGCAAAATGTTTGATTCAAATAATGTTATAGACTCAATAGTAAAAAAACTTTCAGATACAAATACCGTTATGGTTACCGGCCGTTACCAACTTGATAAATTCACAAATGAATTTGTTGTTCTGCCAAACGGTATAGCGTCTGTCTTAAAGGCGGAAAAAGAGGATAACGCCCCTGAAAAAAGGGTGGAACTCCATCTTCATACTTCGCTTTCCGCTATGGACGGTATTTCATCGCCCACTTCCCTTGTAAACAGGGCGGCAAAGTGGGGCCATAAGGCAATAGCGGTAACGGATCACGGCGTTGTTCAGGCTCTGCCGGAGGCAAGCAAGGCGGCAAAAAGCGCGGGTATTAAACTTATCTGCGGTATGGAAGGCTATCTTGTTGACGATGAAAAGTATCCCGATTTTATGAATATGAAAACGAGCGATTTTCCCCGTTATCATATAATTTTTCTTATTAAAAATTTAGACGGCAGAAAGGTGCTTTATAAGCATATTTCCGCCAGCAATATTAAGTATTATAAAAAACGCCCGCTGATTCCGAAATCACTTTTGGCGCAGCGCAGAAACGGCATTATAATCGGCTCGGCATGCGAGCAGGGAGAGGTTTATCAGGCAATCTTAAACGGCGCAACAGATGATGAACTTGATAAAATCGCCTCTTTTTATGATTATCTTGAGATTCAGCCAAACGGCAATAATGAATTTATGCTCAGGGAAAGCAACGAAGAATATGTTGTAAACAAAAAGGGCGAGGAGCGCAAAAATGTTTACTGGAAAGTAAGAACGGAGCAGGACCTTATCAATATTAATAAGCGCATTATCGCCTCTGCGGACAGACTCGGTAAAATGACCGTTGCTACCGGCGATGTGCATTTTCTTGATGAGCACGATGCTAAATACAGAGCGGTTATTATGGCTTCAATGGGATTTAAAGACGCCGATATGCAGGCTCCGCTTTACTTTAAAACAACTGAAGAAATGCTTGATGATTTTGCCTGGGCAGGGGAAAGGGCAAAGGAATTTGTTATTTATAATCCAAATAAAATAGCGGATTTGATAGATGATGATGTAGTCCCGATTCCTCCCGGCACTTTCCAGCCGCACATTGACGGCGCTGAGGAAGAACTTACTCAAACTTGCTGGGAAAACGCAAAGAAAATCTACGGCGACCCTGTTCCTGACGAAGTAGGGCCGAGACTTCAAAAAGAACTTGATTCTATTATTAAACACGGTTACGCCGTGCTTTATGTAATTGCAAAAAGGCTTGTTAAAAATTCTGAGGAGCACGGGTATCTTGTTGGCTCAAGAGGCTCTGTCGGCTCTTCACTCGTTGCCCACCTCGGCGGCATTTCAGAGGTAAATCCGCTTCCGCCGCACTATGTTTGCCCCAAGTGCAAACACAGCGAATTTGTAACGAACGGTTCAGTCGGCTCCGGGTTTGACCTCCCGCCTAAAAACTGCCCCGTATGCGGCGAGCCTATGAACAGGGACGGCCACGAAATTCCGTTTGAAACATTCCTTGGTTTTGACGGCGATAAGGAGCCTGATATAGACCTTAATTTCAGCGGAGATTTCCAGTCGCAGTCCCACCGCTTTACGGAAGAACTTTTCGGAAAAACGCATGTATTCAAGGCGGGCACTATGTCCACCGTTGCGGATAAAACCGCCTACGGTTATGTTAAAAAATACCTTGAGGAACGCGGGCTTAAAGTTTCCAGAGCGGAGGAGGACAGGCTTACAGCCGGCTGTACCGGCATTAAGCGCACAACAGGCCAGCACCCCGGAGGAATGGTTGTTGTTCCCGAGGAGTATGAGGTAGAGGATTTTACTCCCGTTCAGTACCCGTCCGATGATGCGTCAAAGGGCACTCTCACAACACATTTTGATTTTAAAAACGCACTTCACGATACTCTTCTTAAACTTGACGAACTCGGCCACGATGTTCCTACGCTTTATAAGTTTATTGAGGACGCCACCGGAATCCCGGTTATGGATGTTGATATCTGCGACCCGAAACTTTATCAAATGATAACTTCAACCGAGCCTATCGGCGTTTCACCGGAAGATATAGACTGCCCCACAAGCACGCTTTCAATCCCCGAAATGGGTACTCCGTTTGTAATCGGAATGCTTGTTGAGGCAAAGCCTAAAACTTTTTCAGATTTGCTTCAGATTTCCGGCCTTTCCCACGGCACGGATGTTTGGCTCGGAAATGCTAAGGAACTTATAGATAAAGGCACCTGCACTATTTCCGATGTTATCGGCTGCCGAGACGGTATTATGACTTATCTGATACATAAGGCGGAAGATTACGAAAAGAGAACGGGTAAACCGTCGCCGCTTTCCAAAAAAGACTGTTTCCAGATAATGGAATACACAAGAAAGGGCAAAGCGCCTAAGGAACTTCCTCCGTATGAGGAAAGAATGCGCGAAATAGGCGTTGAGCAGTGGTATATTGATTCCTGCTATAAAATAAAATATATGTTCCCCAAGGCGCATGCCGCCGCTTATGTTATAGCCGCGCTTCGCCTCGGCTGGTATAAGATATATTACCCCGTTGAATATTACAGCGCGTTCTTTACCGTCCGCGGCGGAGACCTGGACGCTGTTGCCGCAGTAGCGGGCAAAAAAGCCGTAAAGGCAAGAATGGAAGAAATAAAAGCAAAGAAGGATAACGGCACAATAACGCAGAAAGAAAGCGATACTTATGTTATTCTTCAGATAGTTATTGAAATGCTTTGCCGCGGTATAGAATTCCTGCCGGTTGACCTTTATAAGTCCGACTGGCGCGTCTATAAAATTGAGGACGGTAAAATCCGCCTTCCTTTCACCGCAATAGACGGTATCGGCGAAAACGCCGCCAAGCAGATAGTTGCCGCTGTAAATGACGGTAACGGAAAATTCATTTCCTGCGATGATCTTATGGCGCGCGCCAAGATAGGGCAGAGCGTTGTTGATTCTTTAAGAGAAGCCGGCGCTATCGGCGATATGCCGCTCAGCAACCAGATTTCTCTTTTCGGCTTTTAGTTGACAATCATAATTTAATATGGTAGCATATTAAAGCGTTAATACGCTAAAGTTTATATATGGAGTACCTGAATGAAAAAATACGCAAAAGTTACCCCTCAGGGCAGCAGGGATTTGCTCTTTGAGGAGTGCGATGACAGAAAGAAAATCGAAACCACGCTTTCAGACCTTTTTAAGGAAAAAAATTACCGCAAGGTAATTACTCCCGCAATAGAGTATATTGATGTTTTTGAAAACGATACCGGTATGGAATCGGATATTATGTATAAATTGACGGACGCTTACGGCAGAACAACCGTTTTGCGTCCTGATAATACAATGCCTATAGCCCGCCTTGTGGCAACACGGCTCAGTTCGTCCGATTTTCCTGTAAGGCTCTATTATAATCAGAATGTTTTTACCCGTAATAAGGCATATGCCGGCAGAACGGATGAAATCCCGCAAAGCGGCATTGAACTTATAGGGGACGGCTCTTTAAATGCGGATTTGGAAGTGCTTACAATGGCGCTTGAGGCGCTTGACCGTTCAGAGTTAAATTCTTATTCGCTTGAGATAGGGCATGCGGGTTTCTTCAGCGCAATTCTTGATGATATGGATATTGATTCATCTCAAAAGGCTGAAATCTGTTCTTTAACGGAAAGTAAAAATTTCGCCGCCCTAAGCGATTTGCTCTCATCAATAGGCGATACGGTGCAAACAAGAGTTCTTCGCACTCTGCCCCGCCTTTTCGGAGGGGCGCAGGTTCTTAAAGAGGCAAAGCAGTTATATTCATCTGAAAAATCCAATGCCGCTCTTGATTACCTGAGAAATATTTATCAAAAACTTTGCGAACTCGGCCACGGCGATAATATAATGATAGACCTTGGTCTTGTAAACCGCACAAATTATTATACGGGAGTTATATTCAGAGGTTATGCGGAAGGTTCAGGCGTTTCGGTGCTTTCCGGCGGTCGTTATGATAATCTTATAGGCAAATTCGGGCTTGACGCGCCCGCTATCGGTTTTGCCGTTGATATAAATGCCCTGTTTGATGTTATGCACGAGGTAATAAATGTTGAGCGGCCTCTCAGAATAGCGCTTACAAAAGGCAGGCTTGAAAAGTCATCCGTAAAACTCTTTCAGAAAATGGGGCTTGATACTTCCCAACTTGAAAATAAGGGCAGGCGGCTTATCCTGCCTGTTGACGGATATGAGGCTGTGCTGTCAAAAGCGCCTGATGTTATTACCTATGTTGAGCACGGCGTGTGCGATATAGGTATAGTCGGTAAAGATACTATCGTGGAGCACGGAAGTTCGTTTTATGAGGTTATGGACCTCAATATAGGCAAATGCCGCTTTGCTCTTGCCTGCCCGAAAGGCAAGGATTTTTTCAGCGGTTATTCAAGAAAAACAGTCGCGTCCAAATATCCCAAAGTAGCAAAGGAATTTTTCCGCTCAAAAGGTATGGATGTGGATGTTATAAAAATAGAGGGCAGTGTTGAACTCGCGCCGCTGCTCGGCCTTGCGGACGGTATTGTGGATATCGTTGAAACAGGCTCAACTTTGAAGGAAAACGGGCTTGAGGTTGTGGAGGAGATACTCCCCATTTCCGCAAGGGTAATAGTAAATATGGCTTCAATGAAACTCAGAAAGCAGGAAATAGAATCTTTCCTTTCTGATTTGGAGCTTGCAAGTAAAGTGTAAAAGAGGTCTTTTAATGAAAGTTACAAAAGCAAACGGAAAAACAGAATACGCCATTGTTGAAAATCTTAAAAAAAGGAGCGGCGAAACAGACCCCAAAACCGTTGAGATAGTAACCTCTATCATAAACGGCGTAAAAGAGGGCGGGGACGCCGCGGTGCGTGAATACACTTCGCGCTTTGACGGCAGCGTGCCCAAAAAAGTAGTTATAGAAAAAGATGAACTTCAGCAGTATCTTGATGTTGTTGAAGATGATTTTATAAACGCCATTACCCGCGCAAAAGAAAATATTGAGCGCTTTCATCAGAGGCAGGCTCAGCAAAGTTGGCTTACTACCGAGGAAAACGGCGTTATAATGGGCCAGCGCATAAGAGGACTTAACAGGGTCGGTATCTATGTGCCCGGCGGAACAGCCGCTTATCCGAGTTCAGTGCTTATGAATGCCGTTCCCGCAAAAATAGCAGGCGTAAAGGAAATAATTATGGTAACTCCGCCCGGAGCAGAGGGCAATCCCAATTCTTATATTATGGCGGCAGCCGCTATTGCCGGTGTTGATAAGGTGTTCCTTTGCGGCGGCGCGCAGGCAATTGCCGCGCTTGCTTACGGTACGGAAAAAATCCCTAAGGTGGATAAAATCGTAGGCCCCGGAAATATCTTTGTTGCAACTGCAAAAAGGCTTCTTTACGGCGTTGTTGATATAGATATGGTTGCAGGCCCTTCCGAAATACTTATAGTTGCGGATAAAAGCGCAAAACCGTCTTTCCTTGCGGCAGACCTTATGAGCCAGGCGGAGCATGATAAAATGGCGTCCGCTATTTTGCTCACAACTTCAGAGGTGTTGGCGCGCGCAACCGTAAAAGAGATAGAAAGGCAGATAAAATACCTTGAAAGGCAGGAAATCATAGAGCGCTCTCTTGAGGACTATGGTGAAATAATCGTGTGCGAGAATATGGAGCAGGCAATCAAATTCGCCAATGAACTCGCGCCGGAGCACCTTGAACTCTGCGTGGAAGAGCCTCTTAAATATATCGGTATGATAGATAATGCCGGTTCGGTATTTCTCGGCAATTGGTCGCCTGAACCGCTGGGCGATTACTATGCCGGTCCAAACCATGTTCTGCCCACAAGCGGCACAGCAAGATTTTTCAGCCCGCTTTCTGTTGATAGTTTTATTAAAAAATCTTCTTTCATTTATTATACCTCTCAGGAACTCAGAAAAGCCAAGGACGATATTATTACTCTTGCCGATACTGAGGGCCTGACCGCTCACGCGAACAGCATTAAGGTAAGATTTCCTAATGAATAACATAAATATAAGGTTTAAAAGGCTTGCGGCATTATGCGCCGTAATGCTTATGATTTTTCTTTGCGCGTGTTCGGCGCCCGTAAGCAGCGATGTTTCCGAAACTCAGCCCGTAAAGGCGCCGGACGGCGAACTTGCCGTTCATTTTATTGATGTAGGGCAGGGGGACAGCGAATTTATAGAACTGCCAAACGGAGAAACTATGTTGATTGACGCCGGCGAAAGGGAATACGGAGAAACGGTTTGCGATTATATTTCTTCGCTCGGTTACAGCGAAATAGATTATCTTGTGGCAACGCACCCTCATTCAGACCATATCGGCGGTCTGCCGGATGTGCTTGATAATTTTGATGTTTTAAATATCTATATGCCGGACGCTGAATCGTCTTCCTCAATTTACAGCGAATTTCTTGATAAGGCGCAGGCGGAGGGCTGCCCTGTTATACAGGCTGCCGAATCCGTCAGCGTTATAGAAAGCGATGAATTAAGCGCAGAATTTTTGGCGCCGTGCTCGTCTGATTACGATGATTTGAATAATTACTCAGCAGTGCTCCGCCTTACTTTCTGCAATAATTCATTTCTCTTTATGGGCGATGCGGAGGAGTTATCGGAAAACGAGATAAAATCAGATGTTTCGGCAGATGTTGTAAAGGTCGGGCACCATGGTTCAGATACTTCTTCATCTCAAAATTTTGTTAAGCGTGTTTCACCGCAGTATGCCGTTATTGAAGTGGGCGAGGGCAATTCTTACGGCCACCCTGATTCAGAAATAGTCGAGCGCTGGCAGAATGCCGGTGCGCAGGTGCTTCGCACTGATATTCTCGGCAATATCGTTATTATTTCAAACGGCAATGAACTTACGGTGAATACTTTAGAGGATAATGTTTCCGATTCTTCTCAGCAGGCAGAAAACAGCACTCAGTCCGCGCGGCAGACTCAGGAAACCGATAACGGCTCGGAAAATAGTCCGGAGTATAAATATGTGCTCAATACTTCTTCAAAAAAGATTCATATGCCGGATTGCAGCGCAGTGTCATCAATGTCTGAAAGCAATAAGGAATATACAAACAGTTCTTTGCAAGAACTTGAAAGCGAAGGCTACACGCCCTGCTCGCTTTGCGACCCGGAGTAAAAATGAAAATAATAATTAACAGAATTGAAAATAATATCGCCGTTGTTGAACTTGAAAACGGCAAAACGGCAAACGCTCCGCTGTGCCTTTTTGAAAACGCCGCGGAGGGCGATGTGTTCAGCATTTCTGCTCAAAAAGATGAAACCGCCGCGCTTAAGGCAAAAAACGCGGCAAAACTAAAGAAACTTTTTAATAATTCAAAATAAATTTTCGGAGGGCAAAATGAGAACGGCTCAGATAAACAGAAAAACTAAAGAAACGGATATAAAACTTACCTTTTCGCCGGACGGCGGCGATGTAAAAATTAATACGGGCATAGGCTTTTTTGACCATATGCTCACCGCTTTTGCCGTCCACGGCGGATTCGGTTTGTTGCTGGATGTTAAGGGCGATCTTGATGTTGATACGCATCATACAGTAGAAGATACGGGTATCGCTCTCGGCTCTGCAATAAAGCAGTCGCTCGGCGATATGAGCGGCATTAACCGCTACGGCTCGTTTTATATTCCTATGGATGAGGCGCTCGCTCATTGCGCTCTTGATATTTCAAACAGACCGTATCTTGTGTTTAACGCCGATTTGGCGGAGGAAAGGTGCGGAGATTATGAAACCTGCTGTACCGTTGAGTTTTTCCGCGCCGTTGCGGTAAACGGCGGTATAACTCTTCATTTAAACGAGATATACGGCAGTAATTCCCACCATATAATTGAGGCGCTTTTCAAAGCGTTCGGTCATGCTCTCAGTATCGCTGTTGCCAAAAACGGCGGCGGAGTACTCTCCACAAAAGGCGTTATAGCCTGACTGCGCGCCTCAGCGCTTATTTTCCAAAAAGGATATGGTGATTATAAATGGTAATTTTACCCGCAGTTGATATAATAGGCGGCAAGCCCGTAAGGCTGTATAAGGGCGATTTCTCAACCGCACAGCAGGTTGCCGCCAGCGCTCTCGGCACTGCCGTAAGTTTTGAAAAAGCAGGCGCAAAATGGATTCATATGGTGGACCTTGACGGGTCTTTGCAAAAAAAGCGTGTAAATGCCGATGTGTTTTTGAGCGTTGCAAAAAATACTTCACTTAAAGTTGAACTCGGCGGCGGAATCAGAAGTATGCAGGATATTGAATTTTATATAAACGCCGGCATATCAAGGGTTATTCTCGGCTCTGCGGCGCTGAGAGAGCCTGAACTCGTTAAAAAGGCGGTGTCCGCTTTCGGGGATAAGATTGCCGTCGGCATAGACGCAAAAAACGGTTACGCCGCGGCGGAGGGCTGGACTCAGACTTCCGATATATATTTTACGGACCTTGCCAAAAAAATGGAGCAGTGCGGCGTTAAAACCATTATTTATACGGATATTTCAAAGGACGGCACTTTAACAGGCCCAAACCTAAAACAACTTGAAGAAATAAATAATGCCGTTTCCTGCAATATAATTGCTTCCGGCGGCGTTACAAATACAGAAGATGTAAAAGCGCTTAAGTCGCTCGGGCTTTACGGCGCCGTCTGCGGCAAAAGCATATACAGCGGCAGTCTTGATTTAAAGCAGGCTCTGGAGGTGGCGGAAAATGGAATTTGATGTTGAAAAATATTTTAAAAAATCAGACCTTATTCCCGCCGTTATACAGGAGCACGGCACGGGAGAAGTCCTTATGCTTGCATATATGAACAGGGAATCCCTCAAAAAAACCCTTGAAACAGGCTATACCTGGTTTTGGTCACGCAGCAGGCAGGAACTTTGGAATAAAGGCGCAACAAGCGGTCATCTTCAAAAAATAGTTTCAATTTACGGCGATTGCGACGATGATACGCTTTTAATAGATGTTGTTCAAACGGGCGCCGCGTGCCATACGGGCAATCACAGTTGCTTTTATAAAAAAATAAAGGATTTTGATTGATTTAATATTATAATTTATGAAAATTACGGTGATAGAAATGGATTATATAAAAAACGAATATCAGGTTATTATAGACAGAAAAGACGAAAAGGCTAAAGGCTCTTATACCGCCTATCTTTTTGAGCAGGGAATAGATAAGATACTCAAAAAAGTCGGCGAGGAGTGCACGGAAACCGTAATCGCCGCAAAAAATAATAATAAAGAAGAAACGGTTTATGAGATTTCAGACCTCATTTATCATGTTCTTGTTATGATGGCTTATCAGGGCATTACTCCCGAAGATATAGAAACGGAACTTGAAAAAAGAGCGGCAAAGCGCTCTAATTTAAAAAAATTTCATGTGGTGGATAAGAATTCGTAATGGCGCATAAAAAGTGGTTGATAGCAAATGCGGATAAAGAAAAAGCGTCCGCCATAAGCGAAAAATTTAATATGGACGCTTTTGTTGCGTACCTGCTTGCCGCAAGGGGATTTGATGATGAACTAAAAGTTTCTGAATTCATTTCCTCTTCAGTTCGTATTTCAGACCCTTTTGAACTTTCCGGTATGGATAGAGCGGTGGACAGAATCGAACAGGCTGTATCGCTCGGCGAAAAGATAACCGTATACGGCGATTATGATTGCGACGGCGTTACTTCCACCGCGCTTTTGTATTCGCTTTTCAGTGATATGGGCGCCGATGTGGATTACTATATTCCGTCAAGGGAAACGGAGGGCTACGGCCTTAATAAAGATGCTGTTAAAAAGATAGCGGAAAACGGCACCCGTCTTATAGTAACCGTTGATAACGGTATCAGCGCCGCCGAGGAGGCCGAATACGCTTATTCGCTCGGCGTTCAGATTGTTATAACAGACCACCACCAGATTCCCGCCGAATTACCCCGCGCAGAGGCTGTTGTTAATCCTCATCTTCAGGACGGCGAACTGCCGTTTACGGATTTTGCGGGAGTCGGCGTTGCCTTTAAACTTGCCTGCGCTCTTTATGGGGATATAGACGATATTCTTTACCGCTATTCTGATTTAGTTGCAATAGGCACCATAGCGGATATTATGCCGCTTTCAGATGAAAACAGAAGTATTGTAAAAAAAGGAATAGAAATAATAAATAAGTCGCCGCGGCCGGGTATTGAGTCGCTCCTTAAAGCCGCCGGGTTAGGCGGCAAAGAGGTTACTTCGGCGGATATTGCTTTTTCCGTCTGCCCAAGAATAAATGCCACGGGCAGAATAGAGCACGCCGCAAAGGCGGTAGAACTTCTTGTGTGCGCCGATTCAAAAAAGGCGGATTTTATTGCAGAGCAACTTAATATAAATAACACTCACCGTCAGGAACTTGAGCAAAGTATATTTGATGACGCCGTTAAGCGGTTATCCGATAATCCCTCAATAGCCAAAAAACGAGTAATCGTTGTTGCCGGCAAAGGTTATCATCAGGGCGTAGTAGGAATCGTGGCGTCAAAAATTTCAGAAAAATATGAAAAACCGTCAATCGTAATCGGCATAGATGATGAAAATAATGCCCGCGGCTCAGCAAGGAGCATTCAGGGTTTCAATGTGTTTGAAGCAGTGTCTTACTGCTCGGATATGCTCTCCCATTTCGGCGGCCATCCGGGCGCGGCAGGGCTTAGCCTCAGCGCTGATGATATTGATTTGTTCAGAGAGAAAATAAATGAATTCGCGGCTGAAAAATATCCCGCAATGCCGGTTCAGACTGTTAATATAGATTTTAAAATATCACCGTTTTACTTAAGTGTGGACCTTGCAAAGGAATTAAAAGTCCTTGAGCCGTACGGCGAGGGCAATAAGCGCGCCGTGTTCGCGCTGATGAATTTAACTCTTACGGATATTAAACCTATGGGAAACGGTAAGCATATCCGCCTTGAGTGCGAGAAAAAAGGCAGAAAAATAAGAATAGTAAAATTCGGCACCCCTGCCGAAAGATTCCCGTTTGTACCGGGAGAAAAAATAGACGCCGCAGTAAAAATAGCGGTAAATCCCTATAACGGCAGGGAATATCTTTCCGTTCGCGCGGTTGATATAAGAAAAAGCGGTATGGATGAAGACGCTTATTTTGCGCAAAAAGAGGAGTATGAACTTTTTGCCTCCGGCAAAAATAATTCAAAAAGCGTTTATCCAAACCGTGATATTTGCGCCGCGGTTTATAAAGCAATACGCAAAAGAAAAAATGTTTTTACCGATTCGGACAGCCTTTATTTCTCGCTTTCCGGCGTAACATACGGGCAGATGATGTTTGCCCTTAAGGCATTTTACGAATGTTCGCTAATCTCTTATAAAGACGGAGCAATTAAAGTTAAAGAAACCTCCGGCAAGGCAGATTTGAACGGAACGAAAACCATTAAATACCTGAAAGGAAGACTTAATATTGAGTGATTTTGACGACGGCTTTGCCGCTTTCTTTGAAAAGGTAAAGCAAAATCCGCAGTATGATTCCGAAAAAATAAAAAAAGCATATGATATAGCCAAGGACGCGCATAAAGACCAAAAACGCCGTTCGGGCGAACCGTATATTATGCACCCCGTTGCCGTTGCTCAGATTTTGTTCGATTTCGGCATGGATAATGAATGTATAATTGCCGCCCTTTTGCATGATGTGGTGGAGGATACGAAAGTCAGTATTGATACCATAAAGGAAACTTTCGGCGATGAGGTTGCGCTTCTTGTTGACGGCGTTACAAAACTCGGCAAAATTCCGCTTTCCACCAGAGAGGAAGTTCAGGCGGAAAATATCAGAAAAATGTTTATCGCCATGAATAAAGATGTGCGTGTTATAATCATCAAATTGGCGGATCGCCTCCACAATATGCGCACTTTGCAGTATATGCCCGATTATAAGCAGCGCGAAAAAAGCCTTGAAACGCTTGAGATATACGCTCCTATTGCCCACCGCCTTGGTATCAGAGCCTTTAAGGATGAACTTGAGGACCTTGCGGTGCGCTATCTGGACCCCATTGCTTATGAGGAAATTGAAAATAACCTTTCAATGAAAAAGGAAGAGGGCGAACGCTTTTTAAACGATATTAAAGCGCAGATTCAGGAGCGTATCACACCCCTTATAAAAAACGCCACCATAACTTCCCGCGTAAAATCTGTTCACGGCATTTTCAGAAAAGTTTATATAAAGGGCAAATCGTTTGAGGAAATATATGATATATATGCCGTAAGAATTATTGTTGATACTATGATAGACTGCTATAATGCGCTCGGCATAGTCCACGATATGTTTAAGCCCATACCCGGCAGGTTTAAGGATTATATCTCAACTCCAAAGCCGAATATGTACCAGTCGCTCCACACAACTGTACTTTCTAAGGATGGCATCCCGTTTGAGATTCAGATAAGAACTTGGGAAATGCACCGTACCGCGGAATACGGTATTGCCGCGCACTGGAAATATAAACTCGGCAAGGGCGGCAAGGACGATATGGACGAAAAACTTTCCTGGATTCACAGAATGATTGAAACAGGTGAGTCAACCGATACTGCCGAAGACCTTGTTGCAAGCATTAAGGGCGACCTTTCTGTTGAAGAAGTATATGTGTTCACCCCAAAGGGAGATATAAAAAGCCTGCCGACAGGTTCAACCGTTATAGATTTTGCCTATGCCATTCATTCCGCCGTGGGCAATAAAATGATAGGCGCTAAGGTGGACGGCCGTATTGTTCCTCTTGATTATAAAATCAAAACTGGCGAAAGAATAGAGATTCTCACAACTAATCAGCAGGGCAAAGGCCCCAGCCGCGACTGGCTTTCAATAGTTAAAACCGGCGAGGCGCGCAGTAAAATCCGCTCGTGGTTTAAAAAGGAAAAACGGGAGGAAAATATAGAAGAGGGCAAAGCCTCCGTCAAGCGTGAACTTCGCCGCAATTTTATAGGCTTAAGCGGCGCTAAGTATGATGAATTTATAAAAAGAATATCTGAAAAACAGCATTTTGCTCAGGTGGATGAATTTTATGCCGCAGTAGGTTACGGCGGAATTCAAATAAACCGCCTTATGCCCGGTATCAAGGATGAGTATAATAAAAACTGGAAAGAAAAAGAGGCGGAAAAACCACACAGTTCAAATGTGCTTGACCGCCCGCGTAAGAGTTCTTCCTCAAACGGCGTTATTGTGGAGGGTATTGATAACTGCCTTATCAAAATGGCGCGCTGCTGCAATCCTCTGCCCGGCGAGGAAATAGTCGGCTTTATTACCAGAGGGCATGGGCTTTCAATCCACAGAAGAAACTGCGTAAATGTTCCGCAGGATCTTGAGCATTGCGCCGAGCCCGAAAGATGGCTCAAGGCTCATTGGGATGACAGCGTTAAGATAGAAACCCAGTCCACCCTTGATGTTTACGCTATTGACAGGGATGGTATCGTGCTTGATATAACAAGCACTTTAATGAATATGCATGTCAAAATTCATTCAATAAACGCCCGCCCCATTAATGACGGTAACTGCCTTACAACGCTTACGGTTGCCGTAAGCAGTAAAGAACATCTTGATAATATAGTAAGAATAATCAGAAAAATAGACGGCGTTTATCATATCGAAAGAACAAATGTATAATAAAGGCGGTGAATCGCTCTGAAAGCAGTAATACAGCGTGTTTCCCACGCAAGCGTTAAAGTTGACGGCAAAACTGTCGGCAGTTGCAAAAAAGGATTTCTTATCCTGCTCGGCGTTATGGCGGGCGATGATGAAAAAGAAGCGGATAAAATTGTAAATAAATCCGTCAATCTGCGTATTTTTGAAGATGAAAACGGAAAAATGAATCTTTCGCCGCTTGACATCGGCGGAGAAATGCTTGTGGTGTCGCAGTTCACATTGTGCGCGGACTGCACCCACGGCAGGCGCCCGAGTTTTACTCCGTCCGCCCCGCCCGATGAAGCAAACAGGGTTTATGAATATTTCGTTTGCAGATTAAAGGAAAGCGGCGTTTCAAAAGTAAGCACAGGCGTTTTCGGCGCCGATATGAAAGTGGAACTTTTAAACGACGGGCCCGTTACCATAATTCTTGACAGCAGCGATTTAAAATAACTGCCGCAATTCAAATAATTATTAACCGAAAGGAAACAGTGCGAAAAATCCGCATTATGGTGATTATTATGGCAAAAGTAAGAGCAATAACTCTCGGCGAACTCGGCAATAACTGTTATATTATTACGGATGAGGCAAGCGGCCTCAGCGCGTTGGTGGACTGCACTGATGATTCAAAAGAAATGCGTGATTTTATAGGCGATTCAAAACTTGAATATATCCTCCTTACCCACGGCCATTTTGACCATATCGGAGGCGTTGCCGCTATAAAGCGCGATTATAGCGCAAAGGTGGTTATCAGCAGCGAGGACGCCCCTATGCTCTCCTCGGGCAAAGCAAGTCTGTCCGCTTTTTTCGGTATGCACCAGGAAAAAATTACTCCGGATATAACTGTTTCGGACGGCTCTGTAATAATGCTCGGCGAAACAAAAATAAAGGTTCTCTCAACCCCCGGGCATACTAAAGGCGGCGTTTGTTATCTGCTTGATGACTGCATTTTTACGGGCGATACTCTGTTTCGCGGCTCTTGCGGCAGAACTGATTTTCCCGGCGGCTCTTCAAAGGAGATAACCGAAAGTTTAAAACGCCTTGCTACGCTTGATGATTCGCTTAAGGTTTATCCCGGGCACGAGGGCTTTTCAACCATATATTTTGAAAAATATAATAATCCCTATATGAATTGAAATTATGATACTTGTTA
This sequence comes from uncultured Eubacterium sp., assembly GCA_944380635.1. GTDB lineage: Bacteria > Bacillota > Clostridia > Oscillospirales > Acutalibacteraceae > Eubacterium_R. The sequence continues at coordinate 34,936 of CALWID010000001.1, read as the reverse complement.
ATGAAAATCACGAATTTTCCTATGATACGGAAAATCTGGCGGAAATATTTTTCCCCTATGAAAAAATCAAAATGTTTTCCCATATGCCGCAGGATATAAAAGACGATATTGTTGTTTATACCGCCATAAACGGCGATACGGTTACCGTTTTTGCCGATGTCCGCGGCGTAAAACAAAGCGGTTTTGTAAAATTATCCCCTGATTCAGACAGGAAAAACACCCTGTCTGTTCTTTTTTACCGCGTGCTTTCAAAGGCAACCGGCGAAACATATCCGTGGGGCATACTTTACGGCGTGCGCCCCGCCAAATTTTATCATTCGCTTGCGGATAAACATTCAAATGACTATGCCGAAAAAATCCTGCGGGAAAAATATCTTGTAAGCGATGATAAAATATCGCTTGTGAGCGCAGTGGTAAAAAGCGAAAATAAAATTATTCCTCTTTCAAAGAATAACAGTTTTTCGCTCTATGTTTCCATACCTTTTTGCCCCACAAGATGCTTGTACTGCTCGTTTGTTTCGCACAGTATTGAGCGCGCTGCGCCGCTCCTTGATGATTATGTTTCCCTGCTCGAAAAAGAACTTGAGGAAACCGGCAGATACGCAAAATCACTCGGCTTGCGCCTTGAAACGGTGTATTTCGGCGGCGGCACTCCAACAACTCTCAGCGCGCCTCAGTTAAGCCGACTACTTAAAGCGGTTGAAAATAATTTTGACCTTTCCTGCCTGCGCGAGTATACTGTTGAGGCGGGCAGACCGGATACCGTTACCGCTGAAAAATTAAATACCCTTAAGTCCGCCGGGGTTGGCAGAATCAGCATAAATCCGCAGACTTTTAATGATGAAGTGCTTAAAGCAATAGGCAGGCGGCACACATCGGCGCAAACTTTAGCCGCGTATGATACAGCCGTAAAATGCGGATTTGAAAATATTAATATGGATTTTATAGCAGGTTTGCCTAAAGATACTCTTGATTCATTTAAAAGCAGTATAGAAACGGCGTTGTCCCTTGCGCCGTCAAATATAACCGTGCATACATTATGCCTTAAAACAGGCGCGTTTATGACCGCCCACGGTATGCCCGGCAAAAAAATCGCTTCGGATATGGTCGGCTGCAGCCGCGCCGCCCTTTCAGGCGCGGGGTATAAACCTTATTATATGTACCGCCAGGGTAAATCGGTTGGAAATCTTGAAAATACCGGCTGGTGTGTTGACGGGAAGGACTGCCTCTATAATGTTTTTATGATGGATGAAACGCATACCGTGCTCGCCGCAGGTGCAGGAGCGGTAACAAGGCTGAAAAATCCTAAAAACGGAAAAATTGAACGCATTTATAACTATAAATATCCATATGAATATATAGGGCATTTTGATGAAATACTCCGCAGAAAGCAAAAAATACCTGAATTTTATAAAGAAATAATAAACAACGATTAAATTAATACATTTTGTATTGCAATATTATTCAATATGTAATATAATTATATTAATAGGGGGATGTTATTATGGCTAAATCCGATAGCGGCACTCAGAAATTTGCTAATTTTGAGGAAGTTTTTTCAAAAACCAAAAATGTTGCCGAAACGATTAACAAAAAAGGCGCTATGTATCTTGAACTTTCAAGGAAAAAAATAGAGTATATGGACGCTAAGTCAAAACTCTCCAAGGCTTACGAAAAATTCGGCAGGCTCCAGTATGAAACTTACCTCGGAAACGATGTTGACGAAAACGATTACGCCTGCGCCGTTGCGGATATTTCCGCTCTTAAAGAAAAAACAGATACCCTTTCAGCCGAACTTGAAGAGGCTAAGAATAAAGACGCGGAGGAACTTAAAAAAGGCGCGGAAGAATTTAAAAATGAAGTTAAATCTGCGTCCAAAGAAGCCCGCGATGTTATCGTTCAGCAGGCAAAAGATTTTTTCAGGGCAGTTCAGCTTTCGGTTAAATCGGGCGCGTCATATGACCCCGGCAGTGAGATTACAACTGATTTTACAGAGGTTGAAGATGATAATAAGTCATCACAGGCGCAAAACGATGAAAATAATAAATAACAGGATATTTAAAGCAGTTTGATTTTTAAGGCAGTGCAAATTCGGCGCTGCCTTTTTTATTTGGTGATTGTTTTGAATAATATAAAGCAAAAGTATATTAATTCCGCCGTTTTACTGCTTGCGGCGTCTGTTATCGTAAAAATTATCAGCGCGGTTTATAAAATTCCGCTCACTTCGTTTATAGGCGCAACGGGGCGCGGATATTTTAATACGGCGTATAATCTTTATATGCCGCTGCACGCTGTTATAATGGGGGCCTTTCCTGTTGCCCTTACTCATCTTATCAGTAAATACCGTGAAAAAAATGATTCGCAAAAAATATATAAATTAAAAAAGGGCGCGGCAATTCTTTTCTTTGCCGTCGGCGTGCTCGGTACTGCGCTTATGCTTATCGCGGCAGCGCCTTACGCAAATGCCGTGTCCTCGCTCAAAAGCGTTCCCGCAATATGCGCTATGGCGCCCGCCGTTTTCTTTTCTGCCGCCGCTGCGCTTAACAGGTCTTTTGCCGAGGGGCATATGAATATGGTGCCCACTTCGGTCGGGCAGATAATTGAGGCGGCTTTTAAAATGATTTTCGGTCTGCTGTTCTCAAAATATGTTATGACCGCTCTTTATTCGGCCTATCTTGATACGGGTATGGTTCTCGGCACGCAATGCGCAAATGAGCAGCAGGCTCTTTCCTGTATATACCCGTTTACTTCTGCCGCCGCAATCGGCGGCGCGGCAGTCGGCGCGCTGTTGTGCTGGGTATACTGCTCGGCATATGTGCGTGTTAAATATTCTTCTTTGTATCCGCCTGTTAAGGGCTCTGCCTTGCCTGAAATTAAGGAAATCCTGTCTTTCAGTCTACCCATAATTCTCTCAACGCTGATTCAAAGTCTTTCGTCATTCCTCGATAATGCGTCCATACAGTATTGCCTTTCGCTTTGTGACAGAAATATGCTTACAGAGGCGTATCATCAGTGCCTTACCATAAGCAATACGGCAAAAAGTGATACGGTTACATATATTTACGGGCTGTTTTCCTCGGCAAATGATTTAAAAATGCTGTTTCCGGGTTTTACTATGGCGCTTGGCGTTGCCGCCGTTCCTGCGCTTACAGCGGCATATGAATCGGGCAGAAGGGTCTATCTTTCATCTCTTATAAACAGTATTTTCAAATATACTTCGCTCATTGCTTTTGCCGGCGGCTTTTATCTTTCACTCAATGCTCAGCCTTTGCTTGAAATTTTGTACGGCGGCTCAAATTATGATATAGTAATAGGCTGCCTAAGCCTTGTAAAGTTATACGGGTTTACAATGATATTCTTTTGCCTTTCCGGCGCGGTGGTCTTTTCCGTTCAGGCAATCGGCTGCGCGTCAAAAAGTATTCCTTCTTTTATAGTTGCCGCCGTTATTCGCGTTTCTCTCAATTTTATTCTTGTTTCAAACGCGCGTTTTAATATATACGGCGCCGCCGTATCGGATATTGCTGCTTATGCCGTTATTCTTGTTTTCAATATGCGTATAATATCAAAGTACGCGGGCGTTAAATACGGCTTTGTAAAAATGATGCTCAAGCCGCTTTTGTGCGCGGGCGCGGCATATGTTTTAACACTTTGCACTTATAACGGCCTTTTTGATTTTCAAAATGAATTTGCGGTTTTTGTCGCCTTAAGTATTATCTACGCAGTGATTTTAACATTCTTGATTATTGTGTCAAAAACCGTTGAGTTTTCTGAGTTAAAAATTTTACAACATTGTAAATAAATGGCTTAAGCCCTTGCTTTTAGCGGCAATTTATAGTATTATAAATCTGAACAAATTAATCAGGTTAGGGTTGATACGGTGTCGGTCGATTTTGAAATTAAAGATAATTATAATATCCAAGATTTAATTCGTCTGATTACCGTTTTGCGTTCACCCGGCGGCTGCCCTTGGGATATGAAGCAGACTCATGAATCAATAAAAAAGAACTTTATTGAGGAAACTTATGAGGTAATTGAGGCAATCAATAAAAAGGATGTTGACGGCCTTAAGGAAGAACTCGGCGATGTGCTGCTTCAAATAATGCTCCACTGCGAGATGGAACGCGAAAAGGGGTCTTTTGATTTCGGCGATGTAGTTGATGAGTTGTGCAAAAAACTTGTTGAACGGCATCCCCATGTGTTTGGCGGCAGTTCTGCTTCAAACAGCAAAGAAGCGCTGGACAGATGGGATGAAATCAAACTAAAAACAAAAGGCATAAAAAAGCAGAGCGAGTCAATGCTTAAAGTGCCGCGTGAGTTTCCCGCTTTAATGCGGGCGCAAAAAGTCCAGCAAAAGGCAGCCAAGGCAGGTTTTGATTGGAGCAGCGCTGAAGGTGCGTTCCAAAAACTGCACGAAGAGATTAATGAGTTAAAAATTGCTTTGTCCGAAGATTCAAAAAGTCATATTGATGAGGAATTCGGCGATGTTTTGTTTTCCTGCGTAAATGTTGCAAGATTCATAGGGGCGGATAGTGAAGAGTCCCTTACCGCCGCAACGGATAAGTTTATAAACAGGTATCTTTTGGTAGAGGAACTTGCTGATGAGCGCGGTATTGATATGAAATCTTCTTCAATTGAGGTTTTGGATTCTTTGTGGGATGAGGCAAAGTTAAAAATTGCCGAAAAGGCTAAAACGGAGGAAATGTAAAATGAACAAAACAGAACTTGTAGCAGCAGTTGCTGCAAAAGCAGAACTTTCAAAAAAAGACGCTGAAGCCGCAGTTAAGGCTGTTATCGATTCCGTAACAGAAGCACTTGCAGACGGCGATAAAGTTGCTCTCGTAGGCTTTGGTACATTTGAGGTTAAAACCCGCGCGGCTCGCACAGGCAAAAATCCCCGCACAGGCGAAACAATCTCTATCCCCGCTTCAAAGGTTCCTTCCTTTAAGGCAGGCGCGGCTCTTAAGAACGCCGTAAAATAAGTTGAATTTCATGCCGCCCTTGTGGCGGCTGATTTTTTTTAATTAATTATAAAGGGTATTTTTATGAGGCTTGATAAATATTTAAAGGTTTCCAGAATAATAAAGCGCCGCACTGTTGCCAATGAGGCGTGCGACGCCGGTAAAATAGAAGTAAACGGAAAAATCCAGCGCGCGTCTTATGATGTTAAGGTTGGGGATAAAATAACCGTTAATATGGGCGTTTCACCAAAAAGTTATGAAGTGCTTGCAGTAAGCGAGCACGCGCTTAAAGAGGAAGCCGCTAAAATGTATAAACAACTTTAATTGATTCATTAAACCGCTTTTTCTTTCATATATTTTAACGGTGATTGTATATGGAAGATAAATTCGGAAAAAAGCCGCACAGCCTTCACCTTGAAAACAGGTGCGGGCTTAAACTTACCGGCGTAACGGATATAGGCGCGTTTGATGAGGAAAGCGTTACCGCGTACACGGATTACGGGTGCCTTAGCGTAAGCGGTTCTGAACTTCATATTGAGGAACTTAATGTGGCAAACGGAATTCTGGAAATAAGCGGTGAAGTTACCGCCCTTATTTACAGCAGTAAAACTTCAAAGGAGAAAAATATTTTTAAGAGGATTTTCGGTGCCTGATTACGCCGCCTGGTTTTTGATATGCGGATTTTTAACGGGCATAATTTATGATTTTTTTCGTTTTCTGCGCTTTGTTTTTAAAAATAAAGCGGCGTCTTTTCTTCTTGATTTTCTGTTTTTTGTAATTTACGCGCTTGTATTTTTCATTCTTTTGCTCAGCTTTAATAACGGCTCTGTAAGGGCGTTATACTTTACAGCGTATTTTTGCGGATTGCTTTTATATGTCTTTTCACTCTTCAGGCTTACAGGGCGTTTGCAAAGCGCAGCCGCCGCTTTTATAAGGAAAATAATAAAAAAATTTGTGAATTGTATAAAAAAACTATTGCAATTACTAAAGCGACTGTATTATAATGTGATTATGTTAAGCAAAAAGCCTTTACGCCAAAAGCGCAATGTTAAAAGGAAAAGAATGGGTGAAAAGAATGAAAAAATTAATAAATCTGTTCGCTGAAAACAAAAAATTGCGTCTTTCTTTTGTTTCGGTGGCGCTTGTTGTAATGTTTTTTGCCTGCGCCGCTTTTATCGTTTCTCAGGCGGCGGATATAAACAGGCTTAAAAATCAGGAGGCGGCTTATACCCAGCAGCTTGCAGAGCAGAATGAAGATAATGAAGAACTGGAGCAGATTCTTGATTCGGATGACCGTGATTCGTATATAGAGCAAAAAGCGCGTGAAAAAGGTTATGTTAAATCCGATGAAATCGTTTTTTACGATATTTCCGGCTCCGGGAATTGATTTTGTGCGTGTGAAACCGTAAATTTAACATTCAGATTTAATTAAAGCCGGGAAATATCTCGGCTTGTTTTTTAGTTGGTAATTTTCGTAGTGATAAGGAGAATTTATGAGGGAAGTTTCATCAAAAGAAATTACAAAAGCGGTTAAAGAACTTGTTATATCGGCAAATAAAATCCTGCCGTGCGACTTGGTGAACTGTATTTCAAACTGCGGTCAGGCGGAGTCTAATCCAACCGCAAAAGCCGTGCTTTCGGATTTGCAGGCAAATATAGACGCGGCAAAAGAACTTGATATACCCGTCTGCCAGGATACCGGTATGGCGGTAATATTTGCAGAGATTGGGCAGGATGTGCATATTTCCGGGGAAAATTTTGCGGACGCCGTAAACCGCGGAGTCGCCGAGGGATATACTCAGGGATTACTCCGTAAATCCGTAGTCCGCGACCCGTTTTTTGACCGTGTTAATACAAATGATAATACCCCCGCCGTTATTCATACGCGCATAGTTGCCGGCGATAAGATAAGATTAACGGCGGCGCCAAAGGGCTTTGGCAGTGAAAATATGAGCGCTCTTAAAATGTTTACCCCAAGCGCTAAAAAAGAAGATATAGTGGGTTTTGTTGTTGATACGGTAAGAAAAGCAGGCTCAAACCCGTGCCCGCCTGTTGTGGTCGGAGTAGGTATAGGCGGAGATTTTGAATACAGCGCCCTGCTTGCCAAAAAGGCGCTCTGCCGCAGCGTTTCAAAAAGAAATGAAAACGATTCTTACGCCGCTATGGAAAAAGAGATTCTCGATAAGGTTAATTCTCTTGATATAGGGCCGCAGGGTTTCGGCGGGCAAACAACCGCCCTTGCCGTAAATATAGAAACTTATCCAACTCATATCGCAGGGCTTCCTGTTGCCGTCAATATAGGCTGCCATGTAACGCGCCATGCCTCTGCGGAAATTTAACGAAAAGGATTTTTTATGTATCTTTATATGGTTGCCCCGTGCCTTTTCGGCATTGAGGGGCTTGTTGCGGATGAACTTAGATTTATGGGCGCGCAGAATGTTGCCGCCGAAAACGGCAGGGTATTTTTTGAGGGCGATGATAATATCCTTGCCCGCGCCAATATATGCAGCCGCTTTGCCGAAAGAATTTTAATAGTTATGGATAGGTTTAAAGCCGCTTCTTTTACAGAACTTTTTGATTCGGTAAAATTGCTCAACTGGAGCGATTTTATAGGTGCAAACGACGCTTTCCCCGTAAAAGGGCACTGCGTTTCTTCAACTCTTCATTCAGTGCCGGATTGCCAAAAAATAATTAAAAAAGCGGTTGCGGACAGCCTCGCCGAGGATTATTCCGTTTCATGGCTCCAGGAAAGCGGCGCAGTCCATCAGATACAGTTTTCCATAATAAAGGACGAGGCTGTTATAATGCTTGATACTTCGGGAGTCGGTCTGCATAAGCGCGGATACCGCCCGCAGGCGAATGACGCGCCTATACGGGAAACGCTTGCCGCCGCTATGTGCTCTCTTTCAAAACTGCGCCATTATCATACAATGTATGACCCGTTTTGCGGCAGCGGCACTGTTCTTGTTGAGGGCGCAATGCTTGCTAATAATATAGCGCCCGGCGTAAACAGGAATTTTTCCGCGCAGGCGTGGGGACTTTTTGATGATAAAATATGGCGGGACGAGCGCGAACGGGCAAAAAGTCTTGTAAAAAAAGATACTGATTTTGTTGCTTTCGGCAGCGATATTTCACACGAATGTATAAAACTTACCGCTAAAAACGCTGAAAACGCCGGCGTGGATAGTTTTATGCGCCTTGAAACGAAAGATATAAAAGATTTTTCACCGTCAAGCGAAAAAGGAACTCTTATAACAAATCCGCCTTACGGTGAAAGAATGCTTGATATTTCGTCCGCCGAAAAAATTTATAAAATAATGGGCGGTAAATTCATACGCCGCCCATCGTGGAGTTACGGCATTATTTCGCCTGATGAGGAATTTGAAAAGTGCTTTGGCAGAAAAGCGGATAAGCGCCGTAAACTCTATAACGGCATGATAAAATGCCAGTATTATATGTATTTTAAATAGAATTTGCAACGCGCTTTTTAAGTGTTTTCGGGCTGGGGGAAAGCCTGCCGAAACGCATATTTTAAAGCGCGTTTAATTTGATTCAGGCTTGACTGAATTATTCTTAATATGTAGAATATAGATAATTATATAAAGCGTTTTATTCGCTTTATAAATAAGTAAAATTCCATTTCATTTGATGAAATCCGGGGGAGGTGCGCGGCTTAATGCTGCTTAAAGACGCTGAAATAGGAGATACCTGCATAGTTGAAAAGATTCATTTGCCGTTTCAGATGGAGCGCAGGCTTGAAGCGCTGGGGATGACAAAAGATACGCCTGTTTCGGTAATAAACAGAAAGGGTAAGGGGATACTTATAATCAAACTCAGGGGCACCCGCTTTGCCCTTGGTTATAATATAACAAAAAATATAGAAGTGAGGCGAGCAGTATGAGCGGTGAAATGACTATAGGTTTTATAGGTAATCCTAACTGCGGAAAAACAACACTGTTCAATGCCTATACGGGCGCTAATTTAAAAGTGGCAAACTGGCCCGGCGTAACGGTAGAAAAGGTGGAGGGCGCTATTAAGGCGCACGATATGGATATACACCTTGTTGATTTGCCCGGCACATACAGCCTTACATCCTATACTATGGAAGAAACTGTTTCCCGCAATTTTATTCTCAGCGATGAGGTTGATGTTATCATCAATGTTGCGGACGCCTCTGCGCTTGAAAGAAGTTTATATCTTACTCTTCAGTTGCTTGAACTCGGCAAGCCCGTTGTGCTTGCGCTGAATATGATGGATATTGTTGAAAAGCGCGGTATGGAAATAGATTTGCACCGCCTGCCTGAAATGCTCGGCATACCCGTTGTGCCCGTTTCCGCAAGAAAGCGCCGCGGCCTTGATGTTTTGCTTCACGCCGCCGTGCACCATAAAGGCGCAACGGCTCCTGACCGCCTTATACATAATCATGTGTCAAGTTCTCACCACAAGCATAATCACCATTCCGAATTTGCAATGGTTTATTCTGATGATATTGAGGATAAGATAGACTGGATAATTCCCGAACTGAAAAAGCGGTATCCAAATCTTAAAAATTACCGCTGGCACGCTATTAAACTGCTTGAAAAAGATACGGAAATAACGCAAAAGTATCCTGTTGACCTTCCTCAGGTGATAGACCGCAGTTATGAATCAGATATTATTAACCAAAAATATGATTTTATAAGTGAGATTATAGACGAAGTCCTTATACATAAAGAGCGGCAGGATATGTTTACGGAAAAAGTGGATAAGGTCCTGACAAGCAAAATTTGGGGCATTCCCGTTTTTCTCGGTATAATGGCAGTTATATTTTTCCTCACTTTCACCGTTGGGGACTGGATTAAAGGCTATTTTGAAATAGCCATAGATTTTATTTCAACCGCCGCCACTGCCGGGCTTGCCGCCATAAATGCCGGCGATATAGTTACTTCCCTTGTTGTAGACGGAATTATAGCGGGCGTAGGCACAATAATTACTTTCCTGCCGAATATTCTTATTCTGTTTTGCTGTCTTGCCCTGCTTGAGGACAGCGGTTATATGGCTCGTGTTGCGTATGTTATGGAGGGCGTAATGAGCAAACTCGGCCTTTCCGGCAAAGCGTTTATTCCTATGCTTTTGGGATTCGGCTGCACCGTGCCCGCCATAATGGCTTCCCGCGCTTTGGAAAATAAGCGGGACCGCTTTAAAGTTATGCTGGTAACACCGTTTATGAGTTGCAACGCCAGGCTGACTATTTATATTTTGTTTTCGGAAATGTTTTTCGGCGATAACGCAATGATAGTTGCGTATTCTATGTATTTGATAGGCATTGTTGTGGCTATCATCGTTTCCGCCGCTATCCATCTTATAGACAGAAAGAAAAGTGAAAATTATCTTATGATAGAACTTCCCGAATATAAAGTGCCGGATGCAAGAACAGTCGGCATATATGTTTGGGAAAAAATTAAGGACTACCTCGGCAAAGCCGGCTCAACTATTTTTATCGCCACTATCATTATCTGGGCTCTGCTTAATTTCGGCCCCTCGGGCTATGCGCAGAACGCCTCTGATAGTTTCGGCGCCGTAATCGGAAAATGGCTTGTGCCTGTATTTGCCCCCATAGGCCTCGGTTTCTGGCAGATAGTAGTTGCGCTTATAGCGGGTATTTCGGCAAAGGAAGTTGTTGTTTCAAGTTGCGCCGTGCTCTTCGGCATAGTAAACGCAAGTTCCGCCGCCGGTATGGAGGCGTTTTCAACCGCGCTTTCCGGTATCGGTTTCGGCTCGCTTAATGCGTTTTGCCTTATGGTTTTCTGCCTGCTCTATATTCCATGCGCCGCGGCTCTTGCCACTATCCGCAAGGAGTCAAACAGTTGGGGCTGGATGTTCTTTACTGCCGCTTTCCAACTTGTTGTTGCGTGGATAGTAACTTTTGCGGTTTACCGTGTAGGGCTGCTTATTATATAATGGAATTATAATAAGCAGCAAGAATAATAAAAAATCTAATAGTAAAATTAAAGCGGAAAGACTTTGTTTGAGTCTTTCCGCTTTTTTGCTGTTTTATTAAACTATTTTTTGCATTTTTTATTTGTGTAGATATTCAGTATAATTATTCCCAAAAACAACAGAATAATGAAAACCGGTACTGCCGCCAGCATTGCGCTTTCCTTGATTTTACCGGCTTCAATAAAATAACCTGCAGCGCCAAGCCCCGCTGTTATAACGGCGGGCAGCAGCATAAATACACCAACAGCCCTACAAAGTTTTTTACTGTCATACTTTTCTTTTTCCTTGTTGCTTGCCGTGTTGTATCCCGCTATCAGCGCAGAGCCGTGACCGCTTAAAAAAACGGCTGACAGCATAAAGCATAATACGCATAATACGCCGTCTATTATAATGCTTGTCATTAAACCGCGCCCCTTTCTGCCCTGAGTATATATCTTTTAAAACCGAAAATCAATAGTTTTTTTGTGATTTTTTTATTTTATAAGCCGCTTTTCAGGCAGTGTGTGGGCGCTTGTATCAGTCTTTCGGGCGCATTGCGTTATAGGAAGTCAGCACCGCCTCGTCGCTTATATTGCAGCCGAGTTGCCATATAGGCACAAGTTTAAAAATATTATCCAGCACTTCCATAAGTTTTTCCATTCTTTGAGCGCCGATTTTTCTAACCGTCTGCGCAAAGATGTTGTATATCGCCTTTGAGGTTTCCGCCCGCTCTATGTGGTTTTCCTCGCTTCTTTCAAGAAAGCATATGCCCGCAAGCGGCACAAGTTCAGGCGTTGAGTAATCGTATTTTCCGCTCCACGGAGTGCCGCAGGCATAAACTTTTCCGTCTATTATTCTTATTGCGGGTTTGTCGTCATTCACCATATGCGCGCGTTCGCCGAAATGTTTAAGCCAAAGGGAAGTGTGCGTTGATTTTCCCGTGCCGCTGTCTGCGGAAAACGCATATGCCACGCCGTCCACCGCAATGCAGGAGGAGTGAAGCAGTATTCCGTTGTAGCCTATAAGAGCAGTGTAAAAATCCTGCCCCGTAAGCATATATTCCCAGTCATCGCTGTTCATTTCCGGATGTTCTTTTCTTGCCGCCTCAACACGCTCGGGTGAAACATTTATAACTATATCAACATTTGTTTCGTCCTGATTTTCGGAAAGATACGGCTTTGCCTGTTTGCCCGTTCTGCCCGACATATTTTTTATATCTACTCTGAGTCCTGCTATATCGCATATCGCCATTTATTAAACCTCTTTAAAGTAATTTAATTATAATGCTGATTAATAGTATAAATTATTTGCGTGCCCCAGTCAAGCGCGGCGTTTTTCCGCGCGCAGACCGGCAAAGTCTTATTTTTGTCCCTTTGCCGCGTTTTCCTTTTTATACCTGCAAAACTTTGTTTCGAAGTTATTGACATATTGCTCAATAAGATATATAATGAAACAAATGTTCGATAAGGAAGTGAATTCGTTGGAGCGCGCAATACTTCATATTGACTGTAATAAGTTTTATGCCTCGGTAGAGTGCCTTCATCATCCTGAAATACGCAATAAACCCGTTGCGGTCGGCGGCAGTGTAGAAGAGCGGCGCGGAATCGTGCTTACAAAAAATGAAATAGCCGCCCGTTTCGGCGTTTCAACCGGAGAACCGCTTTGGCAGGCAAGGCAAAAATGCCCCGGGCTTGTTGTTATGCCGCCTAATTTTCCGCTTTATGTTCGTTTTTCAAAAATGGCGCGCAATATTTACCGTGATTACTCGCGCCGGATAGAGCCTTTCGGGCTGGATGAAAATTGGGTGGATGTTACAGGCTCGGCAAAAAGTCCCGCCGCTGTTGCGCAGGAGATACGCCGCCGAGTAAAGTATGAACTCGGAATAACCGTAAGCATAGGCGTTTCGTGGAATAAAATTTTTGCAAAATTCGGCTCGGATTATAAAAAGCCGGACGCCGTTACAGTCATAAACCGTGATAATTATAAGGATATAGTGTGGAAAAGTCCGTGTTCGGATTTGCTGTTCGTAGGCCCCGCAACAACAAGAAAACTCAATTCTTACGGCATATATACAGTAGGCGAACTCGCAAATTCAGGACTTGATTTTTTAAAATCCGTTTTCGGCAAAAACGGCGAGGTACTTTATACTTTCGCCAACGGGCTTGATACAACGCCTGTTTGTGATATGGATGATGAGCAGGCGATAAAAAGCATCGGCAATTCAACAACCACCCCCAGGGATATGGTTAATGATGATGATGTTAAAACCGTTATGACGGTGCTTTCCGAAAGTGTGGCAAGAAGGCTCAGAGAGCACGGCGTAAAGGGCAGGGGAATAGCAATATCCGTCAGGGACTGTGATTTAAGAAGTTTTACCCGCCACGGAAAACTAAAAATGTATACAGATGTGTCGTCTGAGATAATTTCCGCCGCTATGGCGCTTTTCAGGGAAAACTATAACTGGGCAAAACCGCTGCGCAGCGTGGGAGTTTCGGTTTCAGATTTCGGGCAGGAACTTTTGCAGTTTGACCTCAGCGGCAGCGTTCAAAAGCACGAAAAACTTGAAAAGGTGGAAAGAGCGGTTGATAATATCCGCCGCCGTTTCGGAAATTACGCCGTTCAGCGCGCGTCAATGCTCGCGGCGGCTGACCTGAGCCGATTTAATCCCCACGATGACCATACAATTCATCCGGAGGGGTATTTCAGGGAATATAAAAGCAGTTTAAAAGAATATAAAGGAGCGTAAATAAATGAAACAGTATGTTGAAGTTTTTGCCAGGTTTGATACAGACGGCAGAATAATTCCTTTTGCCGTAAAGATAGGCGATGAAAAATTTGAAATAGACCGTGTGCGCGATATTCGCCCCGCGGCGTCGCTTAAAAGCGGCGGTGCCGGAATACGATATACCTGCTCCGTTGAGGGCAGACCCACATATCTTTTTCTTGAGGAAACAAAGTGGTTTATAGAGCCGGCGTGCTGAATGTATTGCATATTTTATAGTTTTCGCCTGTTTTGCGCCCGCTTTTCTAATTATTTTATATATTGAAAAGGTATTGTAAAAGTGGTAAAATATCTAAAATATCACAGAAAATTAGATAAGGAGGGTATTTTGATGAAAAAACCTTATACCGATATGACTTCCGCCGAACTTCAGGCTGAAAAGGCGGAACTTGAAAAAAGATATAATGATTTTAAAGCAAAAGGCCTTAAACTTGATATGAGCAGAGGTAAGCCCGGCTCAGACCAACTTGATTTGTCAAACGGTCTTAATGATGTTTCCGATTATACTGAAAACGGCGCAGACCTCAGAAATTACGGTATGCTGGACGGTACTCCCGCCTGCAAAAAACTTTTTGCGGAACTTATGCAGGTAAAGCCTGAAAATGTTATTGTAGGCCCGAATGCCAGCCTTACCCTTATGTTTGATTATATTTCGCAGTGCTTTACCCACGGCGCGGGCGATACTCCGTGGTGCAAACTGAGCAGCGTTAAATTTCTTTGCCCCGTTCCGGGTTATGACCGCCATTTCACTATTCTTGAGCATTTCGGAATAGAGATGATAAATATTGATATGAAAGCAAACGGCCCTGATATGGACGCTGTTGAAGAAGCGGTTAAAGACCCAAGCGTTAAAGGTATGTTCTGTGTGCCGAAGTATTCAAATCCCCAGGGCATTACTTACAGCGATGAGGTAGTACGCAGAATAGCCGCTCTTAAACCCGCCTCAAAGGATTTCAGAGTTATCTGGGATAATGCCTATATGGTTCACGATATTGTTGAGGACGGAGATAAACTTCTTAATATTTTTGATGTTCTGCCCGAGTACGGCAACGAGGATATGGTAATTGAAGTGTGCTCAACATCAAAGATTACTTTCCCTGGCGCCGGAGTTTCAGCGCTTGCCGCAAGCGATAATAATATAAAGGCTATCAAAAAGCGCCTTAATGCGCAAACTATCAGTTATGATAAAATGAATCAGCACCGCCATGTGGAATTTTTTAAGGATTTAAACGGCATTCTTGCGCATATGAAGAAACACGCCGCAATATTAAAACCCAAGTTTGATATGGTGTTAAAGCACCTTAATAACGAACTTGCCGGTCTCGGCATAGCCGAATGGACGGAGCCGAAAGGCGGCTACTTTATCAGCCTTGATGTTTTGGACGGCTGCGCCAAAAGAGTGGGCGAACTCTGCAAAGAGGCGGGCGTTGTGCTTACAACTGTCGGCGCAACATTCCCATACGGTAAAGACCCAAACAACCGCAATATTCGTATTGCGCCCACATATCCGCCTATTGAGGAACTTGATACAGCCGCTGAACTTCTGTGCGTTTGCGTTCGCCTTGCCGCTGTTGAGAAACTTCTTGCCGAGTAGGTTTTACCTGATTGCGGCAAAATAATAAACTGCATATTCAGTGCATTTTCGGCGGGTTTTACCCGCCGTTTGTTTTGAGGTGGCATAATGTTTTCAAAATTCAACAATTTAAATAATAAAACAAAGGGCGTTATTTTTATTGTGCTGTCCGCGTTAAGTTTTACGGGAATGAATACTTTTGTGCGCCTTGCCGGCGATTTGCCGACTATGCAAAAGGTGTTTTTCAGAAATTTTGTTGCAATGATTTTCGCCTTTATCGCCATGGTTAAAGCGGGAGATAGTTTTAAACCCAAAAAAGGCAGTGTTAAATATCTGCTTATCCGCTCGGCGGCAGGGCTTGCCGGCGTTTTCGGCAATTTTTACGCGCTTGATAAAATAGAACTTTCAAACGCCTCAATGCTCAATAAAATGAGCCCGTTTTTCGCGCTCGTTTTTTCCGCTCTATTTATTAAGGAAAAGGTAAGACCGAAACAGGCGGTGGCAATTGCCGTTGCGTTCATAGGCGCGCTGTTTATCATAAAGCCCTCTTTCGGCAATTCGGATTTGCTTGCGTCCCTTGCAGGTTTCGGCGGCGGAATGGCGGCGGGCGCGGCTTATACATGCGTGCGCTGGCTCGGTATCAAAGGCGAAAACGGCAAACTTATAGTGCTGTTTTTCTCAGTATTTTCCTGCGTTCTTACCGTGCCGTATCTTATTTTTGATTACCATTATATGACGGCGTTTCAGTGGTTTGCGCTGCTTATGGCGGGCGTTTTTGCCGCGGGCGGTCAGTTTGCCATTACAGCCGCTTATACCCATGCCCCAAGCCGCGAAATATCCGTTTATGATTATTCGCAGATTGTGTTTGCGGCAATTGTCGGATTTTTCGTTTTCGGCGATGTTCCCGATGTGTGGTCTTTTGTGGGTTATTTTATCATCATTGCAATGGCAGTTTGGATGTTCTTATACAATAACAGGCAAACAACCCTCAAAAAACATAATTAAAATCAATATATGGGTGTAAAGTAAAAACACTTGCATTTATCTATATGTTGTGGTATAATGTTTTTTGTTAAATACTTCCAAGGGGGTAAAAAAGCGTGAGATGTCCTTTTTGCGGCTGTGAAGAAAGTAAAGTAATAGATTCAAGGCCTACGGATGAAAATGAAAGAATACGCCGCCGCCGTGAGTGCGTTCAGTGCGGCAAGCGTTTCACAACTTATGAGGTTATTGAGGATGTTCCTATCATCGTTATAAAAAAGGATAAAAGCAGAGAGGTGTTTGACCGTAATAAGGTGCTTAAAGGAATGCTGCGCGCGTGTGAAAAAAGGCCTGTTACCTCAACGGAACTTGAAAGCGCTATATCAGAAATAGAAGCCACCCTCCAGAGCGCTACGGACAGAGAAGTTACAAGCGTTCGTATCGGCGAACTCATTATGGAAAAACTGCGGGAGATAGATGAGGTTGCGTATGTTCGCTTTGCCTCGGTTTATAAGGAATTTGACTCCGCTTCCGCATTTATAGAGGAAATTTCCAAACTTTGATTTTCCTTGTTTTTCAGCGGCGTGCGGGTGCTTTTTCCGCGCTGTTGAACTGTTAAAATGCTGAATTGAAGATATTTTTATATAAAAAATCCGTATAAAAAATCAGCGCCGTTTCGGTTTTCCGAAACGGCGTTTTTTCGCGTTTTGTCTTTAGTATTTGTACGGCTCTTTGTCTTTTCCTTTTGAATAAAAATCATCAATAATTATACGGTATCTTTCATATGCGTTTTTTATTGATTCGTCCCAGGATATATATATGTCGTTTTGAGCGTTTATTCCGACTTTTGCAAGTGAATCTTCGTTTTTAAATATCTTTGTTATTGACGCCGCAACGGACTGAGCGTTTTCGCTGCATAAAAATCCTGTTTCGCCGTCTTTTATGCCTTCGGCAGCGCAGGAGCCGTCAACAAGCAGAGCCGCCGTGGCGGATGCCGCAGCCTCGCGCACAACAAGCCCGTTTGTGTCAAAAACAGACGGAAATACAAGCAGATCGGACGCGCTGTAATAAAGTTGCAGTTCATTTCTGTCAAGTATCTGTCCGGTAAAAATCACATTGCCGTCAAGTTTCGCTTTTCTTATGTATTTCTTTATTGCGTTTTCGTCAGGGCCGGTGCCGATCATCAAAAGCCGAAAATCAAATCCGGCGGCTTTAAGAATTGCGCAAGCGTCCGCTATTATCTTTATGTTTTTGTACCACATCATTCTGCCCACGAATATCAGAATCGGTATTCCAGCCGGAATGGAGTGCTTGCGCCTTATTATATCTTTGTCATCGTCCGAAAATCTGCTTATAGGCAAATCGCAGCCGTTCGGCATTATAATATAGTCGCCCTCGTAACCCACTTTCCTGAGCGACTGCGCCGTTCCCTCGCTTGTTACCCAAACTTCGTCCGCGCTTTTAATGTTGTTTAGCAAAAATCCGTACGCCCGGTGCCTAAGAGGGTAGCCCGGTATGCGCGATTCAAAATCGTATTCATATTTTGTGTGGTAGGTAAGCACCTGCGGAATACGCTTGATTCTGTTTACCCGCCTGAAAAAATAACTTGTGGCTATCGGGCAGTGCGAATGTAAAATATCAAATTTCATATCTATTATATCTTCACTGAACTGCCGCTTAAAAGGCCAGCCTACGGGATAGCCCTCGCCGAATGTAAACAGGCTTTTGTATCTGTATATTTTGTATTTATATTTATAATCTTCCTGATTCGGGTTTTTCGGAGTTACTATTACCGCTTCGCCAAACTTGTCGTTTATAATATCCGCGTAGCATTTCGCAACGGTGCTGATTCCGTCAATAGTAGGCGGAAACGCTTCCGTCCCTATGGCTATCTTAAGTTCGGTTTTCATCTTTTCATCCCTTGTAAAATGAAGTTATTGTAAATATATCATAAATCCCGCCGTTTGTAAATCTCAATAATAAATTTATATATTTTGTTAATAAAAGGTTGATAAAGGCTCGCTTTTTATTATATAATATAGTTGTTAATAAATAAGCGGCTTTTGCGTATTGCCGCCTTTTTAATAAGATGCAGAAAGGATTTGTCTATATGTCCGAGCATTATACCGTGTCCCTGCAAAAGGTTATAGACGCCCACGGGCTGGAGACCGTCTATATGCCAAAGGACGCAAATGAGATTCTCATTGAAACAAATGAAGTAAACAGACCGGGTATAGTCCTTACCGGCTATCAGGATTATTTTGACCCTAAAAGAATACAGATTTTGGGGTGGACTGAATTCGGCTTTTTGCAAAATATGAATAAAGAGCGCCAAATAAACGCGCTGGAGAGTTGGCTGAGCCTGAAACCTGCCGCCGCCGTTGTTACAAGAGGCCTTGAAACACCGGAACATTTTGAGGAGCAGTTCAGAAAGCATGCCGTTCCTCTTTTAAGAACAAATGAGGAAACTTCACCGTTTCTTGCAAATCTTATTCAGTTTCTCAATACAAGCCTTGCCCCAAGAATAACCCGCCACGGCGTTTTGTGCGAGGTGTACGGCGAGGGCGTGCTCATCATAGGCGAAAGCGGCGCCGGCAAATCCGAAACAGCCGTTGAACTTATAAAAAGAGGTCACCGCCTTATCGCTGATGACGCCGTTGAGATAAGAAGAACGGACGCGCATACGCTTATCGGCTCGTCCCCTAATAATATAAAGCATTTTATTGAATTGCGAGGTATAGGCATAATAAATGCCCGCCGCCTTTTCGGCATGGGTTCCGTAAAGGATTCGGAAAAGATTAATATGGTTATATGCCTTGAACCGTGGGAAGCCGGCAAAGCGTATGACCGCCTCGGGCTTGATAATGAATATACTAAAATTCTTGATGTTAAAGTGCCTGTTATAACGGTGCCCGTAAATCCCGGCAGAAACCTTGCCGTTATCATTGAAACCGCGGCAATGAACAACCGCCAGAAAAAAATGGGCTATAACGCCGCGCGGGAACTTATGATAGGGCTCGGTATGGATGATTTTGAGCCGGGCGAAAAAGAACTTGAGATATGGAAAAATTCCTGATTTTTATTATTTGCTGCAAAACTCAAGTCAGTAATTTAAGCGGAAATTTTTTATTTTAAAATATATTAATCGCTGCCGCGCGCCCGCTGAGCGGCAGTTAAATACAAAGCGGGAGGAAAGGTAAAATTATGTATAATATCGGTATTGATTTGGGCGGCACAAATATTGTTGCCGCTGTAGTGGACGATAAGTATAATATCGTATCAAAGGGCAAAATGCCCACCGCGGTGCCCCGTTCGGCGGAGGAAATATTTGACGATATTGCCGCGGCGTGCCGTGAGGCGCTTGATAAAGCGGGGCTTACTATCAAAGATATTTCGTCGGTCGGCCTCGGCACACCCGGCACTGTTAATGAAAACGGCGTTATTGAATTTGCCAATAATCTCGGCTTTAATAATGTTCCCGCGCGCGATATGCTTGTGGAAAGATTCGGCGATATTCCCGTTTATGTTGATAATGACGCTAACTGCGCCGCCCTCGGAGAGGCGTATGCGGGCTGCGGAAACGGCTCTAAAAACTTTGTTGCCGTTACTCTCGGCACCGGCGTAGGCTCCGGCATTATAGTAAACGGAAAAATCGTAACAGGCGTTAACTGCGCCGGCGGCGAGTGCGGCCATATGGTTATAGTTGTGGACGGCGAACCGTGCACCTGCGGCAGAAAAGGCTGCTGGGAGGCGTATGCCTCCGCAACCGCCCTTATCCGCCAAACCCGCAAGGCTATGGAAGAAAATCCAGATTCCGTTATGCACGAAGTTGCAAAGCAGGAGGGCAAAGTCAGCGGTAGGACGGCTTTTGACGCTATGCGCAAGGGCGATATTGCCGCAATTAATGTAGTAAACAACTACATAAAATATGTAGCCTGCGGTCTTATTAATATTGTAAACGCCCTTCAGCCGGAAATAATCTGCGTCGGCGGCGGTATATGCAATGAGGGCGAAACCCTTATGAAACCTCTCAGAAGATTTGTTCAGGCTGAAAGATATTCTATTCACAGTAAAATACAAACTCGTATAATGAAAGCGGAACTCGGAAATGACGCCGGCATTATCGGCGCGGCGCTTCTTTCCACCGCCAAATAACGGTGATTTTTTGAAACAGTTGATTGATTATTTAGTAAAATCTAAAATCAAATATTCGGAAAATGAGCCTATGAGCGCTCATACCACTTTTAAAATAGGTGGCAATGCCAGAGTAATGGTGTTTCCGTCGTCAACTCAGCAGGCTCAGGCTGTAATACGCTTTTGCTCTGAAAATAATATCCGTTTTATCACAATAGGAAACGGCTCAAATCTGCTTGTTTCGGATAACGGTATAAACGCCTGCGTAATTTGTTTTTCCGGCGATTTTTCTCAGGTTAAACTTGTTGATGATGAAGTTGTTTTTGCTCAAAGCGGCGCCTCGCTTGCAAAATTATGCCGCTTTGCGCTTGATAATTCGCTTTCCGGGCTTGAATTTGCTTACGGCATTCCCGGCTCCTGCGGCGGCGCGGCTTTTATGAATGCCGGCGCATACGGCTCAGAGATGAAAGATGTCCTTTTTAAATGCGAGCATATAGATAAAAACGGCAATATCGGTTTTCTTGAGGGCGGTGAACTTGAATTTTCATACAGGCATTCCGCTTATTACGACAACGGCTGTTCAATTACAGGTATATATGTTCGTCTTAAAAAAGGAAATAAAGACTGTATCAGGGCAAAAATGGAAGACCTTATATCGCGAAGGCGTGCAAAACAGCCTCTTGAGTATCCAAGCGCGGGGTCAACTTTTAAACGCCCGCCCGGCTGCTTTGCGGGCGCTCTGATAGAGGAGTGCGGCCTTAAAGGCAAATCGGTGGGCGGCGCCCAGGTGAGCGAGAAACACGCGGGATTTGTCATAAATAAAGGCGGCGCAACTTGCAGCGATGTGCTCGAACTTTGCAAATATTGCAGCGATACGGTGTATAAACAAAAAGGTGTAAAACTTGAAATGGAGATAAGGGTAACGGAATAATGGCTAAAGGAATAAAAGAACTTGTAATAATTACCGGGCTGTCAGGCGCCGGAAAATCAACCGCAATAGGATTTATGGAGGATATCGGCTATTACTGTATAGATAATATGCCGCCGGAACTTCTTTCAACTTTTCTTGAATTAATTTCAAAGCAAAAGGAAAGTAAAGTAGCCATAGTTATGGATATCCGCTCAACGGAAAATTTTGACAGCGTTATCAGCGTCCTTGATA
This sequence comes from uncultured Eubacterium sp., assembly GCA_944380635.1. Lineage (GTDB taxonomy): Bacteria > Bacillota > Clostridia > Oscillospirales > Acutalibacteraceae > Eubacterium_R. The sequence goes on along the minus strand of CALWID010000001.1, from coordinate 13,388 downwards.
ATCTTGAAAATTACGGCTATGATGTTAAAGTTGTTTATCTTGATATTAAAACCCATATTGCGCTTAAACGCTATAAATTAACAAGAAGAAAACACCCGTATGCGGACCGCTTTAACGGCGACATCGCAAAGGCGCTTGCCTATGAAAGAGAGATAATGACTCCTCTTCGCTCAAGGGCGGATTTTGTTATAGACAGTTCCGACCTTACCGGCAATCAACTGAGAACAAGGCTTACGCAGATTCTTGTAGGCGATGATAAGGATATTATGAATATCCATGTTGAGTCTTTCGGATTTAAACACGGAATCCCGAATGAGGCGGATTTCGTTATAGATGTGCGCTGCCTTCCTAATCCCTATTGGGTGGAGAATCTGAGAAACAAAACAGGGCTTGATAAAGAAGTGCGTGATTATGTGTTCTCTTTCAGTGAATCAACAGAACTTCTTAATAAATTGATAGACCTGCTTGATTTTCTTAACCCGCTTTATATCAAAGAGGGCAAAAGCCAAATAGTTTTCGCTATCGGCTGTACCGGCGGAAATCACCGTTCCGTAGCAATAGCGGAGGCGCTTAAAGAGCATTTTGAAAAGAAATGGGATAATGTTTCCGTAAATCACAGGGATATTTCAAGAAGTTGATAATTAAATTTTAAACGAAAGGGCGGTGAAAGCGGTTTGTCCTTTTCTTCCCAGGTAAAAAACGAACTTGTAAAAACGGAATATGAAAAGCCGTGCTGCAAAAGGGCTCTGCTTTACGGCCTTTCGCTTTTCGGAAAAAGTTTTTCTGAAAAAAGCGTTTCTCTGCAAACGGAAAATGAGCCGACGGCTATGCTGTTTCAGTCGCTGTTAAAAGAAATTTTCAATATAGACGCGCGCGTGGCTGTTTCGCCGCGCGGCAGAAATTATACGGCATCTGTTTCTTCAAAAACAGATGCTCAAAAATTATTCAGAAGTTTTGGGCATGACGGAGTCGGCAGCCTTAAAATAAATCACACCAATTTCCGGTGTGAGGATTGTTCCAGGGCTTTTCTTGCAGGCGTTTTTCTTGCCTGCGGCACTTTGTCAGACCCTAAAAAAGATTATCATCTTGAATTTTCGGTGCCGTATTATAATCTTTCCAAAAGCCTTTTTACTCTGCTTCAGGAAATGGAACTTGCCCCTAAACATACAAACAGAAAAGGCTATAATGTAGTTTATTTCAAAGAAAGCGAATCAATTGAAAACTGCCTTTATATGATGGGCGCGTCCGGCGCTATGTTTGAGATGATGAATATAAAGATTTTTAAGGATTTCAGAAATAAGGCAAACAGGCAGGCAAACTGCGAAACGGCAAATATTAATAAAATGGTAAACGCTGTTGCCGTTCAGGTTTCGGCAATAGAAAAAATATGGAAATTAAAAGGCAAAAATTATTTGAATGAAAGTTTGGAAAGCGCGGCGGAACTTAGATATGAAAATCCTGATTCAAGCCTTGCCGAACTTGCTCAAATGTGCTCGCCGCCCATAAGCAGGAGCGGGCTTAATCACAGGCTTAAAAGAATAGTAGAAATTGCAAACAGTCTTTAATTCGATTGCCGGGGGTAAATTATGAATTTTGAAAAATCATTTGCAGTCAATACGGATTCCATTTCAAAAACAGATGAAAAATATGTAGTGCGCTGCGGTAAAGTGCGCGTCAGCGTAATAACGGACAGGCTTTACAGAGTTGAATATTCCGAAAGCGGCGTTTTTACGGACTGCGCCACGCAAAAAGTGGTAAACAGAAATTTCGCCGCTCCTGTATTTAAAGTTAAAAATACGGACGGCTTTTTGATTGTAGGCACAAGGCAAAACGGCATTTGCGTGGAACTTTCGGGCGGCAAAGTTGTGTACGCCGTTGCTCAGGGCAAAAAAATTAACGATTTAAAAAAAGAAAATTTAAAAGGTACTTACAGAACTTTGGACGGTACTACAGGAGCAATACCGCTTGGCAGCGGTGTTGTTTCCAAGAGCGGCGCAGCCGTGTTTGATGATTCCGCGTCGCTTGTTCTGAACAGGGACGGCTCTGTTTCTCCGCGCCCTCATAAGGAAAAAGATATTTATGTTTTCGTTTACGGGCACGATTACAGAGCGGCAGTCAGGGATTTTATCCGCCTTACCGGCGGCGTTCCGCTTATTCCCCGCTTTGCTCTCGGGAACTGGTGGAGCAGATATAAGGCGTATACTCAGCAGGAATATACAGACCTTATTAAACGGTTTGAGGCTGAAAAAATACCGCTCACCGTTGCCACAATAGATATGGATTGGCATTGGGTGGACCTTAAAAAAGAATTTTCCGGCGTGCCCGGCGCCGATTCACGAGATATTAAAAGCGGGTGGACGGGTTACAGTTGGAATACCCGCCTTTTCCCTGATTACAAAGCGTTTTTGCAGTGGCTGAAAACGCAAAAACTTAAGATTACAGTTAATCTTCACCCCGCGGACGGAGTCCGCTTTTTTGAAGATATGTATGAGGATTTTGCCCGCTATATGGGCGTAGACCCGAAATCAAAGAAAAAAATTCCTTTTGACTGCGCTGACCCTAAGTATATGGAGGCGTATTTTGAACTTATACACCATAAGTACGAGGACGAAGGCGTAGATTTTTGGTGGATAGACTGGCAGCAGGGCAAAAAATCTTCCGTAAAAGGGCTTGACCCGTTGTGGGCGCTTAATCATTATCACTATCTTGATAACTGCCGCGGCGGGAAAAGAGGGCTTATTCTTTCAAGATTTGCCGAGGCGGGCAGCCAGCGTTATCCGCTCGGCTTTTCAGGCGATACCACTATTAATTGGAACTGCCTGCGCTTTCAGCCGTATTTTACATCAACCGCCTCAAATATAGGCTACACATGGTGGAGCCATGATATAGGCGGGCATATGGCGGGTAAAAAGGATGATGAACTTTATGTGCGCTGGCTGCAGTTCGGCGTGTTCAGCCCCATAAACCGCCTGCATTCAACAAGTAATGAGTTTATGGGCAAAGAGCCGTGGAAATACGGCTATGCCGCTTATCATATTGCGGTTGATTTTCTGCGCCTTCGCCGCCGGCTTATTCCGTATATTTACACTATGAATTATAAAACGCATAAATGCTCAAGGGCGCTGATTGAGCCTATGTATTACGGCTATCCAAACGATGAAAACTCCTATAAATGCAAAAATCAGTATTTCTTCGGCAGTGAACTTATTGCCGCGCCGATAACTGACCCCGCAGATAAAAAAACAGGGCTTGCCTGCGTAAATGTTTGGCTGCCGAACGGCAGATATACAGATATTTTTACACGCCGTTCTTACAGCGGCGGAAGATTTATAAAAATGTTCCGCGGTATTGAAAATTTCCCCGTTCTTGCAGGGGAGGGCGCTATCGTGCCGCTTGATATGAATGAAACGGCAAACGGCGCGGATAATCCCGAAAGTCTGGAAATACTTGCCTTTTCCGGCAGCGGCTCATTCTCTTTGTATGAGGATGACGGCGAATCTATGAATTTTGAAAACGGCGCTTTTGCCGAAACAAAATTTGAAATACATACAAAAGATAATGATATAACATTTAAAATTCATCCCGCAAAGGGAGATTTTTCCGTTATTCCGCAAAGCAGAAATTATAAAATTAATTTCTTTGATATTTCGTCTGCTAAAGAAGTCTGCGCTTTTGTAAACGGCAGTGAGATTTCTTCACAGGTTTGTGCAAACGGCTCCGTTTTTGTTGAACTTATCGGTATTTCGCCGAAAGATGAGGTTAAAATAACCGTTTGCGGCGCAAAGCGAGCCACAGTTAATAAGCGCGAAGAGTATATAGAAACCGTTTCTAAGTATAAAATATCTAACGAACTTAAAAAAACCGTCTTTACTTCTGCTTTGGAATCGCAAACCGTTCCTAAATGTGAAAAAAGATATTCGCTCCCGATAGAGGAAATATATAACTGTCTGTAAAATTATAAGGAAGTATAATTATGTTTACCCATCTTCACCTGCACACTGAATATTCACTGCTTGACGGCGCCTGTCGTATCGAGCCGCTTGTTCTGCGCGCTAAAGAACTGGGTATGACTTCACTTGCAATTACGGACCACGGCAATATGTACGGCACCGTTGAATTTTACCAAATCTGCAAAAAGCACGGAATTAAGCCGATAATAGGCTGCGAGGTTTATGTTGCGCCCCGCACAAGGTTTGACAGGGAAAAGGTGCTTGATAAGGATTATAACCACCTTATCCTGCTTTGCGAAAATGAAACGGGATATAAAAATCTTATAAAACTTGTTTCACTTTCCTATACAGAGGGTTATTACTATAAACCGAGAGTAGACCACGATATACTTGAAAAATATCACGAAGGTCTTATCTGCCTTTCCGCCTGCCTTGCAGGTGAAGTGCCACGCGCTATCCTTGAGCGCGATTATGAAAAAGCAAAAAATACCGCTTTGTGGTATCGTGATGTTTTCGGCGAAAACAATTATTTTCTTGAACTTCAGGACCACGGTATAAAAGAGCAAAAGATAGTTGCAGAAGGCATAAAACGCATAAATGCCGAAACCGGTATTCCGGTAGTGGTAACTAATGATACCCATTACATTAATAAAGAGGATTCAAAGATTCAGCAAGTGCTTATTTGTATCGCAACGAATCATGTTCTCGGCGAGGATACGGGGCTTGAATTCCATTCTCAGGAATTTTACCTTAAATCTCAGGAGGAAATGGAGCGCCTTTTTCCGGAATTGCCGCAGGCAGTGGAAAATACTGAAAAAATTGCCGAGCGGTGCAATTTTGATTTTGAATTCGGCAAAACAAAACTTCCTTATTTTGAGATTGATGAAAATATCAGCCATTTTGAATATTTCCGCCGCCGCTGTTATGAGGGGCTCAAAAAAAGATACGGCAATCCGCCGCAGAAATATATAGACCGCCTTGAATACGAACTTCAAACAGTAAACAAAATGGGGTATACGGATTATTATTTAATAGTGGCGGATTTTGTTTCCTTTGCAAAGAGCAAGGATATACCCGTAGGCCCCGGCAGAGGCTCGGGCGCAGGTTCGCTTGCGGCTTACTGTATGGGAATTACAGACCTTGACCCAATGAAATATAATCTCCTTTTTGAGCGCTTTTTAAATCCGGAGCGTGTTTCCATGCCGGATTTTGATATTGATTTTTGTTATGAGCGCCGCCAGGAGGTTATAGATTATGTAACGCATAAGTACGGGGCGGATCATGTTGCTCAAATCGTAACTTTCGGAACTCTGCAAACAAGAGCCGCTATCCGTGATGTAGGCAGGGTAATGGGTATGCCCTATGCCGCGGTGGATACGGTGGCAAAACTTGTGCCGGGCGAGTTTAAAATAACGATTGCTCACGCGGTTGAAAAATCTCCTAAACTGCGTGAACTTATGGAGCAGGACCCCCGTGTTAAAGAACTTATTGAAACCGCCCGTAAGGTGGAGGGTATGCCCCGCAATACTTCAACTCACGCTGCGGGCGTGGTAATAACCCATGACAGGGTTTCGTCCTATGTTCCGCTTGCCACTAATGACGGGCTTGTTGTTACCCAGTATACAATGACTCAACTTGAGCAACTCGGGCTTTTAAAAATGGACTTTCTCGGCCTGCGTACGCTCACTGTAATTGATGACGCGTCAAAAGCCGCGGGAATAGATATAAATAATATCCCCATAGACGACCCTCAGGTGTATAAAATTTTTTCACGCGGGCAGACGGAGGGCGTTTTTCAGTTTGAATCAAGCGGAATGAAACAGATGCTTATGAATTTGAAACCCACAAAACTTGAGCATCTCATTGCCGCCAATTCGCTTTACAGACCCGGTCCCGCAAAGCAGATAGATACTTTTGTTGAAAATTCGCACCACCCTGAAAAGGTGCATTACGCGCTGCCGCAGTTAAAGCCTATTTTGGAGGATACTTTCGGCTGTATAGTTTATCAGGAGCAGGTTATGCAGATACTGCGCTCCCTTGCCGGCTATTCATACGGCAGGGCGGATGTGGTGCGCCGTGCTATGAGTAAAAAGAAAAAAGATGTTATGGAGGCGGAGCGTAAAAATTTCCTTGCCGGCTGCGCAAAAAATAATATAGATACCGCTCTTGCCGATTCCATTTTTGACCAAATTTCCGAATTTGCAAAATACGCTTTCAATAAATCCCACGCCGCCTGCTACGCTCTTGTGGCGTACCGAACGGCTTATTTAAAGTGTTACTGCCCCGCTCAGTTTATGGCGGCGCTCCTAACTTCTGTTTTGGATTCGTCAAATAAGGTTGCCCGCTATATCGCGGAAAGTAAAAGGCTCGGTCTGCGCCTGGCGGTGCCTGATGTAAATTCTTCAATGAAAGGCTTTTCCGCAAACGGCAATGTTATAAATTACGGATTGCTCGGCATTAAAAATCTGGGCACGGATTTTATAGACGATATTATTAATGAGCGTAAAAAAGGAAAATATAAAAACTTTTTTGATTTTTGCTCACGGCTTCAGACTTCTCATTTTAACCGCCGCGCGGTTGAAAGCCTTATTCGCAGCGGCGCTCTTGATTTTCTCGGCGCTAACCGCCGCCAAATGCTTCAGGCGCTTCCTGTAATTGCCGCAAATCTTGAGGAGAAAAGGCGCAAAACAATGTACGGTCAGGTAGGATTTTTTGAACTCGGCTCAGGCGACGATTCTTTCGGCGCTGATTTTGATTTGCCCGATGTTCCCGAATTTCCGAAATCGGAACTTCTTAAAATGGAAAAGGAAATGACCGGTCTTTATCTCTCCGGCCATCCGCTTGATAAGTACGAAAATGTTATTGATTCACTCGGCTATGCCAAAACAGGTGAAATACTTGAGGCGGAGAAATCATCTTTTTCAAAATATAAGGACGGGGACCGCGTTACACTTTGCGGCATAATAACCCACATAACAATAAAGCAAACAAGAAACGGCCAGAATATGGCGTTCGTTACCGTTGAGGATATGTTCGGCTCCGTTGAAATAATCGTTTTTCCGAAAATTCTTCAGTCTGCTTCAGACAGGCTTGTTGTTTCGGGCGTCATAACTGTAAGCGGCACTCTGTCCGTGGAGGAAGAAAAAGAGCCCAAGATACTCGCAAATTCCGTAACGGGCGCGCCCGATATGAATTCAAATCAGTCATCTGCCGAAAGCCCGGCGGAGAATACTGCCGTTTCTCATAAAAAAGGAAAACATAAGGGGCTTTTCCTGCGCTTTGATTCGGAAAATGACGAGCGCATTAAAAAGGCAAAGATTATAACATCTATATTTGACGGCGATTTCCCGCTTTGCTTTTATTATAAGGATAAAAAGCATTATGAACTCCAGAGCCGTTCTGATTTCACTTCTGTAAATGAAACAATGCTCAGCGAACTTTCAAGGCTGCTCGGCAGTGAAAATGTTGTTGTAATGGACTGAATTTAATAATAGTATTGACTTTTTTACTTTCTGCGAGTAAAATATTCTTCGTAAATTTTAAAATACTTTTTTAATAATTTTATTAATATTAATTACAGATTAACAGAGGAGGACTTATTATGAAAACGATTGCTGTTTTAACAAGCGGCGGCGACGCCCCCGGAATGAACGCGGCTGTTCGTGCTGTTGTAAGAACTGCCTGTGTAAACGGTATACGCGTTCTCGGCGTTATAAGAGGTTATAACGGACTTATAAACGGTGATTTTGTTGAACTTGACCTTCGTTCGGTATCAGATATAATTCATAGGGGCGGCACAAAACTTTACAGCGCCCGCTCTGCTGAATTTGCAACCGAAGAGGGCATGAGAAAAGCAATAAGAACCTGCCGTGAAAACGGTATTGAGGGTGTTGTTGTTATCGGCGGAGACGGTTCTTTCCGCGGCGCGAGAGACCTTTCAGAGCGCGGTATTCCCTGCGTTGGTATTCCCGGCACAATAGATAACGATATTGCTTGCTGCGATTATACCATCGGTTATGATACCTGCCTTAACACCATTATGGAATGCGTTGATAAGGTAAGGGATACCACCGAATCGCATGACCGCTGCACCGTTATAGAGGTAATGGGCAGAAGAGCGGGTTATCTTGCCCTTAATGCGGGCATTGCCGTCGGCGCAACTTCAATACTTATTCCCGAAATTCCGTTTGATATTCAAAAAGATGTTATAGAAAGAATGAAACGCACTCAGCGCACGGATAAAAAGCATTTTCTTATCGTTGTTGCAGAGGGCGTTGGCGTTGATGTTACCGAACTTGCAAAAGAAATTCAGAAAAAAACCGGCGTTGAATCCCGCGCCTGCATTCTTGGCCATATCCAAAGAGGCGGTTCGCCCACCGTTCAGGACAGAGTTATGGCAACCCGTATGGGCAACTATGCGGTTAAGGAACTTCTTATGAAGAATATCGGCAACAGAGTAGTAGCCTGCCAAAAGGGAGAAGTTGTTGATTTCGATATTTTTGAAGCGCTTAATATGACAAAACATATTGATACAAATCTTTATCAGATTGCAATGGAAGTTTCTATCTAAAAAATTTTAAATTTTTCCGCTCCGCCGAAAAGTCGTTTGATTTTTCGGCGGAGTTTTTTTCATATTTTTGCTTTTTTTATAAAATCATTATCCGGTTATAATATAAAAGATGTTAGAAATGAGTTATATAAGGTGATAGGAAATGAGAAAATTTATCAGAATATTAAACGGCGCGGTCGCGCTTGCCGTTGCCGTTATATTTTCCTTCGTCATTTACGGAAACGCCGCTTATCCCGATACTTTTTATGTTAAAAATTCATCGGATAATGTTATAGACGATATATTTTATCTTTCGTATGATGATGAAAAAAGCGTAGATTACCAAAGCGCCGAGACGGTCGGCGGGCAAAACAGCGATTTAACCCTGCTCGGAGTTATTCCCGTAAAAAGCGAAACGGTAAAAACCGCTGATGAAGATACCGTCCTCGTTTCAGGCGATTCTTTCGGTATAAAACTTTATACGGACGGCGTTATGGTTGTGGGCACAAAGGATGTTTCCGTAAACGGCAAAACCGTTAATCCCTCTAAGGAAGCGGGTATAGCGGTCGGCGATATTATTGTATCCATAAACGGTGAAAAAGTTTATTCTTCAGACAGAGTAAGCGAAATTTTAAACGATAATAACGGCAAAAAATTCCTGATAAAAGTTAACAGAAACGGCGAATACCTTGATTTGTCCTTAACCCCCGTTTATGTGGAGTCGGAAGGCTGCTATAAGGCGGGAATGTGGGTCAGGGATTCAACCGCCGGAATAGGCACAGTTACATTCTATAATCCGTCGAGCGGCAATATGGCGGCGCTCGGCCATCCCATTACGGATGTTGATACGGGGGAGATTATCCCTATTTTGGACGGGCAGGCAGTTCAAACAACTGTTTCTTCCGTTACCAAATCCACCGCAAGCGAAACCGGCTCAATAAGTTGCGAATTTTCTAATAAGGAAATCGGAGTGCTTAATAAAAACACGCGCCAGGGGATATACGGTAAATACAGCAGTAAAGTGGATTTGAGCGGATTTTGCGAATATGAAGTTGCCTTGCCGCAGGAAGTTCAGAAAGGTTTTTGCCAAATAATTACAACTGTGGATGAAAACGGCCCACAGGTCTATTCGGCAGAAATTACAAAAATTAATCAAAACGACGATGAAAAAAATATGATTATAAAAATTACCGATGAACGGCTGATTGAAAAAACAGGCGGCATAGTTCAGGGTATGAGCGGCACTCCTATTATTCAAAACGGAAAACTCATCGGCGCCATCACCCATGTAATAGTCAATAATCCCCTTAAAGGTTACGGCGTTTTTGCCCAAACAATGCTTGAACTATCCGAATAACGAAATTTAATTTTCAGTAATATTGTGATTTGCTAATTAAAAATTGTTTTTAATATTGCATTTTTTCTTTTTCGATTGATTCATAACCGGTATTATGATAATATAAATATTACAAGTTGTATGTTTGAAAGGAAATATCATATGGAACCTTTAGTTTCTGTTGTAATACCGGTATATAACGCTGAAAAGTTTCTTCGTGAAGCGCTTGACAGTATTGTGAATCAGACATATAAAAATTTGGAAATAATCTGCGTTGATGACGGTTCTGCTGATTCTTCTCTTTCTATTCTTGAGGAATATAAAGATAAAGACTCCAGAATCCGCGTCTTCACAAAAGCAAACGGCGGCGGCGGCTCAGCGCGTAATTTTGGGCTGGACCGTGCCACAGGCGATTATCTGTATTTCTTTGATTCTGATGATATTGCCAATAAAAATCTTATTGAAAAGGCCGTTGCAAGAGCAGTTGAAACTAATGCCGACCTGGTTGCGTTTAACGGATATACTTTTTTAGATAACGATACTAACAAAAAAACATTTAAAAGCGGATTTAATAAAAATATTTTAAAAGATGTTAATTCTGTTTTTTCATATAAAGATTACCCCGATTCAATATTGAGTATTGTTAATGTTGTTCCGTGGAATAAAATAGTCAGGCGTGAAACCGTTACCGCCCATAATATCAGATATGATGAACTTTCTTCAAGCGATGATATTACTTATTCCGTGCTCTGCGCTGCCGCGGCGCAGAAAATCGCTGTTGTTGATAATTGCCTTATGAATTACCGCCTCGGCCATTCCGGCACTATCACTTCAACTTACGCAAACAAACTTTTCAATGTAAAATACGCTTTGGAAAGCACACAGCGCCAAATCAGTAAACTGCCATATGCGGATGAAATAAAAATTTCTCTTTATAATTTTATTCTCGATAACTACTGCTTTATTTTATCAAATTATACTTATGATTTTGATACTGAGCAGGTTGAAGAGTTCTATAAATTCCTTCACAACCGCTTTTCAGATTCTCAACTCGGTTCGCTTAGCAGAAAGCAAGTCAGAAACGAAATGACCTTCGCTCTTTATGAATCTGTTAAAAAGTATACTTATGATGAAATGCTTAAGATACGCTCGCATGATATTACAGTTTCGCTCACGAGTTATCCCGGCAGAATCGCTTATGTTCACAGCGTTATAGAGAATATCGCTGTTCAAACTTTAAAGCCTAAGCGAGTATTGCTTTGGCTTTCAAAGCAGCAGTTTAAAAACGGAGAGGAAGATTTGCCTCAGAATCTTATTGATTGCGTTAAAAGAGGAGAGGTTGAGATAAAATGGAGCAGTGATGACCTTCGTTCACATAAAAAATATTTCTATACAATGCAGGAATATCCCGATGATATTGTAATTACTGTTGATGACGACCTCGTTTATCCGGCTGATATGGTTTTCAAACTTTATCAGTCATATATCTCATTTCCTGATTGCATAAGTTGTATGCGTGTTCATGTTATCGGCGTTGATAAGGAAAATAAAAAGATACTTAATTATTCAAAGTGGTTAAAGCAGTTTACAAGAGATATTTTTCTGCCGTCCACACAGTTGTTTGCAACAACGGGCGCTGGCTGCCTGTTTCCTCCCGGTATTCTTGACAGCCGTGCGTTTGATAAACAGCATCTGCTCAGCCTTTGCCCGCTTGCAGATGATATTTGGCTTAATCTTATGGCGCTTTCAAAAGGCGTTAAAACCATTTGCTGCGCTAAAAATTTTCATCTGCATTATTCGGCGCCGCAGCAGGATTCGCTTCAGAGGCTTAATGTTGATAAGTTTAAAAATGAAGAGCAGTTTGAGGCAGTTAAAAACTGGCTTGAAAAAGACCTCGGCGAAAATTATTTTTATAACACGGTTTGTTTACCGGGTAATGATATAGACCTCAGCAATACGCTTGCTCTTATTGATTACGCTGAGTTTTTGCGTTCTGAAAATATGCAAACTTATAAGAAACTCAATAAAACTTATAAGGAAAAATCAGAGTTAAACAATAAATTGCAAAAAACTTATGATGAAAAGGCTCAGCGCGGCGCAGAGATAAAAAAACTCCAAAAAGAAAATATAAAACTCAGCGATAAAATTGATGAACTTGAATTTGAAATTAAAAAAATCAAAAATTCAAGGTCATATAAATTCGCCCTGTTTCTTAGAAAAATTTTTAAACGCAGAAAATGAATGTGAAAAGGTGGTAAATAAATGCCTCTTCAGTTTGTAAGAAACGATATTACTAAAATGGAATGCGACGCTGTTGTAAACGCCGCAAATGAATCTCTTTTAGGCGGCGGGGGAGTGGACGGCGCTATTCACCGCGCCGCAGGCCCCGCCCTGCTTGAAGAGTGCAAAACCCTGGGCGGATGCAAAACGGGAAGCGCTAAAATCACAAAGGGTTATAATCTTAAATGCAAATATATAATACATACCGTAGGCCCCGTGTGGCACGGCGGCGGGCACAATGAGCAAGAATTGCTTAAAAGTTGTTATGAATCTTCACTGCGCCTTGCTAAGGAATACGGCTGCGAATCAATTGCGTTTCCGCTCATATCATCAGGCGTTTACGGCTATCCTAAGGCAGAAGCCGTAAAAGTTGCCGTTGATACTGCCGCTCAGTTTCTTATGGAAAACGATATGCTTATCTATATCGTGTTTTTCGATAAAAACTCTTTTACCGCCGGAAGCAAACTTATTTCCGGAATAAAGCAGTATGTTGATGATAAATATGTTGAGAAACATACAGAGCCGCGCTCACAGATATTGAGCCGAGGGCAGTCCGCGCCTCTGCCTGCGGCGCCGGAAATTACTTCAGCGCCTCAAAAAGAACCGAATTACGGCGCCGTTCTGTCCGATGATTATGTTTTTGAGCCGGAACTGTCCGGCGGTTCGCTTGCCGATTATCTTGATGATGTTAAGGATGAAAGTTTTTCGCAAATGCTCCTCAGAAAAATAGATGAGAGCGGTATGACGGACAGCGAGTGCTACCGCAGAGCGAATATAGACAGAAAACTTTTTTCAAAAATACGCAGTAATCCTAATTACAGACCGGGTAAGCCTACCGTGCTCGCTTTTTGTATCGCTTTGCGCCTGCCGCTTGTCGAAACGCGCGAAATGCTTATGAAAGCGGGATTTGCGCTTTCTCACAGCAGTGTTTTTGATATTATTGTTGAATATTTTATAGTAAATAATATATATGATATTTATCAGATTAATGAAGCGCTTTTTGATTTTGACCAAAACCTTCTCGGCAGCGGCGGCTGATTTTAACTAAGCGTTATTTAATTTTTAATTAGTTATTATGGAATTATATAGTTTATGAGATTCAATCAGTTTAGAACCGATGTTATCATCGGTTCTTCAGCGTGTCGAAATAGGTTTTATTGAGATAATAAGTCTTTCCCGACACGCTGGGAGGCTATCGAGAAATCGAGTTGGATTTCGCATTTGACGGATTGTAGGCGTACAGAGGTACGGTCTGGAGTTGCCAAAAGCCGAA